>NZ_JBSRZE010000004.1:0-310183 GCF_054057355.1 Sphingomonas sp. UYAg733
TCTACTTCAACCAACCGCTTCTCGCAGCGGCATGAACCGGCAGACGCTCCACTTAACGAGCACGCGGGTCTGTTCAAACAAACCGAGCCACCTCTGGTGGGCGGAACTGACGCGCCAGCCTTATGGCTGGCCGGTGGCGGGCGCATTGCTGGTCGCGCCGGCCGATGCCGACCGCGCCAGGGCGCAGGATGAGCTGAAGGCGTTCGGCCCGACGCCGACCACACCACTGCCCTTCCCCTCGATCCTTGTTGCGAGCCGCGACGATCCATGGATCGACATCGACCGCGCGCACAGCCTAGCGGTGTCCTGGGGCAGTCATTTCGTCGACGCAGGGGAACAGGGCCACCTCAACGCCGCCAGCGGCATAGGCTGGTGGAGCGAAGGGCAGGAATTGCTCGAACGCGTCATCGCCGCGGGCAGCGATCGCGGCGGCAAGACGCGCCAGCCCAGCGACGCGCGCTCGATCCTCGCGATCAACGCGGCCGAAGCCGCGCAGGAACATTATCTGGGGGCTTGAAGGCTGACCTTACCCCTCCGTTCGTTTCGAGCGCAGTCGAGAAACAAGCCACAGGCTCCCGGTGTCAGTTTCTCGACTTCGCTCGAAACGAACGGAGGTGGGAGGCCCTAAGCCCGCGCGCCCTCGATCACCGCGCCGCTATTATGCCGTAGCGCCTTCAGCACCGTCTCGACGATCGCATCGGCATCCAGTCCGGCATCGGCGTATTGCTTCTCCGGCTTGTCCTGATCCTGGAAGACATCGGGCAGGCGCATCGTGCGCAGCTTCAAGCCGCCATCGATCAGCCCGGTATCGCTCGCCAGCGTCAGCACATGCGCGCCAAGCCCGCCGACCGAGGATTCCTCGATCGTCACCGCGACTTCATGCGTGGTCAGCAACTTGCGGATCAGCGCTTCATCGAGCGGCTTGGCGAAACGCAGATCGGCGACGGTCGTGCTCAGCCCCTTGGCGTCGAGCGCATCGGCTGCCTTGAGCGCCTCCGCCAGACGCGTACCAAGCGACAGGATCGCGACCTTCTTGCCTTCGCGCACGATACGGCCTTTGCCGATCTCGAGCCGTTCCGGAACCTCGGGCAGCGCGACGCCGGTGCCGTTGCCGCGCGGATAACGCACCGCGATCGGGCCGCTGTCGTGCATCACGCAGGTATGCGTCATATGCACCAGCTCAGCCTCGTCCGCTGCCGCCATCACGACGAAATTGGGCAAGGTCGCGAGATAAGTGACATCGAAGCTGCCGGCATGAGTCGCGCCATCCGCGCCGACCAGCCCGGCACGGTCGATCGCGAAGCGCACCGGCAGATTCTGGATCGCCACGTCGTGCACGACCTGATCATAAGCGCGCTGCAGGAAGGTCGAATAGATCGCGCAGAACGGCCGCATGCCCTGCGCCGCAAGGCCCGCCGCGAAGGTCACCGCGTGTTGTTCGGCAATACCGACATCGAAGAAACGGTCGGGATAAGCCTCAGCGAACTTGTCGAGCCCCGTGCCCGACGGCATCGCCGCGGTGATCGCGCAGATCCGGTCGTCCTTTGCCGCTTCCGCGACCAAAGCCGCGCCGAACACGTTCTGATAGGCTGGCGGGCCGGGCGGTGATTTGGCCTGCGCGCCGGTGATCACGTCGAATTTCTGCACGCCGTGATATTTGTCCGCCGATTCCTCGGCCGGGGCATAGCCCTTGCCCTTCTTGGTCACGACATGGACCAGGATCGGCCCTTCCGCCGCGTCGCGGACATTTTCCAGCACGGGAATGAGGTGATCGAGATTATGCCCGTCGATCGGCCCGACATAATAAAAGCCCAGTTCCTCGAACAGGGTTCCGCCGGTCGCCATGCCGCGCGCGAATTCCTCGGCCTTTTCGGCCGCCTGATGCACCCGGCGCGAAATCTTTCGGGTCAGCTTCTTGGCCAGGCTGCGCAGGCCGAGATACTCGCTCGAAGACACCATCCGCGCGAGATAAGCCGACAACCCGCCGACCGGCGGCGCGATCGACATGTCATTGTCGTTGAGGATGACGATCAGCCGGTTGCCCGCGCGCGCCGCATTGTTCATCGCCTCATAGGCCATGCCCGCCGACATCGCGCCGTCGCCGATCACTGCGATGCCCTTGCCGGGCTTGCCCGACAGCTTGTTGGCGATCGCGAAGCCAAGCGAGGCGGAGATAGAGGTCGAACTATGCGCCGCACCGAACGGGTCATATTCGCTCTCGCTGCGCTTGGTGAAGCCGGACAGGCCACCGCCCATGCGCAGCGTGCGGATCCGGTCGCGCCGCCCGGTCAATATCTTGTGCGGATAGCATTGGTGACCGACGTCCCACACCAGCCGGTCGTCGGGCGTATCGAACACATAATGGATCGCGACGGTCAGTTCGACCACGCCGAGCCCCGAACCAAGATGCCCCCCGGTGGTGCCGACCGCCGAAATGGTTTCGGCGCGAAGCTCGTCGGCGAGTTGCCGAAGCTGGGCCACCGGCAGTTTGCGAAGATCCGCAGGTGTATGAACCGTGTCGAGCAACGGCGTTTCTGGAACGTCAGACATGGCATGAGCTTAGACGAGGCGGAAACTCGTGTCGATTGCCGCGGATCAACCTGCACGGCTTCTTGACGCGGCGTGCATGACCCTACGACATAGGGGAATGACCAACTTCTCTCCGCCCGCCTTCTCCTACCGCATCGCCACCGCCGGCGACATTCCGGCGATCGCCGTCCTGATGGACCGCGCAATCGAATCGCTGCAACGCGCCTATCTGTCGCCTGAAGAGGTCGCGGCGAGCCGGCTGAGCATGGGGCTGGATACGCAATTGATCGCCGACGGTACTTATTTCGTGATCGAGGACGGCGATCGCCTCGCCGGTTGCGGCGGCTGGAGCCACCGCGCGACACTTTATGGCGGCAATCACAGCAAGGAGTTGCGCGATGACCGCCTGCTCGACCCCGCGACCGAACCGGCACGGATCCGCGCGATGTATACCGACCCCGATTTTGTGCGGCGCGGCGTCGGCCGGCTGATCCTGTCGCTGTCCGAGGCGGCGGCGCGCGCGGCCGGTTTCAAGCGCGCCGAGATGATGGCGACGCTGTCGGGCGAACCGCTTTATCTGGCGTGCGGCTACGAACCGATCGAGCGGGTCATGAAGATGACGGTGGAAGGGCCACCGGTGCCCGGCGTGCGGATGGGGAAGGCGCTTGGCTGAAGCGAAGCGAGTCTTAGCGGGTAAAAAGAGATCGAACCTTCGCCGCCAAACTCCACTGCGGTCCCAATAGGACCGTGCCACGGTCGATCAGATCATGGTCGTCACCACTCGCTTCACACAAAACGCGACAGAACCGACGCCAGGTACTGGGTTGATTAGCAACATAATTGGGAAGGGCGACGAGAACGGCATCATAAACGTCACCAACCGTGAGCCAGCCATCCGCCGCTCGAGTGTCTATGCGCACGCCGAATTCGCGCTCGACGTCCTGAATGGCGGCGACTTCATCTCCATCACCGCCAAGACTTAAATGAGCTAGCATTGATCCCCTGTTTGAAGCGATTTCTGCCAAGCGCCACCAATCCCTAGTTCGGTGTATCGCACTCGGCGCACGTGCCGCGCACTTCGATCACCGGTCGCACCGGCGAGAAACCGGTCGCCGCCGCGGCCGAGCGGACGCCCTTGGTGATGTGATCGTCATCGAGATGCACGGTCTGCCCGCAAGAGTCGCAGACCAGGAAAATGCAGTCGTGGAGGCAATCGGGATGCGCATTGGCGACATAGGCGTTGGCGCTTTCGACGCGTCGCGCGAGGTTCGACGCGACGAACAGGTCGAGGATGCGATAAACGCTGTTGGCGGCGACGCGACGCCCTTCTGACTTCGACACCGCCTCCGCGATGTCATAGGCCGATGCCGGCTTGTCGAACCCGGCGAGCGCCTTGAAGATCTGCTCGCGCATCGCGGTCCATTGCTCGCCCGACTTCTCGAGCGTCGCCTGTGCCGCTTTGGCAAGATCGGCGCCTTGCGGTTCGTGGTGATGATGATGCGCGGCCATGGGAATGAATCTAGGCGCTATGGCCCCAATCGGCAAGGTTAAGGTCAGTTGACCGCGCGACGGTTGAGGTCGTGACCGAGCGCGAGGATACCGACACCGACCAGCGTCCAGATCGTCTCCCCACCGCTGCCGTCATGCGGCAAGGTCATCGCGCCAGCCATGATGCCCAGGCCCATCGAACCGACCGCCGCCGGCATCATATAGCCATGCGTGAGGATGCCCCGGCCCAGCGCGATGATGCCGAAGCCGATCGCGATGGTCAGCCCGACTTCATGGAAGATCGGCGCGAGCAGCAATCCGCCCGCCGTCGACAGAAGCGCGAACAGAACCGCGCTGGTCAGGCAATGCACCATGCATAGGCCCGACAGGCCGATCGCCATGCGATCGGCATGCGACTCGATCCAGCCGAGATAGCGGGGGTGAACATGTTCCGACATCGTGCAGCCCATGTGGCACAACCACGCTTGGGTTACAATATATCATCGAGATTTTTTTGTACCGGAGCGGACTGTTTGGTCGCGCTCGCCGGCAATCGACGCGCAGCCGGTTTCCGGCTAGGCGCACCGCATGTTGCAGGTATCTCCAACCTTGTATCCCGCGCGCCCGCGCGCCCTGTCGATCTGGCTGTTCGCGGTCGCCGCACTGATCGTGCTGATGGTCATGGTCGGCGGCATCACCCGACTGACCGAATCGGGCCTGTCGATCACGCAATGGAAGCCGATCAGCGGGATCATCCCCCCGCTGACCCACGAACAATGGATGGCGGAGTTCGCCAATTATCAGCGCATCCCGGAATATCAGTTGATCAACAAGGGGATGACGCTCGCCGGTTTCAAGGCGATCTTCTTCTGGGAATATCTTCACCGCCTGCTCGGCCGGGTGATCGGCATGGCGTTCGCGCTGCCGCTGATCTGGTTCGCAGTGCGCAAGCGCATTCCGGCCGGTTATGGCTGGCGGTTGACCGCGCTGCTCGCGCTCGGCGGCCTGCAAGGCGCGATCGGCTGGTGGATGGTCGCATCGGGCCTGTCGGTGCGCACCGATGTCAGCCATGTGCGGCTCGCCGTGCATCTGGCGGCGGCGCTGGTGATCCTCGCCGGCATCATATGGACCGCGTTCGACCTGCGCGCGGTCGCGCGGCACCGACTGAGCACAGCGGCTCGGCTGACCCCGCTGGCGGCAACCGCGCTTCTCCTGTTGTTCGTGCAGATCGTCTTCGGCGCCTTCACCGCCGGGCTCGATGCCGGATACGCTTTTTCGAGCTGGCCGCTGATGGGCGACAGTGTGTTCCCCGCCGGCGTGCCGATGATGACCCCGGGCTGGAGCAACGCTGTCGACAATCCGGTCGTGGTTCAGTTCATCCATCGCTGGTTCGCCTTTGTCGCGGCGGCGGGCCTGATCGTGCTGGCCTGGCGCGCGGCGAGCGCGGGCGGGCGGCGATCCGCCTATGCCGTGATCGCCCTGGTCATTTTCCAGATTCTGCTCGGCATCTCCACCCTGCTCAGCGGTGTGCAGATCGACATCGCCGTGGCGCATCAAGTCAACGCCGCGCTGCTGCTCATCGCCGCCACCGCCGCCGCGCACGCGATCGGAAAGAAAGCGCTTTAAGCTCTGCCGGAACAGGGCGGTATCATGATACCCGTCACGAAACCCGCGGATCGCTTGACTTTCACACCCCTTCCAATCATTAGCCGCCTCAATCGCGCCGTCCCCTGTTGGGCGGCGCGTTCCGTTTCAACGATAAAGGTCCTGGCCCCATGAAGGCGCTGATGAAGACCACCAAGTCGGTCAAGCCGCACGAAGTGGAAAAGAAGTGGCATATCGTCGATGCCGACGGCCTGGTGGTCGGTCGCGCAGCGTCGATCATCGCCAATGTCCTGCGCGGCAAGCACAAGCCGAGCTTCACCCCGCACGTCGATTGCGGTGACAATGTCATCGTCATCAACGCCGACAAGATCCGCTTCACGGGCAACAAGCTCAAGGGCAAGATCTACTACCGCCACACCGGTTATGCCGGCGGCATCAAGGGCGTCGCTGCGGGCAAGATCCTCGAGGGTCGTTTCCCCGAGCGGATCATCGAAAAGGCCGTTGAGCGGATGATCCCGCGCGGCCCGCTCGGCCGTCAGCAGATGCGCAACCTGCGCGTCTTCGCCGGCACCGAGCATCCGCACGCAGCACAGAATCCCGAGGTTCTCGACATCGGCTCGATGAACCGCAAGAACAAGGTGGGCAACTAATGTCCGATAATCGCCAGTCGCTTTCCGATCTCGCCGGCCTGACCAACCAGCCGGCACCCGTGGCGTCGTCGGCGCCGGTCCTTGCCGGTGACGAATACGCGCCGGCCGCGCCGGTCGTCGTGCGTGAGCCGATGCCGCTGCGCGAGCAGATCCTCGACAAGCAGGGCCGCGCTTATGCGACCGGTCGCCGCAAGGACGCCGTCGCACGCGTGTGGATCAAGCCGGGTTCGGGCAAGATCACGATCAACGGTCGCGACCAGGAAGTGTATTTCGCACGTCCGACGCTGCGTCTCGTGATCAACCAGCCGTTCGGCGTCGCCGAGCGCGACGGTGCCTATGACGTCGTCTGCACCGTCAAGGGCGGTGGCCTTTCGGGCCAGGCCGGCGCGGTCAAGCATGGCATCAGCCAGGCGCTGACCAAGTTCGAGCCGATCCTGCGCGCGCCCGTCAAGGCCGCCGGCTTCCTGACCCGCGACAGCCGCACGGTCGAGCGCAAGAAGTACGGCAAGGCGAAGGCCCGTCGTAGCTTCCAGTTCTCGAAGCGCTAAACAATTCTCATACCAACACGCGAAGGGCGGTCCGGCAACGGGCCGCCCTTTTCGCTTGTGCGGGTTCTGGCGTGCGTTAAGTTTTGGACGGGGGAGTTTCGGGAATGGCCGGCGCACAAAGATCGATCATCGCGCGGATCGGCGTGACCGCGCTCAACCTGCTGACGCCCGGTCTGGGGATTTTACGGGTCGAGGGCCTGAAACCTGCAATCCCGGCGATTGTCACCCCGACGCTTTTTCTACTGGTCCTCACACTGATCGGAGCCATTGCGCCAAGGCCCGGTTTCGTTGTCTTCATCACCATAGGATCCGCAATCCTGATCGTGGTCGTGGCGGCATATGGTTATTCGATTGGCCGGACGTGGCGAGCCAGCCGAGATGGATTCTCGCAGAGCCGCTGGTCTCGCTGGTATGGCCTGATAGCGATCCTTGCACTGGGCGCCATCGCGAGCAACTTCACCCTCAAAGCCTTCCACGCGCTCTACAAGCCCTTCTACATCCCGGCGGAATCGATGCTGCCCACCTTACAGGTCAACGACAGAATTCTCGTCGATATGCGGGCCGGGCGTAAGCCGGCCCGGGGCGACACTATCGTCCTTAATGTCGCGACACGTAACATCATCTATATCCAACGCGTCGTCGCACTTCCCGGCGACAGGATCGCGATGCGGGCCGGCATTCCCATCATCAACGGGAAACCGCCCAGACTGAAGGACATCGGCGCGGCGATTTATGAGAATGAACCGGGCAGAATCTGGGAAGAACAGCTTGCCGGGGAAGCCGGCTCTCACAGGATCATGGATTTGGGCGAAAGCCAAGGGGACGAAATGCCCGAGCGCGTCATTCCGCCTGGCCATGTCTTCGTACTCGGCGACAATCGGGATCGCGCCGCCGACAGCCGCTATGGTCGCACCGATTTTGGCGTTGATCTGCTACCGATCAGCGACATTCTCGGTCGGCCGCTCTTCTTTTATTGGAGCCGCGATCGAACGAAGATCGGCAAACCGGTCGACCGCTAGGGTACAGCTCACGAACCGTGCTTTTCAGACTGGTGGATTGAGTTAGAATTGGACATGGACATGCCAAGCACGACCCCAAGCACAGCCATCGCTCCGGACGACCTCACTGAACGTATCCTCTCGTTCGTCGAAAGTGTCGGCATCCGGACCTCGGTCGAGCCACTCGGCGACGCGAGCTTCATGCCAGGCATGTCGATCCGCAACGGCGCGCTGCTCGTCGATCCAGATCGTCTCGCCTGGCCTGGCGACCTGCTGCACGAGGCCGGCCATATCGCGGTGACCGACCCGGCGATCCGCCAGACGTTGTGCGATGTCCACTCCGATCCGGCCGAGGAAATGGCGGCAATGTGCTGGTCCTACGCCGCCGCAGTCGCAATGGACCTCGAACCCGGCACGGTGTTTCACGATGGCGGTTATCGCGGTGGCGGCAGCCATCTTGCCGAAACCTACGCCGGCGGCTCCTATATCGGCCTGCCGATGCTGCAATATTGGGGCATGACGATCGATCCCCGTCATGCCGCGGAAACGGGTACCGCGCCCTTCCCCCATATGCGGCGCTGGCTGCGCTGAGGCGGAGGCTCCATTCGGCTAGAGCACCGAAAATTCAATCCGATTCATTCCGTGCTGAGCAGCGAGCGCTCAGGCAAACCACGTCGGAAACTCGCATGAAATGACATTTGGGGCGCGAAAGCCCGCTCGACTTCAGGCTCGGCTCGATGTCCCATATCTCCTACGTCCGGCACTGCTCAACATTGCCTATTTCATATTAAGTATCTGACATTTAATAAATTATATCCCGATGTCTGGAGGCGGCATTCAGAGAAACGGGACATTACTGGTGTCCCATATCTCTCGTCGCTCCACCTCTCAACGCTGTCGCCTGCGGTGATTCAACCATGGCATGGGGTGTGGTGATGCATCTCTTCCCGGACCTATCCGGGCTCGCTCTTTCTTATTGTCGGGACAAGACTGCCACACGCAAACGGCGCCGCGAATTCGTCCGATAAAATGCTTCAGGTCCGCCTCGCCCGCGGTCAATGCAGCAACCTGGCTTCGACAAACGGCCGTGTCGGTGTCGCTATACTCTCTGCCGATGCCCGACGAGATCGCCCAGCGCTTGTTCGATGCGCGGATAGCGGAAGCGAAAGCCGTGAAAGACCGCCTTGACCGGCAACACCTTCTGCCCGCCAAGCAGCAGCTCTTCGGCCAGGTCGCCCAACACGCGGCGAAGCGGCGCGGCGGGGAGCGGCAGGATCGCCGGGCGGCGCAAGGCATGACCGAGCGCAGTGGCAAAGGCGCGGCTGCTCACCGGACTGGGCGCCGTCGCATTGAGCGCGCCATGGATTTCTTCATCGGCGGCGGCGGCGACAATCAGGCGCACCAGGTCGTCGCGGTGGATCCAACTCATCATCTGCCGCCCATGCCCGACCGGCCCGCCAAGCCCGGCTTCGAAGACCGGCAACAGGCTGGCCAGCATCCCGCCGCTATTGCCAAGCACCAGCCCGGTGCGCAGCAGCACGGTACGAATGCCGAGCGCCTGGGCCTGGCGCGCCGCCGCCTCCCAGCGCGCGCAGAGCTCGGCGGCAAAACCCCTGCCCTGTCCGACGCTCTCGTCGATCGCGCCGGGATCCTCGATCCCGTAAAAGCCGACCGCCGAACCGCTGATCAATACCTCGGGGCGATGTTCGAGCCGGGTCAGCAGCGCCAGCAACGCGCTGGTCACGGTGAGCCTGGAATCGATCAGCAATGCCCGCCGCTTCACCGTCCAGCGCCCCGCCGCGATCGGCTCGCCGGCAAGATTGATCGCCACATGGCAACGAAAGTCGTCGGGCAGCGCGGTCAGATCGGTGACGATGCGCACCGGCGTGGCCAGTCTGAGCGCCTTGCGGGGATCGCGCGTCAGGACGGTGACATCATGTCCTGCCGCGACCAAAGCCGCGACCATCCGTCGGCCGACAAAGCCGGTGCCCCCGGTGACGAGAACTGCCTTGCGCTCGCCAAGCGCGCTTGCCAGTTCGCCGGCTGGCGTCTCGTCGAGCCGGTGGTTGCGCGCCGCCGCCAGCAGGTCGCGAAAACCGCTGACAGCCACCCCGACCGCCGCGATGCTCAACAGGATCGAAACGACGCCATGCCCCTCTATCGCAACGCTAGTCGGCCGTGCCGCACTCGCCAGCAGCACCGGCGCGAGTATCGCCAGCAGCACGCCATAGTTGAGCGTGAGCAACGTATGCGTCACGCGCTCGCTCGCAGGCAGCGCGCGAACGCGGTCCTCCTCGACGAAATCCCACAAGGTGATGCCCAGCTCCACGACCAGCGCGCCGATCAGCAGCATAGCGGCGAGTCCGTGCGGCTGAGTCCAGCCAAGCATCAGGAAGACCAGCGCATAGATCATGTTGCGCACGCCGTGCAGGCGCAGCTCGGTCGCCTGGCCCGGCTTCCAGGCGAGCCGCTGAGTCAGTTCATGGTGATAGACGGTGTCGAACCCGCCCATCGCAACCTGCATGAACAGCAAGGTGATGAACACTGGGTCGTTCATGACGCCGCTCCCGGACGATATTCGGTGAACAGGCAGGTCTGGCGCACCAGCGCGCCAAACCAGGGGTGGTCGAGCGCGAGCGTGAAGGCGAACCAGCCATGGTCGCAATCGACATGGCCAATGCGCAACTTCCCCGGTGCGAGCCAGCTCGGCAGGCGCAGGCGCAATGGACCCGCACGCCAGAAATAATGGTCGCTGTCGAAATACAGCACCTCGGCCTCGACGCTCAGGGTCAGCGCGATGCCGAACCCCATGCCGAGATATTCTTCCAGCCCGGTGGGTCCGGCGAAGCGTTTGGAGCTGTGGATAACCTGTGGAAAACCGTTCCGGCGGCAATATTGCCGGCTCCAGAACTGGCCACTGCCAGCGGCATCCTCGGTCACGCAGACGGCTGCGGCAACGCCTGTATCGGAGTTGAGTGGCAAGGGCGCGCCGACCAGCCGGCAGAGGTTGGCAAGGATGCACCCGGCGAGATTCATGCGACACTCGCTCACTTCGCCGACATAGCTGATCGTCTGCGTCGCCAGCGCCTTACGCCCGAACCGCGCGCGAACGCTTGGTGGCAGACATGCCCAGCCCGCATCGCCAAGCAACTGGCGAAAGCGCGGATCGACGACGGTCGTGTTGCGCGGCGCGGGTTGGCGGAACCGTAGCGCTGAGGGTGTCGCGGCCAAGCTTGCCATTTCTTCCTCCTGTTCCGATATTTCTGTTTTGACAGAAACTACAGATTGAAGATGGAGTCAAGCAAAGTTGCAGAAGTAATGGAACGCCCTCGTTCTCTCTCCCCCCTTTTATGCCAGGGGTAGGGGAGGGTTCGGCGGCGTCGGAGCTCGATGCCCCCGGTCAGCGCTATGCGCCGAGCGAGGCGCTCCGCGATCGCACCCTCCCCCCAACCCCGTCCATGAAGGGAGAGGAGAAATAGCCTCCAAATATCGACGCCTCGGCTAAACCGGATCCACTTTTTCCTTGGGCAACACCATATCCGGTTCAGGCCCCAGGGTCCGTAACACGACTTCGAACCGCCCATCCTCGACCCGGATCTCGTTGAATGACGGTGGCGTATCGCGGACCCGCTCGGACAGGGTTCCAGCGCCGATCATTCGCACCTTTCGCCCATCGACTTCATGCACGATGTCGAATGGATCATGGACATGCCCCGTCAGCACCGCCACCGCCCCCGCCTGCGCCAATGCCGCGAACGCCGCTACACCGCCATGCGTCGCGGAGGTTGCGCTGGTGCGCGGCTCGATCAGCGGGTGATGGCAGGCGATGAACACCAATGTGCCCTTCGGCGCGGATTCCGCCAGGGCCAGCGCCTGTTGCAGCGATCGACGGCTGACCCGCCCTTTCGACCAGTTGAGCCGCCACTGGAAACGCGCCGTCGTCACCATCGGCACGATCATGATGCCGGGCAGGTCGAGCGGCTGTTCGATCATCCGTTCGACCGCTTCATAGCGGCGATAGGGCCGGAAGAAGCGTGCGATCGGATTGAAATAGGGCAGGTCGTGATTGCCCACCTCGACCGTGGTCGGCACGCCGAGCCCCTGCAGCCAGGCCAGGCCGGCGGCGAATTCATGGCGTCGCGCGCGCATCGTCAGATCGCCGGTCATAATCACCGCATCGGGCTTTTCAGCATGCACCAGCCCTTCGAACCAGGCGATCGCCGCGCGGTCCTCGCGCCCAAAATGCACGTCGCTGACATGAAACAAGCGGATCATGTTGCCTCCACGGTCTTCAGAAACTGTCGCGCGGTCATGCCGCCGCTGATCGGGATATCGGGTTCAAGCATCACCGGTTCGCCATCGAACAAGGCAAGCGCGGGTTTGCGACCGGCAACCCGGATCACCGTCGCGCGAACCTGGGTGACCGCCGTCGCCGCGACCCAGTCGCCGGTCAGCCATTCCCAGCCGAGCGCGGTGATCGAGCGGAAATCACGCGCATCGACCGCCGCGACATCGAGATGGTCGAGTTCCGGCCGCACGAACACCGCCTGCGCACGATGGTGCAAACCCCGCACTCCTTCCAGCCTGATGCCGCGCGCGAAGGTCCGTCGCCAAGCCGTCAGCATCGCCCGGCCGAGGCCGCGCACCTTGCCGGCGCGGACCATTTCGCGCGCCCGTACCCAGCTCGCGACAGGGCCGAGGATCAGGCCGACCAGCGCGCGGCGCTCACCCGCTTCGACAAAGGGCAAAGCGATCTTTTCCGCGTGCTCATGTGCGGTATGGATAATCGCGGCGGGATCGGCGTTGCCGTGCAATGCCTTGGCCAGCAAGTTCATCGTCCCGCCTGGCAAGATCAGGATCGCACCGTCCCAATCGGCAAGCGCGCAGACCGCCGCGTTGATCGTCCCATCACCGGCGAACAGCACGACCGTATCGACCTTCGCCGTGTCGAGCGATTCCGCAGCCGGAAGCGGCTCGTCGGGAAAGCCGGTTCGCCCGACCAGGTTCAGCCCGCGTTCCGCGAACACCGCCTCGATTGCCTGGCATTTCTCCGGCGTGGCGGAGCCGGACGAGGGGTTGGTGATGAACCAGAGGTTTTTCATTGCGACCCCGAACGCTTCACCGGCCCTAAAGACCCGTCACCCTGAACTTGTTTCAGCGTCCGAACTTAAGCGTGCCCCCCCGGCCAGCCGAAGACGATGTTCGATGAACGCCGTCTCGTTCGAACGCTGAAACAAGTTCAGGATCATATTGGGGAATGGTTCTCAGTTCGTCCAGTAGACATACTCCTGCCCGGGTTTCCACGGCGCGTTGAGCGGCACGTCGATACGCACCGGCCCTTCGATCAAGCCTGGCCAGAGCGGCTTGGCCATGCCGACATTATGCTGCTCGATCAGCTTGCGCATCGCCGCGACCCGTTGCGGTTCGCGCGCCGCCAAGTCGATCCTCTCGGTCGGGTCGATCGCCAGGTTGAACAGCCACGCCTTGTCCGGGCGCTTTGACACCTGCAGCTTCCAGTCGGCCAGGCGCACCGCGCGATAATCGCCCGAGCGCCAGTATAGCGCGTCGCGTTTCGGCGCCCGACCGAGCAGGTCGAACCCGTCCATCGGCCGGTCGCTCGGCACGTTCGCCCCCGCCGCCGCCGCAATCGTCGCGAAGATGTCGAGATGATCGGCGATCACCGGCG
This sequence comes from Sphingomonas sp. UYAg733, assembly GCF_054057355.1. Taxonomy (NCBI): domain Bacteria; kingdom Pseudomonadati; phylum Pseudomonadota; class Alphaproteobacteria; order Sphingomonadales; family Sphingomonadaceae; genus Sphingomonas; species Sphingomonas sp. UYAg733. The sequence continues at coordinate 13,505 of NZ_JBSRZE010000004.1, forward strand.
TCGTTGCCGGCGCGATATGGCCGGGCCAGCGCATCATCATCGGCACGCGGATGCCGCCTTCGAAGAAAGTCGCCTTCCATCCGCGATACGGCGCGTTGAGATCGGGGATGCCGGTATACCACGCCCCGCCATTGTCGCTGGTGAAGATGACCAGCGTATTGTCGTCCAGCTTCAATGCCTTGAGCTTGGCCATCACGTCGCCGATACGGCGGTCCATCTGCCGGATCATCGCGCCATAGACGCGCTGGCTATGGTCCTTGATCTGCGACAATGCGTCATAGTCGGAGCGCAAAGCCTGGAGCGGCGTGTGCGGCGCGTTATAGGCGAGATAGAGGAAGAACGGTCGGTTTCGGTTCGCCTCGATCGCCTTCAGCGCATTATCGGTGAAATAATCGGTGGCGTGACCGACCGGCTTGAAGCGCTGATCGTCGCCCCAATAAACGGCATAGGGCAGATTGGGCCACAGGAAGCGGTCGATCGGGTCGAATGGCAGCTTTGCATTGACCACGTTCGGGTCACCAGGCGGCATGTACATGCCACCCCCCGCGCGAAAACCAAGGCTCTCGTCGAAACCCTGACCGGTGGGGCGCAGCGCTTTCGACTCGCCCAGATGCCATTTGCCGATATGCATCGTGTGATAGCCGCGCGCCTTCAGTATTTCGGCGATGGTGATCTCGCTCGCTGGCACCCCCATGTCGGGATAATCAAGCAAGTCGTGATCGAGCTCGCGGTGATAGACCATCGGATAGGGTGAAGGCCCGCTGGAATGCGCGAGGTTGGCGGCGAAGGACGGCGGCGCCGCGGTAAATTCGAAGCCATAGCGTGTTGGATAACGCCCGGTCATCAGTGCGGCGCGCGACGGCGAGCAGGTCGCGTTGGCGGCATAGGCGGTGGAGAAGTTCAGTCCCTGTGTCGCGATCGCATTGATGTTCGGTGTCGGCACCGCGCCATTGGCGACGCCGCGACCGTACAGGCTGATATCGTTCATACCGAGATCGTCGGCGAGGATCAGGATGATATTGGGCGGCCGCTTGCCCGCCGGCGCCACCTTTGGTCCTGTCGCCCACGCGATCGGCCGATTATCGAGGATCGGCTCGCGCCACTGGCCGATAATGCCGGGCAGATAAATCTCGTAGTGCTGGAACAGGGCATAGCCGCCCGCAGCCAGCGCAGCGAGGGCGGCAATGATGACAGCAGCGCGCTTTACGCGCCGGTCGGCGGCTGGCATCGATCCCTCCCCTTCTATATGCTCATGTTGCCACCGATCTATTGGCGCGTATAGTGCCAGTTTATCCCCCAGGCTGGAGCTCGAGAATGACCGCATGGCCATGACCCAACCAGCCGGGACCCAACCAGCCGGAACCCAACCAGCCGGCGCCACACCAAAGCCGGTTGATGGACGACGCGAGCGTAGCGTGTCGAGCCGCGCGAAGATCGTCGCGGCGATGCTCGATCTGGTCGAGGGCGGCGATGTCCAGCCGAGCGCCGTGCGCGTCGCGGAGGCCGCCGGGGTCGGCTTGCGCACCGTGTTCCGTCATTTCGACGATATGGATTCGCTTTACCGCGAAATGTCCGAGGCGATCGAGGCGCGTGTGCTGCCGGTCATGCTCCGCCCGTTCACCTCCGTCACATGGCGCGAACAGATGCGCGAGCTCGCCGCGCGGCGCTGCGAAGTCTTTGAGGCAATCCTGCCCTTTCGCATCACCGCCAGCCTGAAACGGTTCCAGTCGACTTTCCTGATGCAGGATTATCGACGCATGTTACGCATCGAACGCAGCTCGATCGATGCGATCCTGCCCGCGTCGGTCCATGCCGATCCGGTTCAACTGAGCGCCGTGCACCTATCGCTCAGCTTCCAGTGCTGGCGCGTCCTGCGCCACGATCAGGAGCTTGGCGTCGATGCTGCCCGCGCGGTTTTCCTGCGACTGGCGGATGCCGTCCTCGCGCAAAGCAAGGGGTGAATTTTCGGCCCGATATCGCGCTGGCCTTGCTGTTGCTGGCGGCATGTGACCGACGCTCCGATACCACACTGGCCGATACGACGCCGGCCGATACCACACCGGCCGATACCACTCCGATAGCGCGTTGCACCGATCCCGCCCCGGCGATGCGCTGGATCGCGGGCGGCAGCTTCATGATCGGCGAGGACGCGCGTTATCCGGAGGAAGGACCGCCCCGCGCTACGAGCGTTAAAGGCTTCTGGATCGACACTCATGAATTGACCAATGCAGAGTTCGCCAGGTTCGTGAAGGCGACCGGCTATCGCACGCTGGCCGAGCGCGACCCGCCCGTGCTGCCCGGTGCCCCGCCGGAGATGAAGGTGCCGGGATCGGCGGTGTTCACCATACCCACGCCGGACGATCAGCGCTGGTGGCGCTGGGCGGTCCGCGCGCAGTGGCGGCATCCCTCCGGACCGAAGGAATCGATCGCCGGCCGCGACGCCAACCCCGTTGTGCAGATCGCCTATGACGATGCCGCCGCCTATGCGCGCTGGGCGGGCAAGGAGCTGCCGACCGAGGCACAGTGGGAATATGCCGCGCGTGGCGGGCAAAAGGCGCTGCCCGAGCCGCTGGCGAGCGACGGCACGCCGAAAGCCAATTATTATCAGGGCGTCTTTCCGCAGCGCGATCTCGGCACCGACGGTTACAAGGGTCGCGCCCCGGTCGGCTGCTTTCCCGCCAATGGGTTTGGCCTGCACGACATGATCGGCAATGTCTGGGAATGGACGCGCGATCCGGCCGGACCCGACATGCACGTGATCAAGGGCGGATCCTATCTCTGCGCGGGTAATTACTGCGCGCGCTATCGGCCCGCCGCGCGCCAGTTCCAGGAAACCGGCCTCGGCACAGACCATATCGGTTTCCGCCTTGTGGATAATCGGAAACCCCCGCCCGCTAGTTGACGATTCCCAAACCAATGGCATATATAGTGCCAATATATCGGGAGAGTGAAGTGAAAGTGTTGAGAACGCCCGACGCGCGCTTTGCCGCCCTGCCCGATTATGATTTCGCGCCGCATTACGAAACCATCACCGACGCGGACGGCACCGCGCTGCGCGTGCATTATGTCGATGAAGGCCCCGCCAACGCCGCGCCGGTCCTGTTGCTGCATGGCGAACCGAGCTGGTCCTTTCTCTACCGCAAATTCGTGCCCGCGCTCGTGGCCGGGGGTCACCGCGTGATCGCGCCCGACCTGATCGGCTTCGGCAAATCGGACAAGCCCGCGGCACTCGACGACTATAGCTATGAACGCCATGTCGCGTGGATGAGCGCCTGGCTCGACGCGCTCGACCTGACCGGAATCACCCTGTTCTGTCAGGATTGGGGTGGGCTGATCGGCCTCAGGCTGGTCGCCGCCTTTCCCGACCGCTTCGCGCGGGTAATCATTGGCAATACCGGTTTGCCGACCGGCACCAATTTCTCCGAGGCGTTCGAGGCCTGGCGGCAGTTCAGCCAGAAGGTCGATCCCTTCCCCACCGGCTCTATCGTCAATGGCGGCGTGGTCCGCGATCTGAGCGCGGCGGAGATCGCCGCCTATGACGCGCCTTATCCCGATGAGAGTTACAAGAGCGCCGCCCGCATCTTCCCGACATTGGTGCCGATCAAGCCGGATCAGGCTTCGGTGGCCGAAAACATCGCGGCGTGGAAGGTACTGGAGCGTTTCGACAAGCCCGTGCTGACTTGCTTCAGCGACAAGGATCCGGTGACGGCGGGCGGCGCGAAGCCGTTCCTCGATCGCGTGCCCGGTACCCGAGGCCAGGCGCATGTGACGATCGAGAATGCGGGGCACTTCCTGCAGGAGGATGCACCCGAACAGCTCTGTGCGATCATCAATGCTTTCGTCCGCGCTTGAGGGGAAACGCATCGTGACATTGACCTATGATCTCTATTGGTCGTTCCGGTCGCCCTATTCCTACCTGCTCACGCGGCGGCTGGTCGAACTTGAACGCGACCATGACGTCGCCTGCAATGTTCGGATCGTCTATCCGATCGCGGTCCGCCAGCCTGATTTCTTCGCCAATTCCGACCCGCTCTGGTTCAGCTATCTGATGCGCGACATTCATCGCAGCGCGGAATATGTCGGGCTGCCGCTGCGCTGGCCGGTGCCCGATCCGGTCAGCATGGATATGGCGACACGGACCTATCCCAAGGAACAACCGCTTATCCACCGCCTCACCCGGCTCGGCCAGGTGGCGACCGAGCGCGGGCGCGGGCTATGCTTCATCGACGAGGTTAGCCGCGTGATCTGGGACGGCTCGGTCGATAACTGGCACGAGGGCGATCATTTGAAGCGCGCCGCCGAGCGCGCTGGGCTCGACCTGGCGGACCTGGATGCGATGGTGGCGGCCGAACCCGAGCGGCTCGATGCGGCGATCCACGCATCGCAGGATGCACAGCGCGTTGGCGGGCATTACGGCGTGCCCCTGATGGTGTTCAATGGCGAGCCTTTCTTCGGCCAGGATCGCTTCGACCAGATGAAGTGGCGCTTGCACCAGAACGGCCTGACGCTGCGCTGAGCCGGCCGAAGTCGACGGTTGATCCGCCCGGCCCGCACACTATGCTCGCGTGATGAACCGCGGGTAACGACCGGCGGCGACGGCGGGGGAGAGTCGCGATGCTGGGCGTATTCGCGACAGAGCCCGATCAACCGATCCGAACAGATATCGATATCGACTCCACCTTCCGCCGCTACCGCCTGCGCATCATCATCGCGATCACCGCGGGTTACGCGTTCAGCTATACCTGCCGGCTGGCGATCAACGTGGTCAAGAAACCGCTGATCGACGCCAATATCTTTACGCCCGACGACCTCGGCCAGATCGGTTCGGCACTGTTCTACAGCTATGCGGCGGGCAAGCTGATCAACGGCTTCATCGCCGACCATGCCAATGCGCGGCTGTTCATGGCGATGGGCCTGTTGCTGTCGGCGCTGTGCAATATCGGCATGGGTTTCGCGACCACGGTGTGGCTCGCGGCGCTGTTCTGGGGCCTGAACGGGTGGTTCCAGAGCTATGGCGCGCCGGCCAGCATCGTGTCGATCGCGAGCTGGTTCTCGAACAGGGAGCGCGGCCGTTATTACGGCATCTGGGCGGCGTCGCATTCGGTCGGCGAGGGCCTGACCTTCGCGCTGGGTTCGGTGCTGGTCGGGGCGCTTGGCTGGCAATGGGGTTTCTGGGGACCGGCGGTCGCGGTGATCGTAACGGCGGGCGCGTGTTACTTTGCAATGGCGGACCGGCCGCGCACTTTGGGCCTGCCGACGGTCGCCGACTGGAAGGATGACCATTACGATCCCACCGCAGCGCGGGTCGCGCCGGTCAAGGCGACATTCGCCGATCAGCTCGAGATATTGAAGATCCCGGCGGTGTGGATCGTCGCGCTGTCGAGTGCCGCGATCTATGTCACGCGCTACGCGATCAACAGCTGGGGCGTGCTTTATCTGCAGGAAGCGCGCGGTTATTCGCTGGCCGCGGCGGGATCGATGCTCGCGGCGAGCACGGTCGCCGGCATCATCGGCTCGGTCGGCTTCGGATATATTTCGGACCGCTTCTTCGGCGCGCGGCGGCCGCCGGTGAACCTGATCTTCGGCCTGGTCGAGATTGCCGGACTGGTGCTGCTATTCTTCGGACCCATAGGCACCTTGTGGACGGTGTTCGCGCTGATCCTGTTCGGGCTCGGCATGACCGGGCTGTTCGCGTCGATCGGCGGGCTGTTCGCGATCGATATCTGCCCGAAACGCGTCGCGGGCGCTGCGCTCGGCATGGTCGGCGTGTTCTCCTATCTCGGCGCTGCAATTCAGGAGCGGGTCAGCGGCAAGCTCATCGACAACGGCATGACCATGGTCGACGGCGTGCGGCATTATGATTTCAGTGCGGCGATCTGGGTGTGGATCGGCGCGTCGATCGTGTCGCTGCTGCTTGCCGCCAGCCTGTGGCGGACCAAATTGCGGGACTAAACCAGCTCGCTGAGCACTGCGCCGACCGAGGCGTCGAAATGGGCCTCCATAGCGACCCGTGCGGCGATCTGGTCGCGCGCGGCGATCGCGGTGGCGATCGCGCGATGGCGTTCGATCATCAGCCCGCGCCGTTCGATCGAGACGCGTGTGCGCCACGCGGCGGGCACCGCGATCTGCATCAAGGGCGCGAAGGACTGGACGATCTGCACGAACAGCGCGTTGCCGCCGGCGCGGGCGATGCGCTGGTGGAATTCGATATCGTAGCGCGTGATCAGCGCCATATCGACATCGTCGCCGGCCATTGCTTCAGCCAGCTCAGTGATGCGCGCCGCATCCTCGTCACTGCGATGCTCGGCGGCGAGCGCAGCGGTGCGCACTTCGAGCGTCCGGCGCACGTCCCAGATCTCCGATACGCTAACCTGATCGGTGCTGATCGCATGGGTCAGCGAGGTCGCCATGACCGATCCGTCCATCGCGCCGACCCGGGCGCGGCGGCCATTGCCGACATTGAGCAGGCCGAGCGCGGCGAGCGCGCCGAACGCCTCGCGCATCACCGCGCGGCTGACGCCGAGCTGTTCGGCGAACCACCCTTCGCCCGGCAGCGTGTCGCCGACGTGCAGCTTGTGATCGACGATATGGGCGTTGACCGCGTCCATCGCGCGACGGACCAGCGATCCGCCGCCGTCGGTGGTCATGTCGGACACGCAATTCTCCCGGCGACGCTTATGCGGCGCAGGACAGGTCGCTCGGCCCGCGCCGAGAAACCGTCACGCGGCGAGCGTTCGGCCGCGATATTCACTGGGCGAAACCCCGAAACGGCGGCCAAAGGCGCGCGCGAAACTGGCATTGTTGAGATAACCGCTTTCATAGCCGATCTTCGATACCGGCAAGTCGGTCGAGAGCAGGCGGCGGCTCGCCTCGGCAAGGCGGCGTTCGGCCAAGGCCTCCGCGACGGTGCAGCGATAGAGTTCGCGGAAACCCCGGGTCAGCTTGGCGCGGTTCATGCCGCAGGCACGCGCCAGGCCATCGAGCGTCAGTTTCTCCGACCAGCGTTCGTCGATGATGCGCCGCGCATCGACCAGGCGACGACTGTCGGCGAGCGACAATACGCCATCGACAGCCACGGGAACGAGATCGCCATCGGCAAGAAGGCGGCCGGTTTCGCACAGCAATTCGATGCTCTTGCCGGTGCGATAAGCTTCGCAAAAAGTGCCCGGCGGATAATCGCGCAGCGCCAGGCCGATCGCGCGCTGTTCTGACGTCAGGTGATAGCGCCGACCATGCTCGGCCGCCGAATCCCAGCCGAACAAGCGGCCAAGCACTTCGTGCGTCACGACCAGCGACAGGCTGGCAGCACCTTCCGCCGCCTGGCCGAGTGGCTCGGCACCGGCGTCATGGGCGATGCGCAGCGTGGCGGGCAAGCCGACACCGCCAAAGCAGAAGACGAGCAAAGCGGAATCGGCGGGCAGCACGACGCCGTCGATGCAGCCGATACCGATCAAGGTGGTCATTTCGGGAGCGACAACCACGGCCTGAACCGGTGTCTGCTTCAGCAAGGCTTCCATGGCGCTCTCCCTCGACTCTTTCGGTCGTGCACACGCCATAGCGGATCGCGGCACCATTACAACACCTATCCGATAGGTTGGCCCGAAGCGGCCTGAAATGATGCGCCGGCCATGGTCAGGCTTTTTGTTCGAGGAAACGCATCAGCGCGGCGCGGCTATCGCGTTTGGCCGCGCCACCGACGCGCGTGCCCGGCATGATGTCGAAACCATGAAACCCGCCGGGATAGACGTGCAGTTCGGTCGGCACGCCGGCACGCATCAGGCGGCGCGCATATTCAATGTCCTCTTCGAGAAACAGGTCGAGACCGCCGGTGGCGATAAAGGTCGGCGGCAGGCCCGCCAGATCCTGCGCGCGGGCGGCGGCGGCATAGGGCGACACCCCCTCCCCGCCTGGCTCGCGGCCGAGCAGCGCGGTCCAGCCGAAGCGATTATTATGCGCGTGCCAGATGAATTCGCCGGTGACCGGGTGCGGATCGGTGGATGTGCAGGTGCGGTCGTCGATCATCGGGTAGATCAGATGCTGGAAGGCGAGAGCATACTCGCCGCGGTCGCGCGCGAGCAGCACGAGTGCCGCGGCAAGACCGCCGCCCGCGCTTTCGCCCATCACCCCGATCCGCGTCGCATCGATGCCGAGCCGATCGGCATTGGCGAAGGTCCAGGCGAGACCGGCATAACAATCCTCGATCGCACCGGGGAAGATGGTTTCGGGCGCGAGGCGGTAGTCGACCGAGACGAGGATACAGTTGAGCTTGGCGACCATCGGGCGATGAATCGCTTCGAGACCCTTTGCCGCGCCGCTGATGAAACCGCCGCCATGGATATGGTATATGCAAGGCAGCGGCCCAGTCGAAACATTCGGCTTGTAGATGTGCAGGCCGATCGCGGGTGCGCCTTCGGCCCCGGAGACGGTCAGTGTCTCCAGCACCGTTGTGCTGGTGTCGATCGGCGGCAGCGGCAATTCGCGGTTGCGCAGCGCGACGAGGTTCTCCTCGGTGATCGTCATCGTCGGCCACGCCTGAAGCAACGGGCGGAGTTCGGGATCGACGAGGTGCAGCGTGTCCATTTCAGGCTCTCCGATTGTTTCCGTCACCGCGGATTTTCGATGTTTATCCACGAAACCCGGGCAATCCCAGTAGCCCGCCCAGTCGAGATTGCCACCGCGGGTCAGCCATGCCACCCCTCGCCTGATATATAAGGGGCGCATCATGACACGGCGATTGGCGACTTTGGGTATCGCGGGGGTCGCGCTTTTATCGGTGCCCGCGCTGGCGAAGGATGTCGTGATCCATGCCGGCACGCTGATCGATGGCAATGGCGCGACGCCGGCACATCAGGTTTCGATCCTGATCCGCGACGATCGAATCATCAGCGTGCAGCCGGGCTATCAGTCCCCGGCCGGCGCGGAGATCATCGATCTGTCCACCGCCACGGTGTTGCCCGGCTTTATCGACGCGCATGTCCATATTTCCGCCAAGCTGCCGAGCGGCGCCAACGCCACCGAGGACTGGCTCACCCATTCCGATCTCGACCGGGCGTTCGACGGGGCGATGTTCGCGCGCCAGATGCTGCAACAGGGCTTCACCAGTGCGCGGGATGTCGGGGGTGGCGACGATACCGTCGCGGTGCGCGACGCGATCGACAGCGGCAAGATCGAGGGACCACGGCTATGGGTGTCGCTCGAACCGCTCGGCCCGACCGCGGGGCATGGCGACCCGCGCAGTGGACTGGACGGCAATCTCACCCATGCGGGATGGGACAACGGGATTGTCGATACGCCCGAACAGGCGCGCATCCGCGTGCGCGAACATCAGCGCCGTGGAGCGAACCTGATCAAGATCATGCCGTCCGGCGGCATCGCCTCGACCGGTGACGACCCGCATCAGCAGCTCATGACCAACGACGAGATGAAGACCGCGGTGGAGACCGCCCATGCGCTTGGCATGAAGGTGGCGGCACATATCTACCCTGCGGGCGCGATCGAGAACGCTGTTCGCGCCGGGGTGGATTCGGTCGAGCACGGGTCGTTCGCCAAGGCGGCAACCTTCGCGCTGATGAAGCAGCGCGGCACTTATCTCGTGCCCACATTGACGGTGTACGAGGTTTTCTACGCGACCGCGCGCGATCACCCGGAACTGCTCCGACCCGGCACGGCTGCCAAGGAACTGGCGAACGATCTACTGCCCAAGAAGAACCTGCCGCTGGCGATCAGGTCGGGGGTCAAGATCGCCTATGGCACCGATCTTGGCGAAGGCGATCACGCGATGGAGTTCGGCTTGCTGATCGGCAACGGGATGGCGCCGATCGACGCCGTGTTCGCGGCAACGCGCAACGCGGCGGACCTGATCGGCGCGGGGGATCTGATCGGATCGGTGCAAACCGGTCGCTATGCCGATATCGTCGCGGTTGCGGGCGATCCGCTGAAGGACCCTGCTCAGTTCGGGCAGGTGCAGTTCGTGATGAAGGGCGGTACTGTCTATCGTCTGAATGGGGCGCGAACCGCCGTTCGATGATACGCTTTCGCCGCCACGTACAAGAGGTGGTGCAGATCGGTCGAATGGCGACTGTCGATTAGCGGCCATTCATTTTTTCAGTGGGGCGCAGCATGCTCGCTGAAACGATGTCATCCATGACGATCACGTCAGGTCGTGCATCGATCAAACCATTGCCCCGACGACCCGCTCTGCCAATGAACTCTATCCGATATCTGTGTCCGGAGAAGAACTCTGGTGCCGCACGACTTCCCGCTAACCATTGTAACCGCGCTCTTGTCGTGCCGTCTGCGCTAAGGTCGTAAATCGTGTTCGAGGCGTCACCGTCGGCGCGAAAACCGCCGCCCATTGCGAAATCATTCCACTCGCCCCTGAACTTTTGCGGCTTCCCCAGTGGCAGGCAATTACGATCGTCAAGCGATTGGTCAATGTAGCCTATTTCCGGCTGCCACGTCCGAACCGAGCATGGGTTTTCCCGGAGACGATGATCCAGCCACCAGCTCTTAACCGCGATACCTGTGGCGAATGCCGCAGTGCATAACGCGATCGAACCAGCAAGATGCAGTTTGGTCATAACTTCCAGCTTACGGGCTAAGGCGGCTGCTATCCACCCAATTTCCGTCACGCCGCAGGCATTTGCGTAACCCGCTCTCTTCGCCGCAACGATCTGAAACCACGGATTGGGTTTGGCCCTCTCCACCCGCAGCAGCGTGTTCCCATCGCGGTGCGCGAAGGGTTCGCTTCGCCCGTGCACGGTCAGCATGGTGCCTGTGATGTAGCTCCAGCTGCCATTCGGGTTGAAGGTCACGTCGATCTGATAACGGTCGGTGCGGAAGGCGTATTCGAGAAAGGCGGTCGAGCAGATGCCGTATTCGGTCTGGCCGCGCTCGGCGACCGGCGACAAATGATCGGCATCGGCGCTTGCCTGACCCGAGGCGATCGCGACCTGGCCGCGCGGATTGGCGACGGTCTGCAGGATCAGGCCGGTCGTCGGCTCCCAGAGCCAATAACCGATCTGATCGTGGAAAGTGATGTCCTCTTCCTCGGTCGTGATGTGGATATGGTAACGCAAGCCATAGAAGAGCTGCCGCCCGTTGGCCTGCGGATCGATCGGTTCGAAAACGATGCGCTCGATGAAGGTGCGACGCTCCGGCCCATCGGCCTTGGGATGAGATCGACACCCTTGCGCACCTCCCATGTACCGGCGAGCCGACGCAGCGGGCCGAGATTGGCGAGCGTATCGAGGTCGGCATCGCTCGGTTCGGTGAAAACGTCGTCGGGAAAGATGGGCGTGGTTCGGCCTTTCGATTCTCCGGGAGCTTATGGTCCGCAGAGGCGGTCGCCCAGGTCCGAGCGATATCCGGCTGCATGCCGGCTCGATTCAGATCGCCGTTCAATGTGGGCATGCCCGCTTTCCGGCGGAGGTGCCCCGCGTGATGGCAAAGCCCCATCGGCCGACCATTTGAATCAGCTGACTCGGAACCGGAAAACCATGACTTCCGCCCCCGCCATTTCCCGATATTCCCGCAAAGCGCCCGCAAAATTCCCGTGCAGACCCGCCGATTTTCCCGCAGTTTTTCCCGCAGCTTCCCGCAGAACGCTCAAAAAAAGCTGTTCCCGCAGAAATTCCCGCAGCTGCGGGAAGGCGGCATCCCAATTGCGTCGCATCGAAAGCGCTTCGGCTCGAAACAAAGCCATTCCGCCGATTCAATCTCGCCCGTCTCGCCGCTAGCACAGCCCTTGACGGCACCCTTGCCCACCGCCGTCTCGCTCTTTGACATGACGAATAACAACATGCCGCGCCGCTGCGTGAGCACTCTGCTTCGCTGACGGCCAGGCGATGACGCGAGACGGACGACGGAAAGCGTGGCTATCCCGGCGCTACGCCCCGCGGCGGAAGCCGAGCAACACATTGCCTTCGGTGGTGAGATAGTTGCGTTTATAGTCGAACCGTTTGGTGTTCGAGAACATCAGATAATAATATTTCATCTGTTCGGACCACCAATAGCCGGGGCAATGATCGGCCTGGCGCTTGGGATCGCTGGTGATGTCGGCGAGGTCGGTATAGCCGTATTCGGCCTTGTTCCAGCGCTTCATCGCGAGGAAATGGGTGCGGGCAACTTCGCGCCAGCGTGGGTTGCGATCGAGCAGCCACAGGTTGAACGCGGCATCGGCGAGTTCGGGGCGCAGCGCGTTGCCGACCGCGATCGGCTTGCCGGCGGCATAGTCATAGCCCTCGGGCAGCACGCCGAAACGATCCTGTAGCGCGGCCCAGCTTTCGGTGAGCGCCGCACCCTCTTTCATCGCACCCCCCTGCGCGAGCAGCCCGCCATAAAAGGAAGCGAGTTCGTCCTGTTCGGCGTTGATCACCTTGCCGGTTTCGAAATCGACATCGGCAATCCATAACTTGCCGTCGCGCCATTGCTGCTGATGGCGCAGGATCGCCGCGGTGCAGACTTGGTACATTTGGCGGCATTCCCCGTCGCCGAACAATTGCCAGCTGTCCCACAGATATTCGTAATAGCTGTCGGCATAGGAACCGACTGTCGCGCGGCGGTCGAGCCATTCCCCGGTGCGTGCGTCGATCTTGACCGCGAGCAGATCGAGCTTCGAGCGTTTCTCGAACAGCGTGATCATCGCGCGCCGGGTCACGTCATGATAGCGCGGGTCACCGGTCAGCCGGCTGAGCGTGCCCCATTCGGGCAGAAAGGTGCCGATCTCGGCCGGATTGGTTTCCGCGTCACGCACCGCCCCGGTCTTGAGGTTGATGAAGCGATAGGGGAAACCGGTCGGCGTATCGAACGCCGGCAGCAAGCGGTCGGCAAGGTCCCGCGCCTTGGCGACCAGCACCGCATCGCCGCTGGCATGATGCGCCGAGAGCAGCCCGCCAACAAGGCGGATCGAGGTTTCGAATACCGACACCTCGCCATCGACGTCGAAATCGGCATTGGCTTTTACCCAGTCGACCCCGTCCTGAAAGCGGCTGTCGAGACCCATCACCCATAATGTGTCGAGCGCCTCGATCAGGGTCAGGCCGAGATGATGGGCCTTGAGCGGAAAGCTGGAATTGGTGGCGCTGACCGGCTTGATCTCGTCCTTGCCCCAGGCATGCTGGCGATAAAGATCCCAGGCCCATGTCATCTCGATCTTTACGTCGTCACCAAGCGCCTTCCAGTCGCGCGAGGGCGCCGACGCCACTGCGCGGCGTGCGTTCGCGCCGAACAGCGCCGCCGCGCCCGCCATCATTCCCCGCCTGCCGATCCGCATGTCGTGCGCTCCCATGGAATGCGTGCTTAGCCGCGAAAATGGTGGCCCGACAATGCGACGCCTCAGCGGTTCAGCGGAATGGGCGCGCCGGTCAGGCTCGACGCGACCGCCTCTGCGATCTTGATGCCGTCGACCGCCGCCGAGAGGATGCCGCCGGCATAACCGGCGCCTTCGCCGGCGGGGAAAAGGCCGACGGTGTTGAGGCTTTGCAGGTCGCCGCCGCGCGTGAAACGCACCGGCGATGAGGTGCGCGTCTCCACCCCCGTAAGGATCACATCGGGATGGTCGTAGCCCGGAATCTGGCGGCCGAACACCGGCAGCGCCTCGCGCATCGCGGTCACCGCGAACTCCGGCAGGCATTCGGCAAGGTCAGTCATGTGCACGCCGGGACGGTAGGACGGAATCACCTGACCCAGTGCGGTGGAGGGGCGACCGGCGAGGAAATCGCCCAAGCGCTGCGCGGGCGCCTTGTAGGTCGATCCGCCCGCGACATAAGCGCGCGATTCCCAATGGCGTTGCAGCGCGACCCCGGCGAGGGGGTCGCCGGGATAGTCGCGCGCCGGGTCGATCGCCACGACCAGCCCGGAATTGGCATTGCGTTCGTTACGCGAATATTGGCTCATGCCGTTGGTCGCGACACGCCCTTCCTCCGACGTCGCGGCGACGACGGTGCCACCGGGACACATGCAGAAGCTGTAGACGGTGCGGTCGTTCTTGCAGTGGTGCGAGAGGCTGTAATCGGCCGCGCCGAGGATCGGATGCCCGGCGCTGGCGCCGAAGCGCGCGGTATCGATCCAGGATTGCGGATGTTCGATGCGCACGCCGATCGAGAAGGGCTTGGCCTGGACATGGACGCCGGCGGCGTGGAGCATGGCGAAGGTATCGCGCGCGCTGTGGCCGATCGCGAGCACGACATGGTCGGCCTCAAGATATTCACCATTGTGGAGGTGCAGGCCACGCACTTTCCGCGCGCCGTCGGCATCGGTGGCGATGTCGATGCCGTCGACACGATGTTCGAAACGATATTCGCCGCCGAGCGCCTCGATCGTCTCGCGCATGCTTTCGACCATGGTGACGAGGCGGAAGGTGCCGATATGCGGATGCGCTTCGGTCAGGATCTCCTCGGGCGCGCCGGCCTTGACGAATTCGGTCAGCACCTTGCGGTCGAGATGGCGCGGATCCTTGATCCGGCTGTAGAGCTTGCCGTCGGAAAAAGTGCCTGCCCCGCCTTCGCCGAACTGCACGTTGGATTCGGGGTTGAGCACGCTGCGCCGCCACAGGCCCCAGGTATCCTTGGTGCGCTCGCGCACCACCTTGCCACGATCGAGGATGATCGGGCGGAAGCCCATCTGGGCGAGGATCAGGCCGGCGAACAGGCCGCATGGGCCCGCGCCGATGACCACCGGGCGGAGCGCGGTGCCGCCCTCCGGCGCCTTGGCGACGAAATGGTAACGCGTGTCGGGCGTGCGCTGGACGTTGCGATCCTTTTTGAAGCGGGCGAGAACGCCGGATTCGTCCTTCACGTTCACATCGACCGAATAGACCAGCGTGATGTTGGTCTTGTCGCGGGCGTCATGGGCACGGCGTGCGACGACGTGGCGGACCAGTTCGCGCGGCGTGATGCGCAGCCGCTTGCAGATCGCGGCGGGAAGCGCCTCGTCCGGGTGGTGCAGGGGTAAGGCCAGTTCGGTGAGGCGGAGCATGGTGGCGCTTTAGCGAGGGGGAACGCGGGGCGCCATCTCCCCGCCGTTCACACTGGATTTCAACGCGTAGATGTTTGGTGATGGGTGAACAGCAACAGCACGCGGCGTGGCTCGCCAAGCGATTGCGGTGATGATAGCGGGAGGGCGTGCTGAGGTTGATATTCGGGGTGCTGCTGACGGCGGCGATGGCGGTGTCCACCGGACCAGCCTTCGCTCAGACGCAACCGTCGCCGCCGGTCATCAGTAATGCTCCCCTGCCCCCGCCCTCACCCCCGCCAGCCCCGGCGATCATGGAAACCCCGGCCGACGCGATCGCGCGCGATGCCGCCGAATATGCGAAGCAGTTCGGCGTACCGGTCGCCGAGGCGGTGCGCCGGTTGACCGCGCAGGAGGAAAGCGTCGCGGCGACCGACCGGATCGAGGAGATGTACCGCGACCGGCTCGCGGGCATCGCGATCGAGCACAAGCCGGCCTATCGCATCCTGGTCTATCTGACCGGCGACGTGCCGGTTGCCGCGATGGGCGTGCGTGCGGGCGGCACCACCGTGCCGATCATATTTCGCACCGGCGCGAAGGTGACGCGCGACCGGGTGATCTGGGCGATGACCTGGCACCAGGCGGAAATACGCGCGGCACTGCCGAGCCCGCCGAGCATGGGGCTCGACCCGCGCACCGGCGAGCTGGTGGTGATCGTCGGCGGCGCCAATGCGGCCGCGGGGGCGGATGCACTCAAGGCCAAATTCGAGGGAATCGCGGGCGTGCCGGTGCGCATCCGCATGGTCAACCAGGTTGATGTCAATCTCGACGTGGCGGGCGGCTCACGGGTCGACGGGGTCAGCCCGGTCGATGGCAAGCGCTATCTGTGCACCACCGGCTTCAATGTCAGTGATGGTCAGAAGCAAGGCGTGACGACCGCCGCGCACTGCCTCGACGCGCTATCCTATCGCGACCCGCAGCACGGCGTGGTGTCGCTCGATTTCATCGCCCAATGGGGCTGGGGGTATCGCGACCTGCAGATCAACGGCAGCACAGGCCCCCTGCCCGCCTTGTTCTACGCGGATACGGCCAAGACGCGGCTGCGGCCGGTGACCGGGCAGCGTACCCGCGCCGCGACGCGGGCGGGAGATTTCGTGTGCCATCGCGGCGAGCGCACCGGTTTTAGTTGTGCGCTGGTCGAACTGACCGATTTCGCGCCGGCCGGCGACATTTGCGGCGGCGCGTGTCTGCCGACCTGGGTCACCGTATCGGGGCCGACGTGCAAGGGCGGCGACAGCGGATCACCAGTGTTCAGCGGCACCACCGCATTCGGCATATTGAAAGGCGGCAGCTATCGCCGCGACGGCAGCTGCGCATTCTATTTCTACATGTCGGTCGATTATCTGCCGCCGGGCTGGTCGCTGCTGCGCGCCGATCCGGTCGGTGTACCAGCCGGCGCACCGGCGCGCGGCGCGCGATAGGTCAGGTGCGGATCAGGCGCATTCGCGCAATTCGAGGGCACGAGTCGCCAGCTTGACCGCCTCGTCGATAAGTTCGGCCGCATCGGCGGTCGATCGGCTGCCGATGGCGATGGTCAGGCAATTGCTCGCCTCCTTCGACAATCGATAGGATCGAGTCAGTTGTTTGGTGGGTGCGTCGGGACTTTTCATCGGCGATATAAGCATCAGCGGGTCAATTGGTTGCGTTGTCTGGCCGCAATATCGACCAGCCCGCCGCGCACGCGAGCGAGTGCGGGACGAACCGGGATTATCGCAAGGCGAAGGGCCACAGGCCGGAGTGTTGCGCGAATTCGCCGTCGCTCGATGCATATCTGTGTGGAGTTGGAGCGGGTGAAGGGAACACGCCATGAACGCCAATGGCTCGTTGCAATGGCATAATGAGGCAGTAAGGCAGCCTACCTCTCGGCTACCTTTGCACTCAATGCCGGTAACTCGACCAGCTTTGCGGTATCTCAAAGGTTGTCAGGAGGTGCTCGTCCTAGGACGGCGGGATGATTGGTCAGTGCCCTTCGACCTCCACATTGGAACGTTCGCTACCGGTGCAGCCAAGTGTCTTCGCTGATAGCAGATACCCAATGCGCCGCGCGATGCTCGATTAGGGTCGGCATCACCCATCGTTATATTTCCGTTCCGCCCCACCCGATCAGGGTGGCGGACATCTGCCATTCAACCGATACGGTCTCCTCAAAACGCGGAGACGCTTGCCTGTATCTGCGGCCCGGTTGCCGAACGATGGTGTGCCGCGAGCCAAGTCTCGCCGAATTTATTGCCGTCCGGCTGGCCCATCGTCCAATCCGACGCCGAACCAGGTACGAACGCAGCAATCTGTTCGGAGAGTTGCGCCGCCGCCTGCAGGTGGCCGAAAGGTGTCCGGGGCAGTTCTGGATCGAACAAGGACGAGATCGGCACGACCAGCCGTGGCGACTGCAATAGAGTCACGACGTCGCGCGGCAAGTGCCGATCGTGCCCCTTCCCCTCGCCGGATAGCACCGCGTTCTCCGGCGCCGGCGCGACCGAAACCGAATAACTCAAACCGGCGTCGGCGAACTGGGACACACTGCCATCGGCGCGCTCGACCGTGCCGGTGTTCACGACGATATTGGTGTTCCACTCCCACGACCGATTGACCGCTGCACCCGCGAGATCGATTGCGGATATGCCGAGATCGCTCAGGCGTCGAAGCTCGCCCGGTTGACTCACGCCGTCGGCATTTACGTCTTGCCAAGCGCGGAAGTCGGCAAAAGTCGTATCGGCCGCCGAAAGTTTTCCATCGCCATTGCTGTCGAACGCCGACACACCATCCAGATCGGACTTCGCACCTGCCTTGTCGCCCGCGAACGAGAGCTCGTTGGCCGAATCGATGAGTCCGTCATGGTTGCGGTCCAACGCCAAGAAAGCGTCACCTTGCCCGATCCAACCGGTACGATCGGCCACCCCGTCGCCGTTCCAGTCAAAGCGGGTGGTGGACTGGGCAAGACTGACGAGCGACACGCCATTGCCATCGAGGTCAAGGACGATCGGCAGCGCGAGCGACGCTGTATCGTCGCTGAACTGCGCTTGCTCGACCTGGAGGAGCGTGTCCGTTCCGTCGTCGCCGTCGGTCGAAGGGTCGCCATCGACGATCGAGACATAGCCGTTATAGGTACTGAGCGAATAACTGGCCATGGTCCCGGCATATTGGGCGGTGTCGAAGCCGTCGCCGCCATATAGGAAGTCGGAACCGCCGCCGCCTTCCAGACTGTCGTCGCCATCGGCCCCTTCGAGATAGTCGTCGCCAGCCAGGCCGCGGATCACGTCGTTTCCGCCGTTGCCGTACAGGTTTTCGGGACGATCGGTTCCGACGATCAGGTCGTCGCCGGCCGTACCGAGCGGCGGGAGGTCGGCAACCTGGATGGTGACGTCATCACCGGCAAAATACAAAGTTTCGACGTTGCGCAGCGAGTCAAAATCGCCGGGACCGACGCCACTCCACGCGGAAAGCGACCCGTCCTGTTCGCGGCTAAGTTTATAGTCCGTTGACGATCCGGCGAAGTTCACCTGATCGGCGCCGTCACCGCCATCGACGATATCCCAATCGCCGGCGCCGCTGGTGATGACATCGTCGCCACCCTGACCGAAGAGCAGATCGGAGTCGCTGGAGCCGGCAATCGTGTCGTTGCCGGCCGTGCCGAGGGCCGGAAGGTCGGCGGTCCCGATCACCCGGTGGTCACCCGCGAAATAGAGCGTTTCGACGTTGGTCAGAACGTCCCGCCCTCCACCGCTCCAAGTGTCGCTGACCACCACCGATCCCTCGGGGGTCAGGCCCATCTGGTAGTGGCTCGAAGGACCATCGAACTGCGCCCGGTCATTGCCCATACCACCGTCGATGACGTCGTCGCCGTCTCCGCCGCCCAGCAGATCGTTGCCGTCCGAGCCGGAAATGGTGTCGTTCCCGTCATAGCCGAACAGCACGTCCGAACCGGCGGTGCCGCTCAGCGTATCGTCACTCGACGTCCCCTGCGTAGGCAAATCGGCGACCTGGATTGTGACGTTGTCACCGGCGAAATAGACCGATTCCACATTTTGATAGAGATCGGAACCCTCGGCGCCGGTCGCATCGACCACGGCAACATTCCCATATTCGTCAAGGCTTACCCAGAAGTCGGTCGACGACCCCACATAGCGAGCCTGATCGACCCCATCTCCGCCATCGGCAAAGTCATTGCCCGCCCCGCCGGTGAACTGGTCGTTGCCGCCCAACCCGTAAAGGATGTCATCGCGAACCGAGCCGGTAATCACGTCGTTTGCTTCGGTCCCCAACGCCGGCACGCTCGTCACGGCGACATCATCGTCGCTGAATCTCAGGATCTCGATGCCGGTCAGCGTGTCGACGCCTTCGGCACCGGTCTTGTCTTCGACCGTTAGCGAGCCGTCTGGATTGCGCGAGATCCAATAGTCGGCCGCATCGCCGTTGTAGATTGCGGTGTCCGTACCGCCGTAACCGTTAATCGTGTCGAAGCCCGCGCCGCCGCTAAAGGTCTCATCGGCCACCGTTCCTTCGAGCTGATCGTTATATTCGGTGCCGTCCACACGGCGCACGATCGTGTCCGAGAACGGATCGATGATCGTACCGTCGTCGAGAACGATGCGCTCGATGCCGCGGACAATATCGGTGAGCGAATAGGTCGCACCGCTGCCGCCGCCATCACCCTCGCCGTCGAGCGACGTCCTCCCAAGCGGGCCACGGTCACCCCATCCCCCATCCTCCCAGCTGTCGCGATTGCCGTCGAACCGGCTCAGGAAATCGTTGGCAAGCAAGTCGACCAGATATTGCGAATCGACGGTGATGACTTCACCGGTCGATTTGATCGTTATACGCAGTGCATCGTACGGAAGGTCGGTCGATGCCGTCTCGATTCGAGCAAGTTCGATGTCGTCCGCTGTGACGCCGCTCAGGCGAAGCGTATCCGTGCCGTCGTAGCGGCCGCCCTTATCTTTGATATGATCGTTGCCGTCGCCGGGCGACCATTGGTACGTGTCAGAGCCGGCCCCGCCATTGAGGTTGTCGTCGCCCAGTCCACCGGTCAGGAGGTCATCGCCATCCCCCCCGCTCAAGGTGTCGTAGCCATTGCCGCCATCCAGCGTGTCATTGCCTTCCTGGCTCTCTAGCAAATCGTCGCCGTCAAGACCGCTCATCGTTTCCGCCCAGCGCGACCCCCACAGATAGTTCGACCCTGCATCCCCCGTGTTGGGAAGCTGCTCGTAAATTTGTTGGCGCGTAAGCTGTGATCCGCCTGCAAATTCGATGGCACGAAGTCCTGTTTCGTTGAATATCCGCGTCTGCGTTCCGTCAGGCAACGTCTGGAGATAAGAAGAGGTGGGAGCGACTTGGTTGACGATTGTAATGGTTTCGTCGCCAATCGTCAGCAGCAGATCGTTGCCGCTCCGCACCAGTAGCGCCTCGCTCGGCTCAACATCATCGAGGACCAGTATTCCCGCGCCCTCGATCTGCGTTAGCCGATCATTCCCGTCGCCCTTGGCCCAATGGACTTCATCGTGAGCGGTGATGCCAAAGATGCGATCATCACCGTTACCGCCGCGAATGATGCCGCCGCCGACATCGCTTGAGAAAAGGATATCAGCATTCTCGGTACCGTAAACGCCGGCATGTGCTGCAATGTCTGTCGGGTTCCAGACGGTCCCGTCGTCGAAGCGCACCTGCTCGAGCGCTGAGACGGCGGGCATCCATGACTGCTCGTGATAGGCGCGTTTGACAATCACCGCCCCGTCGTGCCCCGCGAAGCGGAATACGAGGTCGAGCGGAGCGGTGTGGGTGACATCGTCGCCGCCCCAATCGTGATAGGCGTGCTCCAACGATACGATAACATCCGCGGGATTAATGCCGTGCAGTTCGAGCGTATCGAGGTCCGGGTCCTGATTGTTCTGCTCTGCAGCGTATATCTGATCGATCGTCAGGAAGCCGTCACCGGCATGGTAACGGAAGGTGTCGGATCCGCCCCACGGCGTCACAACGTCGTTGTTCCCTCCCTTGGCATCAAAGATTTCGTTGTTGGGACCGAAAAGCCCTTGGAGGTCGTCGCTCGCTGATGTGCCTAGCACGGTGATGTGGGAAAGGACGTCGTCGGGCGACCAGCGCGAACCATCGGCGAATTCGACGAACGGCGTTCGGCTCCCCTCGGCAAACGTGATGGTTTCGCCCGTCGAGTTGATCAGGAAATAATATTGAAGTGGCCCGAACGAGTTCGGAGGATTGTTCTCGACCACTGTCACATCGTCGGCGTTCACGCCGAGCCGAATGATGCTGAGATCGGTCAGATCCTCAATACTGTCGTGACCGTCGCCAGGATTGAACACGATGACATCGTGTCCGCCACCTGAATGAATGACGTCGTCGCCAAGGCCTCCTTCGATCGTTTCGCTGAGTCCGGTGCCTTCGATCGAGTCGTCCATGTTGGTCGCGGCGAGGGTATCGTCCTGACCGAACAATACAGTCTGCCGAACGAGTTCATCTTGCGTCCAGCGCTCGCCGTTGTCGAACAGGATGCGCTCGATATTGCCGCCAAGAAACTGATCGACCAGACGGACCGAACCCTGCTCGGGAATGCCGAACGACAGCACAGCGTCGTTGCCGTCGCGTGTGACCGTAACGTCGGATGTCGCGATCCCGTGAAGCAGGACGACATCGCGCTCGTAGGCTGTTCCACCATCGTGGATGGTATCGTCCCCGTCTCCGGGATTGTAGACATAGGTGTCGTTGCCGAGTGCGCCCGACAGATCGTCATCGCCACCCATGCCGGTGATCGTATCGCTGAAACTCGCGACGCCAAGGATCGTGTCGTTGCCGCTCGTGCCAGTTGTGGGCGCAAGCAGAGCGGCAATGTCGTTGCTCGTCAGCGACGAGCCATCATCGAAAGTAATTGTCGCTGGGAGCGCCCCAAAGATTCCGTTCAGTTTTATCGAACCGGGGTCGATGCCTCCCACTTGGATGATCAGCGACTGCCGATCATCGGCAAAGCCGTAGGTCACGTTCGCGGCGTCGATTCCGACAAGAGCAACATTCGTTTCGGGACCGGGTTCGATGACATCGTCGCCGTCACCAGCTCTATAGATGATGTTCGATGCAAAACGAATGATGTCGTCGCCGTGTCCGCCAGTGACTTGCCCGCTCCACGCCTCGATCACGTCGTCGCCTTCGCCGCCGTCGATGACACCGGGCCCATCATTGTGGATGTAGTCGTTGCCACCGAGCCCATTGATGACGTCGCCGTTGCCGGACCCAAGCAGCCGGTCGTCGCCGGATGTCGCGCTGGTCTCGGCAATGTGTTTGATGACGTCGCCTAGAGAGACCGTCGATCCATCGGCGAAAATCAAGCCCCCCGACAGCACCGAGCCGTAGCTAAGTTCGTCGCCACCTGGACCGACGGTGAGACGGATAGAACCGCCTTCGGGTCGATTGACGGTAATGAGGAGATCGACATTGGCGCCGTTTATCGTCGAAAACGAAACGTCGGAAGGCATCAAATCATCAAAGTACAGGGTGTTTACGCCGGCGAGATCCTGGCCGTCGATGATCGTGTCATTCCCGTCGCCAAGCCGATAGCGGTACGTATCCTGACCGCTCAGGCCTTCGAGAATATCATCTCCTTTGCCACCGATGAGCTCGTCCTGCCCGCCATAATAACCGTCGGTGTTGTAGGGTGCAGGAGTTCCGATGATATGATCGTCGCCGTCAGTTGCCTGACCGCTGATCATCTTCAGTTTGATGGTATGCGGGTTCCACACTGTCCCATCATCAAATCGAACTTCGTCAATGCCAATATCGTTGTCGCCACCGAGGACCGTGATGCCGCCCGGCTGCGCACCGCCGAAGATATAGGTGAGTCCGTATCCAAGACCATTTTTGTGGATCGTCACATCGTCAGGCGAAATGCCATGAAGCTCGAGTACTTCGAAATCGGCAATCGGATTGGTAAAAGCGGAATAGGCGTCGTTCTGCTGGATATCGATGACGTCGTTACCATCGCCTGCGGTGTAGCTATACGTATCGTCGCCAGAATTCCCCACGAGCGTATCGTCGCCGAGGCCTCCGGTAATACGATCATTGCCGCTTCCGCCATCGATATGGTCGTCCCCGCCGAGGCCGTTCAGCACGTCATCGAAGCGGGTTCCCGTAATGATATCCGCGTCGTTCGATGGCGCCGTTCCCAAGCTGAGGCTTGCGAGATCGCCCGCAGTCGCACGATCGCCATTCGCGAACACGATCTCCTCGATCCCATTACCGGCCAGCTGACCCGCCAGGGTGATCGAACCACCATCCGCAAACGTAAGGACGATGTCGTCCGCGTTACTTGCGCTGACGGAAACATCGACATCGGCTCGATTGATGCCGACGAGCAACAGTCGATCGACCGGGCGATCACGCGGTGCGACATCCTCGCCATCGGCTGTCTCGTTGATCGCATCGTTGCCATCTCCGAGGGAATATTCGTAATTGTCGGCGAATGTGCCGCCGTTTAGCGTGTCATCGCCCGCGCCGCCCATGAACATATTTGGCTTGTCTGGTGCCGCCGACAGATAGTCGTCCCCACTCGTGCCAATCTGGATTGGATGATCCACGCCGTGCAGACGGTCGGTCGCGAACTCGATAAGCGCAGCATCCGTCACGCCGCCAAGCTGAAGACCGGCCCCAAAGTCGGATTCTACCGCATTCCAAGCATAGCCATAGAAAAATGGCCCCGGCGGTTGCTCAAGGCTCCGGGCAAGCGGAGCAACGGCTTCAAAATATTTCAGCGGATCAGACACCTGCGCGGCCGACAGACCCATGCCGTACCCGATTTCTTTGCCACTGGTGTAGAAGAAGTCACGGTCGGCACGGTAGTGCGAACCGTTATAGAGCCCCGCATACCATCCCGTCATCGTTGCGTTAGCGTCAATGCCCAACAGGCCTTCGCTTGTCGCGAGCTGAGTAGCGAAGCGGAAGAGCAAATTATCGACCGCTTTGTCGAACGCGTCTTCGATTATCGGGCCCCAAGTCGGGGAGGACGCGCCGCCGACAAGTGTGCCATCCGCCTGTCGCAAGAACGGCGACACGACGCCAGTATTTTGCAGGAAAGCAACGTGCTGAGCATTGGCATATTGGCCGGACGAATACGGATCGATCGTGTCAACACCGGCCCAGCGGAGCAACACCGTCTCGAAAGCGTCGCGGAACTCGGTCGAATTCAGATCGCGAGCGCCGGTTACCAATCCTTGGATTTCACCGAGAAGTGTCGCGTCGGCAGCCGCAGCGCCGCGAAGCGTGCCGGCGATGCCCGCAACCGTCAGTTCGGGCAGATCGTAAACGACGTCGGGATAATCCGCGTCGCCAGCTTCCGTCGCGGTCGCCTGACTGAATTGCAGATAAGCCGCCGCGATCTCTCGTGTGGAACCGTTAGCGAGCGTGTAGCTGCCACTGAAGGCAAGAAGGTTGTTGTTTGAAGAATGATCAACGGGTTGCGCGTTCAGCGAGATCGACGTGATCCCGTAATCGGAAATCGACGTCAGTTCTCCGGTATCGGTGTCGCCATCGACGTCCGCGTCACGCCAGATTTTTAGCGTGGACCAGATGTCGTCGCTCGCGTTGATCAGGCCATCGTGATTTGAATCGTTCTCGGCAAGCACCGTAAAACCATCGACCGACTGGGTGCCGAACAGTTCGTTCAGACCAGTGATGCGGCCATCGCCGTTCAAGTCACGGGCAAGCAGCCCATCATTTGCATCTACCCAGCCAACGCGATCGGCCAGCCCGTCTTGGTTCAAATCGAAATAGACGGGAGGTCCATCGATCGGCGTAAGCTTCACGCCGTCACCGTTCAGATCGAGAACGAGTGGATCAGTGCCCGTTGGCGGCTTGTTCGTATCGCTAGGGCTTAGGGGCTCTGTTGCAGCGACCGTCTTCAGATTGATCCCGGCTTCACCTTGGTCAAAGCCTGTGATCGTCATATGGGCACTGCCCTTGCGGACAATCAGCGTTTTCGTGGCCTCATCATAATCGTAGTGTATATCGGTAGCGTAGTCGTAGTACGACCCCGTTAGGCTGGTCGTTCCGGTGGACGTCTTGCGACTGCCACCGGACAGCAGCGGATCATCCGAGTCGCTCGTCCGGAAGTGGATTTGATCTCCGGCATCGGGGTCGATAACCGTATCGTTGATCCCGCCATACAGAATGTCTGCGCCTGCTCCCCCGTTTAGTTCGTCAGCTTCGTTCGTGTCGTCATCGCCATAGATCTTGTCGACGCCATCGTCACCGAACAGTTTGTCCGCGCCAGATCCACCCTTGATCTCGTCGCCCAGATCCCCGCCATGAATTTCATTGGTACTTGCACCGCCCTTGAGCTGGTCTGCAAATTTACTCCCGGTGATGCGCTCGGCATTCTGAACCAGCATGCCGCGGTTGCCGGCGTTTTTTGCGGCAACGAATGCGCCTGCCCCCAACGCCGATGAGGCTGTTGTATTTAAGTCGACTTTTGCAGCCTCATTCAGCCCGGAGAGATCGATCAGGTCGCCGATCTCCGTCTCGCTGGAGCCGTCTTTCAGATCGACGGAATACAGGCCGCCATGTTGATCCGTACCTGCGACGAGCGAGGAACTGAGCTTGTCGATCTTCAGCGTATCGACAGCGCTAGTGCCGACGATCTTCTCGATCGAAATCAGCGTGTCGTTGGCCCCGTCCCGGCCCTCGTCGTGCACGAACACGGCATTGGAAAAGTGTGGCTCGTCCTGAAACGTTTGGTCTACGGACGCACTACCGACCGATATCTTGATGCCTTTCGTCAAATCCTCGGTTGCGTTCTGAGCCGAATAATCGGCAGTATCCACACCGTCGTCGTCCAACGCTTTCGGCGTGAACCCTGAATAGGCGCGATAATCTCCCCCGTTGAGGAAATCGTTTCCTTTCCCGCCCGCGAGCCTGTCGTCACCGTTGCCGCCAAAAAGCCGGTCTCGCCCCTCCCCGCCATAGAGTTCGTCGTTGCCTTCTACGCCTGCGAGAAAGTCGTCACCTGCGTCGCCATACAACTTGTCGTTACCGCCGACGATATCCTCGCGACCTTCGCCGTATATATAGTCATTCCCGCCGCCGCCATGGTATTCGTTTACGCCACCGTATCCGATCAGAAGATCATTGCTTGCTACGAAGTTATTCATATCGGTATTTTTGGTGTCGAGAGAGATTCCTCGGTAATTTACCACACCACCTTTGTCCACAATAGCGATGTTAATTGCGTTTGATTCTGAATATTGGCGCCCAATCTTCAGCACCCCGCCCAGATCATTGCCCGGGTAGGATAACTGTTCTGGATAGCCCAGTTCGGCAAATGCGGGGTTGACCAACCTAACATTGTCTCCGGCAAAGTCGGTCGGTGTTAGCCGATCGAGAGCACCCTCTAACGCGTGACCGAGCTCGTGTGTCAGAGCGGTCACGAGATCATAGGCAACCGCCTCTCCAGTTGGAGTAATATAAGCGCCGTTGGTTAGCCGGGACGGATCGATGTTAAGCACGCCAGTACCGGCGGTACTAATAATGGCACCCGTGGTGGCATCTGATGTGATTAGGACTTGAC
Organism: Sphingomonas sp. UYAg733; assembly: GCF_054057355.1. Taxonomy (NCBI): domain Bacteria; kingdom Pseudomonadati; phylum Pseudomonadota; class Alphaproteobacteria; order Sphingomonadales; family Sphingomonadaceae; genus Sphingomonas; species Sphingomonas sp. UYAg733. The sequence continues at coordinate 40,077 of NZ_JBSRZE010000004.1, forward strand.
CCTCGAATGCCCCTGAGACGTAGTTAAAATCTATGGAGGCGTGCGTCGCGAGCCAAGTATCGATCCAACCTCGGGCTATGGCCGAATGCTCATAGATGCGCTTGAGCGCTTGGTTCATATCACCAGCGTTCAATCCGGTTCCAAAATTCATCTTGTCCTTGACGCTGTTATAGTCAGGCATATTTACCTCCCGAACAAAGAAGAGATGTTATTTCGTTACGGAGTATAGTTTGAATCGATCCGCAGTTTTGGCTTCTTCGTATTCTATGACTAACTGCTTTTTTTTAAGGTTTGCCCAAATAAATCCACATCGAACATCTCTGTCATCGGGAATCATACATAACTTATCGTCGGCTATCGACCAACGGCCGCGAGTCAGTTCAGACACGAGGGACATTTTTGATTCCGACCATCTCCCATCGACCTGAAAGGACATGCTTGAATCCGAAACACCCTGTGTTCCGATCGATGCTGCAGAAAGAGTTATGCCAGCAATGGAGTCGAAAAGTTCGAAGGCTTGCAATCGCCGAAAGCCCATCTTTTCAGGGGAGAAATCGCTCGTACCGGCGGCGGTGCGTGGGTTCGATTCACTCATTTTAATAGCCCCTTCGCTTTGAGCGCTTGTGCAGGCGCAAGCAATTAGCGCCAACGGCAGGGCAAATGCGGGCAACAGCGATAAACGAAATGAAGTGTGGCGATCACCAAGTTCGGTCCCATAAACGGTCGTTTCCTGATCGGACATAAGTTTCGTCGCCCTCCCAATGCTGATTCCGCACTTTACGGAAACATCGGCGCTTCAGTCTACAAGCCGCCCCAAGAGACTCGGGGCCCGTTTCCAGTTTGGGTAGGCTGCCCCTATTCCGAGCCGATCGCAACAGGTCAGCCTCATTATAATGCTTTACGTTACAATAACTTCAGCCATTTTGAACTCATTCCGTCGCGACCCCGCGCGCTAGCGCTCTCTACCGGCTTCCTGCGACGCTTGGTCGATCGGGCTCAGCAAATAGGACAGGATACTTCGCCGGCCAGTTCTGATATCGGCCGTGATCTGCATTCCGACCACTACCTTCACGCTCCCCGATCGCAACCCCGCTTGGCTCGCATCAATCGTTATCCTCGCCGGGTATAATAGCCCCAGCTTCTCGTCTTCGACTGCGTCTGACCCGATACTTTCGACGCGGCCCTTAAAAGTACCGTATCGTGTGAACGGAAACGCTTCGACCTTGACCGCGACCTCCTGACCGACGCGAATGAAACCCACGTCGCGATTGGAGATCTTCACTTCTGCAACCAGCGAGCCGCCTGTCGGCACGATAATCATGATCGGTTTGGCCGCTTCGACGACGCCGCCGACGGTGTGAACAATGAGCTGCGCAACCGTGCCATCGACCGGGCTAGCGAGAGTTTGCAAGCTCGACTTTTGTGTGGCCTTAGTCAGTTCCTCTCGACGCATTCGAGTGTCGGACTCAGCCTTGACCAAATTTCCCAGCACCCTCACTCTTGCTTCCGCGCTAGCCTGTTTGATCGCCCCATTGGCGGCGGCCATTTCGGCGGCGGCTTTGTCTGCAGTCTCAATCGCCGCGTCGCGATCACGCCCCGTCGACAGGCGTTGACGGCGCATTTCGATGACCCTGAGCTTGGAGACGTAGCCTTTTGCCAGCAGTTGTTCGTTCGCCGCAATCTGTTCGTCGAGCAGCGGTATCGTCTCCGTAAGCTTCGCCGCCTGGATTTGGGCCTCGCGCCTGGCTGCGCCAGCCGCATCGCGTCGCGCAACATTGGTCTGTGCCGTTGCGGTGATGTCGGCCAGTTCGGCGCGGGCCAATGCGACCTCAGTCGGAATGACCTCAGGCGGCGTGCCAGGCGGCGGCACAAATGTCAGGCTCCGGCCGTCCAGCGCTCCAAGGACCGCTCGAGCGCGCGCCGCATCCACCTCCGACGTTTCGAGTGCCTTTCGTGCCTGCGCGGTGTCGGCGGACGAGATAGTTGGATCGAGTTCGACCAGTGGCTGCCCGGCGCGCACGCGTTGGCCTTCCCGCACTAAAATGCGGTGTACGACGCCGGCTTCGGCCGGCTGGATCAGCTTTACACTGTCGGCCGGTATGAGCTTTCCCGGCGCCGAAGCGACCACGTCGATCTGGCCGAACACCAGCCAAGCGATCGTCGCAGCGAGCCCGATCATCAGAACCCAAGCTGTAATCCGGCCGGTCGGCGACACCGGCGTCTCGACAATTTCGAGCGCGGCCGGTAGGAACGCGGCCTCATCGCTCTTGAACACCGATGTCTTGCGCGACCGCTCGTCGGCGAGCGAATCGCGAACGACCTGCCAGTTGCGTGTGAGCATGTTCATGCCGGTATTGCGCCCGGTACGCCCATCTGGCGGCGGTGGAGTCCGGCATAGCGACCATTGGCGCGAAGCAACTCGTCATGCGTACCGATCTCGATAGTCTGCCCGCGTTCCAGCGTCACGATACGATCGCATTGCCGGATCGCCGACAGGCGGTGCGCGATGATCAGCACCGTCCGTCCGCGCGATATCGCTTTCAAATTCATCTGGATGATCTCTTCACTTTCGGCATCCAGCGCGCTGGTGGCTTCATCGAGGATCAGGATCCGCGGCCGGGTGACGAGCGCGCGGGCGATCGCAATTCTTTGCCGCTGGCCGCCCGAGAGATTGACGCCGCGTTCCTCGATCAACGTGTCGTATCCCTGCGCCAGCCCCAAGATGAACTCGTGTGCGCCGGACAGTTCAGCGGCGGCCATCACAGCTTCGAGCGGCATGGCAGGATTGGCGAGCGCAATGTTTTCCCGGATCGTGCGGTTGAACAGCAGGTTTTCCTGGAGCACCACGCCGATCTGGCGCCGCAGCCACGCCGGGTCGATCTGGGCGATATCGACGCCATCGATCAGGATGCGCCCCGACGCCGGCGTGTAGAGCCGCTGCAGCAACTTGGTCAGCGTCGATTTGCCCGATCCCGACGATCCGGCGACGCCCAAAGTCCCGCCCGCCGGGATATCGAGGTTGATGTCGTCGAGCGTCCAAGGTCCGTCCAGACCGTAACGGAACTTCACGCCGTCGAACCGGATCGCGCCCTTCAGTTGGGGCAAAGCGATGCGCGATCCCATCCCCGGCTCGACCGGCGAATTGAGCACGTCGCCCAGTCGCTCGATCGACAGCCGCACCTGCTGGAAGTCCTGCCACAGTTGCGCCATGCGAATGACCGGCCCCGACACGCGCTGCGCGAACATATTGAACGCGACCAGCCCGCCCACCGTCATCGCGCCCGCGATTACTTGGCCAGCACCAAAATAGAGGATCGCCGCCAAGCTGAGCTTGGAGATCAGCTGCACCGCCTGGCTGCCGGTATTGCCCAAATTGATCACGCGCTGGTTGGCGGCGCTGTAGCCGGCGAGCTGCCGCTCCCACCGCTCCTGCCATTGGGGCTCGACGGCGGCGGCCTTGACCGTCTGCATCCCCGATACGCTTTCGACGAGCAGCGCATTGTTGGCCGCACCCCGCTCGTACTTCTCGTTCAGGCGCGCGCGGAGCGGCTTGGTAACGAACAGCGAGACGCAGGCGTAGGCCGGGATGGTCAGCGCCACGACCCAGAACAGCGCCGGCGAATAGATCCACATCGCAATGAGGAACACAATCGTGAACGCCGGATCGACGAGTACCGATAACGAGGCGTTGGTCAGAAACTCGCGGATCGATTCCAGCTGGCGAACACGCGTGACGGTGTCGCCGACGCGTCGTGCTTCGAAGTAAGAGAGGGGCAGTCCCAGCAGATGCCGGAACAGCTTAGCACCTAGCTCGACGTCGAGTTTCTGGCTCGTCTCGGAGTACAGCCGCGTGCGCAGCCATCCGAATACAACTTCCCACACCGACACCGCGACTAACCCGACCGACAATACCTGAAGTGTCGCCAGCGTGTTGTGCACGAGTACCTTGTCGATCACGTTCTGGAAGAACAGCGGCGCGGCTAGCCCGAGGAGGTTCAACCCCAACGTGATCAGCAGTACCTCTCCGATCAACCGGCGATACCGAACAATCTGCGGAATGAACCAACTTATGTCGAAACGACCGGCGGCTCCGGCCACGCCTGCCCGCGTCGTGATGAGGACCAATGTACCGGACCAGATTTGCTCAACCGAAAGCCGATCTACGCGCTGAGCTGCGGCACCCGGGCGCTGGATGAGCACGCTGTCCTCGACGACGCGGCCTATGATGAACCAGCCATCCGGTCCTTCAGCCAGCGCAGGTAGAGGGGTGTGCGCCAGACGATCGAAGGACGTGACGATCGCTCGCGCACGGACCCCTTCCTGTCGCTTTGCCAAACGCAACAGATCGCCTGCCGATACTGGATTAAAATGACCAAGCGCATGGCGCAATTGGTCGGGATCGACGGCGACGCGATGCATCGCCAGCACGGTCGCAAAGGCAACCAGACCATTGTCCAACACAACGCGCTCGGGGGAAGCGTCGGGCTCGGTACTCACTACGCCACGCAGCTCCTAGGAAGCGGTTCTCTTTATCTCTCTTCGTTTGAAAGTGTGACATGAACCGGCGCCGCCGTCGATTGCAATCTAACCTCAGCGGCGCGATTATTGCGTTCAAATTGGTCGAATAAATGCAACGGCGAGCGGCTGAAGCTGCAACTTTGCCCTCAGGCTGCCCGATCCTACGTATTCAGGACCGGTGATCTTCGCCGCAATGAAGTGGTTTCGCATTACTCCGTCACCGCCGATCCAGTAATCAGGCGGCTGCGCGCTGGGCCGAATGCGCTAGGCGCACCCAGGTCGGCGGCCGATTCCGCCGCTGCTATCACGCCGAAGACACGCAGTACTTCGAGGGACCGAGCAACGTTTTGGGGACCCCGTGCATTGTCATTTTCCCGTCCCAGCGCTTCGCCCGCCACACCTCGAAGTCCCGAGCGACATCGTCGATGCCGAGCCGGGTGTGAGCAGCCTCGAAGCGAATGACATCGGCGCATTCCCGTCCGATGCTTGGAGGGCTGAATTCAGATCCGACCGAGAACACACAACTGAGACCAAGGAGCCGACCGCTGTTCATCATGCCGCGGCTATGGCGCATGTTTTTGCAGCGGTCGGCAGTGCGAGCGGCTATAAGGCGGCCTCGTCGCCTATCCGATCTCAGCCAGATCCAGCGGTAATCCATCCGTGCTGTGAAAATACTCCGAAAACTTAGAGCCCGACTCATAATTCGAGGTTGGCAATACGGCGCGTCATTCGCCTGATGGACGAGACGACGATCCATGCCTCGGACGATGCAATGGAGGCTTCCCAGTCTTTAGCCAGGCGACGGCACCGGTTCAGCCACGCCAGAGTGCGTTCGACGACCCAGCGCCGGGGTAGGACGACAAAGCCTGTCAGATCGGAGCGCCGGATGATTTCGATGGTCAGCCGATCGATGTGCGCGACCGCGGCTTCGAGTTTCTGCCCGGCATAGCCGCCATCGGCGAACAGCCTGGCAAGTGTCGGATACGCGTCGCAGGATCGCTCGATCAGGCCGGGTGCCCCGTCGCGGTCCTGAACATCGGCGCCATGCACCACGCCTTCGAGCATATTGCCGAGCGTGTCGGTCACGATGTGGCGTTTACGACCCTTGATCTTCTTGCCCGCGTCGTAGCCGCGCGGCCCACCCGCCTCGGTGGTTTTAACGGACTGGCTGTCGATGACGCCCGCGGTCGGCGCCGGCTCGCGACCTTCCGATACCCGCACCCATGCCACCAGCACTGCGTTGATGACATCGAGCAGGCCGTTGTCGCGCATCCGGTAGAAATGATACTGCACCGTCGTAAAGGGCGGGAAATCCTTGGGCAGTTGCGCCCATTGGCATCCTGTCGTGGCGATATACTGGATCGCATCCCACAGCGTCCGCGCCTTGTGCTTGCGCGGGCGTCCCACCTTGGTGGTTCGCCTCAATAATGGCCGGACAACAGCCCATTCTGCATCGGTGCAGTCGCTTGCATAGCGCAGCCCCCTTCTGTCATGCTCGCGCCGAGCGGTTTCAGTCCAGCCCATGTGATCCTCGTGGTCTTCGCAACACCCGGTGAATCACAAGCTACTGAAATCGTTCAACTCAATTTTCGGTCGGGCTCTTAGATCTGAAGGCTGTCAGTTTGGCGAACATGTGAATATCTGAGCAGCGTATCTGGAGTCGTTCAATTTCGCTCCAGATACGCCCATCTCAGTTCATGCTGCCTCGTCGTTCAACCACGGCGCTAAGATGATGGCGTCGTTGGCAGCCTGCGCAAGTTGCGCCCCGAAGCAGGCGTCACGCCGAGCCTGCAAGGTCGCAACATAACCGCGATCCGGCTTCAGCTCGCCGATCTGGCGCAGTAGCCGGTCTTCGGCTGCGTCAACCTCGGCCCGGTCATCGAACAACCGGCGCCAACGGATCAGCAGGCAGGCGCCAGTGATGACGTCGCCTTCGCAGATTTCGGCGACCAGGTTCCATTGGCCTTGCTCAATCAGCCTGGCGACCATGAACGGTGCGGCGGATATCTTGGCGGGAATATCGAGCGCGGCGGCATATTCGGCTTGATGGATCGGCTTCATCTTGAAGCCGCCTGTCAGCACACGCGCGAAATCGACGTGGTGTACCCGCCCGTCGCCGCCATACGCCATCCACCGCCAATCCTCCGGTAATGTCATTTTGTGACGCAGCACCGCGCCCAGCAACACTGGCAGGTCATGCATCGCCCCGCCCCATGATATCAGTTCCGTACCCTTGGGTGCGTCGTGGAGCACTTGCAGCACGCCGGCGATCACGGCCCGCTCGTCGTGATCCGGTGCGGAGAAGGTCTCGAACGCGGCGATCTCGACATTGCCGTCCGGATGTTCGGCAAGGCGCATCACCGAGGCCGTGACGACACGCTGAAAAACCCATCGCGGGGTCTTGAGCGGATCTTCATGCCGCTGATAGCCGCGGCGGCTGTGCTGGTCGTCCGGTCCGGGCGACCAGCGTTCCATCGCCTGGTATCGGCGGTGACCGACGTCATCCATGACGGCGGATTCGAGGTCGAGGATGATATAGCTGCGGGGGATACGCGGCTTGGCGGGAAGGTCGATCTTCATGGTAATTCTCCAGGACAGGGGGATGGCACTCAGCCGAAGCGAACGATGGTTTCGGTCGGTGTTTCCGGCTCGATCGATGCACCCGGTTTTACGAAGCGGTTGGTCCCGAGCATCTCGCTGCCCAGGGTCGCGGCGGTGGCCTTGATCCGCTTCATCGCCAGCTTGCGACCGGCGCCGATGTCCTTCGGCTTTCCCCGCACACGCTGGAGCGTCCCGCGCCGATCGACCACGAAATACTCGTCCGAGCGGGCGCTCACGAGCGGCAACGGCGCGTCGTCGTTTGCCGCGTAGGGAACCAGCCGATCGACGATATCGACGCTGAACATCTCGCGATACGCGACGCACAATCCGGCGGGCTCGGTTGCCTTGCTGCTGGCCCAGCCGGAATAGACGACGTCCTTGCCCAGCATCTGCGCGATGCGGGCGATCTCCATGCCGCTCTCGATATCCATCTCCTTGCCGGACGAAAACGCCAGACAGTCGTTGACCGGCTTGAACGCCGGCCAGCCCATTTCCTTTCGGATCGCGAGCATCATGTTCTGGTGGTGAAGCAGCATTTCCATCTGTCGTTCCTCTTTGGTGACGGCCTGCAGGCCGGAGCTTTTTTCCCGTCTTCCACGGTGCCCAACCGTGACTTCACAACGTCGACTTCCTTCAATTGAGCGTCCGCGGCACGTGCCGAGCGGACACCGCAACCAGTGCCTCGATCGCGCGGCGCAGGCGGCGCACCGAGCGCGTGTTGCGGAACAGGCGCAGGAGCATCGTCTCGGCGGCGGCCTCGATCCGTGGCAGCGCCGATGGCGGCAGACCGGCATCGCGTGCGACATCGCGCCAAAGTGCCGCGAGGATCATCTCGGCATGTTCTGGCCCGGGACCGGCCACCTCAACGATATCGACCCGTGAAAGCAGCGGAGCCGGCAGGCCGTCGACTCGGTTTGCCGTCAGCACCCAGTTGACGTGGCTGAGGTCGATCTCTGCCGCGAGACAGCCGTCGAAATACCGCGCAGCGGTCGACCGCTCGAGCATGCCCAGCAGCGTGGCGACCGGATCGCCCGTGCTGCCGGTGCATGCTTTCTCGACTTCATCGATGATGACGACCGGGTTGGCGGTGTTGGTGCGCAGCATCACCATCGCCGGAAAGCATGGTTGCTGGTGGCGAAAGCCGCGCGGATTGCCGGCGAGCTCGGCGTTACTGTTGACGCCAGCGAACGACAGCACCGCATCGCCACACCCGGACAATGCACCCAGCCGCCGGGCCAGATGCGTCTTGCCGGCACCGGGCGGACCGACCAGCAGCATTGGCCGCAGCGACAACCACGGCCGTCCCGCCCACAGGCTCATTGCCGCCTGGTCGGCGACCCGGTCGATCGCCGGCGCCATCCACGGCGCTTCTTCGAGCAGCGCCGCTGCGATGCGCGACACGCCTCGGTGCCGGCCAGGTTTCAGCGCCGATGCTCCGGCCAGCGGTATCAGTGCGGTCAGCGGCTCATAGAGAGTGCCGATCGATGCGATCCACTCGTTGGTTTCGTTGCAGTCCGATGGGATCGAGCGGCACGGGCGGACATAGGGCTTGCCATCCACCACCCGCATCACAGCCGCACCTGCGCGTCCGGGGTGGCAAGCCACGCGTCGGTCGCTGCTATCAGCGTCTCGGTGTCTTCGCGGCTGGCGAGCCACAGCTGCCAGATCGCCTTCACCCGTGCGGCGAGGTGCTCGCGGATCGCGCCGTGGTTGCCGGTGCGGTGGGCTTCGGCGAGATCGGCCCGGGTCATCGGTATGACGGGGGTGCCGGCACCGTGCGCGATCGCGTCGAACGATGTGGCGTTGATGCCGCCATAAGTTTCGGCGACGTCGATCACCTCGCCGGTGAAAACGCGGTCAAGTTCGCGCAGCATCTTCGCGGCCGCCATGGTGTCGCGCGCCGTCTCGGCGGCGGCGATGAGCGAGGGCACGACGATGTCTTCCGCGCGCCATAGCAGCAACCGCGCCGGCGGGCCGTGGAGGCTATCGGCCAGCCACGACATCGTCTCGGCCGGGTCGTCGGTGACGGTGGTGCTGTGCGCCGCAAGATCGAACCCCGCGCCGCCGAAGCGATAGCGAAGGGTCAGGGTCGCCGCGCCGACGAGCAGCGTACGTGGCGGGCGTTCGCGGAGCGCGGTCTGGTGGATCCAGGATGTCGCGAGAACAACGGTATCAATGGTCATGCAAGTTCCTCGAAATGAAAGCGGCCCGGCCATCGCGAAGATGACCGGGCCGACTGGGCGTTAATGGACGGGAAGATCAGGAGACGAAGGCGCGCTCACCCTCCTCTCGATGAAGCCGACTGGTGACCCGGGCGAGTGCCGCACCGATTTCGGCCCTGAGCGCACGCGGGCGGCACCAGTGCATCAGCGAGCAATCCACGAAGGCGTGCAGATGATGCAGGTCCGGCGTCACTTCGATATGTCGCGCAAGCGCTGCCATCGGCCGCGTGACGAGACTCTCGTCGGCACCGCGTGCCGCAACCCATGCGAAGTACAGGCACAAGGTCGCGACCGCATCTTCCATGACGTAAAGGCGGATGCGCTCCGCCTCGCCGGCTTCCCACAGCGCCGCAACATCGCCACCGGCAACATCGGTTTTCACGGGAATTCCGACTTCATCGCAGATCGAGGCGAGCGATACCTTGCGTCCGTGGCTCGAATATAAGTCTGCAAGATCGACATGCTCGCCACCAAAACGGTTGGCGGCCGCATGGTCGGCGAGCGCCTGCAATCCCCACAGCCGTTGCCGCTGAGCGGCGAGCCGGAGAACGAGGGCATCGAACTGACGGCCGTTGTACGATGCGATACCCTGCGCCGCAGCCATCCGCCGATCCGCCTCGCGGATCATCATGGCTTCGTCGGTGCCGCCCGGGGTGATGACCAGCGCGTCGATGTCGAATGTCCATCGGTCACCGACCCGCGCGGCTACCGCAAAGCCGATCGCAACCGGTTGATGGGTCGGCCAAGGCGGAAACGATCCATCTTCGAGCTGGGGCGAGATCGTCTCGATGTCATAAGCCAGGATCGAGCCGGGGACGCGCACGTCACCGGCTCCGCGCGTTGAACTGCGCATATCTGCACCTCGTTGGTTGAAAGCGGGCTGCGGCCCGCGGGGCTGATCAAGGTGACCGGACGGCCGGCGCGCCATGCACCTTTTTTCCATCCTTCACCCTGATCGACAGGACTGATCCCCAGTCCCTTTTCCACGTCCGTCTCAAAACAGTATCAACTGTGCGCGACGCGATGTTCGAGGCGATAGGCGGATCTTAAAACTCGCCGCGTATGCCGGTTTGCATGACCGATGACGACCGCGCCCTGCTGGAGAACAACAAATCCTTGCTCGGCCCCACGCTGATCGGCGCGCCAGCACTACTGGAGGCCATGACGCGAGTTCCGGTTTGCGCGGTATGCCCGTCGGCCCGCTGGTACCGGTTAGCGGACAAAACCGGCGCCGAACGGCTCGAATGCTTCTGCGTCGAGTTTCACGGGGTCATGTACGGCATCAAGGCGGAGGCCGTAATGGCCTGCGACGCGCGGATCGATGCACTGGATCGACCGTCGGCGAGCAACGATACCCCCGGCTGAGCTCAATCGCCAAATCCGCGATCCGGAACAGGCCGCGAGCGGCGCGCCACGTCCGACAGATCCGGTTCCTGCGTCATCCCCGGGCGATCGATCTGCTGACCGGGCCGGGGCATGCCGCGGCCATCGGTCCGCTCGTTCGCACCCCAGGCCGCCATGGCACGATCCCGGGCCGCGCGCGCCTTGCGCCACGCACTGCCAGGAACATTCTCCACGGTCGGCGCTGCTGCTTCGGCGGCGACCTTGGCTCTCGCCCCGGCAAGGCGGCCGAGGGCTGCATCGAACGTGCTATCGTTGCGCCACGCGGTCACGAGATTCCGGACATCGGCCGGCGCGCGCTCGTCGAGCGACCAATGCCCGCCGTCCTGGTGCAAGTGATCCGGCGATCCCGAGACATAGGCATGGATCCGTGACAGCTCACCGTTCTGAACCTGAGCAAGTTGTTCGAGCTGTGCCTGCACGTCGCCCACCGCGACGTCATCACCCGACAAGCCGAACCGCGCAAGAAGCGCGGCATCGACGGCCCGTCGGCCCTCTTTCTCGGCGAGATAATGGCGCTCGTTCCCGATAGCGCGCAGCAGCAGATCAAGGGTTCGCCTTTGGTCGGCTGCCCTGACGTCGCGCTCCAGACGTTCGGCGTCATCGCGCTGGCGCTGACGACGTTCGTCGCCGAGCCGTGTCGCCTTGGCGGCGCGGTCGATTACGCGATCGATGGTATCGAAACTTGCGGATACGGGAAGCGGACCGATCGATGCCTGCATCCGTATCGATGTCGTGACGATCGATCGGCCCGGCACCTGCTCGACCGGCACATCATAGATCGATCGTGATGCCAAGCCGGATAGGATGATCGGCAATTTTGGAATGACCGACCGGGCGATGACTGCCGGCATGACGGCGAGATGGTCGGTTTGCACCATGCGGGGCGCGCCGAAAGGTCGCAATTCCACTAGCGATAGCGCGCCCACGCGTGGGCGCACCGCTGGCAGGGCTGCCGAACCAAGGCTCTGCGTGCTTGCCGGCGACAGCGATCGGATTCGCAAATTTGCGAATTTGGCGCGCGCAGGGCGCGGAAGCGGTCGCGACGGCCTCCCCGACGGGATCGTAATCGAAGATCTACGCGGCGGCTCACGCCCGACAAGTTCAATCGATCCGGTGACTTGTGCAGGCTCGACCCTGTCCCAAAGAACCATCGCCGGCACGACTGCAGACGCGAACGACAGACGTGGCACGTTCCCGAATGCCGGCCCGTCCAGCGCCATCGTCGCGGCGACCACCCGCTCCGGGACCCGCATGGGCAGCATCGGCGACTGGGCAAACCGCGCAACAACAGCGCGGGCGACATTCTGCGCCTTCGTTAGCGCCTCGCCGGCATGGCGTAGCGCATCGTCGATCACCGCCGCCTTCGAGCGCATGACCCGCTCATGGTTTTCTTCGTTCTCGGCGACATGTTCGCCGCTGCGCGCCTGGTTGGTCTTGGCGGCACCGAGATGAACCTGCGGCTCGTGTGGCAGGCCGCGATCGGCATTGCTCTTCGCGGTCCAGACCTGGTTCTGCCCGGCCTCGAACGACATTTCGGTCATGACGCTCGCGAACATCTCGCGGAACACCTTCATGGCCGCGGGATTGTCGAGATCGGTGCGCAGCATCTCGGCGACCTGCCATTCATGGTCACCGGTGCGGACCATGGGCCGGAACGACCACAAGATATGCAAATGCCAGTTGCGCTGGTCGCCGTCCGGCGGCGGGGCATGCAATGTCACCAAATACGGCAGATCGAACCGGCCGAGCGTCTCCTCGGCCCAGCGCAGGCCGCAGGTCATCATCTCGTCCGGCGACTGGCGGTGATCGACCGCGAGAATGCCGTGCATCAGCAACTTGGCGTTCTTCGCCGCCGCCCAGTTTACCTGCTCGAGGTGGTCGAACCCGCACAGCGCTTCATCGATCGTGACGCCCACGTTGGTGGCGACATAGGGATTGCCGTCCGGATCGATAGCGGCGCCGTTGAAGCAATATTTCACGACGCGCTGTGAAACGCCGGCTTCCGCGGTGCGACGCGAGTAATATCGCATTCGCAGAAATACGCCGCGCTGACCCTGGCGGTCGATGACGGGGCCGTCGTATTTGGGCAGCGCGACCGAAGCGTAAGGCCAATGGCGCTGCCGCTCCTTCGGCGGCGTGTGCCTGACCTTCTTCTCTGGCCGCACCCTGGTTTTGAGTGATCGCCACATCAGGCGAATGCGCTGATCGCTTTCGCGAAGCTCGGCAGCGATGCTGCGCTCGGCCGCCCGCCAGGCGCGGATCTCGACTTGGCGCGCCTTCTTTTCTCGGCTCTCGTTCCTGAGTTGGAGCGACTGGGACGCAGTATCGAGCTTCTTCTTTGCAAAGGTGTTGGCGCTGTGGGTGGTCAGCTTCGACTGACGGCAGAAATCGTCGCCGACGAGCGCATCGACATAAAGATGACCTTTGCGTTGGGGGGCGTTCCGAGGAGCCCGGGAGGGTGATGAAAGGTTCGCCATCGGTGAAACATTTCTTGCGCCAATCTTAGCCCCCCAACCTTAGCTCCCCTGATTCGATGATCCTTTCCGGAGTTAGCTTCGGAAAGGATCATTGCCCGAATCACCCGATTATGCCGCTTCCACAGGAGAACAGGCATGGATTCGCAAATTTACGAAAACGCCGATGGCCAGCCGGACATCGACCACATTCTCGCTGATGCCGACGCCAGGATCACCCGGCTCGGCGAGGACCGCGCGGCGATCGACGAGCGCCGCCGTGCGCTGATCGCACCGCGCTACAAGACCGTGGTCGCCGAGCCGCGCGAGGTGCACAACAAGATCGCACTCGGTGGCGTGCTGGTGAACATCGGTTTGTCGGCGATCGACGCTGATGCACTCGCCGGGCTGCTCGCGTTCTGGGCCGATCAGGTCTGCGCCGACATGGACGAGCTGATCGACACCGACCCGTCGGTGTCGTTCGGTGCGGCGATCGTCATGATGATCGATCGCCATGACCGCGACCTGTCGGCGCGCGGGTTGTACGAGACCTGGACCCGCCGGCTCGCCGCCTATGATGAGGATCGCGCCGAGTGGCTCGCCCGCGATGCCGAGTTCCGGCTCGAAGGCGCGTGGCGCGAAGAAGGGATGACGCGCGACCAGCGCTGGATGATCCGCGTCACCTGTCGCCTGCGTGGGATCGACGTGCCTGGCCATCTGTCGCGCGGGGATGCTGCCAACTGGCTGGAGGCGCACGGCGCCAACATGAACTATCGCGAGTTCGTGGCATGAGTGCGTTCGTTTGGACTGACCGCGAGGGCGAGCGGCACGAGCTTGATAGCCCGGCGAAGATCGAGGCCGAGGTGGCCGCCATCGAACAGGAGAAGGATCGCTACGTCGCGATGCTGGACCATCCGGATCGCATGATCCGCGACCCGGCACGCACCGCGATCGGCAAGTTCCAACCGCGGCTCGAGCAGTTGCGCCACGATCTCGGCCGCTGGAACGAGCATGCCGTCGCCGTTACCCGCGCGGAAGCAGCGAAGCTCGCCGAGCAGATCGATCGGCTGCCGGCGATGATCGCCGACTTTCAGCTGGTCGTGGCGCTGCATGGGGAGCATGACCGGCTCACCGTTGTGACCGCCGGATCACCAGCGACCCGCACGCAATTGCTCGCCGAACCGATGACCGATCTGCAGCGTCGTGTGATCGCAGCGTGCGCATCGCGCACCGCTCCCTCGCACACGGCATCGCGCGGCGAAGCGAAGGCGTGGCTGGATCAACAGCCCCGCTTCGCGCGCGGCGGTCAGGGCGATGGTGGCTGGTTCGCCTGGGCCGATCGCGCGGGCCACGCACACCGGCTCGCCGACCCGTTGGCGATCGAGCGCGAGGTCGTGGGCGTTGCCAAAGAACTGGCCGAATTGCGTCCGGCGCTGACCGGCAACAGCGCGCCCGACGCTGTATACGCAGCGATTAATTCTGGGATCGCTTCTTGGGAGCGACTCAGAATCCTACAAGGGGATCTGGAGCGGTTCGAGCGCGAGGACATAGCCCGCGAGGATGCCGCATGGACCAACTATGCCGCCGACTGGCGGTCGAAGAGGAAGACATCGTGACCGTATTTCAAGGGCCGTTATATGGCGAGCAGCTCAATTCCACCAGAGCGACCGAGATGGTTTATCCGTTCGGCGGCGCGTGGGGCTCGGCCCACCGGCTCGCTCGCCACCCCGGTGGATGGTTCGCAGAAGGTGCAGACCCGGACACGGGCATGGTGCCGGCCGCCGAAATGCAGCGCGCCGCGAACGCGGCGATCCGCTTCCCCGGTATCCGAGATATCCTCGTGGTAGGGCATCCGGTCGTTACCGACCTGACGACGAAGCTGGCAGGGGACCGCGACCTGATACCAGCGCCTGAAACCGCGATCGTCATTGAGCTGTCCAAGCTCGAAGGGTTCGCGTTCGATGGCATCGTCGTGACCATCGACGGCGTGCCGGTGCCAGCGGGCAAGCGGCAGACCGACTATTACGGCGTGCTGCGCTGGCGCCCGCTCTACAGCCCGTTCGCGTTACCACACCTGATCTATAGCCGCGATCTAAGCGACGTGCGTGCCGCAGACCGTGAGGTACTCGGGATCCCGAAGGGCGAAGACCCCGAGCTAATCCATCTCGTCGATCACGACGCCCGCCACGTCACCGACGAGACGCAGTTGTCGCTGCTGATGTTCAGCACGGCGATTCATCGCGACAATCTGGTCGCGCTTCAGACAACCAATGCGGCGCTGTCCGTCGCGTTATGGCGGCGCGATTTTACTGCTGCGTGGAAGCTCGGTCGCAAGATGAAAAGCGCCGACCTACCGGCGTCGAATCCGAAGAGCCACATTCCCAGCCGCCTCCGCCGTCTGATGTATGGCACCGCGCTGATGAGCGAGTTCGAGCGGGTGTTCCAGATCATCGATTGCCTCAAGGCAGACAGGGGTGTGACGCGCGACAGCGTGAAGGCGGCGCTGCTCGGCTGCTCATCGCTGACCGGGGTAGCGCTGGTCGAGACCGAAAAGTTCATCGCCAGCGCGGCGGCGCACATCCGCGCGTTGCATCCGACGATGGATCAGGACACCGCCGACCAGCCCAAACGCATCGCCGCCGCGTTCGACGGCAGCGCGGTGTTCCGCCCGCGCTATCGCGGCGTGCGTGCGGTCGCGGGCGGGATGCCGGTGCGTTACTTCCTCGGCGTGGAGCCCGGGATGCTCGCGGCGGTCGCGCTGATCCAGATGATCGAGAACATGCAGCTTGAACGACTGGAAGGCGATTATCGCCAGCCGGGGCGTCGCGGTCTCGGCACCGACGACCGGCAGGACACCGCGACCATCCATCTGGCGGTCCTTATCACCAGCAACATCTGCCTGCCGACGGCACGCAGCATATTGCAGCGCGAAAGCAAGCTCGGTGGATCGGACGATGCCTGGGCCAGGGTCGTCGTCCCGACGCTCATCGACAATCCGCGCCTGCGTGATGAGGTCGAGCGGCTGTACGCGCGCAAACATGGCCTGACCGGCGCGCTGGCGGAGCTGGACGAGTCCGATTGCGACCGCAAGCGCCGCTCCAGCCCCTACGAGCAGGCTGGCAAGCGCTCGGACCAGTGCTCGACCGTGGTCGGCCAGCCGGGCTGGACACAGGGATTCCGGTTCGAGGCATGGTTGCGTCCCGACGCCGAACTCGCGTTCCTGCGCAAGTGCTGCCGTTACATCCAGTATGATCCGGCGCAGGCGGCGAATCGCGATGCATATCTGGATGAGCGTTTTCCCGTCAGCGCCGATGCTGAGGCCGATGCGATGGCGAGCTATACCAGCTTGCCGTGCCAGCATCCGCTTGAGCGGATACAGGATCTGTTCCGCCGCTTCTTCGACCGCCTGCAGGTTGCGGAGCTGGCGGCGGAGCGCGCATCGATTCAGTCCCGTGCCTACCGCGAGGCCATTCTCCGCGAGGTCGCGCCGCTGCTCGCTGCCGTCAGCCCGATCACCGTCGATCCCTACCTAAACGAACGTATGCTCGCGCCGCCGAGCGAAGAGCAGCGGTGCCTGGCCAGGGTTGTGTTCTGGAATTTGTGAGTGCTGATCAATGGCAGCTTCCCACCCTATTGCGGTCGTTCACGACCAATTGCCGAACCCAATACCAGACGTCTGCGAGGCGATCCCTTGTTGACCGGAGCTGGGCCGATTGCGGACTGTCGCCTTAGCAGTGACACTGTGCCAAAGCGGACAGCAAATCCGTCAGCGTATCAGTGTAAGAGAGATGCTCTAGCTACCTCGCGGATGCAGGCGACGTGCATCCAGATGACTTGCCCGCATAAGTCTTAAGGTTTGACGCATCCTGCTTGCCGACCCAGCGACCATCGCATCGTTTCCAATACGTCCGAACGTGATCCAGACGCACTAAATTCCATTTTAGATCCAAAATGGGCGATTTTAGTGGCGGCTATCCACAGGAATCGCCGCTTAGTTCTTCCAGTGTTCCGCATTTGTGACTAACATGTTCCTTCGCACGCATTGAATATGTCGCCTCCCGTAACAATCTTGGGCGGTGCCGCGAAACGAAGGATTGCTGATGGCTTGGGTAAGAGACCGGGCGCGAGCTCGCATCGAAAAATTTATCGGTACCGTGCCCCAGGGCGAAATCCTCGTCGAGGACTTCGCGCAGTATCTCTCGGAAAGCCGTCTCATCAAGGCAAGCGCAGGAACGCAGGACGCGGCCCCCGAAAATCTGCTGGTTCGAATTCCGCGCAACCGCGCAATCATGACCAATGGCGTGCATGTTTACGCCAACCTGATGGATTTCAACGATGTGTTGGTCGACGCAGGCCGGGAGACGGAAGCGAGCCATCGGCGAGCCTTCGAATTCCTGCACGCGCAATACAGCGCGTGCGATGAACTGATTTCAGAGTTCGAACTTCAGCGTGTCGATTTTCACGGGCCTCGGTTGCATGCGGTTGTTCTAACCCCGGAAGGGCAGGACAACGAACCCGAGCGCGTTCGGCGTGCGATAGCGTTCGCTGCGGCATTTCGCAAGATGGTGGAACGCTTAGGTGTCGCGTACCCGGAGTTTCGTACGCGGGTTCGCGTAGGAATCGACAGCGGCCCTGCCGTCGCCATCGACGGCGGTAAAAAGGACGAGCCTGAGCCTCTCTTCATCGGCAGCCCGGCTAACCATGCTGCGAAACTCGCAATAGGCGGCGACGAAGGTATCTTCCTTAGCCCACGGGCAAAGATGGCCAGCCATAAGTCGCCCGAGGCCTTCGAGCTTGTCGGTGGTTTGTTTATGGATGGCGCATCGACGCTTCGGAAATCATTCGAAACTGCTGCGCTGAACGAGGAGTTCGTTGCAGCCGGCTATGAATCTGGCGCGACCCAGCGGCTTGACGCGGCCTTCGACGAAGCGCGTAGGTCGATCGATGAGCAACGGAGTGCCGCGTCAAACGCCGCATTCACGTTCCATCACAAGGAGCCGCCGCTTAAGGACATCGTGTTTGGTGAACATCCACCAAGCCGCGCAATTCGCATGCCCTTGGCGTCCATATTCGCCGATCTCGACGGCTTCACAGCTTACATCGACAACGCGATCGCGATCGGCGCTGTCGCGGAGGCCGTGGCGAACCTGCACGTGCTTAGGGCAGAGATGGCAGCAGTGCTGCGAGACGATTTCGACGGCCGCAAGGTCCGATTCATCGGCGACTGCGTTCATGGGCTGATTGCGGAGGGTGATCGGTTCAATACCAATACGATGGATACGATCCGGTCTGCCGTACTGGCAGCTGGGGGTATTCGGTCATCCTTTGAGCTCTGTGTGAAGATGTTGCCGGGCATCGAGGGGCTCGGGATCGCGATTGGAATCGATTTCGGTCAGACTCCCGTGTGCCGGCTTGGCCTTCGCGGCGCGGCGAGCGTTCGGTCTGCGGCAAGCCGAGCTACGTGCGTTTCCGAGTCTGAGCAGCAGCGTTGTGACGGGACGGAGACGGCCCTTGGACCAGACGCTTATAAGGAGGCGCCCGCTGCTATTCGCGAGGTGTTCGCAGCAGGCCGGATTGTGCCAAATCTGACGTTCGACACGGCCGAATTGTTGGTGGGCACAATGTCTTCCCCATATGTTGCCAAAAGCGATCCCGAGCCCTTGCGCGCGCATCAGCCCGAACAGCCGTTCAGGGCCCATTCGCGCTGGTGATCAACCCTCGAGCAAGCATTGATATCCTTCTTGGGCAACAGCCTGCGTGGTTCACTAGTGCTGTGCGAGTTGGCAAGACGGTCGAGGGCCGTGCGTTTGTCGAACACACGCCTTGGGCGACGTCAGGCGTGCCGCTTCGAATATCTAATTTTCCCATACCAAAGGTTGGCGAGCATCCGCTTGGCACATGCTTTCCGGCCCGATGTCCTGAACGACACATCCAGTACGATGAGACGTTCTGCCTTGGTTTGCGGTACCTTACGGTAGACGATGCCGAGAAAGCAATTCAGTGGTGGGAGCAACTTCGTCAGTTCTTACGGCTACAGGGTGTAGCCGAGCTAACTGGAATTTGGCCCCCAGAACATGCGCTCGATCATGGTGACGCTGGAGAGTTTCACGAGCAGGCGCTCGCCATTGCGGGCGAACTCAGCATCGACGAAGAATATAAGGCGGCACGGCTAAACGAACCGTCTTGGATCACAGATCCAGACTTACGTTTGCTGGGCAGAAAAGGTGAGCCGATCAATGGGCGAGCTCCCTGCCCACGGGGTTGTCGCGATCGCTGCATGGTGAAAGGAAACCGGAGCCGCCCGATGCTCCGTCGGAGCTGCGACCACCGTGCCAAGCTGCTCGATCTTGTGAGGTTGGAGCGCAAGCGGCGAACGGCCCTCGCCGAATATTGGAGTCATGTGCGTGCTGAAGGCCTTCAGTGTTGCGGCAGAATGCGATCATGCGAACTGCGCGAGCCGACGTACAAGAGTGAAGGCAAGTTCACGTTCGCTAAGCGGGGGGCTGGACAATGACAAAAGAAGAACGGTTGGCGTTTGCGTTAGCGCAGCTTGATCGAACGCAGTCGTTTCACGGCCGCATCGAAACGCGCGCCGCGGAACTGCTCACGCTCAATCTGGCGATGGCGGGCGTCGTTGCGCTCAATCTCAGCGCCGAAATCTTCAAGACGCATTGGATCTGCGTTGCTGGAGTTGCCCTGATCCTCATTGGGGCAGCGCTCGTTTGCCTAATCGCAGTGTCATTTTCTCATCTGGGCAATAAAGTGCGCCCCTCACTCATATATTTCGCGGACATCTCTCGTCAGCAGGCCGACGAATACATCGCTAAGGTCAAAGCAGTCTCCAACGATGATCTACTTGATGACGCCTTGTGCCAGATTTGGCGCAATTCTGAGATCTTGGCGATGAAGTTTTCAAGGCTGAATCGGTCGTACATTCTGACGTGCGTATCGATCGCGCCCTGGCTCCTATTCCTGATCGGCAGCGCCGTTGAGACGGGAGCGTTTCCCCTGTTTTCGAAATAGACGGTTTTGAGGGGGCCGAAGATCGCGCCCAATGTGGCCTCGCCAAGGCAATACGACACAATTTCAAACTATGAAGGGCAGAAAGTTGTATAAAATGTACGAGCGGTTCAAATCAAACGACCGGCTTCGCATCGAGACTATCGCAGCCATGCCACTCGTCGGAGAAAACGAAAAGCTCGCGAGGGAGATCGACGAAGCGGCCGAA
Source organism: Sphingomonas sp. UYAg733 (assembly GCF_054057355.1). NCBI lineage: Bacteria > Pseudomonadati > Pseudomonadota > Alphaproteobacteria > Sphingomonadales > Sphingomonadaceae > Sphingomonas > Sphingomonas sp. UYAg733. Next base: position 60,503 of record NZ_JBSRZE010000004.1, read on the forward strand.
CTCATCGACATCCCTGCAGGGAACGTTTTTATCGAACAAGGCGGCGAGGATAACGATGTATATCTAATTCTCGCGGGAATTTGTGATGTCGTGATAAACGGCAGAGTGGTGGCCAAGCGTGGGCCCGGAACGCACGTTGGGGAAATGGCTGTCGTCCAGCCAACCCAAAAACGGTCGGCAACATGCCTCGCGGCCGACGACATGGTCGTACTCAAGCTGTCTGAGCCCGCGTTCGCGGCGCTTGGAGCTGCCTTTCCTGAGATCTATCGAGCGATCAGCAAGGAGCTGGCTAGGCGCTTGTTGGAGCGCAACGCTACGATAGGGGCTTACCATGATAAGATAAGAGTCTTCATCATTTCCTCGGCGGAAGCGCTACCAGTTGCCCGGTTAGTTCAGGACGCATTTGAGCACGACCCGTTTCTCACCGTCATTTGGACCGACGGCGTTTTCAAGGTAGCGAATTACCCCCTGTCAGACCTCGAGGCGCAGATCGATCAGTCCGATTTCGCCGTGGCGATTGCTCACGCCGACGACCTAACCGAGAGTCGGGGCAAAGATTGGCCTAGCCCGCGTGACAATGTGGTCTTCGAACTGGGGCTTTTTATGGGTCGGTTGAGCAGAGCCCGCGCGATCTTGATGGAACCACGGGAAGAGAAAGTGAAATTGCCGAGCGATCTGACCGGGATTACCACGATTACCTACAGGTACGAGCCTGGCGCTGACGCCGCGGCACTGCTTGCCCCTGCCTGCAATCGACTGCGGGAGCACATATTAGCGCTTGGCCCGAACAACGGTTAGCATATGGCTCTCAAGGAAGATCTAGAGGAACACGTCGCAACGACTTTTCGCGACCAATGGACCACACGGATTGGTCAAGTCGTGCCTGCGCCGGAGGATCTCCTTCTCGGAAGCAACGATGCCGTCGTACTGGAACGCGCGACGATCCTTTATGCCGACCTGCGTAGTTCGACCAAGCTGATCGACAATAAGACGTGGTGGTTTGCTGCAGAGGTCTACAAGACCTTCTTGCATTGTGCGGGAAAGATCATTCGCGCCCAAGGCGGTTCCATCATCTCATACGATGGTGACAGAATAATGGCGATTTTTTTGGGGAAGCAGCAAACGTCGACGGCCGCTCGCTGCGCGCTGAAGATCAATTATGCGGTATTGCAAATCATCAACCCGAAATTGAAGGCGCGATATCCAGGTGCGAATTACAACGCCCGTCATGTCGTTGGAATTGACACCAGCGAAATCCGGGCGGTGCGGACCGGCGTCCGCGGCGGCAATGACATTGTATGGGTGGGACGGGCGGCGAACTATGCGGCAAAGCTTACGGAACTGAACGATGCGCCGACAACGTGGCTGACCGAAGCCGCTTACGGTTTTTTGCTTAAGTGGGCGAAGATGGGCGGCAATCCGGAACAGAATATGTGGACGCAATACACATGGACCGAACATCAAAATCAAACGATCTACGGATCGACATGGCGATGGGACGTTTGAGTTGAGCTGATAAGCAAATACGGTCGATTGACCTGCAATCACACCTCGAACCTCGTGGCGCGCCTACCCACCTGTATGTCGCTTATTAAATGACAGCTTTCAGCTTTTTGGCCGGTATGGCTGTACGGCCGAATTTGGGCGCGAAGCTGCCAACGCGCAGAACCTGAACGAAGGCCCGTCGGCCGGAGGCCGGTAGCTTCGGAAAGGTTCACGCTGCGAATCGACTGATTGAATGTCCCGCGAGTGCGCGGCGCATGGTGCGTCGGCGGCTCGCGGGAGAAATACCATGGCCGCGAGCAACAAGAACGAACTGCCCTTAGGGGATCCGAGCGAGGACGATAACACCGGTGGCGTCGAGCCGACCATTTCGGTCAACGCCGATAGCGAGCCCCCGCCCGAGGAAGCAACATCCGTAGAGCCGGTCGCCGAATATCCGATCACGGGCGAAGAAGAACCAATCACGCTGGACGACGGCCCGGCCCGCGACGATGATCCCGACGCGGGCGAAAACTTCCAGCCCGTCCCGATGCGCGCCGACGAGTTCTTTGTCCGGCTCAGCAAGCTCGGCGAATGGCAACACCATCCCAGGCGCGGTTCACGCGTCTTCGGCGCGCACGCCAAGTCGCTGCTGCTCAGCGCTGCAAATCCCGCGTCGCTGCGCCCGATCGTCGTGCTGCCCGCGATCGATGGCATTCATCCGATCGTTGATGGCCGCTTCTTGTGGGCCGCGATCAACGAGATGCATGACGGCAACGAGGATGTCGAAGTCCGCTGCATCCTGTTCGATGGCGACGAGAACGAGGCCGTCGTGTCGGTGTGCGACGCCGTGCTCGGCACGATCGGCGCCAGTGCGATCGAGCAGGCGCAGGCGCTGCTCAGCCTTACGCAGACCAACGGCATCGGCCGCACAGCGATCGCCAACCGCTATGCGGGGCTAACTGTGTCGAAGGTCAGCAATATGCTGATCGCCGCCGAGACCAAGACGACATATCCGTCACTGTTCGACATCCTACACGAGCCCGACCGCGCGCCGATCTCCTACGGCGTCGAGCTCAACAAAGTCCGCAAGGCGATGGGTCCGGAGTTCCAGGCGGTGCTCGACCGCGCCGCCGATCTTGCCGCGAACGGCGAGCGGTGCAAGCCGACCGACGCTTTCGAGGCTCTCCAGATCGAGCAGGTCGTCGATTCCGACGCGCTGGAACGCATCGCGACCAGGTCGAAACCGATCGTGCCGCTCGAGAGCGAACCGATCCTCGGTTACGACGACCAGCCAGTCGCCGCCTACGAACGTCTGGCCGACAACATCGATCGTATCCGCCTGCCGGATGTATCGGGGATGTCGCCCGACGAGCGCGAAGCCGCTGCGGAAGCATGTATCGTCCAGATTCGCCGCCACTTCGGCTTGGCCGAGCAGGGCTGAGGGAGGCGCGGCGGAGTCATAGGCCGTGGGCACGCCCACATTCACGCATCCAGCCGGGGATGACGGGACCGGGTCGAAGCGACTCGATCCGGGACTCGTCGACCTCGTGAAGGCGCTTGCGCGGGCGAGCGCCGTGCGAGACATTGCCGGTATCCGCTCGCGAAAGTCCGCCGATGAAAACCCTGATCTACGCCCGCTTCTCGAGCCAACTCCAGAACCCCCGATCGATCGAGGACCAGATCACGATCTGCCGTGAGCGCAGTGAACGTGAAAGCTGGGAGATCGTAGGGGTCCATACCGATCACGCTATTTCCGGCGCGGCGGGGATCGCCGAGAGCCAGCGCCCGGGCTTGGCGGCTATGCTCGCGCGGATCGAGGCCGGCGGGATCGACCAGGTGCTCGCGGAATCGACCGATCGCATTGCACGGCATGAAGGCGACAGCTTCGCCATTCGCGAGCGCTTGGCCTTCGCGAACGTCCGGCTGTTTACACTGACCGACGGCGAGATCACACAGATGGTCGGCACCATCAAAGGAATGACGGATGCCAACTTCCGCAAGGAACTCGGCGCCAAGATCAAGCGCGGCCAGCGCGGAACCGTGGCGCAGGGGCGGTCGCCGGCTGGCCTCGCCTATGGCTATCGGATGGCCAACCGCATCGACGTGAATGGGCGAGCCGTGCGTGGGCTGCGTGCGGTCGATCCGGACCAGTCAGCAGTCGTCTGCCGCATCTTCCAGGACTATGCCGATGGGATCAGCCCCAAGCGCATCGCCGAACGATTGAACGCAGAAGGCATTCCCGGGCCGCGCGGCACGCGCTGGCGCGCAACGACCCTGCGTCCCGATCGCACGCGGGGAAACGGCCTGCTCCAGAATCAGTTGTATATTGGCCGTATCATCCACAATCGCACATCGAAGGTGGTCGAGCCGATGACACGCAGCGTTCGCATCCGCCCGAACCCGCAGGACCAGTGGGTGATCGTAGACGTGCCGAACCTGCGAATCATCGACCAGGAATTGTGGGACAAGGTCCAGAGCGGGCTGCGGCGCCGTGAAGGTGGCGTTCCAGTCAAACATCGTCGTGCCCGTCACATGCTCTCCGGCCTTGGTGTCTGCGGCGTGTGCGGTGGCCCATGGAATGTACGGACCGGCACCTACTGGGGATGTGGCAGCCGCGTCGAGGGAAGCGGCTGCGCCAATAGTCGCACGATCTCGACCGAGAGCTACGAGCGCAGGGTGCTGGCGGGATTACGCGAGCGGATGCTGGACCCTGACCTGGTCGAGATCTTCGTCGCGGATTATCGCGAGGAATATGCCAAGCGTGCCGCCCAGACGCGGCGTGAGCGTGGCAGCGTCGAGCGTCGGCTAGCGAATGCGACCGCGACCATCGACCGCTTGGTTGCCGCAATCGGCTCCGGCGCAGGATCATTCGAGGAAGTGCGCGACGCGATGGCCAAGGCGCGGGAGGATCGTGACGCGACCTTGGCCGAGCTACAGGATCAGGACGCGTTGCCGGTGGTGGCGCTGCATCCGGCGATCATCGCTGACTATCGGCGGCAGGTCGCCAACCTTCAGGCGGCGCTCACCGATCCAGAGGCCGGGCCGCAAGCTACGACCGCGCTGCGCGCGCTCATCGACCGGATCGTGCTGACGCCTAATCCGGACGGGCGAGGCGTCGCGATCCAAGTTGAAGGCCGGCTCGCCGGTATCGTCGCGCTCGCTACCGGGCGCGAACCTCCGGAGTCACTTACTGTAAAGGTGGAGCGGGTGAAGGGAATCGAACCCTCGTCGTAAGCTTGGGAAGCTTCTGCTCTGCCATTGAGCTACACCCGCGACGAGGGCCGATTGCCACAGCCAAGCGGCATCGGTCAACGTGAAGCTGCGTTTTAGCGCTGTAGCGATCTGACTGGATTCCCCCTTGGGGGATCAGCTCAGTTCACAGAGCCTGCTTATCGTCAGACGCCGCTCGATTTCACCACGTGACCTCGGCCTGCACAAGGCCGAGTTGCTGGTGAACGGGCAGATCAGCGGAAGGCACCCTCATGCTGAGGTGCTGGGCCGCAATCCTCCGAAATCCGCCGGGTCAGTCGCTTGACAGCGGCCCCCGCAATGGTCCATTTCGTTTTTATGCGAAATAACGAATCAGGTGAACGACAGGCGGACACGCTGGGAATGCTCAAGGTGCTGGCCAGCCCGGTGCGGCTGGCGGTGCTGGAGTATCTCAAAGACCCGGTCACGAATTTCCCGCCACAGGTCGATGGCGACCTGGTCCTTGACGGCGTGTGCGCGGATTTCCTGCGCGACAGGCTTGGGATCGCGGCGGCGACCGCATCGCGGCACTTGACCCTGCTGGCCGATAGCGGATTGGTCATCGCCACGCGCAAAAAGGGCTGGACCTTCTACCGACGCGACGAGGCGGCGATCGCACACTTCACCGCCCTGCTGCAGACCGGGCTTTGAAGACGATGACCTTGCCTACCCCCGCCTGTCACCCGCTCGCCTGTCGCCCGCTCGCCTATCGTCATGTCGATGTGTTCGCGCAGCGCCCCTATGCCGGCAACAGCCTGGCGGTGTTCGCCGACAGCGGCGGGCTCGACGTGCGGCAAATGCTGGCGATCACGCAGGAGCTGCGGCATTTCGAGGCCGTCTTCCTGAGCCCAACCGGAGAGCCCGGGCGGCACGGTGCCCGGATTTTCGACCTGTTTGAAGAACTACCCTTTGCCGGGCATCCGATTGTCGGCGCGGCGGCGGTGCTGCACGAGGCAAACGGTGAGGGCGAGCGCGCGGAATGGACATTCGACCTGGCGCAAAAGAGCGTGACGGTTGTCACGACGCGCACCGGTACCGGCTTTTTCGGGTTATTGGATCAGGGGCCCGCCGAATTCCTTGGCGAGGTCGCCGACCGGGACGGCGTGGCGTCGGCGTTCGGTCTCGGGCCGGGCGATCTCGACGCGAGCCTGCCGCTGGCGGTGGTGAGCACGGGGCTGCGCTACCTCATCGTGCCGGTTCGCCCCGGTGCGCTCGAACGCGCCAGGATCGGAGTCGATATCTCGAAACTGGTGCAAGGTGTCGGCGCGCAGTTCGCCGTGCTGCTCGACGAAGTCGCGCTCGAGGTGCGGCACTGGAACAATGACGGCGTGGTCGAGGATGTCGCAACGGGAAGCGCCGCCGGCATGATCGGCGCCTATCGTTTGCGTCATTGCGGCGCGGTGTCGGGGCAATCCTTCACGCTGCATCAGGGGCGGTTCGCCGGGCGGCCGAGCCGGCTGATGGTCGAGCCCTGGGGCGGCGGCGACCAAGTCTCGGTCAAGGTCGGCGGCGATGTCGCGATCGTCGGCCGGGGCTGGCTGGAGGCATTGCCATGATCGTGCGACGCTGGGCCGGGAAAGTGCCGGTCGCGAAGGCCGCGGGATTCCATGCGCATCTGATCGCGACCGGGATCGGCGAATATCGCGAGCATGCCGGGTGCGCGGACATCATGCTCTGGCGCCGCGATGACGATGGTTGGGCAGAATTCACGCTCGTGTCGACATGGCGCGATCTGGACAGCGTGCGCGACTTTGCCGGCGCTGATTTCGCGCGGGCCGTGCTCTATCCCGGAGACGAAGCGTTCGGCTTGATCCCCGATTTTGAGGTCACCCACCACAATCTGTTGAGTATCGGCGCATGAGTGCTCCCATAATCGGTGTCGAGCATCTGCGCACCCTGCTGTCCTATGAGGATTTGATCGAGCCGGTGTCGCTCGCGTTCCAGCAATCGAGCGCCGGACAGGCTGAGAACGGATTGATCGTGATGTTGCCCGGCCCCGACCGGGCCGCGGGCGATGTCTATGTGAAGACGGGAACGTTGCAGGGCTCACCAGTCTATATCGTCAAGGTCTCGCCCTGGTTTGCTGAAAATGTCGCTCAAGGCCGGTCACAGGGCGGTTTCGTTGCCGTGTTCGACAGCCGCACCGGCCACACCATCGCGCTACTCGACGACCAGCATTATCTGTCCGACATCCGCACCGCCGCCGCCGGCGCGCTGGCGGCCCGGTTGCTGGCGCCGGCCCAGATAGAGACCGCCGGGCTGGTTGGTGCGGGCGTCCAGGCGTGGTGGCAAGCGCAGGCGCTGTATCGCGAACGCCCCTTCAGCGATCTGGCGATCTGGGCGCGCGATACGGGCAAGGCCGAAGCGCTGATGACGCGACTGGCGGTCGCGTTGCCAAAAGTCGCGATCCGGGTCGAGAGCGACCTCGAGCATGTCGTGCGATCCAGCGACGTGATCGTCACTACTACTTTGTCGCGCGAGCCGCTGATACGCGGCGACTGGCTAAGGCCGGGGCAGCATATCACCGCGGTCGGTGCTGACGATTCGAGCAAGTGCGAGCTGGACGCCGGCGTATTGCGGCGCGGGCGCGTGTTCGTGGATTCAGTCGAGACCAGTGTCGCCAATGGTGATGTGTTTCACGCGATCGCGCTCGGCGATTATGCGGCCGGCCACCTTGCCGGCGAACTCGGTGATGTCCTGGCCGGGCGTCTCGCCGGGCGGCTGAGCGACGACGATATCACCATCGCCAAATTCGTCGGGATCGGCGCGCAGGATCTCGCCGCGGCGCGCGTCGTGATCGAGAAGCTTCAACTCGGTCTTCCCGCGACCGAAAGTTGCTCAACAGGTCTGCGATAACGACCGATGCACGGCCGCCCGTCCTTGAGCAGCCGATCGACTCAGGGCTGGGCCGGTCTGGGCACGCCGCTGACCTGGAAGATGCCGCCGCGCTGCAGGGTGATGACATATTGCGAGCCGACATCGCATTCGACCGCCCAGACCAATTGACCGTCGACGCGCGCGCGCGGAACAACGTTGACGATGCGCTGGCATGGATAATCGGCGTCCTGGATCGCCCGGAAGAAAGTCACGTGCTGCAACGATTCGGGCAAGGCCGCAATGTTCGCCTCCATCGGATCGGGTCCGAGATCCTCGACCGTCACATTGGTGCCACGCGGCGGCGGATCGCCGCAGCCGGCGAGCGCGGCACAGGCCAGGACGATGATCATCAGTTGAGTTTTCACGAAGTCACTCCTCCCTGCTCGTTCAGATTCCGTCAGCGGTTACGATACGCCCATCCGCCTCGAGCTGCGCCGTAAGATCGGCGATGCACGCGTCGAGAAGCGCGGCATCGGTCGCACGCACGACGAAGTTCGCGCCGGTGCGGCCGTCGCGAAAGAACGGATAACTGCCGATCGCGACGCCCTCATGCGCGCGCTCCACGGTGCCGAGCAGGTCGGCGACCTCACTCTCCGGCACCCAGCAGCCGATCGTGCGCGACAATACGGGCAGCCCGCCTTCGAGCGTGCCGGTAAGCGCGTCGAGCATGCCGGCGGTGATGTGCGGCACGCCGGCCATGATGAACACGTTCGCGACCCGGATGCCCGGCGCGCCCGACATGCGATTCTCGATCAGGTCGGATCCCTCGGGCACGCGCGCCATGCGCTTGCGCGCATCGGTCAGGCCACCGCGCGCCGCATAATAGCGCTCCAGCACGGCAAGCGCCTTGGGATGAAATACCACGCCCACCCCGAGCGCCTCGGCGATAGCATCGACGGTGATGTCGTCATGCGTCGGGCCGATCCCGCCGGTGGTGAAGAGATAGTCGTTGCGAGCGCGCAAGGCATTGACCGCTTCGACGATCGCGCCGGTCTTGTCGGGCACGATCCGCACCTCGGCCAGTCGGATGCCCTGCACATTGAGCCAGGCGGCGATCTGCGCGACATTCTTGTCCTGTGTGCGGCCCGACAATATCTCGTCGCCGATCACCGCCAGCGCGGCCGTCCAGATGCGTTGCGTCATCGGGTGGGCATAGCCCGACGAACCGCCCTCGCAAAGCCCGGAGAGGCTCGCTATATCGTGTTTATGACCGACTATGTAACCGTCACCGCCGACGCCCCATTGGGCCGGACCGGCGCCATCAAGCTGCACGGACGCGACGCGTTCGACGGCATGCACAAGGCCGGACGCCTTGCCGCCGAAACGCTCGACATGATCGTGCCGCATGTCGTGCCCGGGGTGACCACCGGCGAACTGGACGACCTGATCCGCAATTTCATCGCGGCGGGCGGCGGTATCCCGGCGACGCTCGGTTATCGCGGCTATACGCACGCGAGCTGCATTTCGATCAACCATGTCGTGTGCCACGGCATTCCCGGCATCAAGACGTTGAAAAGCGGCGATATCGTCAATATCGACGTGACACCGATCGTCGATGGCTGGCATGGCGATTCAAGCCGCATGTATCTGGTCGGCGACGTGCCGATCAAGGCGAAGCGGCTGGTCGACGTGACTTATGAATGCCTCATGCTCGGCATCAAGCAGGCTCGGCCTGGCAACACGATGGGCGATGTCGCGCATGCGATCCAGAGCCATGCCGAAAAGCATCGTTATGGCGTGGTGCGCGATTTCTGCGGCCATGGTCTCGGCCGGCTGTTCCACGACGCGCCCGAGGTAGTTCATGTCGGCCGCCCCGGCACCGGTCCGGAACTGCGTCCCGGCATGATCTTCACGATCGAACCGATGATCAATATCGGTCGTCCGGACGTGAAATTGCTCGACGACGGCTGGACCGCGGTGACGCGCGACCGGTCGCTATCGGCACAGTTCGAGCATTCGATCGGCATCACCGACGATGGCTGCGAAATCTTCACCGTCAGCCCGGGCGGGTTCCACCAGCCGCCTTATTGAGCGGAAAGTTTCGAACACATGTTGCGACCCGGCACTTCGCGCGAGATGGCGCCACCGCAGGCACCCTAGTCGCAGCCTATCGTCACGACGGGATAGCGAGGGATCGCCCCATCCTGGGTCATGATAGTCGCGCCTTCGACCATCGCCTGGACGACTATCATGCGATCGAACGGGTCGCCGTGCAGGCGTTCGAGACCAGCGAGTGCGGCCAGGTGCCCCGATGTTATGTCGAGCCGGATCAATCCCGCACTATCGAAGGCCGTAATTGCCGACTCCATATCGATCCGCAAACGGCCCTGCCCGACCTTGATCGCCATTTCCCAAGGCGAGGCGACGCTGAACATCAGCTCGTTCGTCGTGTCTTCAATCAAGGCCCGAGCTTTGGATCCGAGCCTGGGAATATCGCCAAGCCACCACAGCAGCACGTGAGTATCGAGCAGCAACCTCATGGCGCGGGCGGGAAAATGTCATCCTCTTCGATCGCGCGAAACACCTTTTCCATCTCCGGCGGCCACGTGTCGAAGTCGTCGGCCATCCAAATCTTGCCCCTCAGCGCGCCTGCCTTACGATTATTCGGTTCGGGCTCGGGACTACGCAATTCGGCGATCTTTTTGCCGCGCGAGACGACGTCGAAATTCTCGCCCGAGGCGACGCGACGGAGGTACTCGCTGAGCTTACCACGCAATTCGCGGACGCCGACGATGGAGGCATGTGCGGACATGGGAAATCCTTTGTGACCACAACATGTAGCTACATTCTGTCAGCAGTTCAACATGCCTTAAAAGCAGGCACGCCCCGCCATCTGCACGGCCGTTAGGCATTGCTTAACCCGCATTTCCGGCCGCCCACATGCTGCACCACCCCTCGCGCGACTGGCACGCTTGTTGTAAGACGCGCGGCAGGAATGAGGCGCTTTCGCCGGGATCAGGGGCAAGTACGCGTGAAAAAGATCGAGGCGATCATCAAGCCGTTCAAACTGGATGAGGTGAAAGAAGCTCTGCACGAAGTCGGCGTATCCGGCATCACGGTGACCGAGGCCAAGGGCTTTGGCCGGCAAAAGGGTCACACCGAACTCTATCGCGGCGCCGAATATGTCGTCGATTTCCTGCCCAAGGTGAAGCTCGAGGTCGTTGTCGAGGACAGCCTGGCCGAGCGCGTGGTCGAGGCGATCGCTGCGGCGGCGCAGACCGGGCGGATCGGCGACGGCAAGATCTTCGTCATTCCGGTCGAAACCGCGCTGCGCATCCGAACCGGAGAGCGCAACGAAGACGCGATCTAGGCGGTTCGAAGGAATTGACGCACCGCAACATTGTGTGACAGCAGACGCTGCACACCTAACATGATTCTCCGGGAGACCGGAGTGAATATCGACCGCGAAAGGGCATGGGATATTATGGCGAATTCGGTGAACGACGTCCTGAAGAAGATCAAGGATGAGGAGATCGAGTGGGTCGATCTGCGATTCACCGATCCCAAGGGTAAGTGGCAGCATCTGACGATGGTCGCGGGCGTCGTCGGCGAAGACGAACTGACCGACGGTTTCATGTTCGACGGGTCGTCGATCGAGGGCTGGAAGGTCATCAACGAATCCGACATGATCCTGAAGCCGGATCTGGACGCGATCTATATCGACCCGTTTTCGGCAACACCGATGCTGATCCTGATCTGCGACATCGTCGAACCCTCGACCGGCGAACTCTATGCCCGCGATCCACGCTCGACCGCCAAGCGCGCCGAGGCGTACCTGAAGACCACCGGCATCGGCGACACCATCTATATCGGCCCGGAAGCCGAGTTTTTCATGTTCGACGACGTGAAGTTCGAGAACAGCTACAATACCAGCTATTACAAGATCGACGACATCGAGCTGCCGACCAACACCGGCACGACCTATGACGGCGGCAATATGGGCCATCGCCCGCGCGCCAAGGGTGGCTACTTCCCGGTCGCGCCGGTCGACAGTGCGGTCGATATCCGTGGCGAGATGGTTTCGACCATGCTTGAAATGGGCCTGCCGTGCGACAAGCATCACCACGAGGTTGCGGCTGCACAGCATGAGCTGGGGCTGACTTTCGGCACGATGACCACCACCGCCGATCGCATGCAGGTCTACAAATATGTCGTGCACCAGGTCGCCCATGCTTATGGCAAGACCGCGACTTTCATGCCCAAGCCGATCAAGGAAGATAACGGCTCGGGCATGCACACCCATTTGTCGATCTGGGACGGCGGCAAGCCGCTATTCGCCGGCAATGGTTATGCCGGCCTGTCCGACATGTGCCTCTATTTCATCGGCGGCATCATCAAGCATGCCAAGTCGGTGAACGCCTTCACCAACCCGACCACCAACAGCTACAAGCGCCTGGTCCCGGGCTATGAAGCACCGGTGCTGCTCGCCTATTCGGCGCGCAACCGTTCGGCATCGTGCCGCATTCCATACGGCACCGGCCCGAAGGCGAAGCGCGTCGAAGTGCGCTTCCCCGACGCGATGGCCAATCCATACCTGTGCTACGCGGCACTGTTCATGGCTGGCCTCGACGGCATCCAGAACAAGATCCATCCAGGTGAAGCGATGGACAAGAATCTGTATGATCTGCCGCCGGCAGAGCTCGCTCAGGTTCCGACCGTGTGCGGTTCGCTGCGTGAGGCTCTGGAGAGCCTGGCTGCCGATCACGACTATCTGCTCAAGGGCGACGTCTTCTCCAAGGAGCAGATCGAATCCTATATCGAGCTGAAATATCAGGACGTGGCGCGTTGGGAAATGACCCCGAGCCCGGTCGAATTCGACATGTACTACAGCTACTGATCCTAATCGGTCAGTGCGCGACAGGGGCGTCCGGAGCGATCCGGGCGCCCTTTCTTATGCCGGTCCAGTCAAAATCGAGACGCTCGTTGTGCCAGGACGCGCCGACCTGGCATCGACAGAATATTCTGCTGCCACCGGCTCGACGTCCATGATAGCCTCTTCAAAATATAGCCTTGGGAGAAGCGCCATGACATCTATGTCGGTTCGCAAACTTGGATGGTCGCTGGCGGCATTGATGCTGCCATTTCCGGCCATCGCCCAGGACAGTGCCCCACCACCCGACAAAGAGCAGGTCGAATCCGATAACGACATCATCGTCACCGGCGCGTTGCGCGTGCGACAGGGTGGCGCGCAGGATATCAAGCATTTCCGGTCGGTCGCGACCGACATCGGGATGCCGCGCCCCGAAGGTCTGACCGCCGAAGGACTGATGGGTGAGCATGACTTGACCTTGCCCGTCGCGCAGCGCTGCGCACAGCTCTTCTGCCTGGTGACCGAGGCGATGCCCGCGACGTTGCCGGGCCGTAACGACCGAATGTTCGTCGGCCTCGGCTTCGCGTCGAATATCGACGAAAAGAGCTGGCGTCGCGCACCGCTTGATCTGATCGCGGTGGTCGATAAATCCGGCTCAATGGACGGCGCGCCGCTTGCGCTGGTCCGCGCCAGCCTGCGTCAGATCGTCGACCAGATGCGCGAGGGCGATCGGCTCGGCATCGTGCTGTATGGCGACACGGCCGCAGTCTATCTCGTCCCAACTGATTATGCCGGCAATCGAGCCATGCTGATGAAGGCGATCGACGATATCTCAAGCGAAGGGTCGACGGCGATGGAGGACGGGCTGAAGGTCGGATACGCCACCGCTTTCGCCGAGGCCCCCGCCTTTCGGGGCAATACCCGGATGATGTTGTTCACCGACGAACAGCCCAATGTCGGCCGTGTCGATGCGGATGGCTTCATGACCGTGGCCGAGGCGGCATCGCGACGCGGCATCGGCCTGACCACGATCGGCGTCGGCGTACAATTCGACGCATCGCTTGCGACCAAAGTGTCGAGCGTGCGCGGCGGCAATCTGTTCTTCATCGCCGATGACAAGGATGTGAAGCTGACGTTCGAAAAACAGCTCGACACGATGGTCAGCGAGCTCGCCCATGATCTGACGATCACCATGCGCCCTGCACCGGGCTATCGCATTTCAGGCGTGTTCGGCGTGCCGGACGGCGTGATGGCCCACGCGCCGGAAGGCGCGGTCACGATCACCGTGCCGACGGTTTTTCTAAGCGCCAATGGCGGCGGAATCTTCGCCACTCTCGCCAAGTCTGGCGGCAACGCAAATCTGCCTGCCCCGGCGATCGGCGATGGCGCGACGTTGATGGATGTCGCGCTCGATTACCGAATCGCCGCCGATGGCAAGGCAATGGCGGACGCAAGCAAGGTGGTCGTCGGCACGCAGGCGCCAAGCGCCCCGATCCGTCAGGCACAATTGCTGGTCGATCAATATCTCTCGATGCGCGACGCCACCATAGCTTTTCATCACGATAATAATCCAAAGCGCGCCTTTGCCGTGCTCGACGGCTCGCCACGAGGTTGCACGGATCTGGAATCCCCGACATGGCGCAGGAAGAGAAACTGGTTGGAGAAATGCGCACCAAAGCCGCCTTTTTCGCCGGCTATACTGGGGAACTGCCCAAATCGCTCAAACATCTCGCCGTCATCGGGAAATGGGAAATCGTCAACGCCGATGGCTTCACCGACTTGCATCGCGGCGACCGGCTTGAGTTCACGAAAGATCGTGAGATGCTGACCTATCGCAAGAAGGTCGGCTTCGACGAGTATGACGAGAGCGAGGCGTTCGAGATAAACGAGCGTGAGCTTCATCTTGTCGATTCGCGGCTCGTCATGCGCTACATGGCGAAGAGCACGCGAATGACCATGTCGTTCGCCGATGAAAATGGCGTGGCGCTGTCGCTAAAGCGGCTGGACTGACGCATCCGGTCAGTCCGTGGATAGTTTTGGCTTCCCCCTCGTTCTGTACGGCACACGGGATGAGGAATCGACAGATGGCTATTTCAGCACTTGCCCTGAATTGTACGTTGAAGGCCGATGCCTCCAAGGAATCATCGACCGACGCGATGATCGCGGTGGTCAAGGAAGCGTTCGAGGCCAAGGGTGTGAAGGTGACCGAAACGGTCCGCGTCGCGGCGCTCGACATCAAGCCGGGCGTGACCTCCGACGAGGGTGATGGCGACGAATGGCCGGGCTTGCGTGAAAAGATCCTGGCACACGACATATTGATCTTTGGCGGGCCGATCTGGATGGGACAAATCGGCAGCGTGGCCAAGCGCGTGCTGGAACGGATGGATGCGTTCCTCGACGAGACCGACGATCAGGGGCGCATGCCAAGCTATTCCAAGATCGCGGTCGCGGCGATCGTCGGTAATGAGGATGGCGCGCATTTCTCCACCGCGCAGTTGTTCCAGTCGCTGAACGATACCGGGTGGACGATCCCGGCGGTCGGCGCGATCTATTGGGTCGGCGAGGCCTATGGATCGATCGATTTCAAGGATTTGAAGGAGACGCCGGAGACCGTGAGCAAGACCGCCAAGATGCTGGCCGGGAACGCGGCTCATCTGGCCGGGTTGCTGAAGGACAAGCCTTATCCGGGCTGAGGCATGTTCGCTTCATCCCGCCAACCTCCGCCGGGAAAGCGCGACGTTCGGCACCTCAGGGCGGACCCGGTCGCGGCTGACGACCCTGCCGACGAAGGACGACGCCGCGCCCCTTATGGCAGCAGCACCGTCGCACCCTTGGTCTCGCCCGCCTCAAGCGCGCGGTGGGCGTCGGCGACATCCTCCAGCGCAAAGGTCTGGCCGATCTCCGCGGTGATCGCGCCCTTGGCGAGCATCTCGAACACGCGATCGATGCCGGCTTTGCGTTCTTCCGGGGTGACGTAGTAGTCGAACATGGTCGGGCGCGAGACGAACAGCGAGCCGTGCCGCGCCAATATGCCGAGATTGACGCCTTCGACCGCCCCGCCGGCATTGCCATAGCTGACGATCAGCCCGCGCCGGGCAGTCGAGGCGAGCGAGATGTCCCAGGTCGCCTTGCCGATCCCGTCGAACACCACCGATACACCCTTGCCGCCAGTGATCGCCCGCACCTCTTTCGCGACATCGACCTGCTTGTGGAGCAGCACATGATCGGCACCGGCGGCGCGCGCCTGTGCCGCTTTCTCCTCGGTGCCGACGGTACCGATCACCGTTGCGCCGACTGCTTTCAGCCAGCCGACAAGCAGATGGCCGACACCGCCCGCAGCCGCATGGACCAGCACCGTCTGGCCGCGCTCGACCCCGGCGCAGCGCTCGACCAGAAACTCGGTCGTGCCGCCTTTCAACAGCAATGCCGCCGCCGTGCGGTCATCGACCGTGTCGGGCAGCTTCAGCAGCTGATCGGCGGGAATATTGCGCTCGGTCGAATAGGCACCGCGTGCCGGGCCGAAGGTGCCGACGCGCTCGCCGATCATGAAGCCGGTCACACCTTCTCCCAGCGCTTCGATCACGCCGACCGCTTCGCCGCCGAGACGGCCGGGCATTTCGATCGGATACAGGCCGCTACGGTGATAAGTGTCGATGAAGTTGAGGCCAACCGCGGTATTGCGCATGCGCACCTGGCCGGGGCCGGGCGGCGGGATATCCACATCCACCCATTCGATCACTTCCGGGCCGCCAGTACGAGTGATTTGAGCCATGCGCGCCATCGGTCGATCTCCTGACAAGGTGGGTTGCAGATAGGTGCTGCGTTTCAGGTTGCAACTGACCGCCGCTGCCGCCATTTAAGCGGGCGAAACATACCGCAGGTTCAAAAATCGGAGAGCGACGATGAAGAGCTACCTCAAGCATTATATCGATGGCGCATGGGTCGATAGCGAGGGCGGCAAGCGCCACGAGGTGATCGACCCCTCGACCGAGCAACCGGTGAGCGAAATCACGCTTGGTACCCAGGCGGATGTCGACAAGGCGGTGGCAGCCGCGAAAAAGGCCTTTGCCAGCTATTCGCAGACCAGCGTGGAGGAGCGCATCGCGCTGCTCGGCCGCGTGATCGAGGAATATAAGGCGCGTATGCCCGATCTGGCAGCGGCGACCAGCGAAGAAATGGGTGCGCCGATCGGCTTTGCGACCATGGCGCAAGCGCCCGCCGGCCTCGGCTATTTCCTCGGCACGCTGAAGGCGCTGCAGGAATTCAGCTTCTCGGAGCAGGTCGGCAAGAACCGCGTGGTGCATGAGCCGCTCGGCGTGGTCGCGATGATCACGCCGTGGAACTGGCCGCTCAACCAGATTTGCGCGAAGGTCGCCCCTGCCCTTGCCGCCGGCGATACGATGATCCTGAAACCGTCGGAGGAAGCGCCGGGTTGTGCGGTGATCCTCGCCGAAATCCTCGACAAGGCCGGCGTGCCGGCGGGCGTGTTCAATCTGGTCAATGGCGATGGTCCAGGCGTCGGCGCGGCACTGTCGACGCACAAGCATGTCGACATGGTCAGCTTCACCGGCTCGACTCGCGCCGGCATCGCGGTCGCGCAAGCCGCCGCAGCGACGGTCAAGCGCGTCCATCAGGAACTTGGCGGCAAGGCGCCCAACCTCGTGCTGGAGGGTGCCGATCTCGCCACCGTATTGCCGCCGACGGTGCAGGGCGTCCTCGCCAATAGCGGCCAGAGCTGCATCGCGCCGACTCGCCTGCTGGTGCACAAGAGCCAGGCCGGCGAAGCGACGCAGATCGTCAAGTCGATCATGGAGTCGGCCACGGTCGATGCGGCGAGCGTGATGGGCGCGCATATCGGCCCGGTGGTCAACAAGGCGCAATATGAGAAGATCCAGGGCCTGATCCAGTCGGCGATCGACGAGGGTGCGACCCTGGTCACCGGCGGCACTGGGCGGCCCGACGGGCGCAATGCCGGGTTCTTCATCAAACCGACCGTATTCGCCGATGTGACGCCGGAGATGCGCATCTATCGCGAGGAGACGTTCGGCCCGGTCGCGACGATCACCACTTATGACGATGGCGAGCAGGCGATCGAGATGGCCAACGACACCGATTATGGACTGTCGGCGACGATCTCCGGCGACCCCGCCGCCGCAGCGAGGGTGGCGCCGAGACTGCGCGCGGGTCTGGTCACGATCAACGCCTGGAGCGGCGGCGGTGGCACACCGTTTGGCGGCTACAAGCAATCGGGCAATGGCCGCGAAGGCGGGAAATATGGCCTGGCCGACTTCATGGAGTTGAAGACGATCGTCGGCGAGCCGGCGTAACCTTACATGGCGGTTACAATCGATGTCCTGATGCCGGCGGCGGACAGCGAATATGGCGCCGCCGCCGAATCGATACTGGGCGGTTATCGCGCCGCGTTCGGCGAACGCGGCGTGACACTTCGTCCCCGGCCCTGGGATCGGGGGCCGGGCGACGGCGCTGCGACATTGGCGCTTTTCGCCTGGGGTTATCATCTCGACGTCGCGCATTGGCAGGCGATGCTGGCGGATTGGCCGGCAGACAGGCTTTTGCTCAACTCTGCGGCGCTGCTCGCCTGGAACACGCGCAAGACCTATCTCGCCGAGCTCGAAACCAATGGCATCGCGATCGTGCCGAGCCGGTTCGGGCGTGCCGACGCGGCGAGCGTGGCCGCCGCCTTCGACCATTTCGGCGTCGACGAACTGGTGATCAAACCACAGGTGTCGGGCGGCAGCCATCGTACCGTGCGCGTCGGACGCGGCGATCCCGTCGACCCGCTGGACGATGCGATCATCCAGCCCTTCGTCGCCGCCGTGTCGGACGAAGGCGAATTGTCTTTCCTCTATATCGCCGGGCAGTTCAGCCATGCGGTGCGCAAGGTCGCGACCGCAGGCGATTTTCGTATCCAGCCGCAGTTCGGCGGCGTCTTCACCCGCTTCGATCCCGATGCGACGCAGCGCGCGCTCGCCGGCCGGGTCATCGCTGCTTTGCCCGAGCCAGCGCTCTATACGCGGGTCGACTTGCTCCGCCTGGCCGATGGCAGTCTGGCATTGATGGAGCTCGAAGCGATCGAGCCCGACCTCTATCCCCATCTCGAACCTGAATTGCCCGCCCGCCTCGCGGACGCGCTGCTCAGCAAGTTGCGGGTCAGTGAACCGGCCAGGTCCACATAAGCAGTGGCACGCCGACCAGCAGCACCATCACTGAGAGCGGCGCACCCAACCGCGCATAATCACCGAACTTGTAGCCACCCGGCCCCATCACCAGCGTGTTGCACTGGTGGCCGATCGGGGTGAGGAAATCACACCCAGCGCCGACTGCGGTGGCCATCAGGAACGCCTCTGGCCGGTAACCGAGATCACCGGCAAAGGTCGCGGCGATCGGCGCCATAACCAGCACCGTCGCAGCATTGTTGAGGAACGGCGTCACCGCCATCGCTGCCACCAGGATCAGCGTGACCGCGCCCCAGGGCGGCAGGGTCGCGGCGGTCGAGGACAGCCAGGTGGCGATCACGTCCGACGCGCCGGTCGTGCGCAGCGAATCGCTGACCGGGATCAGCGCGCCGAGCATGATCAGGATCGGCCACTCGACATGGTCATACGCCTCGCGCACCGGCAACGCGCCGCTCGCCATGACCAGCCCCGCCGCTGCGAAAAAGGCCACCGCGACGGGGACATACCCGGTGGCGGTCGCGACCATCGCGACGGCGAGAATCGTGATCGGCAACCAGCCGCGTCGCGAAATGCCGAGCCGTAGCGCGCGTTCGGCGAGCGGCAGGCAGCCGAGATCTCGCAAGCGCTCGGGCAATAATGTAAGCGGTCCCTGGAGCACGACCACGTCGCCCGCGGCGAGTATGGTGTCGCCGAGCCGCTTGACCAATCGAGTCCCCTGCCGCGACACGGCGATCAGGTTGATGCCGTAATGCCGCTGCAGGCGCATGCGCCCGGCGGTCTGGCCGACCAGCAACGAATCCGCACCGATCACCGCTTCGATCACGCCGATCTCTTCACCCTCCCGCCCTTCGGGCACGTCGCGTTCCTGGCCTTCGAGCGCGAGCTTGTCCTTGGCGATGACGCGCTCCAACTCTTCCGGATCACCACCGATGATCAGAATGTCGCCCTCGCGCAGCACAGTGTTGGGCAAAGGCGCGCTGCGCATGCCGGCGCGCAGGATCGCGGTGATCGTAACCTCGTGGTCATGACGGTCGAGGAATGCCAGAACCTCTTCGCCGATCGCGGGCGATCCTTCGGCGATTGCTGCCTCGGTCACATAGCCCTTGATGTCGAGCGCTTCGCCCATGGTCGGCGCGGCACGCCGGTCGCGCGGCAGCAGCCGATAGCCGAAGCGCAGGAAAATCAGGCCCATCACGGTCAGGCCGAGGCCGACGGGCGCATAATCGAACATGCCGAACGGTTGGCCGGTCATTTGTTCGCGCACGCGGCTGACGATAATGTTGGGTGACGTGCCGACCAGGGTGATCAGGCCGCCGAGCAGCGAGGCGAAAGCCATCGGCATCAGGAACACCGATGGGCTGGTGTCCGATTTCTTGGCCATCTGGAACGCGGCGGGCATCAGCATCGCCAGCGCGCCGATATTCTTGACGAAACCCGACGCGAACCCGACCGAAGCGGTCAACACCAGCAATTGCGTCCGCACCCGCGTGATGCGTTTAGACACGAACGACAGAGCGATCTCGATCACGCCGGAACGCTGCACCGCTGCCGAGATGACCAGGGCCGATCCGACGATGATGATGATGTCGTCGGAGAAACCCTTGAACGCTTCCTTGGGCGCAACGATGCCCAGTGCCAGCGCCGCGAGCAGCGCCAGGATCGCGACCACGTCATAACGGAATTTGCCCCAGATGAAGAGCGCCATCATGCCGATGAGCGTGGCGATCGACAGATATTGTGGCAGCGTCATCCGGTCTCGCATGGTGATGGAAGATAACAGTCAAACTCGCGACGTCGCGACAATGTCCCTGCCCGGGCTGGCGTTCGGCAAATATCGCGGACAACCCGTGTTGCATGGCGTTTGAAACCCTTATTGCCCGCTTCGGCCTGGCTGCGGTCTTTTCGGCGCAGGGATCGAGGGTGAGAACGATGGTCGTTGCTGCGGCGGTGATGCTGTGGGCGGTGCTGCTCACCGGCATCGGTTATGTCTTCGCCGACGGGATCGAACGGCTGTTCGGCAAGATAAAGTCGGTCGAGCATGTCGTGATCGGCGCGCTGGTCGTGGCGGCGATTGTGGGGCTGGCGATCCATTTCGACCGACGGCGCGGCGCCCACGTCACCTGGCATATTATCACTCTAGTATTTGATATATAAGGGTATTATATAATATTCCACCGAACTGTCGACGGAAAACATATGTTACATATGGGTGTGACATATCTCCCGCCGTCGCAGCCCTACCCCCGTAATTCTTTCACCGACGGCGATTCAACCATGGCACAGGATCGGGCATATCGTCCCCTGTCGGACTTGTTCGGCGCGCTCTTTCTTGGTGTTGAATAAGATTCGCACGGCGACTGCTGGCGGAAGCAACTACGAGCTGAGCCGCCATCCATGCCTCTGATATAACGCTCGATACTCCAAGAACCGCATCCCACCGCCTCACACAGAACGGCCAGGCCCTAATAATCCTTCGACACGCGGACGTTGGCGCTTTGCCGGCCGATGGTCGAGATGCTCGACAATAGCGAGAGCCAGCGCGTGACCTGGAATTCGACCTGGGTCGCGGAGTAGCCCTGGCCGTCGGTGATGATCTCCGCGAACAGGCGCCGGGTAATGTACTTGCCTGCCGCGACCGAGGTGCCCTGCCCGGTCTGCGGATCCGCCGGCAGGATGCGCAGGCGGTCGAGCCCGGCGGCGCGGCGCACCGCGTTGATCGGGTTGAGCCCGCCCTTGCCGTCCTGCAGCGCCGCCACCGCCGCCGCCAGCTGCAGCGCTTCGGGCGCGGACAGGTTGGTGATCGAGGTCCCGAACAACAGGCGCGAAAGCAGCTCGTCCTCGGGCAGCGCCGGCACGCTGGAGAAATTGATCTCTGGCTTCAGCGCGTTGCCGGTGACGCGGATCGTCGCGCGCAGCCCGGTCGAATCGGCGTTGGCGGCGATGTCGAGCGACGGGTTGGCCGGCACCTCCCCCGCAAACAGGATGATGCCGCGTTCGAGTTCGAATTCGCGCCCGGCGAATTCGTAATCGCCGCGGATCAGGTCGGCACGGCCGGTAATAGCCGGGTTTTCAGGTACGCCGCCGATCTTCAGGTCCGCCGACCATTCGCTGGCCAGCCCCAGCCCGCTAACCGTCAACCGGTTGGGCGCGCGCGCATGGATGTCGAGCCGCCACGGTTTGCGTTGCGCGATATCGCCATCATCGTCGCCACCGGGCACGTTGATCTCGCGGATGTTGAGACGTGGTACCGCGCTTGCCGCAGTCGCCTGACCAAGCCGGTAGCGGCTCTTGTCGAGCACGACGTCGCCCGAGATGACGCCGCCCGATCCGCCCGACTTGAAGCTCAGTGGTCCAGTGACGGTTGCCGCAATATCGTCGCGGTTGATCAACTGGGCGCTTTCCGCGCGGACGTTGAGGTCGATGCCGAAACCACGCGCCGCGGCGAGATCGAAGGTACCGGTGCCCGATACGCGCCCGCCCTTGCCGGCATCGGCGCCGAAGCTGTCGATCGCCAGCTTCGACCCACCGAAGCGGCCGCGCGCCTGAACGTTGGTCAGCACGGTACCGGTGGTGCCGCTTTCGATCTTCGCGCCGTTGGCCTGAAGGACACCGCGGATGCGCGGATCCTCGATCGTGCCGCTAAGATCGGCCCCGATCGCAACCGGGCCGGTCAGATCGAATAATTCGATATTGGCGAGCCGCCACAACGTATCGGCGGGTCCATTATAGCGCAGCTGGGCGAACAGCGGCGCGTTGGCGAGCCGCGTCGCGAGATCGCCCGAACCGAGTGGGGTCAGCTGCGCCTGTGCGCGTCCGACCGTCTTGCCGCCACTCGCCATGGTCGCGCGGGCCACCGCCTTGTTGGGCTGGAGCACGGCGGCGATGCCGACATCGATCGGCTGCGACGACAGCACCAGGCCGGAACGTGTCAGGCCGCGCACCGTCATATCCATCCGCCCGGTCGGCGCCTGCCCTTCGCCTTGGGCGAAAACCAGCTTGCCCGAGGCGCTACCGCCAAGGCCGAGCCCGGGAAAACCAATATCGAGAATCGCCAGCGGCATTCGCGTCAGGCTGGCGTCGATCGCGCTCGACCGGCCAGTGAAGCGCCCGGCGATCTGCGCCTCGCCGCCTGCAAAGCTCAGTTTGGCCGGTGCGAGGCGCCAACCATCCCCATCGCGCGTGAAGACCGCCGGGGTGATCAGTTTCAACGGGCGGCGGTCGAGCGTCCCCTGGGCCGAGACGCTATAACTGTCGGGCGTGACCTGAATCACCGACTGGATGTCGAAGGCGCGGCCGCGCGAACCGGCGACCGACACCTTGATCTGCCCGACCCCGCCACGCAGCGTTGCATTGCCGGCGAAGCGCCCGATGGTCAGCGCGCCGCGCCTCAGGCCGTTGCCGGTCGCGGTCGCTTCGATCGAGGTACCGGTCGGGTCGAGCAAGGCAACGAGATCGATATGCCCGCGCCGCAGCGTGATCATGTCGGCGAGCTTGGCTGAAGCGGCATCGAGATGCGCCTCGATCCGCTGCACCGTACCGATCGGGCGCAGCAGCAATTCACCCGAAATGCCACCGCCCGTGACCGCGAGGCGGCCGTTGAAGCCACCATCGGCCACTTGCAGCGCGCCATTCAATCGGGTGCCGCTGACGTCGAGTTGCTCGATCGCGATCGTCGCGTCCTGGCCCGGTGGCAACAGAATCGCGCCATTGCCGGTGAACGGCCCAAGCCGCGATCCGCCGCGCGCGGCGAAGGCGAAACCCTGTGGCGTCGGGTCGAGATGCGCGACGACCTTGGTCAGGCCCATCGTCTCGTTGGGGTGATCGAACACCAGGTCGAGCGTCGGCTTTTCGATCCGCCCGTCAAGCTTGATGGTGAAAGGCCCATAGGTCGCCTGGCGTCCGCTGCCCTCGAAATAGAAAGTCCCGTCGCGGCGACGGAAACCGGTACCGGTGATGCGGATCTGCGGTGCGGTGAGCACCAGCCCCTTGAAGTGGAGGATGCCGTCGGGCGTGCGTTCGAGCCCGGTGACGATGCGCGGCAGGCCGCCGGCGAGCGAACGGAAGAAGGCATTGTCGAGCCGCACCATCTGCGCGGTGCCGCTTCCGATGATGCGCAGACCCTTGCCATTGGGGCCGGGCACGGCCTGCAGTTTGGACGTGACATCGACGATGCCA
This sequence comes from Sphingomonas sp. UYAg733, assembly GCF_054057355.1. Lineage (NCBI taxonomy): Bacteria > Pseudomonadati > Pseudomonadota > Alphaproteobacteria > Sphingomonadales > Sphingomonadaceae > Sphingomonas > Sphingomonas sp. UYAg733. The sequence continues at coordinate 84,296 of NZ_JBSRZE010000004.1, forward strand.
AGGCCGGGGATCAGATAACGACCGAGCGCGCCGTTGATGCCGACCTCGTAGCGGCCAGTCTTGAGATCGAGGATCAGGTTGATCCGCCCGGCAAGCTTGTCGGAGCGCAAGCGCAGATTGTCCCCGGTGACGAATGTGCTGGTCACGCGCAGCACACCATCGAGCGTCAGGTTGCGCAATATGCCGCCGGCGACATCGCCCACCCCGGTGACGCGCACCGCGCTGAATTTGACCGGCACGAGGATCGGCGATTTCGAAAAGCGCCCCTTGCCCGCCGCTCGCGCAACCTCAAAGCCGTTCTGGTCGAAGGCGAAGCGATCGGCGGTCAGGCGATAATCGAAAGCGGCGGTGGCGAAGGCGCCATTGAGGATCGCGCGCAGCTGAATATTGCGCCCGCTCATATTGGGAAACAAAGCGAGCGGACGCAGCAGTCGGGCGGCGATGCGTACGTTGCGATAGGCGCCTTCGGCCAGGTCGATCACGCCATTGGTGTCGATGGTCAACGCGGCAGTGCGCAGCGCGAGCGTGCCGTCGAGCTGACGATTGGCCAGCGTCGCGGCACCGTTGACAGTGATGCGCGGGCTGGTCAGGCGCATCAACTTGCCCTTGGTGAAGGGTGCCGGCGTCAGCGTGCCGGAGAGCGAATAGCTGCCCGCCTTGTTGCCGAGCTTCAGGTCAACCGCACGGACATCGCCGATATCGCCCTGTGCGCTGCCCTTCCAGATCTTCCACGTGCCGTCGCCCGCGACGTCGAGCGCGATCGGGCGCGCGATGCCGATCATCTTTGCCAGCACGCCATCGGCAGTGCCGCGTGCGCGCACGCCGATGTCGAACTTGTCGCGATCGGGTTCGGCGTCGAGCTTGAGGTTCAAGGCGTCGCTACCCGCAACGACCGCGGCCAGATCGACCAGCGCGCGGCCGGAATGCACGTCTGCCTTTCCCGTGAGCCGTGCGGTGCGGGCTTTACCGGCGACGGCGGGCGCGATGGTCAGCCGGTCGATGCGCAATTCGCCAATACGGATGTCGAAGTCCGGCAGGGTCGGCCCCTTGCGGCCGGTCTTGATCGTCTCGGGTATTTTGGCGAACAGCGCCTGGGGAATGACCAGGCGAGTGATGTCGAGCCGGTTGGAGAGCCAGGCAAAGGGCGACCAGGTCAGTTCGGCACGTGGAGCACGGAATACCAGTCCCTTCTGATCGCGGACGCGTACGTCGATCAGCACCGCCTTAGAAAAGAGCGAGCCATCGATGCGGCCGACGCTATAGCGCAAGCCGTTGGACGGTTTCTGCGCCGCGATCTTGTCGGCGACCCAACGGTGGCCGATGCTGGTATCGAGCACGAACAATGCGAGCGCGACCAGTGCGACCAGGCCCAGCAACGCCGCCAAGAGCCAACGCCACCAGCGCCTGCGCTTGACGGGCAGGACCGCGACCTCGGCCTCGGTCAAAATGCCTGCCCCAGCGAGACATAGACCGCGATCCGTGCGTCGCCTGGTTGACGATTGATCGGCGTGCCGACATCGACGCGAATCGGCCCGAAGTTCGAATAATAACGCACGCCAAGACCCGCGCCGAAGCGGAAGTCGCTGAACTTGGGGATCGCGGATGTATAGATATTGCCGCCGTCGATGAATGGCACGACGCCGAAATTGCCGAATGCCTTGACCCGCGCCTCAAGTGAGAATTCGGTCAGGCTGCGCCCGCCGATCGGATCATTGTTGAGATCGCGTGGGCCGATCCGCTGATAGCCATAGCCGCGCACCGATGCACCGCCGCCGGCATAGAAGCGCCGCGACGGCGCGACCGCGTCGCGCGGCGCACCGGCGATCGTGCCAAGCCGGACCCGTCCGGCGATGACCACGCCATCCTTGATCGGCTGATAAGCGCTGGCATCCACCTGCACCCGGGCATAGCCGAACACACTGCCCTGGAGCGACAGTTCTGGCGACAGACGTCCGCTGAGGCGGAAGCCGCGCGTCGGGTTGAGCAGATCGTCCGACCCGTCATAGCTGAGGCTGGTCGGCAATGCGCCGATGAAGAAGGTGCGGCGGCGCGGTGCGCCGGTCGACACGATCACGTCGCGCTCGTCAGAGGCGACCAGCTCGGCGCCGAGCGACCAGGTCCAGGTCTTCTGGAAAAAGATGTTGGTCTGGCGCTCGATCGCACCGGACAGCGAGAAGGTCTTGGCCTGATAAGCATCGCGATTGAGGTTGGAGGCGATCGCCTGGAATGTCAGCACGCGGTCGCGCGCGTGGAAATTATTGCGGCGGAAGGTCGCCCCTGCCAATTGCTCGCGCGTGCCGAGAACGCCGCGCAGGGTCAGCGCGCCCTCGGGCGGGAACAGGTTGCGGTGCGTCCAGCTTACTTCCGCGCGCGCGCCTTCGCCGGTGCCATAGCCGAGTTCGGCGGCGATGGTGCGTGGCGGTGCCGGTTCGAGCGCGACAGCGATATCGACCGTGCCCGGATCCTTGCCCTCGACCGGCTTGATATCGACAGTCGAGATCAGTCCGGTCTGGATCAGCGCGCGGCGCAGATCGACCAGCGCGGACTGGTCATAAGGCTGGCCCGGCGTGAAACGCGCGATATCCTGGATGTGGTCGGCTCCGAACACGCGGTTGTTAGTCGTCGTGATCTGGCCGAAGCGCCGCTCACCGCCCGGCCTGACCGCCAGGTCAAGCGTCGCGGTGCGTGCGGCGCGATCGACGACGATCTCGGGCTCGCCGATTGTCGCGAAGGGGAAGCCCTTTTGCCCGATCCGCGTACGCAGATTGGCTTCGCCCGCGACGACCGCGTCGGAATTGACCGGATCGTCGGCCTTGATGCCGAACGCGGCACGCAATTCATCGGTCTTGTCGCCGGCCGCAGCGAGGCCGTTGAGCGTGACCCCGCCGAACTTGTACTGCACGCCGGGATCGGCCTCGAGCGTGACCAGCGGACGGCCGCCTTTGGGTTCGATCCGGCTGGTCACGCGCGCGTCGTAATACCCTTCTGCGCGGAGCAGTTCGATGAGCAGGTTCACATCCTCGCGCGCGCGCCGGTCGAGTTGCGCCGCGTTGGCCGGGTCGCCGTCATGCATCTTCAGGGTCGAGACCGCGTCGAAACGCTGGCGCAGCAGCGGCGTGGAAACTGCATCTATGCCTTCAATCGCATAAGCATAACGTGTTTCGCCGGTGATCTCGGGCGTCGCGGAAGGATCGATCGGTTCGGCGGGCATGGCCGACAGGTCGGGCCAGTCGACGCCGATATCCGGGAGCGGCGCGAGCGGCGAATTGGGGTCGAGCGCGCCGGCATCAGGCACGACGGGCTGCACCGCAGGTGGGGCATCGGCGGGAGGCGTGTCGGTCCGGGCGCTGTCCTGCGCACGGGCACAGGGAGCGACGACCACAAAAAGACCCGCAGCAGCGCACAACAACGCGCCACGCCGCCCGACCGACAACGACATGGACCTGTCCTAGACGGACAATTCCCAGAGCAACAGGGGGATAGCGGCTAAGTTTAGTGAATCGTGCCGATCGCGCGATCGACCGAGAGCAGAAGGATCAGCCGCTCGATCTGGCGCCAGCGGCAGAAATGAAGCTGATTGCCGATATCCCGGCTCTTGTCGGCCCGCGCCGCCGCTTCGAAACCGGCATCGTCGCCGAAGCGCGCGATCAGGTCGGTGGCGTCGGCAACGTCATGGCTGGCAAGATACGGCATATACGACATGGATTTCCCCGGCGGCTCTGCACGGGTGCCTTCAATCCGCGTGCCAGATCGGCCGGAGCCAGCAAATGGGCGGGAGACATTGGTAAACGCTTGTTCGCGCCCTGCCCTGCGCATCCCATTGCGGGACGCTGGCGTCCTGTGGTGGGACATGGCAGAGCGGGCGCCATGACAAATACTCCCCGCACCCCCGCCGCCGGCGGTTTCCTGATCGCCGTCGGCGCCGTTGTCGGTGCGGGCGTCGGATTGTTCCTGGACCAACCTACCCTGGGGTTTCTGATGGGGGTCGGTGCCGGCGTTGTGATCGCGGTGGGGATCTGGTTGGCGGGAAGGGAGCGGTAGGTTTTCTTATAGTCCCTTCCATTCAGGGAAGGGATTTGAGAAGTATCACCGCAGGCTGCGTGACAGCCATACGACGCGACCTATTACCTGCACCTCGTTCGCATCCCGGACGGGCATCACGGGAAATGCCGGATTATCGCTGGTGATGGCGAACTGCTCGCCCGCCCGTGCGACGCGCTTGACCATCAGCGAACCGTCGAGCCGGATGACATAGACGCCACCACGGACGGCGACGCGCCGGTCGCCCTCATCGACCATGATCTGGTCGCCATCCTCGATTAGTGGCGTCATCGATTCGCCCTGAGCGCGGATGATCGCGAGCGTGCCGGCGCGGATACCCAGTGTATCGAGCAGGCGGCGGTCGAACGGCGCGTCGCCGATCGCCCTGTCCTCCTCGACCAGTCCGCCCGGCCCGGCCGATGCCACGACATCGAGGCGGCGTACCGATACGATCGATGGCGCTGGCGCCTTGGTCGCGCCGCCGAGTACCGATTCATCCACGCCGAAATAAGCGGCGAGTAATTTACGGTCGCGCTCGGCCAGTACTCGCGGCGAGCCGCGTTTCACATATTGCTGGAGATAGGCGTCATTGCGCCGGAGCATGCGCGACAGCGCGGCAAAACTCTCGCCGCTGTCCGCGACAAGCGCGTCGAGCACCGTGCGTGGGTCAATCGCATCCATCCAGGATCAATAGCATAGGAATTTTCCTAGACAAGTTGGAAATGATGGAACAGATCATGAACATTAGCCGAGTCGAGGGCGAGTTGAGAAGGATCGGGAGATGTCTGTGTTGTGGAAGGTCGAGCGCTATTTACGGCAAACCGGGATGGCCGAGACGAAGTTCGGGCGGCTGGCGCTGAACGATTCGCGACTGGTGCGCGACCTGCGTGGCGGTCGCGAGCCGGGATCGCGCACGGCGGCGCGGATTGAGGCGTTTATCGATATGCGTATCGATTCGGGGGCGTCACGATGAGCCGGGGCCCCGATGCCGCGACATTGCTGGTCCGCGCACTGGGACGCGACGCCGATCTTGCCCGGTGCCCGATCGACATCGGCGCGACGGATTGGACACGCTGGGCCAGCGCAACGTTTTCCGGCGCACGGCACACGATCAGGTTGAGCGCACCGGCATCGGCCCGGCTGGACGCCTGGCTGACCGCTTTACCCGAGGCGGAGATCGACCTGAACGGACATCTGCTGGCAAGTGTCGCGATCGAATCGATACAGCGATCGGGGGATCAGGTGGTGATCGAACTCGAGGCGCTGACCGTCGAGCAATAGGGTTCAGCCCGCGCGGGTCGCCAGCCGACGGAGCGAGACGAGTGCGTCCTGCAACGATTCCTCGCGCGGTGCCGGTGGCGGCGGCGGTGCGGGCGGGGCAGCGACCGCCTCGCGTCGCGTAACGCCCCTTTCGAGCCGATCGAGCAAGGCGTGGATACTGGCCGACGAATCATAATCGACCGCGCGGCGCGGTGCCGGCACGACGACAGGTTCGAAAACGGATAGCTCGGCGACGGTGCCAGGCGCGGACTCGGTAACCGGCTCCGGCGCTGGACGCGTGATCGGGGTCAGTTCGAAGGTCTCGAACCGCTCGCTGGCGTCGAACACCGGCGGCCGCGACGATGCGATGATGACTTGCGCCGACGGCGGGAACCAGTCGAGCGGCTCTTCAGGAATAGCGGACGGATCATAGGCCGATAATGGCTGGTCGAGATCGGCCGGCAGATCCTGTTCGAGCGGTTCCTGATCGATGGGGGGAGCGGGTTCGAATACCGCGTCCTCGATCGCCGCGGGGGTAGATTCCGGGGTCGATTCGATAAACGGATCGAGCGCCGGTTCGGCCACGGCATGGATCGGGCGAGCGCGAACCTCAAGGAACGGTGTACCGAGATCCTGGTTGGCGAAGACGGGGCGGCGCGCCGGAGCGTCGGGATGCGCGTCGGCGCGGCGCAGCACCGGCACGCCATCGCCGGCCTTGCCGGAGAAGGAAATGGTCCGTGCACCAACCAGCAGGAACATGGTGAACCAGGCGACCAGCCCGAGTCCGCCGCCGAAGATGAGGATCAGCGCGGCGCGCGCGGTGCCGCCAAGCGGCGGTTCGGCGGCAGGCACCAGCGCGGCGATACCGCTGTCGAGCACGATTTGCCCGAGGAGGTCCGCAGGCAGCAGCGCAAAGACCAAAGCGGCAAGCGCGGCCACGGCGGCGGCGATAACCGGCGCGAGCGGGAAATTCAGGCGTTTACGACGGGAAAGCGCGACCATGAGTCGCGTGATGCAACAGAGTCGGTAAGTTTTTGGTAAACAGGAGCGTAACGAGCAATATTAACCTGCCAATTGCGCTCCGCCTCAACGAACGCGCGGCCATTTTCCCGCCGCGCATCCCATAAATGCCGATCTCCGAGCAATCCACCCAGCGCGCGCGCCATCGCGGCGGGGTCGTCGGGCGGAAACAATGTGCCGGTTTCACCGTCGCGAATCAGTTCGCGGTGCCCGCCGACATCAGAAGCCGCGACCAGCCGGCGCTGCGCCATCGCCTCGAGCGGCTTCAAGGGGGTAACCAGATCGGTCAGCCGCATACGCTTGCGCGGATAGGCCAGGATATCGATTACGCTGTAATAACGATCGACCTCGGTATGCGGTACACGGCCGATGAATTTTATGTGTTTGGCGACCGATGATGCCGCTGCTTGCGCGCGCAACGCCTGCTCCATCGGGCCGCCACCGACCAGTACGAGATGCGCCTTGGGTCGCGCGGCGACCAGCGCGGGCATCGCCGCGATCAGGTCGTCGAGCCCTTCATAATCGTAGAAGCTGCCGATGAACCCAATCACCTCGGCGCCGTTGAGGCCGAGCGATAGCGCGAGCGGCGCATCATATTCGAGCGGCGCGCCAAATACCGTCAGGTCGACGCCATTGGGCGAGACGAAGATCTTGGCCGGATCGACACCGCGCTCCACCAGATCGCGGCGCAAGCCTTCGCAGATCACCGCAACCGCATCGGCCTTGCCCACCGCCCAGGTTTCGAGCGAACGCGTCGCGCGGTAGCGCGGCGACCCTTCGCGCCCGGTGCCGTTACCGACCGCCGCGTCTTCCCAAAAAGCGCGGATCTCATAGACCAGGGGCAGGCGGCGCTTGCGCGCGACGCGCAGCGCGGCCACCGCGTCGAGCACCGGCGAATGCGCGTGGAGGATATCGGGTTTGAATTCGTCGACCGCCGCCGCGATTCGCTTGGCGAAGCCGTGGATCTCGCGCAGTTCGCCAAATGGACTCGGCCAGTCCTTCTTCGGCGGCGTGCGGTGGAAATCGATTCCATCGACCTGCTCGAACATGACGTCGCTCGCGCCGTGGCGCGGGCCGGTAACCGCCGCGACCTGCCACCCGCGGCGCAACTGCGCTTTCAGGATGGCGCGGGTGCGGAAGGTATAACCGCTCTGCAGCGGCAGACCGTGATCGAGGACGTGGAGGATGCGCATCGCCAGCGTGACTGCCACACAGTGTTTAACGGCACGTCAACCCGGAGGCGCTAAGCCAGGCATCAGGACAGCTGAAGGCACGTGCGAAGGACATGATCGACAATCTCGCGCTCGCGATCAGCCACGGCCTGATGCTGCTCGCCGCGTGGCTGTTGCTGCGCCGCCCCGATCTCGATCACGAGCCGGGTCCGAACGATATCGCCGGCGACATTCACAAAGCCAAGCCGCGACCGGGGGAAAAACCCGGTGCGTGATCTCGTCTTTGTCGGTTTCCTCGCGTCCTTCTTCGCGCTCGGCTTTCGCAAGCCGTTCCTGTTCGTGCTCGTCTATGTCTATATCGACATCGTCAGCCCGCAACGGCTGACCTATCTCATGCTCAATTCGGTGCCGATCTCGCTGATCGCGGCAGGACTGGCGGTGGCGGCATGGGCGCTGATCGACGACAAGCGCGACACACGCATCGCGCCGCGCCAGTTCCTGATCGTACTGCTGCTCTTCTACTGCTCCCAAACGACACGGTCGGCTGATTTCCCGATCGAGGCGCTCGATAAGTGGGACTGGGTATGGAAGGCGCTGGCCTTCGCCGCGTTCCTGCCGCTCACGCTCCGCACCAAACTGCGCATCGAATCGCTGCTGCTGATCATGATTCTGTCGGCGGCGTCGATCATCATCGTCGGCGGAATCAAGACGATCGCTTCGGGCGGCGGCGGATATGGCGAACTCAACCTGATGGTGACCAACAACTCCGGTCTCTATGAGGGGAGCACAATCTCCGCGGTGGCGATCGCGATCATCCCGGTGATCCTGTGGTTCACCCGCCACGGCACGATCTTCAAGCCCGACTGGAAGGTGAAGGGCTTTTGCTACGCGCTGATCTTCGCCTGTTTGCTGATCCCGGTCGGCACTTCGACGCGCACCGGGTTGTTGTGCATCGGCTTGCTCGCCGCGCTGATGATCCGCGATACCAAGCGCAAGGGACTTTATATCGGCGTACTGGCGATGATGGGCGTCGCGGCGATCCCGTTCCTGCCCAGCACCTTCACCGACCGGATGAGCACGATCAAGAGCTACAAGGCGGATGAATCCGCATCGACCCGGCTTGCGGTGTGGAAATGGACGATGGAGTACGCCAAGATCCATCCGTTCGGCGGCGGTTTCGAAATGTACCGCCAGAACCAGATCCGCTACGACACCGAAAAGGTCGAGAATGTCGACGGGCAGCAAACGGTCGAGAAGAAACTGACGGTCGACAAGGCTCGCGCATTCCACAGCGCCTATTTCGAAATGCTCGGCGAACAGGGTTATCCCGGCCTGGTGCTGTGGCTGATCATCAATGTGACAGGCATCGTGCGCATGGAAGTGGTGCGGCGGCGTTACCGCAAGCCCCTGCCGGGTCAGGAATGGATCGCGCCACTCGCCAGCGCACTGCAAAGCGGGCACATCGTCTATCTGCTCGGCGCGGCGTTCATCGCGATCGCCTTCCAGCCCTTTGTCTATATGCTGATGGGGGCGCAGATCGGGCTCGACACCTATCTCGAGCGCAAGCGCCGCGAAGAGGCATGGCGACCGATCCGCAAACAACGCCCGGCGGCGCTTGAGCCGATCCTGCCCTGATGGTTGGCATGATCGCAAAACACGAACTGCGTGCGCTGACCAGCATGCGCGGCATCGCGGCGTGGTTCGTCGTGCTTTATCATATCCGCCTGTCGATCGCCGGCCTGCCCGCGTCTTGGGTCGGTTTCTTCGCCAAAGGATATTTGGCGGTCGATTTCTTCTTCCTGCTCTCGGGCTTCGTGATCTGGTTGAGCTGGGGCGAGAAGTTCCGCGACGTCGGGTTCGCCGCGATGCCCGGCTTCCTGCACAAGCGTATCGCGCGGATCTGGCCGCTGCATCTATTCATGCTCGGGTGCGCGGTCGGCCTTGCCTTGTTATTCACCGCGACCGGGCGCCTGGACGAGGCGGATTATCCATTACGCGAACTCCCGCTGCACATCGCACTGGTGCAGAATTGGGGGTTCACCGGACAGCTGAGCTGGAACGATCCAAGCTGGTCGATCAGCACGGAGCTGGGCGCCTACCTGCTCTTCCCGCTGCTCACCCTGGCGATCGACTGGCGGCGCGTGCCGAGTTGGGCGGTTCTGGCCGCGATCATGTCGCTGATCGTACTGCTGCATGCGACGATGGCGCGCGGTGGCGCGCCGACGCTGGGCACAGATATCCCGCGCTTCGGGCTGATCCGTTGCGTGATCGAATTCGCCGCCGGGACCGCGATCTGTGCGCTCTGGGTAAGGTGGAAAGCGCGTCCGGGCACACCGGCGACCATTTCGGCGATGATCGCGCTAGTGATCGCGCTGCTCTGGGCGGCGGGCATGCCCGAAACGCTTGCGGTGCCCGCGCTGTTCGCTGCGCTGCTGCTGGCGCTGGCACTGACCTCTGGCATACGGCGCAATCCGCTCGACAATGGCGCGCTGCATTATCTCGGCGAGATCAGCTATGCGACCTATCTCGGTCACTTCCTGCTGTTCGTGGTGTTCAAGCTCGCGCTGGTCGACGATCCGCGCGCGGTCCCGCCGATACTGGTCGCGCTGTTCCTGTTGCTCGTGCTCGGGAGCTCGGTCGCGCTCTACCATCTGGTCGAGCGGCCGGCACAGAAATGGGTCAATTCAATAAAACTCCTCCCCGACACGGGGAGGGGGCGCTCCCCAAGCGGAACGTTGCCGGCCCACCCCCTCCACCATGCCGTGCATGGTCCCCCTCCCCGTGCCGGGGAGGAGTGAACGAACGGAACCTCCTCCCTGCCCCGCGCATTTCCCGTCGCATGGCGAAGATCATCTATTGCGACGACAGCGAGCCCGGCATCACGCGCAAGAAGATGCGCCATGGCTGGGGATATTTCGACACCGACGGCAAGCGCATCACCGATCGCGACGAGATCGACCGGCTCAACGCGGTCGGCCTCCCGCCCGCCTATCGTGACGCGTGGTATTGCCCGAAGGCCAATGGCCATATCCAGGCGGTCGGCTGGGACGAGAAAGCCCGCAAGCAATATCGCTATCACGCCGAATTCCGCGAGGCGCAGGAATCCGCCAAGTATGAGCTGTGCGCGCCGTTCGGCCGCGACTTGCCCAAGCTGCGTGCCCGCGTCGAAAAGGATCTCAAGCGCCGTGGCATCGGCAAGGAAACGGCGGTCGCGGCGATCGTTCGGTTGCTCGATCTGGGCCATGTGCGGATCGGCAATGAAGGATATGTGAAGGCGAATAAGAGCTTTGGCGCGACCACCCTGCGCAAGCGCCACGCCAAGCTCAGGGGCCAGACGCTGAAACTTCAATACAAGGCCAAGTCGGGCAAGCTGCGCGTGCTGACCATCACCGACCGGTCGCTCAGCCGCTTCGTCAAGAAATGTTCGGACTTGCCCGGCCAGCATCTGTTCCGCTGGCTCGCCAGCGACGGCGAGGCGCGGCCGGTCACGTCGTCCGACGTCAACGACTATATCCGCGAGGCGATGGGCGAGGATTATACGGCCAAGCATTTCCGCACCTGGAGCGCAAGCGTGCTTGCGTTCGAGGCACTGGCCTGTGCTGACCGCGACATCAGCCTGAAGACGATGCTCGAGCCGGTCACCGAGGCCCTTGGCAACACGCCGGCCATCGCGCGTAAATCCTATGTCCATCCCGCGCTGATCGCGCTGGTCAAGGACGGGCAGACGGTGTTCCGCGAGGGCTGCGCGCTGCCCCGTCGCGGGCAACATCTGTCGCGAGCCGAGCGCGGCCTGATCGATTTCCTCGAATCCGAAAGACTTGGCCCCAACGCCAAGGCCGCCTAGGTCCCCCGGCATGGCAAGCAGCAACATCACCGCCGCCGCTTCGGCGCGCAAGATCGATTCAACGAGCTTTGACGACCAGGCGCAGAGCCTCGTCAATGTCAGCCTCGTCTGGGTTCAGACCCATTGGTTACAAATCATCATCGCAATCGGTGTCGCTACCGCAATCGTACTGGCGCTTCATTTCGCGCGCCACCTTGGTAACAAATTGTGCGAGCGCAGCCCGGGGACAGCCGGCTGGGGCAAGGTGTTCGGCCAGGCGATCGGTAAGACCGGCAATTTCTTCATCATCATGGTCGCGGCGAAACTGGTCAGCGGCTATGCCAATGCGCCCCCCCAAATCTCCACGACGATCAATTTCCTGTTCACCCTTTCCGCCGTGTTCCAGGCAGCGATCTGGGCGCGCGAGATCATCCTCGGCACGATCGAGCATCGCACCCAATCGGAGCATTATTCGGGCGAGGCGCTGGGCAGCGCGATGGGCATCATCCGCCTGCTCGTGACCTTCGCGCTGTTCGCGATCGCGCTGATCGTCGTGCTCGACAATCTCGGGGTAAACGTCACTGGCCTGGTCGCCGGCCTGGGTGTCGGTGGCATCGCCATCGGCCTCGCCGCGCAAGGCATCTTTGCCGATCTGTTCGCGGCACTGGCGATCATCTTCGACCGGCCGTTCCGGCGCGGCGACGCGATCACCTATGACACATCGTCGGGCACGGTCGAGGCGATCGGACTGAAATCGACGCGGATCCGCGCCCCCACCGGGGAAGAGCGGATCATCGCCAACAAGAACCTGCTCGACAAGGAAATCCTCAACAATACGCAGCGCGCTTATCGGCGGGTCAAATTCACGCTCACACTGGTGCAATGGACGCCGATCGAGGTAATGGACCGCCTGTCTGACATGCTCAAAGAAGTCGTCGAGGGATGCGGATACAAGTTCGTACGCGCCGGATTCCTCAACTTCGGCGCCAACAGCTATGATTTCGACCTGGAGTTTGATTCCGAGACCGCCGCGTTCGAGGATTTCTTCAACGCGCGCAACGCCGTCGGCCTCGCGATAATTCGACGTTTCAACAACGAGGATATCGAGCTCGCCTATCCGACCCAGACTGCATTCACCGCCGCGCCGCAGGGCGGGATGATCTATCCCTATCCCACCGAGGAACCGGTGGAACCGGTGAAGCCTAGAGTGAAGGCACCGCCGCCCGAAGCAAAAGGGCCCCCTGTGCTGTCGCATGACCGTTCGGCGGTCGATCAGGATGGGCATTCATGACCGAACAGGACAGCCACGAAGCGATCGTGCGCGCCCAGTGCGAGGCATTTCGCGATCGCCGCCGTGCCGACAGCGAGGCGCTGCTGGCGGATGACTTCACGTTCACCAGCCCCTATGACGACGCGATCGACCGCGCCGCCTTTTTCGAACGCTGCTGGCCCAATGGCGATCGCTTCACCAGTTTCGACATAGAGCGCGTGACGAGCGATGCTCAGGGAGCGTTCGTGACCTATCTTGTCACGGCCGATGGCGGCGCGCAGTTTCGCAACACGGAATATCTGACCGTCCATGACGGCCAGATACACAGCGTCGATGTGTATTTCGGCGCAAGCTATGAAGCCGGCAAGTTCGTCGCCAAACCGCCGTCCTAGGCGATCAAATCATGTCGGGGTCTTTGGGTTTGCCGAACAGGCCCTTGGCCCAGCGTCCGATCGCCGCGCCGGCGACGAGCAGCAGGATGATGAATTTCTTGCCGAAGCCAAGGACCAGCGCGAGGAAGCCGAGCTTCTTCGCCGCAGCCACGCCGACGCCGGCGGCAACCAGGCCGGCCAGGCCATATTCGGCCTTTTTGTCGATGTTCGAATCGAAATCGGCATAGGTCGCGCCGGGCGAGAACGTCGCCGCCTTGCCGAAAATGGCCGCAGCGTCGCGCACCTCGGCGAGATGGCCCATATCCGACACCATATTGAGGCTGAGTACGCCGCGCCGTCCAAGCAGGCGAACATCGTAATTGAGCGAATCCACCTGGTCGCCGTCGACGCGGAAATCACGCGCCCAGATCAGCGCGTGCCGCCTGGCGTCATAGGCGGGCGGCTGCGCCCAGCCGACCAGGTGGGATTCGGGGTAACCGGCCTGTTTGCGCGCAGCGTTGCGCTCGACCTCGCCGCTGCGCACATCGGCCAGTACCTGATTATAGTCGGCGGTCGCGGCGTCGCTGTCCGGGACATAACCCGATGGTTCGTAAGTGACGACCGCGCCCCAGATATTGTCGGTCACTGTCTTGTCGGCGGGCAGGACCAGGCCGAGCACGTCGCTGACCGCGGCAGGCGGATTGCCCCACACATCGGTCAGCACCTTCTTCGCTTCGTCCGGACCGAGGAAATAGTAATTGTCGCCGAGATGCAGCACCGCCTTGGCGCCCGGTATCGCCACATCGCCCTTCTGCTTGTGCAATCCCTTTTCGAACTGAACGAGCGCGGGTGGAAGGCGCTGCGCCGCATCGTTCTGCGCATGCGCAGGCGCGCCCAGCGCTACTGCCATGCTCAGCGCCATCGCGCCGGTCGCAACCTTGATCCTCATGCCCCTAATCCCCCGATTAAACGGCGATTCGCCGCGGACAAACCTCGCCCGACTCCGTGGCGTGGGTCAAGTCGAGCCGCGCGGCGCAGGTTTTTGAATATAGGGTTCGCTATTTCCCGTCCCAAGGCACGCGGATTTGCAGCGCCCGACGCTACGGTATCAACGATCTTCCGGTTTACGGTCGGTCGAGGCTTGCCGAAATGGGGTGACGACGCCTATCTGACCCGCAACAGCGAGCAGGCGCGAAAGGAATGCGATGACGACGATCAGCGTACAGGAAATGGCGGGCCGGATCGGCACCGAATCCGTTTCCGACTGGGTCGAGGTGAGCCAGGAGATGATCGACAAGTTCGCCGACGCGACCGGCGACCATCAGTTCATCCATGTGAACCCGGAAATGGCCAAGATGACGCCGTTCGGCGGGACCATCGCGCATGGTTTCCTGACTTTGTCGCTGATGCCTTTGCTGTCGTCCAAGATCATCGATCCGGTGAAGATCGACGGCGTGAAGATGGGCGTGAACTATGGCGGCAACAAAGTCCGCTTCCTGACGCCCGTCCGCTCCGGCAAGCGCGTGCGCGGCCGTTTCAAGCTGATCGAATTCGCCGAAAAGCGCCCCGGCCAGTGGCAGCAGACCAACGAATTCACCGTCGAGATCGAGGGTGAGGACAAGCCGGCGATGATCGCCGAATGGATCAGCCAGATTTTCGTTTGACGCCCAACCCATCACCGTCATGTCGGCGCAGGCTGGCATCTCCAGGTTAGGGCCGAAGCATCAGCCAACCGGGAGACCCCAGCCTTCGCTGGGGTGACGATCACAAAAAGGATAACCACCCATGCGTTCCGCCGTCATCGTCTCCACCGCCCGTACCCCGATCGGCCGCGCCTATCGCGGTGCGTTCAACAACACCCCTGCCCCGACGCTCGCCAGCCATTCGATCAAGGCGGCGGTCGAGCGCGCCGGGATCGATGGCGCCGAGGTCGATGACGTGGTGTTCGGCTGCGCGCTGCAGCAGGGTCACCAGGCCGGCAATATCGCACGCACATCGTTGCTCCGCGCCGGACTGCCCGTCTCGGTCGCCGGCATGTCGATCGACCGCCAATGCGCGTCGGGCCTGATGGCGATCGCCACCGCGGCAAAGCAGATCATCACCGATAACATGGACATCACCATCGGCGGCGGCGTGGAGAGCATTTCGCTCGTCCAGACCCCGCAGATGCGCGTCGCGCCCGACCCCGAACTGATCGCGATGCACAAGGACGTGTACATGCCGATGCTCGGCACGGCCGAAGTCGTCGCCAAGCGCTACGGCATCAGCCGCGATGCGTGCGACGAATATGCCTATCAGTCGCAGATGCGTACCGCCGCCGCCCAGGCCGCGGGTTATTACGACAAGGAAATCGTGCCGGTCACCGCGAACATGGCGATCGTCAACAAGGAGACCAAGGAGGTCACTTACAAGGAAGTGACGCTCAGCAAGGACGAAGGCAACCGGCCCGAAACCACGCTGGAGGGCCTGAAGGCGCTGCAGCCGGTAATGGGTCCGGGCATGAACGTCACCGCCGGCAACGCCAGCCAGCTGTCCGACGGTTCGTCGGCGAGCGTGCTGATGGAAGAAGCGATCGCGTCGAAGCGCGGCCTGACCCCGCTTGGCCGCTATGTCGGCATGGCGGTCGGCGGCACCGAGCCCGACGAAATGGGCATCGGCCCGGTCGTCGCGATCCCCAAGCTGCTGCAGCGTTTCGGCCTGAAAATGGACGATATCGGCCTGTGGGAGCTGAACGAAGCATTCGCGGTGCAGGTACTGTATTGCCGCGACAAGCTCGGCATTCCTGACGAACTGCTCAACGTCAGCGGCGGCGCGATCTCGATCGGCCATCCTTATGGCATGACCGGCGCGCGCGCGACCGGCCATGCGCTGATCGAAGGCAAGCGCCGCCGCGCGAAGTACGTCGTCGTGACGATGTGCATCGGTGGCGGCCAGGGTGCCGCCGGTCTGTTCGAGGTGCTTTGAGCGGCCGACAAGTCAGATTCTGTACCACTGCGTCGTTGACACAATGGGAGAAAATATGAGCCCCGGCCGCGTCAGCGACCGGGGCTCAAACATTTGCGACTTGATCATCGGACGCGCAGCTCTTGCCACCACCATCTCGACAACGCCCGTGCAATGGCTATCGAATAGGGTTCTAGATTACTGATATAAAATGATTTTATTGATGGGGCCTCGGCCAGAGATATGTTACATATGGGTGTAACATATCTCTGCCCGACACTTTCGACAGCACTGCCGGTGATGCCGATTCAACCATTGCAGGATTTCTGGAAATTAGCGCTTGCCGGGCTTGAACCGGCTCGCTCTTTCTTATTGTCCGACGAGCACCTTTCATCCTGAATGTTTCAGATGAAAACTACTCGCCGACTCGGTCACCGATCACATAACGCGGCCCCGCTCCCTTCGCGGCGGCGCGGTCCCCAGGATTGTACAATGCGCATTTCCTGAGCGACAGGCAGCCGCAGCCGATACAGCCATCGAGCAGGTCGCGGGTCCGGGTCAGCGCCGCGATCCGATCGTCGAGCATGATGCGCATGCCGGCGCTCATCTGTCGCCAATCGCTCGCATTGGGCGTGCGTTCGCCCGGCAGTTTCGCCAGCTCCGCCCTGATCGCCTCGATCGACAAGCCGAGCTGCTGCGCGATCAGGATAAACGACAGGCGGCGGATGTCGGAGCGCAGGAAACGCCGTTGCCGGCCCGCGTTTCGAAATGGGCTGAGCAGACCCTTCGCCTCATAGAAGCGGATTGCCGATACCGATACGCCGGCACGGGCGGCGAGATCGCCGATCGAAATGATGTCGTTTGCCCGCATGTCCGAGCCTTTCGAAAATAGCTTGACCTCAACTTAGGTTGAGGTTGCAAAAGGCCTGCGTCAACCCGAATCGGCAATAAGGAGCCCGACCCTATGACGCACGCACAACTCGAACACGCCAATCTGACGGTCAGCGATCCCGAACGCTCGGCGCATATGGCGGAAATGCTGTTCGGCTGGGAGGAGCGCTGGCGCGGTCCCGCACGCGACGGCGGCTTCACCATCCATGTCGGCAACGAGACCGACTATATCGCCTTCTACACCGGGCCACATGGTCAGCACCCCACCAAGCGTTATCCCAAAGGTGAGCCGCTCAACCATATCGGCGTGCTGGTCGACGACCTCGATGAGGTCGAAAAGCGCGTCATCGCACTGGGGCTCGAGCCCTTCTCGCATGGTGACTACGCGCCCGGGCGCCGCTTCTATTTCCTCGATCCGGACGGGATCGAGTTCGAGGTGGTGAGCTATGCATGAATTTGCACAGTGAAACGTGAACGAGTAAAGTTGCGTGATGAAGAAAACGCAGGATGCGATTGACGCATTAATCCGACGAGGGCGCCCTCTTCCGCGATGAGCAACAGGCTTTCCTTCCGACTTGCATTTCGGACATTCACCGACGCCTTCAAGTTCGATGGCCGGTCAACCCGAACGCAAGTTGTCGCGTTCCAACTCCTCACGATGCTGGCAAATGTCCTGACAGTCACGACAGACGGCCCGTCGCCGGTATCGAGATTTTTGTCGTCGGCGAGCATTATATGGTCGGTCGTTTGGGGATTTCCCTGGATAGCCCTGTTCGTCCGGCGACTTCACGATCAGGATCGCTCCGGGTGGTGGGCGATGACTTACGGCATCGCTGCAATACCTATCGCTGCCATCTTGGCGCTGCCTGTCGGCGAGGGTGGCCCAACCATCCGCTTCGGTACCTTCGCGCGAACAGTGGCGTGGACGCCTTGGACGATTACCCTCTCCGTGGTCTTCGTGGGCGCCATCCTTGTTCCCCTGATCCTGTTATTCCTTCCTGAAACTCCAGGCGACAATCGCTTCGGACCTGATCCCCGGCCCAAACCTTATATCGATGAATTAGGGTTGCCTGCGGAAACCTGAGCATCAAGAAGCGTTGTGTCCTCGATACTTAGAGGAGCTCATCATGACCGACACCGCAGCAATCAAGCAGACCCTATGGGACAAGATGTCCGACAGCCCGTTCCTGATGATTGGCCTGACCGACAGTGGCGAGCATAGCGAACCGCTGACCGCGCAGCTCGACAAGGATCAGGTCGACACGTTGTACTTCTTCGTCGGCAAGGACAATCGCCTGATCAACGGCGGCGCCGCGATGGCGCAGTTCGTGTCCAAGGGGCATGATTTCTTCGCCTGCCTGTCAGGCAGCGTGCGCCACGACAATGATTTCGCGATGATCGAAAAGCTCTGGTCGAAACCGGTCGAAGCCTGGTTCCAGGGCGGCAAGGACGACCCCAATCTCGCGCTGATCCGTTTCGACATCGACAGCGCAGAGCTGTGGGAAAGCGACCTGTCGCTCGCCGGCAAGGTCAAGATGCTGTTCGGTGGCAAGATCGACAAAAGCGAGGAAGGCAGCCACGCCAAGGTCGAGACGACCGCGGCCTGACCTCACATTCCCTCGTTATCCCGAGTCACTATCGTCATCCCAGCGAGGGCTGGGGTGACGGTTGAGGGGCGCGTTCGGAAACCGATATGCGCACCGGGACTCAGCCGTTCTTCTTCATCCACTCTTCCAGCACGGGCGCGATCTTGGTGCGCCATTTGCTGCCGTTGAAAATGCCGTAATGCCCCGCACCCTCGGCCATCATGTATTTCTTCTTCGAAGCGGGCAGCTTGGTCGCGATAGTCAGCGCGGCCTTGGTCTGACCGATTCCTGAAATATCGTCGCGTTCACCCTCGATCGCGAGAATGCCAATATCGGTGATCGACGCCGGATCGACCTTGCGGCCGCGATGCGTCATCGTGCCGTTGGGCAGCGCATGCGCCTGGAACACGACATCGATCGTCTGCAGGTAGAATTCAGCGGTCATGTCGCAAACCGAGCGATATTCCTCGTAGAAATCCTTGGTCGAATCCGCACCCTCTTCATCGCCCTGGACGAGATGTTTAAACATCTCCCAATGCGACATCATGTGATTGCCGAGGTTCATCGTCATGAAGCCGGCAAGCTGCAGGAAACCGGGATAAACGCGACGGCCGGCGCCGGGATAGGTCGCCGGGATAGTCGCGATGACATTCTGTTCGAACCAAGAATAGGGCCGCTCGGTGGCCAGCGTGTTGACTGCGGTTGGCGCTTCGCGGGTGTCGATCGGGCCGCCCATCATGGTCAGCGTCTTGGGACGATAGGGGTGCTTGTCCGCGCTCATCAGGCAGGCGGCGGCATAGCAGGGCACCGATGGCTGGCAGACCGCGAGCATGTGTGCGGGCTTTCCGTCGGTCGATTTGCCAATGACTTCAAGGAATTCGACCAGATAGTCGATATAATCGTCGAGGTCGAACTTGCCGTCCGACAGCGGCACCAGCTTCGCGTCGCGCCAGTCGGTGATATACACATCGGCGACCGGCAGCATGCGCTCGACCGTACCGCGCAGCAGCGTGGCATAATGACCGGACATCGGCGCGACGATGAGCAATTTGGGCTGGCCCTCGACGCCTTCGCGTACGAAGCGCTTCAACTGGCCGAACGGCTTACGCAGCACGACTTCCTCGACCACCGGCACGTTGCGCCCGTCGATCGCAATGTGGTCGAGCCCGAAGGCCGGCTTGCCGCGCGGCGCCGAGGCGTGCGCGAACACCTCCAGCGCGGAGCCTATGATCGGACCACCGCCGAAATAGGCGAATGGATTGGCCGGATTCGACAGCATTCCGGCGCTGAAATCAGCGAACGCGCTGGCGCCCGCCAGCATCGACCGCTGCATTTCATAGGCATTGTAAAGCATGGGCGCCCTTATAATCTGAAAACGGTTACTTCGACATACCGACATAGTGGTGCAGTGCAGCACAAGCAATCAATACCCAAACGGTAACCCCAAAACGATCATCCCCAACGATAAGTATCGCCCGTTGAGAGACTGCCCTCGTCCTGCTAGGCGCTGGCGATGGCTGAAACTCCGCAGATCGCTCCCGCGATCCCCGCTCCTGCCGCCGCGTCGGGCGACCCCGTCACCAAGCGCCGGCTGGGCGACCTGGCCATGGTGTGGCACCATGCATCGCGCTATCCGCGCCAGATCGCTATTGCCGGTTTTGCACTGATCACCACCTCTGCGGCGACGATCGCGATTCCCTATGGTTTCAAGCGGGTGATCGATCGCGGTTTCGGCGTGGGCCAGACCGATGCGGTCGCCTCGTCCTTCCATTATCTGTTGATGATCGTCGTCGTGCTCGCGCTCGCGACCGCGCTGCGTTTCTATTACGTTTCCTGGCTCGGCGAGCGAGTGGTCGCCGATATCCGCACTTCGGTCCAACGCCATCTGCTCACGCTGACGCCGCGTTTCTTCGAGGAGAATCGCCCGTCGGAGATCGCTTCGCGCCTGACCTCCGACACGACGCTGATCGAACAGGTGGTCGGCACGACCGTGTCGGTCGCACTGCGCAACAGCTTCACCGGCATCGGCGGCCTGATCTATCTCTTCGCCATCTCGCCCAAGCTCGCCGGTATGCTCATGCTTGGCATCCCGGCGATCATCCTGCCGATGACCTTGCTCGGCCGTCGCGTGCGCAATCAGTCGCGCGCGTCGCAGGACCGCGTCGCCGATGTCGGATCGATTGCGACCGAAACGCTCGGCGCGATGAAGATCGTCCAGGCGTTCGGCCAGGAAAGTCGCGAGGCGACGCGCTTCTCCGACGCGGTCGCGGCAACTTTTGCAGCGGCACGTCGGCGCATCGCCACCCGCGCGGTGATGACCGCGATCGTCATCTGCATGATCTTCGGCTCGATCACCCTGGTACTGTGGGAGGGCGCGGTCGATGTCGCGGCGGGCCGGATCAGCGGCGGGTCGATCGCCGCATTCGTGCTGACCGGCGGAATTGTCGCCGGCGCATTCGGTGCGCTGACCGAGGTTTATGGCGACCTTCTGCGTGGCGCGGGCGCCGCCGGTCGGCTCGGCGAGCTCCTCAATGAGCGGCCCGAGATCGCGCCGCCGGCCAATCCGACGTCGCTGCCCTTGCCGGAACGCGGCGCGATCGAGTTCGATCATGTCCGGTTCCATTATCCGACTCGTCGCGAAGTGTCGGCACTGTCCGATTTCTCGCTCGCCATCGCGCCGGGCGAGACCGTCGCGGTGGTCGGACCGTCTGGTGCGGGCAAGACGACCCTGTTCCAGCTGATTCAGCGTTTCTACGATCCCGATGCGGGCGAGATTCGCATGGACGGCGTGCCCCTGCCCCAGGCCGATCCGGCCGAAATCCGCCGCCGCATCGCGATGGTGCCGCAGGAAACGGTGATCTTCGGCGCGTCGGCGCGAGACAATTTGCGCTATGGCAAATGGGAAGCAGGCGACGACGAGCTCTGGGCCGCCGCCGAGGCCGCCAATGCCGCCGAATTCCTGCGCAAGCTTCCCGATGGGCTGAACACCTTCATGGGCGAAGGCGGTGCACGCCTGTCTGGCGGCCAGCGCCAGCGCATCGCGATCGCCCGCGCGCTGCTGCGCGACGCGCCGATCCTGCTGCTCGACGAGGCGACCAGCGCGCTCGACGCGGAGAGCGAACGCCTCGTCCAGGATGCACTTGAGCGGCTGATGGCGCAGCGCACCACTTTGGTCATCGCGCACCGCCTCGCCACCGTGCGAGCGGCGAAGCGGATCATCGTGATGAACGACGGACAGATCGTCGAGAGCGGCACGCATGGCGGCCTCATCGGGCAGAACGGCCTCTATGCCCGGCTGGCGAGTTTGCAGTTCAGCGAGGCCGCCTGATCCCCAACGAATAACGTCATGCCGGGCTTGTTCCGGCATCCACCGTGCCGCAAGATGCGGCATCGCCATTGGAGCGGTGGACCCCGGCACCGGGGTGACGAACCTGGGGAGAGCCGACATGGCCCGCGACTTCGACATCATCGTGTATGGCGCCACCGGTTTCACCGGCCGCCTGGTCGCCGAATATCTCGTCCAGACGGGGACGCCGCGCTGGGCGATGGCCGGGCGTTCGCTGACCAAGCTGCAGGAAGTGCGCGATGAGATCGGCGCGCCTGCCGATACGCCGCTGATCACCGCCAATTCGGACGATCCCGCCACGCTGAAGACGATGTGCGAGCGAACCCAAGTCGTGCTGACCACCGTTGGCCCGTATCAGCTTTACGGCAATGACCTCGTCGCCGCCTGTGCGGAAACCGGCACCGCCTATGTCGACCTGTGCGGCGAGCCGGCCTGGATGCGCCACATGATCGATGCGCATCATGAAACCGCCCAGCGCACCGGCGCGCGGATCGTGTTCAGTTGCGGGTTCGATTCGATCCCATTCGACCTCGGCGTGCTGACGCTGCAGGAGACGGCAAAGGCCAAATACGGCAAGCCGGCGCCACGCGTGAAATGCCGGGTGCGCAAGATGCAGGGCGGCTTTTCCGGTGGCACCGCGGCCAGCCTCAAGGCGACGCTCGCCGCTGCGGCCAGGGATCCGTCGATCCTCGGCCTGTTGATCAACCCGTTCGCGCTCGCTCCGGGCTTTAACGGGCCGAGCCAGCCCAAGGGCTTGCTGCCCGAATATGATCGCACGATCGAGGCCTGGGTCGCGCCGTTCATCATGGCGCCGATCAATACCAAGAATGTCCATCGCACCAATTTCCTGCTCGATCAGAGCTATGGCGCCGACTTCGTCTATGACGAGATGCTCGTCGCGCCGGGCTTGGGCGACATGGGCAAGGCGGCGGCGGAAGCGATCGCCAAGATCAATCCGCTGGCCAGCGACAAGGGGCCAAAGCCAGGCGAAGGCCCTTCAAAGGAAGAACGCGAGAGCGGCTTTTACGATGTGCTGTTCGTCGGCGAGATGCCTGACGGGACGCGGATCGACGCGGTGGTCACCGGCGACCGCGACCCCGGTTACGGATCGACCAGCAAGATGATCGCCGAGGCTGCGTTGTGCCTGGTTCATGACGTGCAGAGTGCGGGCGGCGGCATCTGGACGCCCGGCGCGCTGATGGGCGATGCGTTGCGCAAGCGGCTGATGGATAATGCGGGGCTGACTTTTACGGCGGGGTGAACGGTTCCGAAGCGAGCCAGTTTATGCCCCTCCCGTTATGGATTCCTCTGCAAAACAGGTCGGGCTCGTTATTTTGCCGGATTGGGGTGTGATGCTGGCAGCGTTTGGGGGAGATTTTGCCGATGATTGATCAGCGGCGGCTGATTGTGGGTATCAGGCAGCGCCCAGATGACGGCACGTCGTAGGTAGATGGCGGCGAAGGCGAAGAAGTCGGCTTTGTTGCGTTCGAGCGAGTGGCATCTGGTTCGGGCGTGCGCGCCGGGGTGAAGCGGGCGCGGCGGATCAACCCTGAGCCTTGATCGACGCCGATATGGAAGCGATAGCCGAAATAGCTCTTGCCGTTCTTCCGGGTCCAATCCGCACCGGGCTCGCGCGGATGGGCGCCGCCGGGGCCGACTTCGGCGCCCGGTGGGTTATGCGTTGCCCTGACGATCGTCGCATCCATCAGCGTGCCCTTCCTGAGGATCAGACCACGCGCATCGAGTTGCCGGGTCATCTCCTCGAAGCACTTCTCCAGAACGCCCGCCTTGGCCATCGCCGCCCGGAACCGGCAGATCGTCGTCTCGTCAGGCGTGCCGCCATCCAGCGCGAAACCGCAGAACCGCCGAAACGACAAGCGATCCAGCAACGACTCCTCAAGCCCCGGATCCGACAGATCATACAAGGCCTGAAGGTATAGCGCCTTCAGCATCGACAACGCCGCATAAGGTGGTCGCCCCGTCTCTGCCGACCGCAGCACCGCCAGAAACGGCACCAGACGCTGCCACTCGACCAGATTGTCCAGGCGCTCAAGCTTCGCGTTCGTCCCCAGCCGCGGATCAACCAGCGCTTCCGCCAATCACATCTGATCACCCATCGCCAACTCTCCTGTCAGCAACACTGAATCACACCCCCCAAACACGCCACTCCTTTGCAGAGGAATCCACAGGGGGAGAGGGGTTTTAGCGCTTTACATCCCCAGCCTCCCTTTCACTGTTCGCTGATCTGTGCCACTAACCTTACCATACCCGATATTCAGATTCGGTCCCGAAGGAGAGGATTTATGGCTACCGCCGCCGAACTCGACGTTTCCGTTAACCCGCTCGACGCCTTCCGCGCCGACGTGCGCGAGTGGCTTGCAGCACACTTCCCGACCGCGCTGAAGGGCAAGGACAATGCCATGTCGGCGATCGACGGGCCGACTGATCTGTCGGCCGACGAAGCCGCCTGGAAAAAGGCGATGGGCGACAAGGGCTGGGGTGTGCCCACCTGGCCGGCGCAATATGGCGGGGGCGGCCTCGACCGCGCGCAGGCGCGCGTGCTGCAGGAGGAGATGGGCCGGGTCGGCGCGTGGAACCCGATCGGCGGCATGGGTGTGATGATGTTCGGCCCGACCCTGCTCGAATATGGCAATGAAGCGCAGAAGAGCGAGCATATCCCGGCAATCGCCCAGGGCGAGGTGCGCTGGTGCCAGGGCTATTCGGAGCCGGGTGCCGGATCCGATCTGGCATCGCTCCAGATGTTCGCCGAAGATAAGGGCGACCATTACGTCGTCAACGGTCAGAAGACCTGGACCTCGGGCGGGCAATGGGCGGAAAAATGCTTCGCGCTGGTGCGCACCGATAAATCGAAAAAGCATGAAGGGATCAGCTTCCTGCTGATCGACATGACCAGCCCGGGCGTCGAGGTGAAGCCGATCCGGCTGATCTCCGGGTCGTCGCCCTTTTGCGAGACCTTCTTCACCGATGTGAAAGTGCCCAAGGAAAATTTGGTGGGGCAGGAGGGCGAAGGCTGGACGATCGGCAAGCGCCTGCTTCAGCACGAGCGGCAAAATCTGTCGGGCGGTGGTTCGGCGGCGGGCCGCATGTTCGCCGGCAAGCCGGTCAGCGCACTGGCCAGGGAATATCGCGGCACCGACGATCAGGGCCGAGTCAATGACGGCGACCTGCGCATGCGCATCGTGCGCCATGAAATGGACAGCCGCGCCTTCATGCTCACGCTGCGTCGCGCCGCGCTGGAATCGAAATCGAACCAGGGGCCGTCGGCGGCGACATCGATCATGAAGAATGTCGGCGCGCGCATCACTCAGGACCGTGCCGAATTATCGATCGAGATCATGGGCATGAACGGCCTGGGCTGGGAAGGCGAAGGTTTTACCGAGGAGGAGTTGACCCAGACCCGCACCTGGCTGTGGGGCAAGGCGGTGTCGATCTATGGCGGATCGAGCGAAATCCAGAACAATGTCATCGCCAAACGCATCCTGGGCATGCTGGATCATCAGTGACTTACGCCCTCTCCCCTCCGGGGAGAGGGCAGGCGAGCGAAGCGACCCCGGGAGAGGGGCAGTGCGGAGAGGGCGGTGGGACACGCTGCCCCTCTCCCCCGCCCTCTTCCCCGGAGGCGAGAGGGAGTTAAGAAATGGCCGTACTCAACGACGAACAGACGATGTTGCGCGACATGGCGCGCGAATGGGCGGACAATGAAGCGCCGACCACCGCCTTTCGCAAGATGCGCAACGCCGCGCCGGCGCAAGGTTATGACGCGGATGCCTGGGCCGCGATGGGCCAGATGGGCTGGGCCGGCGTGATCGTCCCCGAAGAGTTTGGCGGGTCTGCGTTCGGTTACCTCTCGCTTGGGCTGGTGCTCGAACAGCTTGGCCGTAACCTGGCCGCGTCACCGCTCGCCGCGACCGCCGCGGCGTCGAGCGCGATTGCGCTCGGCGACAATGAAGCGGTCAAGGCCGAATGGTTGTCGAAGATCGCCGTTGGCGAAATGGTAGCGACGCTCGCGATCGACGAAGGCCCGGTGCACGACCCGGCAAAGATCGCAACGACCGTCGTCGACGGCAAGCTGACCGGCACCAAGCAATTCGTCGCGGAAGGGGACAGCGCGCAGCTGTTCGTGGTCGCCGCGACCGACGGCCTCTATCTCGTATCGGGCGATGCCGGTGTATCGCGATCGGCGCGGCACATGGCGGATTCGCGCAGCCACGCGCAGGTGACATTCGATGGCGCCAAAGCGGAGAAGCTCGGCGGCACCGACCTGACCAGCAAAACGGTCGATCGTGCGACCGCCGCGCTCTGTGCGGAGATGCTCGGCATGGCGGAACAAGCCTTTGCCGTGACCAACGATTATCTCAAAGTCCGCGTCCAGTTCGGCCAGCAGCTGTCGACCTTTCAGGCGCTGCAGCATCGAATGGCCAAGATGTTCACCGAACTCGAACTGGCGCGCTCGGCGGTCGAGGGAGCGCTCGAGGCGATCGACGCCGGCCGTTCCGATGTCGATCAGGCGGCCAGCCTAGCCAAGGCGATCATGGGCGATACGCTCCATCTGGTCAGCCGCGAGATGGTTCAGCTGCACGGCGGCATCGGCATGACCGACGAACATGATGCAGGCCTTTATCTCAAGCGCGCCTATGTGCTCGAAACCATGTGGGGCAATGCGGCGTATCACCGCGAACGCTTCGCGCGGTTGAACGGTTATTGACGGAACCCCGCGCGCGCGCCGACCCGAACGGGCATCTTGACGGTTTCGAATAGTCGTTCTGCCCGATCCGGCTGTTTTGGCAGGTATGACTTTTTGGCAACATACGGAAACCAAGAGGTGTTGTGGTTCGGGTTCCGCTTGACGTAACGGAACTCCATCTATCTATTCGAGTATGGGGTACGGAACCGATCAGCGTTCCGACCCAACGGGAGATAGAGATGCTCAAGAAGCAATATATGTCGGCGTGCGCCTTCACCGTTCTCGCAATGGGTCTGGCGACGCCGGCATCTGCGCAAACCGCCGATGCCGCCGCACCCCCATCCACCGCCGCCCAGGAAGCCGATCGGGCCGATAGCGCGACCGACGATATCGTCGTGACCGCGCAAGGGCGTGCCCAGGCGCTGGCCGATGTGCCGGTCGCCATCTCCGCCGTCACCGCCGAGTCGTTGCAGAATTCCGGCGCCAATGATATTCGCCAGCTCAACCAGCTGGCACCGTCGCTGCTGGTTTCCTCGACCGGGTCGGAGGCGAACGGTTCGCCGCGTATCCGTGGTATCGGCACGGTTGGTGACAATCCCGGCCTCGAAAGTTCGGTCGTGGTGTTCATCGACGGCGTCTATCGCTCGCGGTCGGGCATCGGGCTCAACGAACTCGGCGAGATCGAGCGCATCGAAGTGCTGCGCGGGCCGCAGGGCACACTCGGTGGCCGCAACTCCTCGGCTGGCCTGATCAGCATAATCAGCAAGAAGCCATCCTTCACCTTCGGTGCGAATGCCGAGGCGACTTATGGCAATTACGATTTCATCCGCCTCGCCGGCGGCGTGACCGGGCCCGTCTCGGAACAGATCGCGGTGCGGCTCGACGGCGTGTATGTGAAGCGCGACGGCTTCTATCGCGACGCGACGAACGGAACGGACGTGAACAATCGCGACCGGTATTTCGTTCGCGGCCAGATTCTGTTTGAGCCGTCTTCGGACCTGAGCTTTCGCCTGATCGGCGATTTCAGCCGCCGGACCGAAGCATGCTGCGCGGCGACCTATGTCGATCGCAGCGTCAATCCTTTTATCGGCAACCTCAACAACCCGGCGACGCCGCTGACCACCGGCCTTCCAGGCGGCAACAACATCGTCAACGTGCTGCGCGATCTCGGACAGAATCTCGGTGCGCTCAATCAGGGATATTCGCGCAACATCTCGGTTTCGCCAGGGCGCACCTACGAGGGTAGGACGCAGGACTATGGCATTTCGGGCCAGCTTGACTGGGATCTTGGTGGCGTCAACCTGACCTCGATCACCGCCTATCGCGACTATTACAGCCAGCAGGGGACGGATACCGACTATGGCACGGTCGACATCCTCTATAACGCGAACGACGGGAACAACCGCCGCGCGTTCAAGACGTTCACGCAGGAAGTCCGGTTGCAGGGGAGCGCCTTCGACGACAAGCTCGACTGGCTGATCGGCGGCTTCTATTCGGACGAGAAATTCCGCGGCAAGAGCAATTTGCGCTTCGGCAGCCAATATGGCCGCTTCGCGACGTGCCGCATCATCTCCGGCGGCGGCCTTGCCGGACTGTATTCGCCGACCAGCCCGGGTTGTGTCGCCCCCGGCGTGGGGCCGGCGACACTGGCCGCAGTGGGTGGCGCCGATGTCGCGGCGGGCTTCCTGACGCTCGATGGCATCAACAACCGCGGGTCGACGGTTGACCGCTACAACCAGAACAGCCGCAGTTTTGCGGCATTCACGCACAACATCATCCACCTCACCAGCAAAGTCGATCTGACGCTCGGGCTACGCTACACCGATGAGCGCAAGCGCTTCTCGGCGACGTTCGGCAACGACAATGTTGGTTGTACCACGCTGCAATCGACGCTCACCGACGATCTGGTCAGCGCCAGCGCGACGACGCGTGCGCTTGCCGCGGGGCTGATCGGCCTGGGTTGCCAGGGCAATTCGAGCGCCGAGTTGAACGGCGTCAGCATCAGCGACAAGCGCCATGAAGATGAATTCACCGGCACGGCGATCCTGTCGTGGAAGCCGATCGACGATCTGTTGCTCTACGGCAGCTATTCGCGCGGCTATAAGGCCGGCGGTTTCAACTTCGACCGCTCCGCGCTCAAGTCGCCGATCGTCGCACCGACGGCGACATCGCCCCTCCCGACGACAACTTTCGCGGCGGTTGGCGGTGCTCAGGCACTGGTCGGCAATCTGCAGTTCGAGCCGGAAAAGGTCACCGCCTACGAAATCGGCGCGAAATATTCGACCGGACCGTTCAGCCTGTCGCTCGCGGTCTTCCGTCAGGAATTCAAGAGCTTCCAGTTGAACACCTTCGACGGCGCCGTCTTCATCGTGCAGAACGTCAATGGCTGCAACGCCAATCTCGGCGGTGCCGATCGCGATCAAAGCACCTATACCGGCGCGCCCAACTACAATGCGGCAGCCGCCTCGTCGGGTCGGTGCGCAGCCGGCGATGTCGGTTATGGCGTCCTGTCGCAGGGTGTCGAGATGGAAGCGTCGCTGGTCCCGGCGCGAAACTTCCGCGTTTCGGCCGGCCTGACTTATGCCAAGACCAAGTATCGCGACAATCTGGTCGGCAATAACTCCGGCGCTCCGCTCAATCAGGCGCTCCGCAAACTCCCCGGCGACAATCTGTCGAACGCGCCCGAGCTGGTCGTGACCGGCTCGGCCGCCTGGACGCCGGAACTTGGCAGCAGCGGACTTTCGGCCCTGTTCTACGTCGATACGCGCATGTCGAGCGATTATAATACAGGCTCCGACCTCTTCCCGCAAAAGGAGCAGGACGGCTTTGCCCTGGTCAACGCACGTGTCGGTATCCGCGGGCCCAACGAGCATTGGGCGATCGAAATCTGGGGGCAGAATATCTTCAAGCAGGATTATGCCCAGGTCGCGTTCAACTCGCCGTTCCAGCAGGGCGGGACCAGCGCCGCTTTCCAGGATCCGCAGTATCCGGGTGGCCGCCAGCTCCTGTCGCAGTTCCTCGCCGAGCCGCGCACTTATGGCGTGACGCTGCGCGGCAAGTTCTGACAGCAACAATAAATAACCGGGTAAGCCCGGGAAAAGAGTGACGGATTGCCCTCCGCCCGGCATCACCGGCGGGGGGCTTTTTTTGGTGACAGGTACGCCCATGACTCTGGCCGTAAGCCATCCCGAAATCGACCAAACGCTGGCGATGCGTCGCCGTACCCTGACCCTCGGCCTGCTGACGCTGACTTATTTCTTCAGCTATATGGATCGGCAAATCCTCGCCATCCTGGTCGAACTGATCAAGGCCGACCTGCATTTGTCAGACACGCAGATGGGCATGCTCGGCGGGTTGGCCTTCGCGGTCTTCTATGCCGGCCTCGGCATTCCGGTCGCTCGGCTGGCCGACCGCTCCAATCGACGCAACATCATCGCCGTATCGCTCGCCCTGTGGAGTGCGATGACTGCCATGTGCGGCCTGGCGCAGAATTTCATGCAATTGCTGGCAGCGCGGATCGGCGTCGGCGTGGGAGAAGCGGGGTCGAGCCCGCCGAGCCACTCGATCATCGCCGATCTCTATCCGGTCGAAAAGCGCGCCAGCGCGATGGCGATCTATTCGCTCGGCGTCGTGCTCGGTGGCGGGTTCGGCACGATGATCGGCGGCTGGCTGGCGAGCCAATATGGCTGGCGAATCGCGATCATCGCGATTGGTATTCCGGGCATCTTGCTCGCCGTGCTGGTCCGCCTTTTCGTGGTCGAACCAAAGCGCGGCCTGTCGGACGCTTCGCAAGTTGCCGATACCAGCCAGATGCCGAGCGTGTGGTCGGTCTTTGCCGATATGTGGCGTAATGGCGCGGCGCGGCATCTGGTGCTGGCAGTGACGCTGACCTCGCTAATCGGTTACGCGACGACTTATTGGGGCCCGAGCTACCTGCAGCGATCGCTCGGTTTCTCGGTCGGGCAGGTCGCGCTGATCGTCGCGCCCATCGCCGCGGTCGTCGGCACAGTGTCGGGCGTCGGCGGTGGCCGTGTCGCCGACTGGGCTGCGAAGCGCTGGGGCATTCATGCGCAGAGCTGGATGATCGGCTTGCTCAAATGCGCAGCGTTGCCATTCACCATCCTGTTCTTCACCACCGATATCCCGGCGGTCGCGATCACCGCTTATGTGTTCAACATGCTTTTCGCCAATAGCTATCTCGGCCCGACCTTCGCCATGCTGCAGGGCTTGGCGCCTTTGCGGATGCGGGCGATGTGGGCGGCGATCACGCTGCTGGTCATCAATCTGGTCGGGCTCGGACTTGGGCCAACGATGATTGGCGTGTTGAGCGATGCCCTGGTCCCGCTGGTCGGCAAGGAAGAATCGCTGCGCTGGGCGCTCGTCGCTGCAGTGTCGGCGACGCCCTGGGCGATCTTCCATTATTGGCGCGGCGGCGTAATGCTCAAGCGGCAGCAACTAGCGGCGGCGGCGTAGCACGGCACACTCTTTCAGGGCGGGCGGAAGCAGGGTATCGCCGTTGCATGCCCAAACCAGCCCCCGGCCTGCCCACACGCGAGCAGATCCTCGATTTCATCGCCACTTCAGACACGCCCGCGGGCAAGCGCGAGATCGCCAAGGCGTTCGGCCTGACCGCGCAGCAGAAGATCACGCTCAAGGCGGTGCTCAAGGACATGGCCGATGAGGGCCTGATCGACAGCGCACCGGGTCGCGCTTTCCACAAGATGGGCGGCGTGCCCAAGGTGACGGTGCTGCGCATCGTCGATGCGGATGACGGTGGAAACGTGTGGGCGGTGCCGGAGAATTGGCAGGCCGACACGCCCGCGCCGCGCCTGCGCGTGCGCGAACGCAAGCATGGCGCGCTTGCCATAGGCGATCGCATGCTCGCGCGTACCGAGGAAGCAGGCAATGGCTGGATCGCGCATCCGATGAAGGCGCTCGCCAAGGGCGATGAACTGATCCTCGGCGTGTTGCGACAGGAAGGCGGCAAGCTCTGGCTGCAGGGCGTAGAGAAGAAGGAGCGGCGCGAATTCCAGGTGTCTGACGCGGGCGAGGGCAAGCCCGGCGATCTGGTGCTGGCGGAGAAAGCCGGTCGCCCGCCGCGCATCACCGCGCGCGTGACCGAAGTGCTCGGTGATCCCTTCGCACCGCGCAGCTTCTCGATGATCGCGATCCACAAGCTGGGCATCCCGACGGTGTTCACACCCGAGACGATCGAGGAAGCCGAACGCGTCGCGAAGACGCCGCTCGGCGAGGGACGCGAGGATCTGCGCCATATCCCGATCGTCGCGATCGACCCGGCCGATGCGCGCGACCATGACGATGCGGTGTGGGCTGCACCCGATGACGACGCAAAGAATGAGGGCGGGTGGAAGGCGATCGTCGCGATCGCCGATGTCAGCTTCTATGTCCGGCCCGGTTCCGACCTCGACCGGGAAGCGCGGCGGCGGGGCAATTCGGTCTATTTCCCCGACCGCGTCGTGCCGATGCTGCCGGAAGTCCTTTCGGCCGATGTCTGTTCGTTGAAGGAAGGCGCGGATCGTGCCGCCCTGGTCTGCCACTTGCAGGTGTCGAAGACGGGCGAGTTGAAATCATGGCGCTTCACCCGCGCACTGGTGCGGATCGCGGCGAACATCGCTTATGAGGACGCGCAAGCGGCGATCGATTCATCCTCTTCCCTTTTCCCGCTTACGGGAGGGCCCGAGGGTGGGCTCGCGCTCACCACCGGCGCGGCGTTGGAGGAAAGCGCGAGCCCGCCAACCCCTCCCGCAGGCGGGAGGGGAGAAATACTCGCTGCCCTTATCCCGCTCTGGGACTGCTGGCGTGCGCTCTACGCCGCACGTGAGAAGCGCAGCCCGCTCGATCTCGATCTACCCGAACGCCGCGTGATGCTCGACGAAAAGGGGCGGATCATGTCGGTCGCGCCGCGCGAGCGGCTCGACGCGCACAAGCTGATCGAGGATTATATGATCGCCGCGAACGTTGCGGCGGCCAAGGCGCTGGAGGCGAAGAAGGCGCCGGTAATGTACCGCGTCCATGAAGAGCCGAGCCGCGACAAGCTGATCGCGCTCAAGGATTATCTCAAGGCCTTCGGCGTCGAATTCGCGCTTGGCCAGGTGGTGCGCCCGGCGACCTTCAACCATATCCTCGACAAGGTCGGCGAGGTCGATTTCCGCCAGCAAGTCATGGAACAAGTGCTGCGGACCCAGACCCAGGCCTATTACGCCCCCGCCAATCATGGCCATTTCGGGTTGGCGCTGGGCAGCTATGCGCACTTCACCTCGCCGATCCGGCGTTATGCCGATCTGATCGTCCACCGTTCACTGGTCAGCGCATACAAGCTCGGCGACGGCGGCCTGACAGAGGGCGAAGCGGCGGGCATGGAGCGGATCGGCGAAGGCATTTCCGCGCTCGAACGTCGCGCGATGGAGGCGGAGCGCGATACGATCGACCGTTATGTCGCCGCCTTCCTCTCCGAAAAGGTCGGCGAAGTGCTGGAGGCGCGCATCACCGGCGTGACCAATTTCGGTTTCTTCGCGACGGTCGAGGGCATTGGCGGGGACGGGCTGATGCCCGTGCGCGATATCGGCGGCGAATATTTCCGCTTCGACGAGGCTGCGCGAAAACTGGTCGGCGACCAGACCGGCACCGAATATGCCAGCGGCCAGCGCCTGCCGCTCCGTCTTGCGGAAGCAAATCCCGTATCGGGCGCGCTGCGCTTCGAAATGGTCGACGGCAGGGGTGCCCGGGCAGAGCGCGACGAGCGGCCGGGCAGGGTGATCAAGCGGCGCGGCCGGCCGGCGAACATCCGCCATCAGGGGCGTAAGCGTTAGCCATGGCGGAGCGGCAACGCGGGGTGCGGGTGCGCGGACGGACGGCGGCGATATTCCTCGCCCGCCACGCAATCTCGCCCGGAGATGCGATCGATCATGCACCCGAAGAGCGTGATCGCCCGGCTTTCGACCGGCTGCGCGCGAAGGGCATCGTTCGCGAGGTCGGGCCCGGCCGTTACTGGTTCGATATCCCGGCCGCTTTCCACGATGCCGAGGCGCTGAGCCGCCGCATGGTGCCGATCGTCATCATCGCCGCGCTTGCGGTTTCGGGCATCGCGATGCTCTTCTATCGCGGTTGAGATCGTTCTTCTCCCCTCCCCTTATAGGAGGAGTGAATGAGTGCTGCGGGGTCGAAATGCCTCCGAGGCATTTCTCAATCATACCGGGGGCATGATTGTCCCTGCAGCGCTCATTCACTGGGGGAGGGTGCGATCGCGAAGCTATCGCTCCGCCGCCCCTCCCCAACCCCTCCCGTTATGGATTCCCCTGCAAAACAGGTCCGGCTCGTTATTTTGCCGGATTGGGGTGAAGGGGAGAGGCGATAGAGTCGCCAAGGCCGGCAATCCATACTTTGTGACCATCGCACCCGCCGCTAGAAGCGCCTTCGGGGAGCAAGCCATGCGATTCGAACACCGTGCCGTACCGATCGTCCTGGCGGCAGTGCTGGTCGATACGATCGGCTTCGGCATCATCATGCCGGTCTTTCCCGAACTGATCACGCGCCTTGGCCATGTCGACCTGGAGCAAGCGACCCGCATCGCCGGCTATATGCTGGTAGTGTTCGCCTTCACGCAATTCTTCGCCGGGCCGGTGCTGGGCAATCTCAGCGACCGGTTTGGACGGCGGGTCGTGCTGATCGCGTCGATGCTCGCCTTTGCCGCCGATTATGCGCTGATGGCGGTCGCGCCGACGCTCGCCTGGCTGTTCCTCGGTCGCGCCATCGCGGGGATCGCGGGGGCGGTCTATGGCCCGGCCAGTTCGGTGCTGGCCGATGTCACGCCACCCGAAAAGCGCGCGGGGGTATTCGGCTTTATCGGCGCCGCATTCGGTGTCGGTTTCATCATCGGTCCGGCGATCGGCGGGCTACTCGCCGATTTCGGGCCGCGCGCGCCGTTCGTGGCTGCGGCGGTACTCGCCTTGCTCAACGCGGTCGCAATGATCGTCGCCATGCCCGAGACGCTCGCGCCGGAGAACCGCCGCCCCTTCCACCTGCGCGACGCGCATATCGTCGGCGCGTTCCGCCCGCTGTTCGCCGCCGGCAACGCCGCACCGTTGCTGCTCGCCTGGTTCTTCTGGCAGCTCGCGCACATGGTTTATCCCGCGACCTGGGCATTCTGGGCAGCGATCCGCTTCGGCTGGAGCCCCGCCGAGATCGGCTGGAGCCTCGCCTTTGTCGGGCTGATCAGCGTGATTTTCCAGGGAGCCCTGTCGGGCAGGATCATCGCGCGCATCGGCGAACGCCGCGCGCTGGTGGTGGGGCTGGGCAGCGGCGGCCTGACCTTCCTGATCTTCGCCTTCATCACCGCCAGCTGGCAGGCCTATGCCCTGTTCCTGCTCAGCGCACTGTCGGGCCTGGTCTTCCCGGCGATGAACGGGCTACTCTCGCGCATGGTCGATCCGACGCGCCAGGGCTCGCTGCAGGGCGGGATCGGCAGCATGGGCAGCGTGTCGCAGATCCTCGGGCCGTTATTGCTGACCCAAGCGCTGGCAACCGGTGTGGATCATGGTTTTCCCGGTGCGGCGTTTCTGGCCGCCGGCGTGCTCGCGTTGACCGCGCTCGGCACGATCATCTGGAAAGTGCTCGGCCGCGTGCGGCCATCAGCGGAGCCGGTCACGGCGCCGGCTGACGCCTGAGCTTCCGGCGCGATAGTCGGATTTCTCCCCTTCCGATCAAGCCCCCGCCGGGTTCTCCGCGCCGATCGGATAGGCGCCGTGCCCGCTCCTCACCTTCTCGCCGTCGAAAATCAGTACCTCGCTCACCGACACACCTCTCTGGTTGCGATACTGGATCACGATCGTGCCGACGCCGGCAAAGACCTGCTCGACCGTGAAATGCAGGTCGGGAATGCGCCGCAATCCTTCCGACCAATAGGCGCGCAGCGCTTGCTTGCCGCGCACTTGGCCGCGCGTTTCAGGGAGGATCGTAGCCGCAATCGGCGAGGTGAATAGTACGTCGTCGTGAAAATGACCCAAGACGCGCTCGAGGTCATGCGCGTTCCAGGCGTTGCACCACGCTGCTGCAAAACTCCAAGGATCCGTCACTCTTGCCTCCCACCGATAATAAGCCGGCCCCTATTGCGTATAAGCCTTCACCAGCCGGTACATGAACGCCCGGCCATCCATCAGTGACTTGACCCTGATCCGCTCGTTGAGACCATGCACGCCCTGCCCGTCCGGGTCGGCGAACAGGCCCGACACGCCATAAGTCGGGATGCCGGCGGCATTGGTGTGACGGCCATCGGTCGCGCCGGTCGCGAGACGCGGTATCACCGGCACGCCCGGCCACATGTCCTTCGAGATCGCCTCGATCGGCCCCATGATCTGCGGTGTCAGCGGTGGCGCGGGTGATCCGGCATGAGGCGGGTCGGCAAAGCTGACCTTGAGCTTGTCGCCGCCAAGCTCGGCCAGTTTGGCGAGGATCATGTCAGCGCCCTCGCCCGGAATGATGCGGCAATTGACGTTCGCGGTCACCGATTGCGGCTGCGCGTTGGTCGCATGACCGCCGGAGATCATCGTCGGGATGCAGGTAGTGCGCAGCGTCGCGTTCCAGCTTGGGTTCGCGGCCGAGACGGCGGCATAATCCGCCTCGCTCGCCTTGCCCGTACCGACCGCCGCCATCGCCTTGGTCTGGGCGGGATAGAGCGGTGCGGACGCGCCGAAAAACGCCTTGGCTGCGGGTGTCAGGTCGATCGGGAAATCAAAGGCGTTCACCCGCGCGAGCGCCTCCGCCATCCAGCCGATCGCATTGAAATGGGGCGCCTGGCGCGAGCTGTGGCCGCCCGGCGCGGTCGCGGCGAAGGTGAAATCCTGATAGACTTTCTCACCCGCCTGGACGCCATTGCTGACCGGATTGCCGGCTTCGTCGAGCGACCCGCCGCCGCCTTCGTTCAGCGCCCATCCGGCGGACAGCGCGTCGCGCCTGTTCTTGAGCAGATATTCGACGCCGTTCAACGCCTTTTCGGTCTCCTCGCCACAGGTCAGCGCAAGCTTGATCGTACGTTTCGGCTTGTAGCCCTCCTGCCGGAAACGGATCAGCGCGTCGGTGAAGGAAGCGGCCATCGCCTTGTCGTCCGACGTGCCACGCCCGTAGAAATAGCCTTTCTCCTCGACCAAGACGAACGGATCGCGTGTCCAGTCGGCGCGCTTCGCGGCGACCACGTCGATATGGGCAAGCAGCAACAGCGCGGGCAACTTCGCGTTGCTGCCGCGCAGGATGGCGGAGAGATTGCCTTCCTTGGGATGCGCCGGATCGACGATCACGGTCACATCTTCGGCTGGGTAACCGGCGGCCTTGAGGCGCGCGCCCATGCGTTCGGCCGCAAGCGTGCAACTGCCCTCGGGCCAGCTCGAATCCGTTTCGACCAGTTCCTTGTACAATGCGCGGAACGCGGGTTCACCGGCGCGGGGATCGGAGGTCGCAGCCTGTGTCGGCATCGCACTGGTGGCGAGCAATGCGGCGAGCGTGATCGATGCGTACGGGCTGCGGGCCTTCATGCGGGGTGGTCCTTTAGGGCTGGAATGCGCTGCGGCGCGGTGAGTCTGTCAGCGCTGTCGTCAGTCTGGCGAAGAGGCTCGATTCCGGCAAGCCGCGATCGTCAAATATTGCTCCCGCATACTGAGGCTGTTGCTTAGTTATAAAAGATAACTATTATGAGCAATGCCATATCGAACCATGGGAGAGGATCATGATCATCATCGCCGGCTACACGCGCACACCTGCCGACGCCCGGGACGCCGCCGTCGCGGCACATGCCCCAATGATGGCGCGCGCGCGGATGCATAAAGGCTGCCTGGATATCGCGATCAGCGCCGATGCGCTCGACCCGGAGCGGATCAATGTCTTCGAACGCTGGGAGGACCAGGCAGCGCTCGACGCGTGGCGCAAAGTCGCCAATCCGCCCGACATTGCGCGGCGCGAAACCCATGTCAGCCTGTTCCGCACCGACAAGGCGGAAAGCCCGTTCTGAACCCTTCGGGTCCGGATGGCACCACTCCCGCGGCGCCGGTGCCCGGCAAATTGCTGAAGCAGCATAAGTATCTAATATATAAACACATTATGATCATCTCGCTGAACTACGGTGAAAAGGAGATACGTTACATATGGGTGTAACATATCTCCCTGCACCTCATTGCCGGCAACGATTCAACCTGGGCCCGCGATCGAGCATATCGTCCCTGCCGGACCTATATCTGGTCAGCTTTTTCTCAGTGTCGAAAACAGCCTTGCTAGCGCGTCATCAGCGTGGTGGCGTCGCCTGCCCATCTCGCCTGCGGGAGAAGGGCAAGCCTATGGGCCAGCGCTAAATCTCCTTCCCCGGACGGCGCGACAGGCCGACATCGAGATGCGCGCCCGCGTCGAGCAACATCGTCTCGCCGGTGATCACCCGGCTTGCGGGGTCGAGCAGCATGACGATCGGCCCGGCGATATCGTCGGGTCCGGGCGCCATCGCCATTGGCGTCTTCGATGCGATGGTCGCATTGAGCGCGGCGAAACCGGCCTCGCCCATACGCTTTTCGAACCAGCCGGTGCCGACATAACCCGGCGCGACCGCGTTGATCCGGATCGCCGGAGCGAGCGAACGGGCAAGGCTTTTCGTCATCGTCGCCAGTGCGCCCTTGGAGGCGGCATAAGCGACCGAGGATCCGTTGCCGAAGACCCCGGCGACCGACGCGACATTGACCACCGCGCTATGCGGTCCCCGCTTCATCGCTTCGGCGCAAGCGCGGATCATCTGGAACGGCGCGATGGTATTGAGCCGGTAGACGTCGATGAAATCCTCCGCCGACAGCGCATCGAGATCCTCATGGTTGGCGAACTTGGTACGCCCGGCATTGTTGACCAGGAAATCGATCCGTCCGAACGCCTCGATCGCCGCTGCGGCGAGCGCGCGGCAAGCGGCATCTTCGACGATATCGCCTTGCGCCGCGATGGCGCCCTCCCCGACTTCAACCGCCAGCATTTCGGCATCGTCGCGGCTCGAGGCATAGTTGATCACGCAGTGCACACCGCGCGCGGCGAGCCGGCGCACCACTGCGGCGCCGATCCCGGTGCCACCGCCGGTGACGATAGCGACCGAGCCCTTCATGCTGTCACCCATGCCCCCACTCTTCATGCCTGCGCACTCGGACGCGTCGAGGCGCGGTTATGCCATGCCCGCAGCGCGACCAGATCGTCTGGCATCGCGATACCGACGAACCCCGCGAAGTCGATCGTGGTCAGCAGCACGATATCGGCGATCGAATAGCTTTTGCCATCGAGCCACTCGCGATCGGCAAGCGCGCGGTCGAATTCGGCCATCGCGGCCAGCACGCGCGGCCGCTGGCTCTCGCCATATTCGGTATATTGCGGCTTCACGACGCGGGCGGTGAACGGATGGGTGTGCGCCCATACCATGCCCAGCGGCACCATCAGGCGCATCTCGACCCGGCGCGTCCACATATCGACCTCGGCCACGCTGCTCGGCCCGCCGCCGAACATCGGCGGTTCGGCATGCATCGCTTCGAAGAAACGGCAGATCGACACGCTCTCGGTCAGCACGGTTCCATCATCGAGCTTCAGCGCGGGGATCTGGCCGAGCGGATTGACCGCGAGATACGAGTCGGCGCGATGCTCGCCCTTGACGATCGAAAGGATCTCGGTCGGCACGCTCAGCCCTTTTTCGGCGAGATAAATGCGCACCCGGCGCGGATTGGGGGCCGGATTGACCGCATCGTAGAAGAGCATGTTTCCCTCACCTGTGATTCTTTGTCGGATTTGTTTTTCGAACCGGGCGTATGGCATTTCTTCCTGCCTTGGCCTAGCGGACTCGAATATCGGGAACCCGGAGAGACCATGACTGCCCCCCTTTCTGCCGCGATCATGCTCGACAGTGACTTCGCCACCCTGCCCGATCTGATCCGCGCTCATGCGGTGGAGCGCGGCGACAAGGCCGCACTCGTCGAGGCGGGTGGCGAACTCGATTATGCCGGGCTCGACGCGCTGATGGATCGTATCGCCGCCGCGCTGCAACGCGACGGCGTCAAACAGGGAGATCCGGTCGCGATCGTCGCCGCCGCCTCGATCGAATATGCCGCCGTGTTCCTGGGTGCGCTGCGCGCCGGCTGCCTTGCGACTCCGCTCGCGCCGTCGGCGACCGGCGAGGCGATCGTCGCGATGATCACCGATTGCGGTGCGCCGATCACTTTCATCGATGCCGATGCCGCGACGACGCTTTCCGGGCAGCGCATCCCGGGCAAGCTGGTGCATCTGAAATCGCTCGGCCCCTGGCTCGCGCCCGGCGGCGCGCGACCGGAACCGGTGGAGATCAAGCCGGGAGACGGCTTCAACATCATCTATTCGTCGGGCACGACCGGCACGCCCAAAGGCATCGTGCAAAGCCATGAAATGCGCTGGGCGCATATCGCACGCAACTCGACCGCCGGGTTCGGTGACGCGGTGACGATGATCGCAACGCCGCTTTATTCGAACACCACCCTGGTCAGCTTCCTGCCCACGCTGGGTTGGGGCGGCACCGCGGCGCTGATGAAGAAATTCGATGCGCGGGGCTATCTGCAATTGGCCGAACGCCATCGCGCGACGCACACCATGCTCGTGCCCGTCCAGTATCAGCGGCTGATGGCGCTGCCCGATTTCGACAGTTTCGACCTGTCGAGCTTCCGCTTCAAGACCAGCACCAGCGCGCCGTTCTCGACCGCGCTCAAGGCCGATATCCTCAAGCGCTGGCCTGGCCTGCTGGTCGAATATTACGGCATGACCGAAGGCGGCGCGTCCACCGCGCTTATCGCGACGATGTTTCCCGACAAGCTCCACACCGTCGGCCAGCCGCTGCCCGGCCATGAGATCCGCCTGATCGACGATGACGGCAACGAAGTCGCACCTCGCGAGATGGGCGAAGTGGTCGGCCGGTCGCCGACGATGATGACCGGCTATCATGGCCGCAAGGAAGCGACCGCCGCCGCGGAATGGTATGATGCCGAGGGCAATCGTTATATCCGTCACGGCGATGTCGGGCGCTTCGATGAGGATGGCTTCCTGATCCTGATGGATCGCAAGAAGGACCTGATCATCTCCGGCGGGTTCAACATCTATCCGACCGACCTCGAAGCGGTGCTGTCGCAGCATCCGGCAGTCGCGGATTGCAGTGTAATCGGCGTGCCGTCCGAAGCCTGGGGCGAGACGCCGGTCGGTTTCTATGTGCCGCACACCGGGATCGATGCCGGCGTCGAGGAGATACGCGACTGGACCAATGCGCAGCTCGGCAAGACGCAGCGCCTGTCCGAGCTCCATGCGATCGACGAACTGCCGCGCAGCACTATCGGCAAGGTGCTCAAGCGTGAGCTGCGCGATCGCCTGGCGGGGACTTCGGCGTGACGCCGATCCGCGACATCCTCGCCGGCGCGACGCCGGTCGAAGGCGGTTTTCGCGCGACGATCCCGGCCAGCTGGCTGCAGGGGCGCACCACTTATGGCGGCCTGTCGAGCGCGCTGGCGCTGCACGCCGCGCAAGCCTGCGAACCCGACCTGCCGCCGCTGCGCTCGGCGCTGGTCGCGTTCATCGGTCCGCTTGCGGGCGAGGTGACGGTCACCGCGATCAAGCTGCGTCGCGGGCGCAACGCCGCTTTTATTCAAGCCGATATCGTGTCCGAAGCCGGGCTCGGCTACCGTGCGACCTTCGTGTTTATGTCGGACCAGGAATCACGCATCGACCTGGAGGGCGGTCTCGCCACCACATTGCGTCCGCCGGCGCCCGATGCGAAGCTCTACACTGGCCCTGAGGAGTTCTTCACCGGCAATTTCAACTTCTTCGACCTGAAGGATGAGGCAAAGGGCGAGGCGGAATGGCTGCGCTGGGCGCGGCTGCGCGCCTATGAAGGGCTCGACCCGATGGTGCAGGTGATGGCGTTGGCCGACGCACTCCCGCCCGCCGCGTTCAAGCTGCTGGGCAAGGCCCCTGCCCCGATCAGCTCGCTGACCTGGATCGTCAATCTGCTGACCCCGGCGCCGGCGACGACCGACGGCTGGTGGCTGCTCTCGGCCAAGTCGGATCATGCCAAGAATGGCTGTTCGAGCCAGACGATGATGCTGTGGAACGCCGACGGCGTACCGATCG
Source organism: Sphingomonas sp. UYAg733 (assembly GCF_054057355.1). Lineage (NCBI taxonomy): Bacteria > Pseudomonadati > Pseudomonadota > Alphaproteobacteria > Sphingomonadales > Sphingomonadaceae > Sphingomonas > Sphingomonas sp. UYAg733. The sequence goes on from NZ_JBSRZE010000004.1 coordinate 125,883, forward strand.
CGCAAGGCGCACAAAGCGTTGTGATCTTCGCGTAAGTCACTCCTCCCCGTGCCGGGGAGGATTAGAACTGCGACAATTTGCGACAATTCTCCTCCACGTTGACACAGCGCCGTGACACGCTTGAAGCATTACGCTGTCCAAGGCGCGGATGATCCGGCCTGAGCTATCGAGGGAATTGCCATGAAGAAGCTGCTTCTCGCCGCTGCGCTCGCCAGCACAGCGCTCGCCGGCGGTGCCGCTATCGCTGGTCAGGCCGAACCTGGCCAGCGCGGCGGCGGTATGATGCGCGCCGACACCGACAATGACGGCGCGGTTTCGCGCGCCGAGGCCCACGCCCAGGCCGAGGCGCGTTTTACACGCATGGACGCCAACAATGACGGCCAGGTCGCCGGCGACGAACTGAAGCGCCGCAGCCGCATGGGCGCGACCGGCTACGACACCACGCCGATCACCCGCGCCGCGTTCCTGGCCAAGGCCGATGAGCGCTTCGCCAAACTCGACGCCAACAATGACGGCAGGATCTCAGCCGACGAGATGGCCACGGCGCGCGCCCAGCGCGGTGACCGGCCGCACAGAGGCGACATGGCTCGCCCCGCCCCCGCGCCCGGCGCAATCGGTCGGCCGATCGGTGGTCATGGTGCGATCGCGAAGGCGGATACGAATGGCGATGGCCGCATCAGCCGCGATGAGATGCGCGCGCAGGAAGACCGGCGGTTCGCCAAGCTCGACACCAACGGCGATGGCTTCATCGACAAGGCGGAGATGGATGCGAGCCGTGCGAAGATGAAGGCGATGCGCGACCAACGGTCAGCCGGCCAGCCAGGCGGCCCGGCGGCCGATGCGCCGGAACCAGATACCGGCCAGTAATCCCCCCGCTGTCCGGTTGCCGGGCGGGCGCCGATCCTCCGCCCGCCCGGTACTTTCACCCGGAAATTATCATGCTAAGCCCTGACCCGATGAGAGACACGCCCCATCTGTTGCTGGTCGATGACGAGCGCTCGATCCGCGAGCCGCTCGCGCAATATCTGACCAAGCAGGGTTTCCGCGTGACCCAGGCCGGCGATGCCGAGGCGGCGCGCACGCGCATGGCCGCCTATGCCATCGACCTGATCATCCTCGACATCATGATGCCGGGCGAGGACGGACTGAGCCTGTGCCGCCATATCCGCGAGACCGGCGAGATCCCGGTGATCTTGCTCACCGCGCGCAGTGAGGAAGCCGACCGGATCGTCGGCCTTGAAATGGGCGCCGACGATTATGTCGTGAAACCATTCTCGCCGCGTGAATTGTCGGCACGCGTCAAGGTGATCCTGCGCCGCGCCGCCGCCGGTGGCGCACGCCAGCATGCACCGGAACGCGGCTCCTTCGCCTTTGCCGGCTGGGTACTCAAATCGGGCGAGCGCGCGCTGGTTGATCGCGAAGGCGTGTCGGTGCCGTTATCGACCGGCGAATATAACCTGCTGCTCGCGCTGGTCACTCGCCCGCGCCAGGTATTGACCCGCGACCAGCTGCTCGACCTGACGCAAGGGCGCGAGGCCGCCGCGTTCGACCGTGCGATCGACAACCAGATCAGCCGCTTGCGCCGCAAGATCGAGATCGATGCCAAGAACCCGGAATTGATCAAGACGGTATGGGGCGGCGGCTACACGCTGGCGGCCGAAGTCACGAGGCTGTGAAAGACCGGTCTGAAATGCGCGATGACGCGCATTCGGCGGCATCGGTCCGTCCCCCCATTCGACATGGCCGGGTGGGGGAGCGGGCCGGTGCCGCTTCCCGACGCATGCCGGCATTACGCCTCTGGCCGCGCAGCCTGTCCGGCCAGATGGCGCTGCTGGTGGCGATCGCGTTGTTCGTCGCCCAGGCGATCAATTTCGCCATGTTGTTGCAGGAGCGCCGCTCTTTCCGCTTCGAACAGGTCACCGGGCCGGCGATCGCGCGGATCGTCGATGCGGTCGAGCGCGTCGAGTCAGGCCGCGGCCCCCACCTCCAGCCGGATCGCGGCAAGGTGCGGCTGATGTCGGCATCGCCTGTCACAACCGATGCGCGGCGCCTTGACGATGTCGAGCAGGGCCTGCGTGATGCCTTGACCGAGACTCGCCTGAAGGTGGGCAGGATCCAGGCCGGGGTCAAAACGGTCAGCGCCGACGACCCGCGCCTGAAGGATCAGACGTCTCGCCATGCACGACGCATGGCGCGTCTCGGCGGCGAACTGACCATCGCGGTCGAACGCCCCGAAGGCTGGCTGGTGCTCAAGACGCCATGGCCGGGTAGCGATGCATGGCTGTTCTGGCGGCTGATCGCACAGACGCTGATCCTCTACGGCGTCGTATTGCTCCCCGTGTTGTGGATCGGCCGACGCATCTCCAGACCACTGCGCACGCTCGCCACCGCCGCAGGCGATTTCAAACCCGGCGAGGTCGATGTGCCAATCGAGGAGCGCGGGCCGCAGGATGTGCGCGACGTCATCTCCGCCTTCAATGCGCTGCGCTTGCGCGTCACCGCGATGCTCGATGAGAAGGACCGCATGCTCGGCGCGATCGGACACGATTTGCGCACGCCCCTCGCCGCGCTCCGCGTGCGCATTGAATCGGTCGAGGACGACACCGACCGCAACAAGATGGCGGACACGATCGAGGAGATGAACCGCACCCTCGACGACATCTTGTCGCTCGCCCGGCTCGGTCGGCCGTCGGAGCCGCTGACCGATGTCGATCTCGCCGCGCTGGTCGATGCGGTGGTCGAGGATTTCCGCGATCTCGATCACGACGTGACGTTCGAGGAGACCGCGCGCCTGCGCATGCAACTGCGCCCCTCGCTGATGCGTCGCGCGGTACGCAACCTGATCGAAAACGCGATCAAATATGGCGAGCGCGCCGATGTCAGCATCCTGGGTACCGAACGCGAGGTGAGAATCATCGTCGCCGACAAAGGCCCCGGCATTCCGGAGGATCGGCTCACCGATGTGTTCGATCCGTTCACCCGGCTCGAAACGTCGCGCAACAAGGGAACCGGCGGCATCGGCCTCGGCCTGGCACTTGCCGGCGCAATCGTGCGTGATGCGGGTGGCGATATCGTTCTGCAGAACCGGCCGGAGGGCGGGCTCGACGCGATCATCGTGCTGCCGCGCCAAGCGATGACCGCGCGCAATCTACGGTAGCGCGGCGCGGTGATCTATCGGGTCTTCCCGCGCAGCTTCGCGTATATGAATGGCGACGGTGACGGCGCTATCGCCTTCCTGCGTGTCGCGGGCTCCGGGCGGGGGCGGTCAGCGCAATCAGGCTGGCGGCGGTTGTGATTTTCCAATGCTGCATCGCGATAGCGCCCTGTCGTCGGGGCCCCGCGAGGGGCGCAATGGCCGCGCTGTGCCACTACGGCGCGCGCATGCATCTACGCGCGCCGTTCAGGCTACTGCCAGGAAGCGTCGCAAGCCGCCTGGAGCGTGTTACAAACGTCGAGCGGCTGGGCTGTGGCCCAGTTTTCGAAGACCGAGACCTCGATCCCGCCCGGCAGCGCCACCGTGCCGGCGCGCAGTCCGTTTCCGAACCGCGGCCCATGACAGCCCCAGCGACTTGCGCGCCACCGATCTCCTCGAAACCCGGGTCGGTGGCGTGCAAATGTCCGGACGAAAACAGCTTCTACTTCCAGCCTGCTTCGAAGGCCGCGATCAGCACGGAGCAGGGACTGATGCTTACATTGTCGGGCGAATTCTGAACCAGCGCGGCATCGACACCATCGGGCAAGTGGATCATGCACGCCTTGGTCCCAGCCTTGCCCTGGCTGTTGGATCCAGTGCCTACGATGCCGTTGCGCGAGAAAGACACACCGCGCGAGGTCGATATGGCGTCGAGCCCTAAACGTTGGTCCATCATCACTTTGCGTGCAGGGGCGGAAAGCAGCTTTTCGGTGTTGAAGAGGTAGACGAAAAATTTCGTCATCTCGTTCGTCGCCAGATACAGTCCGCCGCTTCCGCAGAATTTAGACTGGTCGACCGCGACCACACCATTTATCTTGGCGTTCGGGTTCAACGGATAATACAGCGTTGCCGTGGGCCCATTGTCGAAACAATTCACATTCTTGATGTTGATCGGCGCAAGAATATGCATGTTCACGTATTTCGTGTACAGGAATGAATGATAGTCGCCCTGCGTTGGCCATATCTGCGAACCGTCGATCTTCTCGTATTTCAGTGTTCCCGTCGCAGCCCATAACTTCGGCATCAGTTCGCGAAGTAGCGCGTAATTGACATTATCATAGGCGCGAACTCGCTCTGCAAAACCTGGAGGATGTGACGTTGTGCCCCCCGCGACGGTGGCCTTGACACCCTCATAACCAAGCTTGGAGACGCCGTTAATGTTTCCGGAACTGAGGCCGGATGTGTGGCGCATCAACTCGGCGAAGGTCAGATTCGCGACATTGGGACCCGGCTTCCAGCCATCGGGAAGGTACGTGCCAATAGGCGTACCGAGCGAGACGCCCTTACTCTTGTTGGCTTCGACCAATTGCATGATGGCGAGCGCGGTGAAGGTCTTGGTTACGCTCGCAATATTATTGCGCTGCAGGGGACCGTGGGCGCGATAGCTGTCGAACGCGATCCGCGCCGGCCCGAAGCCCTTTTCCAGCGCCACGTTACCGCCCTGGGCGATGGTATAGCTGAACGCGACGACGGACGGCTTCATCTTCGCTTCGATCGACGCCGCCATCTTGGCCGGGCTGAATGCCGGGACAGCGAGCTGGTCGCCCGCTACGGCGGCGCTTGACGTTCCGGCGCAGAGTGTAGCCAGGAACAGGATTTTGGCGGAACGGCGAATGCGCACGATCTTAAGCATTGAACTCTCCCAAAAAATTGGCCGCTTCACTGCGGCGATTGCGGTCCTTTAGGGGCGGCTGTCGGGCCGGGGCAGGTGCAACGCCGGGCCGCACGCTGCGCACCAGGTGTGCAACGGGTGTGCAACGGTTGCATTTGACGATTGCCAGCGTCATTTTTGCGGGATAAATTATAGCATGACCGAGGTGTTCGGAGACAAGCTCGCGTTGACGCTCAAGGCTCTGTCGATCAGCCGGGGACGGCTGGCCGCCGACATCAGCGTCGACAAGTCGCTCGTCGGGCGTTGGTGCAATGGCAGGGTGTCGCCGTCGGCACATAATTGCACGCGACTGACCCAGGCGTTGGCGGCGCGGCTGCCCGACCTGACGCCACCATTTTCGATGATCGACTGGGACCTCGACCTGGTCGGGTTAGCCGATCGCCTCGGCTTCACCATCGCGCCCGCACCGCGGGTCGTCAGCGATCTGCCGAGCGGCTTCGCCGAATGGCTGCGGCTCAGCAAGCTGCGCGACGCGGCGCTGGCGAGCGGCAAAGTTAGCACGGCGCTGGCGGGCCTGTGGCGAACGACCCGCGCGGTGCCGGAGATCCCGGGCAAGTTCGTCCACGACTATGTTATTATGCAGACCACGGGCGACGGCCCGCTATCGTTCCGCATGGGCATCTTCTCGCACCGCATGATCGGCTGGGCAATCGCGGTCGGCGATCAAATGTACTGCTGTTGCACGAATCAGAGCACGGGCGGCTCAGTATTCGCGATCCTGAACCGCGTGCACCGGGCCCGCATCGATATCCTCGATGGAGTCAGCCTCGCATGCATGGCCGACGCAGGCGGTACGCCCGTCGCCGCGGCAATTCTGCTCGAGCGCATTGCCGACCTCAGCGGCGATCCGCACGCCGACGAAGCTCGTTACGAGGAACTGCTTGCCGAACACCCCGTCGCGCCCGACGGCAGCATCCCGGAGGATGTGCAGAACTACCTGCTTTACGACACCGGCCCGACCGCGCTGGCGAACGGCGGCGACGCGATGATCATGATCCGGGCATTGACCTCACGCGCCCGCGGTAGCAGCCCTCCACAGTAACGCCGCCTCCAAGAAAGGGTGAGGTACAGCACGTACAGGGCGGGCACCGGTCGCGAAGCGAGCGGCGAGCAACAGACGATCGTTCGTTGCGCAAAAGCCTGGAAGGGGTTGATCATTGGTGGTGCGGGCGGTGGGAATCGAACCCACACTCCTCTCGGAACTGGATTTTGAGTGGGACGAGTCTCTCCTATATCATTGATATAGAACTAGAATTGTTTTCGCAAACGGAAACTGTGTAAGGATTTGTGTAAGTCTGCCAGCCTGCTCGACCACCAGCATGAGTGAGGTGGACCGATGTCTGCACCTGCTTTGTCAGGAATCTCTTCCCCTCAGTCGCCGCCGCTAAGATCCATGACCTTGTTGACAAGCGATTCTGCACCCGCATTACCGACGAGACGGCCAAGCTCAATGGCGACCTCCGGTGTCATGCTGACCACTGTGCCGTCGTGGCCTTCCACAAAGACGTGCCCATCATCGACCCATACCCGCCGAGGTCTGCCATAAGCTTCGACCTGCCTCAATCGTGCAGCGATTTCTGTCCGCTCCGCTGGTGATGGATGGTCAGCTTCGGTCATGCGTTCGCTCCTGGGTATGCAAAAGTGTGCCCCGCCCGGGGGGAAAGGCGGGGCACAACGGCTGCCGTGGGAATCCGGCGCCGATCGCGTCAGGCCGTGCAATTCTCAATTTATAATTGCTGGAGCGACCGCGATACTGTTCGTGGATCGGGCCGCCCGATGGCCAAATTGTCACATTCCAGATGATCCTTCATCAGCGATAGCCCTCGCCGGACGATGCTTTTCATCGTGCTGAGCGGAACGCCGCTGCGCGCCGCCAATTCGGGATAGGTCAGGCCATCGAAAAATGCCGCGCGGATCGCCGCTTGCTGCTGCGGGGCTAGCGCCGCGAGACTGTCGCGAACGTGGCGATCGGTTTCTGCCAACAGCATCCGGGTCTCGGCGCAAGGTTCCGGGTCGGCGAGCTCGCGCATGTCCCCTCCGACCTCGGCCCCGCGCGCATGTCCGCGTCGCCAGTCGATGGCGCGGTTCCGCGCGATCGCCGATAGCCAAGTAATTGCGCTGCCGCGCGCCGGGTCCCAAGCACCCGCTCGTTTCCAGATGGCCAAGTAAACCTCGGCGAGGACATCTTCCGCTGCCGCTCTTTCCCCGCAAACTCGCACGCAGATGCCGAACAGTTGGTCACAGGTCAGCGTGTAGACGATGCGGAAAGCCTCACGGTCTTCGGTGCCTGTGCGCGTCAGCGCCTCGGCAAGCTGCGCGCGACGATCGCTAACCTCGCCATCACGCGGCGGCATTTCCGGATGTAAAGGCGATGATCGCACGGGCAGCATACCAATCATTCAAGGTGCAACACGGCTCATTTATCGTTCGTTCCGCCACGATTGATTGTAATCAAGAAGCGGGCAAATTGAGCGCAGTTGTCCCCGACAACTACGTCAGTTCGTGTTCGAGACTGCCGCCAATCGCCGTTAGGAGATCGAGCGAATCCTGCATCCGCCCGCGAGATTCGCCGGCCATTTGGGCGAACTCGACCTTGATCTCCTGCGCGGTGGAGACGACCGACACAGCCTGTTTTGTTGTGAACGTGCCGTTCTCCATTAGCGCGTGGAGCATACTCTCGGCGAGCATCAACGCCGCCTGTCCATGAGCGTCAGCCTCCAACACCGGGGGCTTGGTCCTCGCTGGATCGTTCTCGTTGGCAATTTCGGTCATGATATCGGCCTATCGTCCTCAGGCGGGAGATCGCCTTTTCTACCGACGGCGGCTGGTTCGAAAGCCGTCGATCCAGTGACCATGGGCGCAACACCGTCCGCTCACCACAACACTAATCTATGCCATACGCGCGTTCGCACGACAGCACTTGATTACAATCAACTACTCCGACTGGGTGGCTGCTATGACCGGGCCAAGGAGCAGACCATCGACGACATCGGGGTATTCATGATGGCTTTTGCTCAGAATCCATGGACAACCTCCACATCGCTTGAATCCGGCGCTTGCACTCTGTTTGAGAAGCGCTGCCATGGTCGTCAATCTTGCCGTGGGCACGGGGGGGGGGCCGGCATTGGTCGCGCCGTTCGACGTAGCATGCGCGAAACTTTGTCGCCGCCTGGCTCTTGGCCAACATTGCCAGCACTGCGCAAACCTGATCTATGTTCCCTGCCACCCTTAATTCGCGACCGCGCGATTCATCGAGGAGGGGTGCGCTCATGCCGAATGCATTTATAAACAAGTTGCGCGGCTACGCCCCGCTCGATCGGGCCGACGAAGAGGCGCTCGCGGAGGCGTGCCAAAGCGTGCGTAGATACCCTGCGGGCCACGACCTGATCCGCGAAGGCGACGAGCCGAACGTGGTGTTCGTCATGCTCGAAGGCTGGGCCTGCCGCTATAAGATGTTGCCCGACGGCGGGCGCCAGATCATCGCGTTCATGATGCCCGGCGATTGCTGCGACGTGCACGTCGCCGTGCTCGCGGAAATGGACCACAGCATCGCGACCCTGACGACGGCCAAGGTGGCGACGATACCGCGCGCGGAGATGGAAGCCCTGACCGATGCGCGGCACGGATTGACCAAGGCGTTCTGGTGGACTCAGCTCGTCGATCAAGGCGTGCTGCGCGCGACCATCGTTAGCATGGGGCGCCGCACCACCCAGGAACGCATCGCACACTTGTTGTGCGAGCTTTATTTCCGGATGCGCAACATCGGGCTGGCGGATGACGGCCCCTGCGAAATGCCGTTCACGCAGATCGTGCTGGCCGACGCGGTGGGACTGACCCCCGTCCACACCAATCGGGTCATCAAGGGCTTGCGCTCGGCGGGCGCGCTGGAAGTGACCCCCGGCAGCCTGATCATTTCCGACATCTCGCGCCTGGCGCACATCGCCGGGTTCGACGACAATTATCTGCACCGACGGTTGAGGCGCACTGGCTAACGGCTTGGCCGGATTCCCTTTCAACATCTCTCGAACGGAACACAGCATGACTCCCCCCATACCGCCGCCGCCAACTGTTGAGCTGACGCTCGCAATTGCCATGGTCGCGTCTGCTGCTTCCCCGCTACTTTTGCTCGATGGCCAGCTCAATGTCATCGCCGCGAGCGCCACATTCTGTCGGGCTTTCGAGGTCGAGCCAGCCAGCGTGAACGGCCGGGAAATATTCTCGTTGGGAACGGGCGAATGGGATGCGCCGCGATTGCGCTCGCTGCTGACGGCAGTCGCCTCGGGTGCGGCGAAAATCGAGGCTTACGAATTTGATTTGAGCACACCCGAACAAGTGGTTCGTCGACTATGCGTCAATGCTCACCGACTCGACTATGATGACCGCGATGCGGTTCGGCTGTTGATGGCGATCACTGATGTGACGGAGGCCCGCGCCAACGACCGGCTTCGCGACGAACTCGTCCACGACAAGTCGATTATGTTGCAGGAAATGCAGCACCGCGTGGCCAACAGCCTGCAGATCATCGCCAGCGTCCTGTTGCAGAGCGCGCGCAAAAGCCAATCCGAGGAATTGCGTGATCACCTGACCAATGCCCACAACCGGGTGATGTCGGTCGCGGAGCTGCAGCGTCAGCTTGCGGTTTCAAGTCTGAGCGACGTCGCCATGAAGCCCTATCTCGGCCAGCTCTGCCAGAGCATCGGGGCTTCGATGATCGCCGATCACGATCAACTATCGATCACCCTCGACGCCGACGAAAGCAGCGCCAGTTCGAATGCCTCGGTCAGCATCGGGCTGATCGTGACCGAACTCGTCATCAACGCACTAAAGCACGCGTTTCCTGGCCGCCGGCACGGCGAGATAAAGGTCGGCTATAGCGACAGCGACACGGGCTGGAAGCTGACAGTAGCTGATGATGGCGTCGGCATGCCCGGCGATATGGCCGACGCCAAAGCGGGGTTGGGCACGACGATTGTCAACGCCCTGGCCAAGCAGCTTCGCGCGACCGTTCACGTCCAACCCGGCGGAGCCGGGACATCGATCACGGTCAAACAGACCAAGCTAAGGCTGATCGATGGGGCGACACAGGACCCCGAGGTGCAGGCAGTTTAGCCTCGCGCAGCCACGTTTACTGAACGAACGCGCATATCGCCTCGCCGATCGTGGCGGCATTATAGGGTTTGGGAAAGAAGCGCGCACCCTCCGGCATTTCGATTGCTGTTGCAACGTGGTTGCCGGATACGATGATGAACTTCAACGGCGGCCAACGGCGGCGCGCATACGCAGCTAGTTCTAATCCATCCATCGATCCTGCCATTTGAATGTCGGTGAATACGATCGTAATTTGCGGATGCTGTTCGAGCAATGCGATCGCCTCGTCGGCACTCGACGCTTCAAAGAAATCGCACCCCAGATCCTCAACGAGCGCCGTTGCGCCCATGCGGATCATGGCCTCGTCTTCGACGATGAGAACGACGGGACACGATGCGCTGACGATCATATGGCACCTCTAACCTGAGGAAGTGCGTTCGGGAACATGGTCAGGTAAGACCCGCGTCCAGGCAGTCGCAACGGCACGCATCTTCCGATACTCGCCAGACAGTTATAACGCCGTTCAATGATATTCGATCCACTCAGATATGGGCAGCTTGCCGGCGGAAGAACGCGGACTGACGGCCGGTTTCAGGATCGCCGAGTTCAACCGAGCGCAAACTTTGAGTCGGCTGCTGTCGGCCGCTTTAACGTACGCCTACGGCACAAAGGCCATTGGACTCATCAAGGCGCGCCAACATCAGCCTGGGGCAGCTAACCCACGCTCGCCGCCCATAACCGGCCAGTCCGCTTTCGGCCCAAAACCGGTCATTAAGCTCGATGGTGCGGGCGGTGGGAATCGAACCCACACTCCTTGCGGACCTGGATTTTGAATCCAGCGCGTCTACCAGTTTCACCACGCCCGCATATGCGCAACGTCGCCCTGTTAGCCGCGCCCCACTTTGACTTACACAGAGTTGGGCGCGCCTAGGCCAAATGACCCGACGCGCGTCGCTAATCTAATGAATTCTAACGAGATTTATTTTCCAGATTTCGTCCCTTTCACTCAGTCGCTGTGGCTTTTGAGTGCGGTGACAGACCGGCTTCAAACGCTCACGCAGAATCTCGAAGGTGCGCTCCTGCGACAGATTGGCGAATTGCTTGCGAAAGCTCTTCAAATCGCCGAAGGTGTGTTCGTCGATGAAGCTGACCAGGCCAAACAGTTCCAGCAACGAATTTTACAGCGGCGTTGCAGTTAGCAACAGTTTGTGGCGCTCGGATAGGGCGGTTTTCAGGGCGTTGGCGATAACATTGGACGGTTTGTAGGCATTCCGCAGCCGATGGGCTTCGTCGATCACAACGAAATCCCAAGGCGTCGAATGCACGTTAGCCGCCTTGTTTCGGGCAAATTGATAGGAACAAATGACAACACTGCCGTTTACATCGAAGGGTCGAAAATCGCCCGCTTTGATGGCAGCGTTGTATGACTTTGATTCGATGATGGAGCAGGGAATGAAGAACTTCTCGTTCATTTCCTGATACCACTGCTTTCGCAGGTTGGACGGGGCGATGATCAAACACCCGTCGCTTCCCCTCGGCCCATCTTTGAGAGATGACTAAGCCCGCTTCAATAGTTTTTCCAAGCCCGACCTCATCAGCAAGCAAAGCACCCTTTGATAATGGTGAGGCGAACGCGAAAAGTGCGGCGTCAACTTGGTGAGAATTCATATCCACCTGCGCGCCAGCGACGGCTACGGCCAACTTGTCGCTGCTGTCGGATGATCGACGCCGCACAAGATCGCTCTCCAAGTATTTTGAGTGATAATCTGTAATCATTTCATTCGTCACTTGCACTGTGATCGACCGTTATTCCAGCAGCAAGTCGATACCGTGCATAACGACGCTCGCCGCTGCGGATCAGCGCCCCCTTTTCAACCAGGTCGTTCAAATCGCGCGTCGTAGTGGCGAGACTGGCATCTGTGATCGTCCGATAATTCTCAGCACTCAAACCGCCCGCAAAACCATCCGGCCCTTCGCGGAACATACGGAGCAGGGCCTTTTCCTGACGTTCGTTGATTTCGCCGCGCAAGCGATCGAGCAGTCGCGTCTTGTCGATCAGGAAGCGGATGCGGGTGATCGTCCGCGCCTGCGCCTCGATGACAATATCTGCAAACCACATCAGCCAGGCATTGATGTCGTTGCTCTGGCTGCCAAGCTGAAGCGCGGCGTAATAGGCTTTGCGATGGCGATGGATCGTTTCCGAGAGTGCCGTCAGCGTCGGGGCAGCAAGGTTTTGGGCCAATGCCTTTTCAGCAATCGCGCGCCCGATCCGGCCATTGCCGTCTTCAAAGGGATGGATGCTCTCGAACCACAGGTGCGAGATTGCGGCACGGGTGATCGCGGGAAGCGGGTTTGATGACGACGGCGCGCTATTGTTGAACCACGCTATGAAACGGGACATTTCCATCGGGACGGCATCTGACGGCGGTGCCTCGAAATGCACACGCGGCGCATGGAGTGCGCCCGAAACGATCTGCATTGCATCTTCGTTCGTTCGGTAGCGCCCCACATTAGCAATGTCGCGGCGCCCGTTCATCAGCATGGCGTGCCATGCGAATAGAGTCCGATCGTCGAGCGGTGTAGCATGGCTGCGATAAACATCGGCCATGAGTTCGGCGGCTCCGGCCTCTGCCGCGCTTGCGCGGCGCTGGTCGGCGGCAAAGCCCAGGTGCCGTGCGAGCGACGACTGGACACTGGCGCGGTCGAGGATCTCACCCTCAATGGCTGAGCTATAGACAACCTCCTGCGAGATGAGTTCGATGGTCAGGCCATCGCGCTCATCGGTGTCGAGGTGGTGGAGCGCACCAATAACGACGCCGGAGCCTTTCAGGAATTGCTCTTCTGACGCGCGGATGCGTTCCGCGTCGAAGCGGAAATCCGGCCAGTCGGGAAGTTGCCAATTCCAGCGCATGATCGATAGGATGCCTTTCTATCAATCACGACATAGCCTAATTATGATTGATAAAGCGATAGCCAGTCAATCACCAAAGACGCATTGTCGCTTCGCGAGGCCAATTTGTGGCGATGGCCGCATCCCGGATGGGCTGCCAAGTGCCAGCATGACAATGCGTTCGATTGTCATTTCGCGCAGCGGAGCGCGGGACGTGCGACCCCATGCGATCCGCCGATGCAGGCTCCTGTCCCCCGTGCGGCGGACTTTACAGAGCCTGCTATCTTGGATGGTGCGGGCGGTGGGAATCGAACCCACACTCCTTGCGGAACGGGATTTTGAATCCCGCGCGTCTACCAATTCCACCACGCCCGCATGCCGACTGGGCATTTTCAAGGCCACTGATCGACGATGAAAAGGCCTATAGGCGAGCCCTTCGCAGATTTCCAGAGGGGAATTCTGGCAGTTACGGGCTTGCGGAATCGAGCGCGCAGAGCGTCGATGGGGTCCGCAAGCCCGCGTCTGCAGTAGCTTCATTTCCTCAGCCACCGGGATTCGACGGCGAGGGCTTATGCCTTTGGCGGCGTTCCCTTGGCCGGTGTCGCGACACCCAGCTTCCGTCGCCCCTTCGGCGCGGCAGCCGCGGCGGGCTTTGCCTTGCGCCCTAATCCGATCTTCATCGCCAGTGCCTTGCGCTGCTCCGAATAGGCCGGGGCCGTCATCGGGTAATCGGCGGGCAGGCTATAGCGCGCACGGTATTCGACGGGGGTCAGTCCATGCTGTGAGATATGGCGCTTGAGCATGCTGTAGGATTTTCCGTCGATCATCGAAATGATCTTTGCGGGATTGGCCAGGCTCTTGCGCGCCGTCACTGCCGGGACGAATACCGGTGCTTCCGGCTCGACTTCCTCGCTCAGCGCTGACAGGGCATCGTGAACCGACGTGATCATGCCGGCAATCTCACCCGTGCCAACGCGGTTGTTGCTTACGAAACTTGCGGCGATATCGGCCGTGAGTGCCACCAGCATTGCAGGATCGTTCATTCGATAGTCTCCAATTGTCGGCGATATTACTCCGATACGCCGCAAATGCCAAACCTCCCAACATTGTTCAATGCACGCCCGCATCTTCTTCAGCGGGCGAGTATCGCAAGCCGGGGCAATGCGCGGATAGCCGCACGCCCGATTGCCAGCCCGCGAATGACCGATCCTCAGTGCAGGCGACACGCTGCACGTCGGGCAAGCGATAAAGCCACGACTGCCGTCGACAATCGCCATTACGGCTTGACCCGCGCACATGTGCCACAAGCGACGGTCTGCCGGCGGCGAGCCGCCCTTCGACGAGGTTAGCGCGAACGGACGAGAGGTGGGTGTTCTGTCCCGATCAACTGGTCGTGCCGACGACATTGTCGTCGCTGTTGCGGTCGATATATTTATTATAGGGGTCGATGCCCGCGAACAGCGGCTTTCGTTTCGATATCACGCGCACGACCTGCTGGCCGGATTTGACCGGCATTCGCTGCATCGAGATGACATTCTTCGCCGCGAACGAGCCGATGCCCGGCCGCTGATCGAACAGGCCGATATCGATGCTGTCGATCAGTGGAGCCTGTTTTTCAACGCCCGTGCCATTGGCATAGAATTTCGCCGCATCGATCGTGATGCTCGTCTCGAAAGAGCCATCGGCAAGCTTGCGCGTCGTTGCCGTCTTCGCCTTCAGATCATAGATCGTGATGCGATCGAACAGATCGAGCACCAGTTGTCGTTCAGCCGGCGTCCGCGCGATCGACAGGAAGCCGTTCACCAGGTCGAGCGAGCGCGCATAGGGCTGGCTCTTGAAGCGGTATTTGTCGAGCAGGCCGGAAAGCATCTTGTTGACCCGATCCTCGCCCAGCCGGTCCTGCAGCAAATACATCACGACCGCGCCCTTGCGGTAATGGATATAAGGCTGGTTCTCGACCCGATCGAGCGGCAGTTCCTCGATCCGCTCGCCACCGCGCGAGCGCAGATAATTGTCGAGTTCATACTTCAGGAAACGGCGAATCTTGTCCTCGCCATAAAGGTGTTTCATCACCATCAGCGAAGAATATTGCGCCATCGTCTCGACCAGCACGGTGCCGCCCTGCATGTCCGCGCTGATGATCTGGTGAGCCCAATATTGATGGCCCAGTTCATGCGCGGTGACATAGGTCACATAGTCGATCTTTTCGGGATTGCTGGCGTCGGCGAGGAAACCGATCCGTTCGGAATAAGGAATGGTTCCGGCAAACGCCTGCGCGAAGCTCGCATAGCCGGGAAATTCGATCACCCGGGCGTAATCGAACTGGTAAGGTCCGAAATTCTTGCGGTAATAGCCAAGCGACAGCTTCATCGCGGCGAGCATACGATCGACATTATAAGCGTGTTTGGCATCGTACAGTACCGACAGGCGCACGCCGTCCGCCATTTCCGATTTCTCGGCATAGCGCGCTGACTGGATCGAGAAGAACGCCAGGATCGGAGCCTGCGACACGAAATGGGCGGTGCGCCGGCCGGCAGCGACACTGTCCGAAACCTTGCGGCCCGGCGCGATCGGAGTCTGATCCGCGCTGGTCGACACGGTGATGTCCGAGCGCACCCAATCGGCATCGCCGACATAGTTGCGGCGCTGGGCCGACACAGCCTCAAGCTTGGCCGGGCGGAGTTCAGGTGTGAGGCCGTATTTGCGGCGCTTGACACGGTCGCTGAGCAAATTGTCGCGATCCATGCCGAGCTGCGGCGCCAGGTTGGCGTTGTTTAGGAAAGTGCCGTTAGCGATCAGCGAGGTATCGTCGCCGGTGGCGCGCAGGCCCAGCGTCTTGCGCTCCGTCGCGAAGCGCAACGTGCCGGTCGCACCGGGGGCGAGCGGCGTCGCGAAGCGATAGATCCGATATTTGAAATCCGCGTCGTCCATCGCCAGCGTCGCGCCAGGGATCTCGATCGAGACGATCCGCGTCTGGTTGTCAGGTAGACGCACATGCAACGCCGGCACCGGTGCGCCGGTGTCGTTGACGAAGGTATAGCGTCCGGTCGTCTCCGCGCGCCGTTCCTCGGGGTAGAGTGCGACATTCATGGTGATGTCGGTCAGGGACGGCTGCCTCACTGCAGCGTATTTAAGATATTTCTTCTCATAGTCGGCGAGCCGCCGATCGCCCTGTTCCGGTGTGCGATAGATGTTGAGGACGTTCATGTTGTAATAAAGGAAGCCGCCGGTCACTGCGGCGACGACCAGCGCGACACCGAGTATCGCACCCGATGGACCGGCCAGGCGGCGCGGCAACTGCGCGAGGCGTGGCCGCAACCGGGTCTCGGTCCCGCGCCGCCACAACAGATGCGCGAGCACCGCCAGCACCACCGCGAATGCACCCCAATAGAGCCGCAACCACCAACCCAGCGCGCCGCCGATCTGCGCGCCATTCATGTCGGACAGTTGCAGGCTGCCAGTAGTGCCGTAATTGTACAGCGGATGGTCGAAGCCGATGTTCGACAGGGTGATCTGCGCGACGAGATAGACGACCATGATCGCCCATCCGACATATTTGTTCGGGCTGAGCGCCTGGACGAACACCGCGAGGATCGCGAGAATCGCCATATCGACAGTTTGCGGCAGCAGATACCACGCAAAATACTGGCCGAGCGCCAGTTCGGTTTGGCCCCGTACCAGCTGCACCAGGATCGCCGCGACGACCGAGATCAGCAATGTCGCGAACAGCACGCCAGTGACCGCCAATGCCTTGGGCACCATATAGCCCCAGTTGGGTAGCGAGGTTGAGTCGATGATCTCGTGCATCTTGCGCTCGCGGTCGCGCCACACAAGTTCGCCAGAATAATAGATCGCGATGATCAGCGGGATGAACACGAACGACCCGGTCAACGTACCGATCAGCGCAAAGGTACGCGGGTGCGGCGCCGTGCCGTAAATCTCGTCGGCAAGGATCAGGCCGAGCACGGCATTGAACAAGCCGATTATCAGCAGCACGAAAAACGCGGGACTGCGGAACACCAGCCGCATCTCGAACCGACAGCGCGTCCAGAGCCGCGCCCAGGCGGCATCGGCAGGGCGTACCGGCGGCAATTTGGCGACCATCATCGGCAGCGTCGCGGCCAGTTTGGCCGCCGTCCGCGCCTGTTTGCGGAGCTTGCGCTTCGACGCGCCGCGTTCGGAGAAGCTGAAACGCGCATAGGCGAAAACCAACGCAGCCAGGGCGATACCGAACCAGATCAGGCGATTGATCATCAGCATGGCGGCGAGCCCGACCGTCATGCCATTGGCCTCGCTCGCGGTCCAATAGCGCGTGATGTTTCTGACCGCGGCAAGCCCGAACGGTTCGACATAACCGGCGAACTCACGCAGCTCGGGCTTGGATTGTAGCGTCACGTTCAACGCGGCGTAGAGCATCAGGAACACGACGACACCGAGGTAACTGTACATCATCGATCGCGTGATCGTCGCGGCCGCAAAGAAGATCGCCGAGGTCAGAAAGATATTGGGCAGCGCAAGCAGGAAATAGGCGTGAAGATAGGCGCCCCAGCGGTTCGGCCCAAGCGTCTCGGAATCGACCCAGGGCATCAGCGATCCGAGCCAGATCGCGAACGGCACCGCGGCAAAGGCGATCGCCGCGGCAAGAAACGCACCAAGGAACCGCGCCATCAGGTAATCGAGTTTACTCACCCGCGTCGACCGGACCATGGGACCGAAGCCGCTTTCATCGTCACGTACGATCACATTCGCCACGAACGCCGTGGTCACAAACATGAAGAACAGCGACATGATCTGCGAGGTCAGCGCGATTGCGGCGGGCGAGTTCTTGTGGAGGTTGCCGCCGCCACCGATCTGGATCTGTTCCACCGTTACCGACCCGAAGGTCAGCAGAAAGAACAGGATGGCGACGACCCAGAAGACCGGGTTGCGCAGTTGATACCGGAGCTCGAAGCTGGCGATCTTGCCGAACATCGCGGGCGCTCAGGCGGCTGTAGCGACGGGCGCGCGGCGGGTGCGTGCGAGCGTCGAGAAATACACATCCTCCAGCCCGCCATCGACCAGCTCGAACCCGTCACCAGGGTCGGACGGCGACAGGACATGGACGATCGTGCGGCCGGCAAACAGACGGGTCGAGATGACCTCGAAGCGCGTGCGATATTCATCCAGCCGGTCACGGTCGATCGTGTGCGCCCACACATTTCCGCGTGATTGCTGGATCAATTCGAGCGGCGCGCCTTCGAGCTGGATCTTGCCGGCAGCGAGCACCGCCATGCGGGGGCAAAGATCGGCGACATCCTCGACGATATGGGTCGACAGGATCACCACGACATTCTCGCCGATCTCGGCGAGCAGATTGAGGAAACGGTTGCGCTCCTCCGGATCGAGGCCGGCGGTCGGTTCGTCGACGATGATCAGTTCGGGATTGCCGATCAGCGCCTGGGCGATGCCGAAGCGTTGGCGCATGCCGCCTGAGAAACCGGCAATGGCCTTTTTGCGGACCGACCAGAGATTGACTTGTTCGAGCAGGGTCTCGACCGTTTCCTTGCGCTCGCGCGCCGAGGCGACGCCCTTCAGCACCGCCATATGGTCGAGCATGTCGTACGCCGACACGCGCGGATAGACGCCGAAATCCTGCGGCAGATAACCGAGCCGTTCGCGCAATTTCTCGGGCTGGGCGATGATGTCGATCTCACCGAAGCGGATGCTGCCCGTTGTCGGCGTCTGCAGCGTCGCGACCGCGCGCATCAGGGTCGACTTACCCGCGCCGTTGGGGCCGAGCAAGCCGAACATGCCCTTGGGAATACTCAGCGTCACATCATCCAGCGCACGCGTTCCGTTCGGATAGACATGGGTTACGGCATTCAATTCGAGCACGTGGATTCTCCCCCGGGGCCGATCGATCTTAGCGCGTGTATTAGAAAGCTAAAGCACTAATTTTCGTGACCTTTCGCGCGATCAAATCTCCCGCATAATGACAGATTACGACACCTGACCCCAGAACCTATCTGGTTCGCCCAAACCCTTGGAACAACCTTGTCCGGCGGGCCAGGATGAGGATCACGCTTGGCCAGAACATCGTGTTCCAAAGGTCATGGAAATTGGCGCCGAAATTCTGCGCGATGCCGTCGGTATAACGATCGCGGATATCCCAGATTTCACCGAGTACCGCCGCCACGGCCACCACCAGCCACGGTTTCCAGCTGCGCAAGCGCCAGCCGAAGAGCAACGCCGACCCGAAGAACAGACCGAGCGCAACGTAGATATGCAGCGCATCCTTGGCGAGGTGCAGATGGTTCACGAGCCATAATTTGGTGGTTTGCAGCAGGCTCACCGGTCAGACACGCGCCTTGAACGGGGTGAACTCGGTCCCTTCGTCGAACACGTCGATCCCCTCGCGGCGCTTGAGGAAGCCGACCACCGCATAGGTCACTGGCGTCAGGATCACTTCCCAGCCGACTTTCAATACCCATTGCGTCACGAGGACGGTCAGCACGAGGCTGGTCGTCCACCCCTCGACATACAGAAAAGCGAGCGGATAGAAGATCAGGCTGTCGATCCCCTGTCCGGCCACGGTCGAACCGATCGTGCGCATCCACAGATGCTTGCCGCCGGTCCATATTTTCATTTTGGCCAGCACATAGGAATTGACGAACTCGCCGACCCAGAAGGCGCAGAGCGAAGCGAAGACGATACGCGGCACCTGACCGAACACCGTTTCATACGCCGCCTGGTTGCCCCAGCTTGGCGCCGGCGGCAGGGCAACGACGACCCAGGACATCAATGCCATGAACAGCACCGCGGTCGACCCGGCCCAGATCACGCGGCGCGCACGCGCATAACCATAGACCTCCGTCAGCACGTCGCCGATGACATAGGAGATCGGGAAGAACAGAATGCCTGCACCGAATGGCCAGGCACCGATCCAGGGTAGGTTGAACACCGCGACTTTCCCCGCGCCGAGCACGTTCGACAGCAGGATAATCGCGACGAACGCGGCCATCACGAAATCGAAATAGCGCAATTGCCCCCCGGCAATCTCGCGCGCCGAAACGGGCCGTGGCCCGAGATTTCTCCTATCGCTCATGAGGGAAGTTATGAAGCTGGTTTCACCCGCGCGCAATCCGCGCTAACCGCATCCCGTTGCGCGCCCGTAGCTCAGTTGGATAGAGCACGAGACTTCTAATCTTGAGGCCGCAGGTTCGACTCCTGCCGGGCGCGCCAGATACTCCTCAACCCTGCAGGGCAACACGGTGGGGCTTGGTATTTCTCGGCAACCATGATCGCGGCCCGCGAAAGTTCGGCCATCCGCGCATCAGTCGCCGGCTTTTGGCCGACGAGGGTCGATCGCGTTGGCGGCAGCGATTGTCCGCGCCGCAGCGTCGATGATGACGGGATCGCCATGTGCTGGAACGACGATCGTGGGCGGCGCTTCGGCCAATGACGCAGCGATCGAATCGAGCCAGGCGGTCCGGTCGGCCACATAGACCAGTTCCGGCTTTGCGTTGGCGCGAAACCCCAGGCCGCTTCCGAAAAAAAGCGTCGCGAGCAAACGGAGCGGCAGGATCTGATCATCGGGTGCCATGTTCGAAAACTGATCGCCCAACCACCAGATGTCCGCACCGTTCGCGGGCATGTGAAACAATATATCGGGCGCCTTCATCCCGTCGGGCAACAACCAACGGGCCGGTGCGAAGCGTGCAGTCAGCTCCTCCAGCGGAAGATAGGATATGCCGGGTGTTTTCTTCGCGAGCCGAGTCATTGCGCCTGCAGGCGCGTAACTCGACGCCGTGGTGAATCGGGCGCGCCATTCGGCCTGGCCCATATTGTGAAAGGCATTCGGCGCGATCAGCGCACTCACGCCGCCCCGCGTCATGAAAAAGCCGAATACCTCCTCGGAGGGGTTACGGGGCGGACTGATAACTGCCCAGCTTCCGTCACGCAGTTTCACGCCGACCGCATTGCACGTGCCGGGGCCGAAGTCATATTTCAACCATATGATCTCTCCGTCTGCGGTGAGCGGCAGCCAGCGGTCGGCAGCAGGCTTTTTCATCCGGCGACAGCCAGATCAGGACTGTTTATGTCGCCGCGTTCAATATCTTCGAGAAGCAACTGGAACCGGTCAAGGCTCTCGCCGATCCCATTCCGAAACCCTGCCGCAACCAGACGTTCACGGTCTTCGGGCGAAGCGAAGCACGTTTGCAGCACGACACGCGTGCGGGCACCGTCGTCTTCGAACGTCACGGTGTGAACCATAACTCCGAGAGGTCGTGAAGGTGACAAAGCGGGAGAATCCGCATTCTGCGTATCGCTATAGACCAGACGCTCATTCTCGATCACATCGAGAAATACGAATTCGTTCGGATAAATCGTCCCGCTCGCGGTCCGCATGTGGATACGCCATTTGCCGCCCGGCCTGACATCCATTTCGCAGACCGGATTGGTCGCGCCGGCAATTCCCCACCACAGGGAAACATAGCCAGGATCAGTCCACAGGCGATAAACCAGATCGCGAGGCGCGTTGAAGATTCGCGTCAGCGAGATCATTGGCCCCGGAACGCCGCCGTCGTCATGATCGTGGGTCACGAAGCTTCCCTTCCGCAATCTGTTCTATGACGTTTTCGATGCCGTCAAATCGGTCGTTCCACAGTTTCCGGTAGTCGCTTAGCCAGCCATCCACATCTTTCAGAGGCTGAATCCGCAGCTGGCTGGGGCGGCGCTGCGCATCGCGGGACCGGGTCACGAGACCGGCATTTTCGAGGACGCCGACATGCTTGGAAACCGCGCGGACGCTGATCCCGAACGGTGTGGCGAGTTCAGCAACAGAAGCTTCGCCGATCGCCAGCCGAGCCAGGATCGCGCGACGCGTCGGGTCGGCCAGAGCGGAAAATGTCGAGCTTAAAGTGTCTATCACGCAGCACCTGTGGTTCTGGAGCTATTCAGTTCCATGATCTCGCGTCCCCCGTGTCGCCCCAATATCTTTGCAACTCCTCGATTTGCCAAAGGAGGTGCCAAACATGGCTTGGGGTCGTAGCGTGAAGTGACGAGCTCATTGTGCCCAACCAAATGGTTCCGGAACCATTTGGTACTATAGCTGCGAGCGTTGAGTGTCAAGCTGGCGCGCAATGTCGCGTCGCAAGTCGGCAGCGTGCGATAAGGCCCGGCAGTTTCCCGACAGCTTGCCCATATACGGGCAAGCAAAAGTCACATGTGGCGGCTGCCGATGGCCGTTCCACGTTCGATACGCGCGCTCAGCGCAGCCTGATAATCGGACAGGAAATGAAAATCGTCGCCCGCGGACTTGACTGCCGGCTCCGTGACCCCGGCCCTGGCGCGGATCATCGCGGCGACCGTAGCGATCGCTTCGGCATTGCCCGCGCGCAGCACATCCTGCAGCTTGCGCAGTTCGAATTCGCCGTACAGGCTCAGTTCCACATCACTGAAAACCCGACGCGGCCGCGTGATCGCTCCTTCGGCGCTGGCGCCCGATATGGGGCCGACCGTTCGCCCATCGCGAGAACTGGCGAATTTGTCGGCGCGGCGGCGGCCGACCATCATGCCGCGTTCGAGCCGGGCGCACAGCGCCGCGTAATAGTCCGAAAGGAAATGGAAATCGTCGCCGGCGCGGTGATAACGTGAATCCTCCATGCCCGCCTTGGCGCGGATCGTTGCCGCGACCGTCGCGATCGCGTCGTCGCGGCCACCGCGGAGCACATTTTCGAGCGTCTGCAACTCGAACTCGCCGTAAAGACTCAGTTCGGCATCGGTGAAGGTCCAGCGAGGGCGCTCGGTGGCGCCGACGATGTCGGCACCGAGCTCACCACTGACCGTGCGCACCACCCAGGTTCCGGCGACGAGATCGCCGACACGCAAGCGGTCGCGGTTGAACAGCGGGAAGAACAGGAAGATCCCGCTCCACGACAGGGCAAAGATGACCAGGAACGAGTCCGCCATACCCTGCGCGGTCTGCGCGGCCAGGAAGGATAGAGGCAGGAACACCTCGATCTCGCGCATCGCGTTGCGCGCGAGCACTGCCCCGCCGGTCAGTCGGGCGCCGTCCCGCGCCACGACGCGCAGGCCGAGCAAACGCTTGCCAGGCGTCGCGCCGCGTCCGCCCATCTCGAACAGCACGAACCAGCCGTTGCGCAGGATGAAGAAGCCGATCAGCCACAAAATGGCCAGCGCCGTGGATTCGCTAGCCACGAACAGCAATGTGATGATGATCGTGAGCACGATCAGCACGACGAGGATCGCGACCGCATCGATCATGAAGGCGGCTGCGCGCACGCCCGCCCCGCCCAGCTCAAGCTGCAGATCCACGCCTTCGGGCGTGACGAAGCTGCGGCGCATCGATTTCGGACCGCGATCCTTGCGTCGGAACGGCCAGCGCATCAGACTTTCTTCCGCGGCAGATAGAAATAAACGATCCAGCCCGCGAGCATGGCAAGGCCGATCGCATAGCGCGTACCATCGACATTGACCGTCTGCCGCCCGATCCCTTCGAGCAGGCCGGCAATGGCAAGCATCACCACCGCCCCGGCCATCGCGGTCGCGCCGGCACGCCCGGCACGCATCGCGGCATCGCTGCGCGAGTCGCGCCCGGGAAAGGCGATCGCGGTGCCGATACGGATTCCCGCAGCACCCGACAGAATGATCGCGAATATCTCCGTCGTGCCATGGATCATCAGCCAGCCGGCGAATTCGAACCCAAGCCCCTTGGCCGAGAACACCGCCATGATCGCGCCCATCATCAGCCCGTTATAGAGGATGAGCAGCGCGGTCGGCACGGCGAAAGCGAAGCCGAGCGCGAAGGCAAAGATCGCGATCTGAGCGTTGTGCGTGAAGAGGAAGGTGGCGAAGGTCGCCAGCCCATCCTGTTTGCTGTCGTACAATGTCGCGCGGAGCGATTCCGCGGACGCGGTCGGATCGCGCCCCTGCGCCATTTCGCCGGGCATCAGGCCGAAGAACCAGCCTGGATCATTGGCGACCAGCAGATAACCGACGACCGCGCCGGCGATCGTAAGGAGCAAAGCGACGAGCGTTTCACGCCAGATCGCTCGCACCGAAGCGGGCCAGCTATGCGCGAAGAAGCGGCCGAGCTGACGCAGCGCCGAAGTCGGCACGCCGTAAATCTGAAAATAGGCGCGCGTGCTCAGTTGTTCGAGATAGGTCACCAGCGCGCGATCGAGCGAAGTTTCGCGCGCGATCGACAGTGACGACAGCGCCGAACGATAGAGCAGCGGAAAGGCAATCAAATCATCGTCGGACAAAGCCCGGACCGATCGCTTCTCACATCTTTTGACCAGCGCCTCCAGCCGTTCCCAATTCGCCGCGTGCGCCTTGCGGAAACGGTTAGCGTTGACCAGCACGGGCTGGGCATCGAGCACGGCGGAGCTGCGGGTACTCACAACAGGTTCCTCCGTTTGAGATCGACATAACCGGCGACCAGCCGCTCCCCGACCCTTTCATACTCGCTCTCGATCACATGCACGCCGAGATGGTGGAGCTGGGTGAGTACGACGCGGCGATCCTTGAGCAGGGCGGCGGCGGTGATCGCGCGCGTCACGTCATCGACATCGCGCGGCTCGCGGTCGGCGATCGTCTCGACCTCCTCATCGCGCAGCACGACGACCAGCAGCAAATGCGTCTTGACCAGCCGAGCGGCGGCGCGGACCAGGAATTCGGCAGTGGTCAGGTCGGTGAATTCGGTGAACAGCACGATCATCGATCGCCGCGTCAGGCGCGAGCCGAGCGTGGTCAGCGCGAAGGTATAGTTCGTCTCTTCGCTACTATAGTCGATGCCGGCGGCGAGTCGCTGCAGTTCGGCGAAGGAGGCGGCGCCGGAAATCAATCCGCTGGCGATGCGTGGGCGCGAATCGAACGCGTGAAGCGCGACACGGTCGCCAAGCTTGAGCGCGACCCAGGCGGTCAGCAACATCGCCGATACCGCGCGGTCGACGCGCGGCAGGCCGGCGACCGGCTCCGACATCTGACGCCCGGCATCGACCGCAAAGACGATCTGGTTGTTGCGTTCGGTGCGAAACTCCTTGGCGTGGAGCTTTTGATGGCGCGCCGATTGTTTCCAGTCGATCGCGCGCCGGTCCATACCGGCGCGGAATTCGACCAGGGATTCGAAGTCGGCGCCGTCGCCGCGATCGATCTGTGCGATCAGCCCCTGCAGCGCGTGGCGCTGAAAAATCTGCGCGCCGCGCTGCTCGACCGGGCGAATATCGGGCAGGATCGGAAAATCGATATCGATCGCAATCGAACGCTGCTTCCAGGCAAGGCCAAGCGGGCCGCGCCAGCGCAACCACAACCGGTCGATCCGCACGTGCCCGCGCCGCACCGCGGTGAGCGGCAGGAACGTCGCCCCGCGGCCGGCAGCCAGCGGCACGACGAGCCGCCCATCATCCTCGGTGGTGAACAGCGCATTGGCGGCAATCGCCACCTCGGCCGATCCGGGTGCATGGTTCCCGGTCAGGACCACGCTGACCTTGGCATCGAAAGTCGCACCGACGCAGACGCTCGGCACCTTGTCGATCCGCGCCTCACCCTTGCGCGCGCCGACAAAGGCGTCGACCGCGGTCAACAGCAACACCGCCAGCGGCCATGCCAGACCGGCATACCAGATCGAAGGGATGAACACGGCGACCATCAGCGCGACGGGCGCCCCCGCCACCGCCGCGAGCACCGCCGCTCGCGTCGGATAAATCAACGCGGCGCCTCGATCGTCTCGATGATTCCGGTCACCACGTCCTCGATCGCGCGCCCGTCGATCTCCGCCGCGGGCGAAAGGATCAGGCGGTGGCGCAACAGCGCCGGCGCGAGATGCTTGACGTCGTCTGGGATAACAAAATCGCGGCCGTCGATCGCCGCACGCGCGCGCGCCGCACCGGCCAGCATCGCGCCGGCGCGCGGGCTCGCACCGCTTTCCAGGTCGGCGACATCGCGCGTGCTGCGGATCAGCGTGGTGATATAGTCGATCACCTCGTCGACCAGACGCACCGCGGCAACGGTCTCGACTGCGGCAGTGATCGTTGCCGCATCGGCCTTGCGCTCGACGCCCCAATCCGCCGGCGACATCGCCGACTGACGCGCGCCATGCGTGGCGATGATGCGGCGTTCTTCGCTCGCGGACGGATAATGGACGGTCTGCTTGAACAGGAACCGGTCGAGCTGCGCCTCGGGCAGCGGGTAGACGCCCTGCTGCTCGATCGGGTTCTGCGTTGCGACAACCATGAAGCGCGCACCAAGTTCCAGGCTGTCGCCGTCGATCGTCACGGTGCGCTCCTGCATCGCCTCAAGCAACGCTGCCTGGGTCTTTGGCGGCGCGCGGTTGATCTCGTCGGCAAGCAGCAGATCGGTGAAGATCGGCCCCCGCGTCAGCGTAAAGCTCGAGGTCTGGAAGTTAAACAGATTGGCGCCGATAATATCACCCGGCATCAGATCCGGCGTGAACTGGATGCGTCCGAATTCAAGCCCGACAACCGCCGCGAAGCTGCGCGCGAGCAGGGTCTTGGCGGTGCCCGGCAGCCCTTCGAGCAGAATGTGACCGCCCGAGAACAGGGCAACGAGCATCAACTCGACGGTCTCTTCCTGCCCGACCACCGCCTTGCCGATCTCGGCACGGATCGCCGCGGCGAGGTTGCGCACTTCTTCTACCGTCACCTGTTCTTCTCCCATAACCATAGATGCAGCGCCTGCGCCGCCGCGAAGACCGACCGCCGATCACGCGCGCTTCGTGCGTTTTCGGCAAGCTCGGTAAAGCGTTCACGCCTCCCCAATCCGTCCAGATAGGCATCGAGCGCGCCGTCGCGCAGCTGTGGCGATACGCCGAATACGGTGACTGCGCGCTCGCGAATCGTGTCGACATAGCGCGGGCCGAGCATCGCCTGGCGTCCCGCCTTGCGCACCAGCATCGCGGCATTGTCGATCAACGCCGCCTTGCCAAAGGCGATCGCGCGCTCGCGCGACCGCGGTGATCCGAAGCGCGCAACGCCCTGCAAAGCCGCCAGCAACACGGCGACAGCGACAGCGAGCGTCATCGCCAGGAAGGGCGGTTCGAACAGCAGCTTGAGTGGGCTGCGCGAATGGCCGAAACCGTTCAGCGTAACATCGAACAGGATCGATCCCCCGTCGGCATAATTCAGCGAGTCGAGCAGTTCGAGCGCCGACTTCGCTTGAGTGGCATTGGCCATGCCGATGTTCGACAGCAGGTCCGGATCGGACAGCACGAAAAGATCGCGGCCGGGCAGTCGGGCAAGCACGATGCGCCCGTCCTGGTCGGTGATCAACGGGACGATGCCCCGTCCGGAAATGGTCTGCAGCGGGCGCGGCGCGAACAAGCGGATACTCTGCGGCAGGTCGGTCGAGATGCGTAGCGGGCGGCCACCGCTTGGGTGGCGCACTGTATGAAGTTTGTCCGCCGGTGCGAGCACGCCGTCGGCTTCGACGGTCGACTTCAATCCGGTATAGTGGGCCCAGCCGCTGTGCAGCGGATCGACCTTGGTGTCCCATTTCGGCAGGACGACGAGCGTCGGCCGCTTACCGCGTTGCGCCAGGACACCCGACATGTCGGTCGCGCCTTTCTCGGGGGTCAGGACGACGAGGTTTCGCGTGTTGAGCAGATGTTCGTCGCGCGTCACTTGGGGATTGCGGCCGGTCGCCCTGGCAAGGCGCACAATACCGCTATAGCCGGTTGCCGAAGTCGACAGCGCATGCGCGCCGCCATTGCGCCCCGAACGCAGGTCGGGGGCGAAAGCGCCGAGCACCAGCGTCGCAACGAACCCAAGGATTCCGACAGCGAGAATCAGCACCACCGTCCGCGTGCGGAACGTCTCTTCGCCGTCGCCCTTGCCGATCGCGATATCGCTCATGCGCGCCACGTGCCGGGCAAGGCGAAATCGGCATAGGCGGCACGCGCCGACTGCCAATCCTCGGCGACGACCGGTCGGCCACCGAACAGGCTCTTCTCGACCAGCCGCGCAATGCCGGCGAACAAGTCGCGCGCCGAGGGTGGGATCGCCTCTGCGGCGGCCAGTTCGCGGCTGGTCAGCGCGGGCCGGACGAGACGCGGGCGGCGGCGGGTGATGTCTTCGACCGAGCGGAACAGCAAATGGTGCACCGCTTCGGCGAAGCGGCCCTGTTCGGCCATCGCGTCGGCCTCGCGCAGCCAGGAGCGAACCGGCGCTGCGTCGGGTTCCCATTCATCCTCGACCGAGCCGACCGTCGCCCGTGCCGCGGCACGCCGTCGCGGCAGCCGCCACTCGCCATAACGAATGCGCTGCCAGGCCATCCAGAGCAGCGTCGCCACAGCAAGCGCGATCACCGACCACAGGAAGATACGCGCATAGGGCGCGTCGGGCATGAAGCTGCTGATCCACTGAAGGAACCGCCCAACGGGGCCCAGCGCATGGCCGAGCCAATTGAAAAAATCCTCCAGCCATTGCGGCGGCGGCGGTCGCTGCGGTGCAGGCCCGAGGGTGAATTGGGTCGACGCATCGGCCTTCAGCGCCGCATGGGCAGCCGCAAAACCATCGGCAGCCGCCTGATGCGTATTCCCCGCGCTCACATCATTCCCCGGCAGCCCCACGCACCAAGGTGCAGATTAGCGGATATGGGCCGCCGTGCAATCGGAATAGGCACTGGACATCGCAAAGGCGTACAGACAATCTGGCAAAAGCCGTGCGAGGGGACCGACGCAAACGGCGAAAATTACGGGGGAAATATCATGGCGACCAATATCGGCGGCGCAACCGACCGCGGCGTTTCAGCCGGCCGCGTGTTCAGCCGCGCATTTTCGACGATGGGCAGCAATCCGGTAACAGTATTTGGCATCGCGTTCCTGTTCGGTGCTCTGCCAGCCGTAGCCATGGCTTATTTCAGCCAAACTCTCACGGCGGCTGCTGAAACAGGAACCACCTCGACCGTGGTATTGATCGCCACGCCTGTCGTTCAGCTAGTACTCGGGATCGCGTTCGCGATGATCGTCCAGGGTGCACTGGTGCGGGCGACCGTCGCGCACAGCGAAGGTCGCGAAGCCAGCTTCGCGGAATCCGCGCTGGCCGGTCTTCGAGTCATCGTGCCGCTTTTCATTCTCGGGCTGCTGCTCGGCCTAGCCGTCCTGTTCGGGCTTACCCTGCTGATCGTGCCCGGTATCATTCTGTACATCATGTGGTCGGTCGCGGCACCCGCGCTGGTCGAGGAACGCAGCGGCATCTTCGGTGCATTCGGCCGAAGCAGATATCTCACCAGCGGCGCACGCTGGCCGGTGTTCGGCATTAATCTGATCTTGCTGCTTGTCATGTGGGCATTCTTGGCGCTGCTCAGCGCGATCATCTTTTCGATCTACGGATTGCAAGGTTTCGCTGGTCTCCAGCAGGGCTTGCCGATCTGGTACCTGATCATCTCCTCCGTCATTTCAACGATCTCGACGGCAATTTCGACCACGATCCAGACGTCGGTCTATGTCGAGTTGCGCGACTGGAAGGACGGCCCCGCGACCGAAGCCCTGTCGGATATCTTCGCCTGATCTTGCGCGGCGACATCCTGGGCTGGAAATTTTGAGCCGGGTCTGTCGATGAGCACGAGTGCCGCTTGATTGTCGGCATTTGATCGGCCACGCATCGATCGACAAACAAGGGAAGGCATAGGGATATGGTCGATGTTATTCTGGCATGCGATGATTTCACGGCGCAGCTAGGCACGAGCTTCACGCTGGTTGACCCAGAAGGCACCACAACCGAACTCGTGCTGACCGAGGTCGTGGGCCAGAGCTCGCTCAAGCGAACGGATGCTCCGCGCGAACCTTTCTCGTTGCAGTTCAAAGCGGCCGACGCAGTCGTCCGGCCGCAGTTCAGCTATTTGCTGCAGCACGCGGCGATGGGTGACCAGCACATTTTCCTGGTGCCGGTAGCCAAGGACGAGAGCGGCGTGACGTACGAAGCGTGCTTCAGCTAGCCGAAGCCGGAGTGCTGACTCTTTCCATTTCGAGATAGACCTCAAGCTCACGGACCATGGTGAAGCCGAGCCGCTGATAGAGGTGAAGCGCGGGATTGAATTTTTCAACGAAAATGCCGACGCCGCGCCCGGTTTGCGCCGCCGCCTCGATCAATGCCTCGATGATGAGGCGCCCCGCCCCCTTGCCCCGCGCCTCGGGCATCAGCGCGATGTCGACGATTGATACGATGGTCTCGCGGCGCTCGAGATAGAGTCGGCCGACCGGCTCTCCATGATGCTCGATGACATGAAAATCGCATGCCAGCTGTGTCTTGTAATGGTGCCGCTGGGCGGTGAATTGCTGCGCCAGAAACAGGGATTTCTGCCCCTCGCTCCAGCCGGAGACCTGTGCGAGTTCCTCCTCACGCGTCGAAGCATAAAGCCGCATCGCGAACGGCACATCCGCGTCGGCTTCGGGGCGCAGCGAAAAGCCCTGCGCGGCGAGCGCCCCCGGCAGGTGAAACGGAAAACCCGCAGGCGTGATCATCGGGCCGCCTAGTTGCGCGCGGGGAAAACGCCTTGCAACGCGATGCAAAAATTCAACGCGAGATAGGGTTGCATATTATTGTGCGGCACCGACCCGCCCCGTGCCTGGAGAGCCTGCGGGTTCAATGCAACTGCTGGCGCTGCGACGGTCGAATACGCGTTACCGGGGTTGGAAACGCCCAGTTGGGCGGCGCCGGTCGGGGTCGGCACGTTCTGAGCCTGATTGATCGGGCTGAGGGTTGCTGCG
The DNA here is from genome assembly GCF_054057355.1 of Sphingomonas sp. UYAg733. NCBI lineage: Bacteria > Pseudomonadati > Pseudomonadota > Alphaproteobacteria > Sphingomonadales > Sphingomonadaceae > Sphingomonas > Sphingomonas sp. UYAg733. The sequence continues at coordinate 156,454 of NZ_JBSRZE010000004.1, forward strand.
GCGAGCACATGGTCATGTGCGGGCATCTCGCTGGTCAACAAGGTGACGCTCGACACGCCGCTCACCTCTCCAAGGGCATAATCGCTCAGGCCGGGGCCCTGGCCTCGCGACATGCCGGCATTGTTCTGAAAATTGGGTAGCGCGAATGTCGACCGGCCGTCGCCACCATAAGTCGTGCCCAGCAGTGAGAAGAGCGCCGTGTTCTGGGAAATCCCCAAGATCTGGCCTGCACAAAGCGCCCACCCGGTAGGCGCGAAATTAAAGCCGAAGATACGGATCTCGGCAACGAAAGGAGAAGACATCGTCCGAAACTCCTGATCAATTCTGTGAAGGGAAGACGCCGAACAGCGAGATGATATAGGTCACCGCCAGCGCCGGCATTCGGTTCTCATGCGGCTGGCTGCCGCCCTGCGGCGATATGCTCGTCGCGGCCATCGGAGCCTGAACCAGAGTGCTGGTTCCCGGCACGACATACATCGAATAGGAGCTGGCGGTTGGATTGACCGTGCCTGGCACGGCATTTGTTGGCGACGGCAATGTCGCGGGAGTGGTCGACGCAGCCAGAGTGTGACTGTGCGCTGGTATCTGGTTAAGAGTCAGCGTGACGCTTTCGGTACCGGCGGACTCACCTATGACATAGTTCGACAGACCCGATCCGGCTCCCTGATGGATTGGCAATCGGCCACGCAGGTCGGGCAGCGCAAAGGTTTCTTGCCCATCGCCACCATACGTCGTTCCGATAAGCTGGAACAGCGTCTCATTCTCAGAGATCGGCTGCAAGCTGCCATCGCAATGCGCCCAGCCAGCGGGGGCAAAGTTACCTCCGAACATGCGAATTTCACCAACAAAAGGTTGCGACATAAAATTCTCCGTGCCGATAGGCCGAACGGTGGATCAGTTGCGCGAGGGGAAGATACCCTGCAGTGCGATGACGAACATGATGGTGAGAAAGGGCTGCAGATTATTGTGCGCCTGGCTTCCCCCTCGATTGCCGACCGACGCCGGCGCCAGCGAAACCAAGTTGGTCGGCGGTGAGTAAAATTGTACATCGTTACGCGAATCGGCGGCCAGCGTGGCATTGTTGGCCGGTCGCTTGTCGCCGACGGCGGACGTGCCGTTCAATTGATGAACATGCGCCGGCATTTCGGAGATGTTCAGCGTATGGGCCTCCTCGCCCGCCCGCGCGCCCAGCGGATAGGTATTGTCAAAGCCGATCGGCGTCCGACTCCGCAGATCGGGCAGCGCGAAATTCACCCGGCCATCACCGCCATAGGTGGTGCCAAGCAACGAGAAAAGCCCTTGATTCTGGTTGATCGGGAGCAATTGCCCATTGCATTGCGCAAAGGATCTCGGCGCGAAATTGAACGAGCAAAGCTTAATTTCGCCCAGGTACGGAGTGCCCATGCCAGCCCCTCATGCTTCGTTTCGGGGAAAAGAAGCCACCAGCCACTCGCCCCCAAGTGTTGAGACATTTGGATGGATCGTTTTGCGTCAGGACTCAACAGGTATTTCGCATCCGGTACAAACAACCGACGGCGCCATGCGCATGTCGAAACCGGGGTATCTGATCGGTCACACGCTATCCGCGGCAAAGGATCACGGTTCCGCCGGGAGCGCGGCGCCCGGTCAGGCTCGAAACGAGCCCCGCCTTGCACCGAACTTAGTTGCGTGTCGGAAAAATACCTTGTGTCGCGATGCAAAACATTAATGCGAGATAGGGCTGATAATTGTTATGCGGCTGGTTGCCGCCCACGACCCCTTGAATGGCTTCCGTCGCCATCGCAACGGGTGGCGACACTGCGCTGGAATAGGCGTTGCCGGGGTTGGAAATGCCCATCACGGTGGTCCCGCCAGGCGTCGGCACATTCTGCGCCTGATTGATGGGTGACAGCGTACCAGCGTTCAGCGGATGACGGTGCGCTGGCATCTCGTTGGACCCGATCGTCACCATGGGCGTACCGACTTGTTCGCCGATGACATAAGAGGACGTGCCGGACGACTGCCCCTCGCCGTTGGTAGCGCGTCCGCGCAAATCGGGCAGCGCAAAGGTCGAAGTCCCGTTGCCGCCGTAATAAGTCCCGATGAGCGAGAACAACGCGGTATTCTGCGAAATCGGCAGGATTTGTCCATCGCATGCGGCCCAGCCACGCGGCGCGAAAGTATAGGGGAATATGCGCACTTCGGCGATAAATGGCGTGGACATGATCCAGACTCCGGAATTAGTTGCGCGAGGGGAATATGCCGTCCAAGGCAATAATATATGACAGGGTCACCGTCGGCATAAGATTGTCGTGTGGCTGACCGTTCCCGGCGGACGTGACGCTAGTGGCGGCGAGCGGTGTCAGCGTAACCGCGCTGGTCCCGACCGTGTTGACATAGAAGGAATAACTCGTCGCCGTCGGATTGACGGTGCCCGCCACGGCATTGGCCGGCCCAGCGAGGGTTGCCGGCGTGGTCGATGCAAATGCGGCATGGGTATGAGCGGGAAGTTCCGCCGCCGTCAGCGCGACGGTTTCCTGTCCCGCCTTTTGCCCCATAACGCGCGCGGTCAGGCCCGGCCCCGTCCCCTGATGCACCGGCACCCGGCCGCGCAGATCAGGCAGCGCGAACGTATTTACGCCGTCGCCGCCATAAGCCGTGCCGAGCAACGCGTAGAGCGCACTGTTGCTCGCGATCGACTGCAGCGATCCATCGCAAAAATGCCACCCGCGCGGCGCGAAACTCCCTGCGAAAATCCGGATCTCACCAAGAAAATAATCACTCATGTCATTCTCCGCGCCACTTGGGCGAATGGGTTCGCATCAGTTACGCGAGGGGAAGATACCTTCTAGCGCAATGGCGAAATTGATGACGCTGAACGGTTGCATATTCTCATGCCCGGCATTGGCCCCGACCGCACCGAGCGCAGACGGAGAGAGCTGGACCAAGTTGGTCGCGGGCGAATAGAATTGCACATCGGCGCGCGAATCCGGCGCTTGCGTATTGCCGCCGGCGGGCCGCCTGTCGGCGGGGTTCGACGTACCGACCATATCATGCTCGTGCGCGGGAATCTGAGTGACGAGCAGGGATACTTTTTCCTGACCGGCAACCTGGCCCAACGGGACATTCGCCAGCCCCGGCCCCTGCCCGCGATGGATCGGCGTGCGACCGCGAAGATCGGGCAGCCCGAAGGTTGTCTGCCCGTTACCGCCATAGGTCGTGCCGAGCAGGGCGAACAGTGCAGTGTTCTGCGCGATCGACAATAGCTGCCCATTGCACAGCGCATGCGAGCGCGGCGCAAATTCAAAACCGGTCATGACGATCTGACCGAGATATGGTTGCGTCACGGCATCCCCCCAATTCTGTCGAGGGCGTTGCCGTTAACCACCCGCCCCCGGTTGGTGAACGACTTGGATGGATCGTTTCGCAGTCGTGTACAACCGCAATATTTTACAATCGACGCGGCATACGATCTGCGTGAGCACTAACTTGCTCTAATAAGTAACAAAATGTTTGAGAAAGGCCAATGCGGCACTCGACCGGTGAGCGACCGTCGCAATTTCGGCGCATAGCGACCCCAACCAACATGTTGCGAAAGCAGAACGGTTCTGCCATCCCTAAAGCCCTGTAGTGGGGCGCAGGGGCCCGGGGGAGCGGCTGAGATCATGAAGGCAAACAACTCAACGGCTGGAATGTCCGCGGACTTGCCGACGTGCGACGTCACGCAGTCGGACGATTTCGCCATCAGCCAGCGTAAGCCCTGGACCACACCTATGGTCTTCACGGCGAGCACGAAACAGGAAACCGCCGCATACACAGTTGGTTTCGGTAGCGATTTCAGCACGACCAAGTACGGCCCGTTCGGCTCCTGACCAAATTGCGACGACCGCACGCGTCAGCGATTGCGGTCGTCGAACCAGGCAATGAAGCGCGCCAGCGCGATCGTGCGTGATGCCCGGTGCAGCGCGCGAAGACCGTTGCGTTCCGACGGGTCAATCGCCTCGATCGAGTGCGCCAGCGCCTTGAAATCGATATATCGCGATAGACGGCCGTCATGGTCCAGCGCGCGCACCGCAGCCAGAGCGTCCGGCACGCTATCGCGCGTCGCATGGTACATATCGGGGCTTTCCGACATATTGCCGGGACCGCTGAGCAGTAACCGTACGGGCAAATATTCGGCCAGCGCCATCCGCGCCAGATAACGCTCATTGCCGAATCGCAGATGCAGGAAATCCGGGATTGCCAGCGCAAGCTCGACGACGCGGCGGTCCAGATAGGGGCGGGAAAATTCAAGTCCCTCGCTCGCCGCCAGGATTGTTTCATTCGGCTGGCTCCATGCCGCCTTGCGTAGGAAATCGAGCCGTCGCGCCTCCCAGCGATAATAGGCCGGCCCCGGCACGATCAGCCGGTCAGGGTCGATCGTGCCTTGATCGAACAACCGTTGCGCGAAGCTCGCATTGATCGGCCGCATCCGCCACATCGGCACACCGCGCCGCCGCCAGGAACGGATTGCCGCCGATAGCCATAACGGCGTCAGCGCGGGCATGACGTCCTCGCGCAGGATATGCAGCATCGACCGCCCGGTCGCGCGACGACGTGCGCGTAGCTCACGAAGAAAGCTGGGCACGCGCCCGCCGAGCAAAATGCGGCCGAGCATCGCTCCACTCCGCACGTTGAGGGTGAGATCGCCGCCCATGCCGTCCAGCACCATACGCGGGCCAGCCGCCGACGCCATGCGATAAAGGCCGCGACGGACATAGGCGGTGCTCGCGCTGTCGTCGGTCGCGGCGAAACTCGTCTCGATGTCGCTGAACGGGGTTTCGTCCGTGCGCACGAAATAGCGCAGATCGATGTGCGGATAGTCGCGGAATGCCTCGGCTGCGGCGCGTGAATCGTGCACCGGTGGCGGCGCATCCTCGGCCAGCGCCGAACATAAGGCGATGATTTGGTGCCCCTGTTCGGCCATCACCGGCGCGGCAAGCGCGGCGATCCCGCCACTGTCGAAGCCGCCGCTGAACAGCAAGGCAGGCGGACGCCCGAGCCGGCGTAGCCGGCACGCCACCGCTTCACCCAGCACCCGGCGATATCCATCGATATAATAGGTCTCGTCCCGGCCAAGATGCTCAGGCGCTGCGCGCGGTTGCCAATAAGCACGAATCGCGCGAGTGCCATCAGCCGCCAGCGTCAGGACATGTCCGCCCGGCAGGATCTCGATCCCCTCGTACAGGGTCGCGCCGATTCTGTGATCGACCGGAAAGAGCAGCCGCTGGCCGATCGCTTCTTCGGACAGTCGGCGTGGCACGCCCTCGACCGCCCACAACGCCTTCGGTTCGCTGGCGAAGGCGAACAGCCCCTCGCCATGGTGAAAAAAAACGCCGCGCTGGCCCATATGATCGCGCGCCAGCGTGAGCGTGCGCAACGCGCCATCCCAGATCGCAAAAACGAAATCGCCGAGCAGGCGATCGGCGCAATCCGCTCCCCATTCGCGATAGGCGGCGAGCAGCAACACACTGTCGGGCATATCGCGAAGCATCGTCTCGTCGATGCCGAGCGCGGCAGCCAGCGCTTCGCGATTGTCGAGCCGGAGATCGGCGACCAGCGTGATCGCGCCGTCACGAATCGGCTGTGCGTCATACCAGTCTTCGCGATTGACCCGCATCAGACAATGTCCGACGCCGACGCCGTCATCGACCTCGATATGCCGGCCATCGGGTCCGCGATGCGCAAGCGTATTGGCCATGCGTCCCAGCTCGCGTTCCGACACCATTCCGCGGTCGGTCCGGATCACGCCGAAGATCGCGCTCATCGCGCCTTCCCGATCACGCCGCGCCCGGCGCCAGACGCAGCGCCTCGAGCTGACGAAAGGGCTCGGCGAGGAACTCGGCCGCCGCAGCGCGGATCGCCGGCGTCGCGTCCTGCTGCTTGCGCTCGGTATCGCGGTTGAAACCCTGTCCGGGAGCCTTGGCATTCCGTTCGCTCGCGGTACGCAGCCTGGCGATCGCCTCGGCGCCGGGCGCGATCCCGAAATGGGGCAATATCTGGGCCTCGATCGCGCCTGGCAGCGCATCGTAATTGATCACCAGGCCGCCGCCCAAACCGTGATGGTCGATCACCGCATTGCTGACGCTGCGCAGAACGCGAGCGGTGTATTCCTCGAACGGCATGTCGCCGCCATCGATAATGCCGAAATCGACCGTTGTGCCGCCCGGCACAGCCTGCAGGCCGCGCATGCGCATATGCGAAACAAGTATTTCGACCGGATCGCGATAAAGAAAGACCCAGGGCGTGTCGGGAAATGCCTGACGGAACAGCGGCAGTTCGAGCGCATGCCAGCTGTCTAGCTTCACCACATAGTTGCGCGCCGCGCCGGTCCAGTCACGGCCCAGCGCACCGACCATGGTGCGCAACACATCGACCCGTGTTTCGAACGGCACGTCCTTGCGTACGTGGGTAAGTTGCACGACCGCATCGAGCGGCGGTGGTTCCGATACGACGATCGTATCGTCCATCGCCGCGAGCATCTGTGCCGCCAGGGTCGAGCCACAGCGCGAAAGATGGAAGATGAACCCGTTGGGAACGGTCAACGCCTCCCCCTCGGCGCCTTGCGCAAAAGCACCGAGCGGTGTGCGATACCGCATCAGCCGATTGAGCGGCAACGCGCGCGCGTGCGTCAGGGATCCGTTGAAAAACGGATCGGTCAGGCGCCGCCCCGCGAAGTGCATCCAGTCGACGACAAATTCCGGGCCGGCTGCGACCATGGCAGAGGGCAGCCAATGCTTGTCGGGCCAGGCAATATCGTTGGCAGGTCGATCGTCGAAGCGCGACAGGCCCAGCGGATCGGGCTGCAAGCCGGTCCACACATCCTCGCTCGATAGCGAAATGCCTGCCGCGATGGCGGCCTCGGCGACCGCCGCCGCGAACGAATTGCCCTCGTAAAGTGCCGCCAGCCGTTGTTGCAGTGGCACGTCGGTCATCAAATACCGGCGAAAACCATCGAGTAACGCCGGAACATTGCGGATGTCGGTATCTGTAGTCATGAATCGCGCGCGCCGTCTTTCCAACCGCCCTCGCGGCCGATAGGCTGACCGGATATCGGGGCATCGATCCCGATCAGGGGTGTCCGCCTATCATGCTCGATGTGCTGCAACAATCCGCCCATAGGCCCGCTCATAGCCCCACTCATAGTTATGCCGACCGCCTGCGCCTGCCCTTCTCGTTCGACCCCGAGAGGCTGTGCGCCGATCTTGAGCGGCTCGAACGGGATGCATGGACCAAACATTATGTGCCGCAGAATTACGAAGGCGACTGGAGCGTGCTGCCGTTGCGCTTCGCCAAGGGTGCGACGCACCCGATCAAGATGATCTACGCCGATCCGACCGCAACAGAATTCGTCGACGGACCCTATCTCGCCGCTTCGCCTTATCTGACGGAGGTGCTGGCGAGCTTCGAATGTCCGATGCACGCGGCGCGGCTGATGCGGCTGACCCCGGGGTCGGTGATCAAGGAGCACAATGATCATGATCTCGCCGCCGATTGGGGCAAGGCGCGGATCCATATCCCGATCACGACCAATCCCGGGGTCGAATTCATGCTCAACGGCATTCCGGTGGCGATGGCGCCGGGCAGCGCCTGGTATTTGCGGCTCGCCGACCCGCACCGTGTCGCCAATCGCGGCACCGAGGATCGCGTCCATCTCGTCGTCGATTGCGAGGTCAACGACTGGCTGGCGCAGATACTGCGCAGCGCAGCCTGAACCGGGCTGGCCGCCCGGACTGGCAGCCGGGACCCGCAGCATCGTCACCCAAATCGCCAACGGGACCAAATCGTCATCTAGGGATTGGCAATCGGCGGGCGAACGCGCAGTGTGCGGATCGATTCTGGTGGCGAAAGACCGGGTGGGGTAATTGCGTGAAGTTCCACAGTAAAACAGCGGCATTCTGGCTGGCGGGAAGCGCCGCGATGATTCAGTCGAGCATGGCAGCGGCGCAGGATTCGCTTGCCGATCCCGCGGGCTCTGGCGTGCTTGTCTCTGCGGTGCAATGGATGCAGGGCACTTTGCTCGGCACCGTCGCCACCGTCTGCGCGGTGATCGCGATCGCGGTGGTCGGGTTCATGATGCTGACCGGGCGGATCAACTGGCGCTACGGCGCGACGGTGATCCTGGGCTGTTTCATCCTGTTCGGCGCGGCGAGCATCGTCGCGGGCATTCAATCGACCGCCGGCCTGGGTAACTGAACATGACCGGGTTGGAGCGCGATACGGTGTTCGTCGCCCTCACCCGGCCACAGATGTTCGCCGGCGTCACCTATAGTTATTTCGTGGTCAACGCGGTCGTCGCGACCGAATTGTTCCTGATCTTCCATTCGATCTGGGTGCTGGCCGTGGCGCTCATCGTGCATGTCGCGGGTGTGCTGTTGTGCCTGCGCGAACCACGCATCTTCGACCTGTGGCTGACCCGTGTGTCGCGCTGTCCGCGCGTCCGCAACCATGCGATCTGGCGATGCAACTCCTACCGCCCCTGAGCCAGGACCGGAAGGCGGCAGCGCGAGAGAAACCGGCCGGCCATCACCTCCCTTATGCGCGGCATGTCGACGATCACACGATCGCGACCCGCGACGGGATGCTGATGCAGGTGATCCATCTGCGCGGGCTGCTGTTCGAGACCGCCGACACCGACGAGATCAATTACCGCAAGGGCCTGCGCGATGCGATGTTGCAGGCGATCGGATCGTCGCGTTTCGCGCTCAACCATCACGTCGTGCGCCGGCGCGTCGACACCGACATGGTCGCCGAATTCCCCGATGCCTTCTCCGAACAGCTCGACGCGGCATGGCGCGCGCGGCTCGATGCCAAGCAGCTGTATGTCAACGAACTGTTCCTGACCTTGATACGCCGGCCATTGCAGGGCCGCGTAGGCATTGCCGATCGGGTCCGTGGGCTGCTCGGCCGCTCCGTGACGACAGCGAACGACGAATCCGTCCATGAGTTGCGTCAGCTCGATGCCGCGCGCGACGCCTTGCTCGCTCAACTCGGTAGTTATGCGCCGCGCCTGCTCGGCGTTTACGACACCGCGCAGGGCCCGTGTTCCGAGCCGCTCGAATTCCTCTCCTCGCTGTACAATGGCGAAATGCGCCCCGTATTGCTGCCGATGCAGGATGCGGGCGATTACCTGCCTTATCGGCGGATCAGCTTCGGGCAGGACACGGTCGAATTGGCGCCCGCCGGCAACAGCCCGCGCGCCTTTGTCGGCATGGTCTCGATCAAGGATTACCCCGGCCAGACCGCGCCCGGCATGTTCGACGAATTGCTGCGCCTGCCGTTCGAACTGACCGTGTCGCAATCGTTCGGCTTCGTCGATCGCAACGCCGCGCTGGGCAAGATGAACCTGGCAATGCGCCGGATGAAATCGGCCGAGGATGAGGCCGTCAGCCTGCGCGCAGAATTGTCCAGCGCCAAGGACGAGGTCGCCGCCGGGCGCGCCGGTTATGGCGAACATCACATGACCATCGCGGTGCGCGGTACCACGCCGGGCGAGGTCGATGACGGCGTGGCGGAAGTGCAGGCATCGCTCGCCGATCTCGGCATCATCGCGGTGCGTGAGGAGATTGCGCTTGAGCCCGCATTCTGGGCACAGTTTCCGGGCAATTTCAAATATATCGCGCGACGTGGGTTGATCTCGACGGGCAATTTCGCTGGTCTAGCCAGCAGCCATAATTTCCCGCTCGGACGCGCGCAGGGCAATCATTGGGGCGATGCGGTGACGTTGCTCGAGACCACCGCGGCCGGCCCCTATCATTTCAATTTCCACCAGGGCGACCTGGGCAATTTCACCGTCATCGGCCCATCGGGCTCGGGCAAGACGGTGGTACTCAACTTCCTGCTCGCCCAGGCGCGCAAATTCCGGCCGCGGATCATCTTCTTCGACAAGGATCGCGGCGCGGAACTGTTCATCCGCGCGATCGGCGGGCGCTACGACTTGCTCCGTCCCGGCAACGCATCGGGGCTCAACCCGCTGCAGATCGATGACAATGCCGCCAACCGGCAATTCCTGATCGACTGGGTCGCAATGCTGGTCGGCGGCGCGGACATCGACGATGTCGCCAGGATCAAGGACGCGATCGACGCCAGTTTCGCGCAGCCGATCGAACATCGCCGCTTGCGCCATCTCGCCGAGCTGTTCCGTGGCGGGCATCGTCCGCATGCCGCCGACATGTGGGCGCGGCTGCGGCCATGGTGGGGTGATGGCGAACGCGCCTGGCTGTTCGATAACGAGCGCGACCTGACCGATTTGTCGGCGGAAGCGGTCGGCTTCGACATGACCGCGATCCTCGACGATCCGACTGTACGGACCCCGGCAATGATGTACCTGTTCCACCGCGTCGAGGAACGGCTCGACGGCACGGCAGCGATCATCGTCGTCGATGAAGGGTGGAAGGCGCTCGACGACGATGTGTTCGTGCGCCGGATCAAGGACTGGGAAAAGACGATCCGCAAACGCAACGGCATCGTCGGCTTCGCCACACAGAGCGCGCAGGACGCGCTGGAGAGCAAGATCGCCAGCGCGATCATCGAGCAGGCCGCGACGCAGATCTTCATGACCAATCCCAAGGCGCGGGCGGCGGATTATATCGACGGCTTCGGGCTGACGCCGCACGAATATGAACTGGTGCGAACGCTGCCCGACGATGCGCATTGCTTCCTGGTCAAGCACGGCACCGACAGCGTCGTCGCACGGCTCAACCTGACCGGCGAGCGCGACCTGCTGACCATATTATCGGGGCGCGAACGCACGGTGCGATTGCTCGACGAGATCCGCCAGACCAGCGGCGACGATCCGGTCGACTGGATCCCCAAATTGCTCGAGCGCGCCTGATGGCTTGTCCGTCAATCTATTCCGGCGACGCGTTCCTGGCGGGCGTGCTCAATTATGTCGATTGCCAGGCGCAAGCGATCGGCCAGGGTGGATATCAGGCGCTGGCGACGCCGGGATCCGGCGTGTCGCTGATGCTCGGCGGCATGCTGACCTTGTTCATCGCGCTATTCGGCTATCGCATGATCCTGGGCCAGACACCCGATGCGCGCGATGGCGTAGCGGCGGTGGTCAAGATCGGGCTGGTGCTGGTGCTGGCGACGAGCTGGCCGGCATTCCGTGCGCTTGCCTATAATGTCGCGATGCATGGCCCGGCGCAGCTCGCGGCCAATATCGGCCAGCCGGCCGGGCTACCGGGCTCTGGCGGCGGGTTGATCGCACGGCTGCAGGGCGTCGATAATAATATCGCGGCATTGATCGCGATCGGCACGGGCAAGCCGGACGATGCCGAAGTGATCGCCGGCCCGACCCAGACACTGACCCCGCAACAGCAGCAGCAGGAACAGCAAAGGCTGCAACGCGGCCTGCAACGCCCGCGCTGGGATCCGGCCAAGGATAATGACCGGCTCGGGCAGGCGCGCACCCTCTATCTCACCGGCGCAATCGCCGGGTTCGCCTCGGTGCGCCTGGTTGCCGGGCTGTTGCTCGCCTTGGGACCGTTATTCGCACTGTTCCTGCTGTTCGATGCAACCCGTGGGTTGTTCGAGGGATGGGTGCGAGGCGTGGTTGGCGCGACGCTTGGCGCGCTGTCGACCGCGATCATCCTCGGTGTCGAACTGGCGCTGATCGAGCCGTGGTTGGCGAACGTATTGACCCAACGCTACGCCGATATCTCGACGCCGGCCGCACCGGTCGAATTGCTCGTCATGACTTTGGTGTTCGCGCTGACGCTGATCGCCACGCTGATCGCGGTGGCGAAAGTCGCGCATGGCTTCCGCATCCCCGATACATGGCGGCTGTCCCCTACCCGCCTCGCCGATGCGCTGTCCGGTCAGGACCGGCGACAGGCATTGCTGCCCGCGCCGAGCCGGTCGGCAATTGCGGACGAGCCGCGTTCGCGCGCGATCGCGATCGCCGACGCGGTCGCCGCGAGCCAGCGGCGCGACGCCGCGGCACCACCACCGCCGGTGACGCAGATCGGTGCGCGGATCGGCAGCCAGGCGGTGTCGCGTGACATTCCGGTGGCGGCGGCGACGCCGCTCGGCCAAAGCAATCGCCGCCGCACCAGGGGGCGTGTGTCGGCAGGGGCCGCGCGGCGGGACGGGAACAGATGAACAAGACCACGAAGATACCGCGCGAAAGCTATTACAAGGCTGCGGAAACCTGGGCCAACGACCAGCAGGAAGCGTTGCGCGCGTCGCGCAAGGTCGCATGGATCGTTGCGACCGCTGCGATTGTGATCGCCCTGTTCGAGGCGATCGCGCTGATCGTGCTAATGCCGCTGAAGACGGTGGTGCCCTATACGCTGTTGGTCGATCGCAACACCGGCTTTGTCGAGACGCTGAAGCCGCTCGATGCGGCGACGATCGCACCGGACAAGGCGCTGACTCAGTCGTTCCTGGTGCAATATGTCATCGCCCGCGAAAGCTTCGACATCGACGCGCTGCAATCCAATTATCGCAAGGCGTCGCTTTGGTCGGCCGATCCGGCGCGATCGGAATATGTATCGAGCGTCCAATATTCCAACCCTGACAGCCCGTTGGCGCGACTACCGAAATCAACCACAATCTCGACCCGCGTGAAGAGCATCTCCCCGCTAGGCGGCAATTCGGCGCTGGTCCGGTTCGAAACGCAGCGACGCGACGCGGGTGGCCAAGCCAAGCCACCACAAGCCTGGGTATCGATCATCCGTTATCGCTTCTCGGGCGAGCCGATGCAGCGTGAGGATCGCTTCATGAACCCGCTCGGTTTCCAGGTGCTGCGCTATCGCCGCGATGCCGAAGCGCTGGCTCCGGCCGATCCGGTGGTCGTTGTTCCTCCGGGCACGGTAGTGATCCAGCAAGAGTCAGCGCCGACCGGCGCCGCCGTGCGCGCCTATCCAAACAGCATCCCGCAACAGGCCCCCGCACCTCGGCGATCAGGCGGCAGCGGGGTCACGCTTTGAGGCTATTGCTCGCTCTTTGCCTGCTCGCCGCCCCGCTCGCGGCCACCGCACAAACGCGTCCCGTTCCTGGCCCCGGCGACCCGCGTATCCAGACGGTCGCGTACGACGCGGCGCAGGTCGTCTCGCTGCAAGTCGCGAGCGGTTATCAATTGACCGTCGAATTCGGCCCCGGCGAGCGGGTCGAGAATGTCGCGGTCGGGGACAGTGGTGCATGGCAGGTGACCCCGAACAAGCGCGGTGACCATCTGTTCATCAAGGCGGTGCAGAATGGTGTGTCGACCAACATGACGGTGGTGACCGACGCACGAAGTTATAATTTCGAGCTACTGCCGCTTTATGGTCCGCTGCCCGACATGGCGTTCACTGTGCGCTTCACCTACCCCGCACCCGCCGTCGCATCGGTCGCGACCACGGCCGAAAAACAGCCGGGACGCTACAAGCTGAGCGGCGCGCGCGACATCTGGCCGAGCGCAATCGACGACGATGGCGAAAAGACCTTCATCTCCTGGCCCATGGAGAGCGCGCTTCCGGCGGTGTTCGCACTCGATTCGAGGAAGCGCGAAACGCTGGTCGATGGCGCGATGCGCGATGGCCAATATGTCATCGACAGCGTGCAGCAAAGGCTCGTTTTTCGCTTCGACAAGAAGATCGCCCGCGCCGATCGCGTCAGGGCCAAGAACTGATGGCGACCAGGCCATCCGGTGGCGATCCACGCATCGCCGGCCAGCGTGAGGGCGATATCCGTCCGGTAGTCGCGATGCCGTCTTCGGGCGTGCCGATCTGGGTGATCGCGATCGGCATCGTGATCGCCGCAGTGCTGCTGTTCACGATCCTCGATGGCCGACGCCGCGCACTGACCGCGCCCGCGACCAAGGCGCGCGCCTCCGACCTGTCGGGCGGCGCGGCGGTTCAGCCCGCGCCGCTTTATATCCCCCCGGAGGCAGTTCTCGTCGCACCCCAGCCGCTGGTTGTGCCGACGACGGCTCCGCCGCCGCCTCGGCCCGCGCCGCAGCCTCGTATCGTTTATATGCCGCCGCCGATGCAGCAGATGCCGCCGCAATACCAAGGGCCGCCTGCGCCGCCAGTTGCGGCGCGCAGCACGGCGGATCCTGTGCTGGTGGTCGATCTCGGCAGCGGCGAAGCGCCGGCTGCGGCACCCGATGGCGCGGGCGCCGGCACCGCAGGTGGAGTCGGTGGCGCCAGCGTCCGCGCCGGTTACATGCGCAATCGCGCGACCACCGTGCCGCAGGGCGCGCTGATCCCCGCGGTGCTCGAAACAGCGCTCGATTCGACTCGGCCGGGGTTGGCCCGTGCGCTGGTGCAAAGCGATGTGCGCGGCTTCGACGGCAGCAAGATATTGATCCAGCGCGGCAGTCGCCTGATCGGCGAATATAAGGCCGATCTGCGGCCCGGACAGAACCGCGCATTAGTCATGTGGACTCGGCTGGTGCGCCCCGACGGCGTGACGATCGCGCTCAATTCGCCCGCCGCCGACCCGCTCGGCCAAGTCGGCATCAAGGGCAGGGTCAACAGCCATTTTCTCGCCCGTTTCGGCGCGGCGATCCTGCAATCGACGCTTGATGTCGGGGTCAATCTCGCCTCGCGGGTTGGCGGCAATAATTCCGCTGTCGTGGTCGCCCTGCCCGGCGCGGTGCAGAACAGTGCCGCCCCGCTGACCAACGGTTCGCAGATTCAGCCGACCTTGCGTGTCCGGCAGGGCACCGCGATCAGCGTGTTCGTCGCGCGCGATCTCGATTTCACCGGGGTCGAGGGACGGCGATGAGCGCGAGCACCATTACCAGCGATCGCCCGCTCTACCTGCAAAGCTATCTCGCACCGCTCGCCGAATATCTGATGCGGCCCGATATCACCGACATCTATGTCAACCGTCCCGGCGAAGTGTGGATCGAAAGCATGGCGGGCGCGATCGAACGCCATGACGCGCCCGGCCTGGACGAAGCGACATTGGCGCGGCTCGCGCGGCAGATCGCGGCTTTGTCCAACCAGGGGATCAGCCGCGAACATCCGCTGCTTTCTGCGTCCTTGCCGGACGGCGCGCGGGTGCAGATCGTCGTCCCGCCGGCGACCCGGTCGGGTCTGGCGCTGGCGATACGCAAACATGTCTCGCCCGACCTGACGCTCGACGATTATGTCGCGACCGGGGCGTTCGCCGATACGCGGCATGGCGATCTTTCGGCTCGCAGCGAAATCGACATCAAGCTCGCCGCCTTGCTTGATGCGGGCGACATCGCCGCGATGCTCGCGCTGGCGGTGCGGTCGCGCAAGAACATCCTGGTGTCCGGCGGCACATCGACCGGCAAGACCACTTTTCTCAACGCGCTGCTCCGCGAAATCCCCGAGGCGGAACGGCTGATCCTGATCGAGGACACGCCCGAATTGAAGCTGCGCCACGAAAACGCGATCGGCCTGCTCGCGGCGCGCGGGGAACTCGGCGAAGCACGGGTGACCGCCGACGACCTGCTCGCGGCATCGCTGCGCATGCGGCCTGATCGCATCATTGTCGGCGAATTGCGCGGTAACGAGGCCTATACTTTCCTGCGCGCGGTCAACACCGGGCACCCCGGATCGATGACCACGGTTCACGCCGACAGCACCGAACGCGCGATCGAACAAATCACCTTGCTCGTACTGCAAACCGGCACGCAGCTTGGCCGCGAAGATGTGCATCATTATGTCCGCAGCACCGTCGATGTGTTTGTGCAGCTCGCACGCTCCGGCGGCCGGCGACATATCGCCGAGGTGATGCTCGTTCGATAAGCTTGCCCGGGTTACAAGTGGGTAGAGCAAATGGTTGTAACGATCTGAATGTATCGTTACGCTGACGATAATAAGGTTGTGGTGACATTTTGGGGGCCAGCATGTCGAACGAAACTGATCTGGGTGCAGCACCGGTGGAAACCATCGTTACCAAGCCGCTCAACCGCCGCAGCGTGGTCGGCGGAATGGCCGCCGTACCGATCGCGGCCTCGGCAGTCGCCGGATTCAGCGCACCGGCCATGGCCGCGCCATCAATGGCAGCGGCAATCGACCCGACCGATAGCCGCCTCAGCATCTTCAAGGGTCGCTATGCGCTGGCCAACGGCAAGATCGTCGAAGGTTATTTCGCCTCGCCGCGCGGCAAGACCAAGCTCAACGTCGTGGTGCTCATGACCAGGGGCGACACGCTCGACGCCGAAACCGAGAATGAAGCGCGTCGCCATGCGCTCGACGGTTATCTCGCGATCGTGCCCGATCTCAAGGCAACCAGTGGCACTTCCGCACTTGGCGGTCGCGGTGCCATGCTCGCCGATATGATGACCGCCATTCCCGGCCTGAAGCGCATGTCGCACGGCAATGGCCATGTACGCGTGATCGGCGCTCAGGCCTGAAGGTCACCAACGGGTCATCGCAACCATTACCAACGGCCGGCCGATCGAGTGCGATCAGCCGGTCGTTTTCATGACGGGCGGATCGTCCAGGACTGACGACCTGTTGAGACGCGATACGATTTCGGCAGCTGTGATTTCAACATCAGTAGCTATTAACCAACTGATAATAAACAGCCTTTTTGAACAGTGGCGCGCGCGATGCCGTCCCTGACCTCAGCCGAGATATGACACATTACGGTGTGTCATATCTCCCCGCGCGCCGCCGCCATCGTGCGGCGCGATTCAAACGCCGTGCGATCCGGTCGATTAGATACGATCAGCCGGCCGTTTGCATGATCGGCAAATCTCCCTAGGCTGATCTCATGTCGAAAGCCGGCCACCGATGAACCTGCGCCATATCGAAATCTTCCACGCTGTGTATGTCAACGGCTCGGTCAGCGCCGCCGCGCGCGCGCTCAACGTCTCGCAACCATCGGTATCGAAGATGCTGCGCCACGCGGAATCGCTGCTCGGCTTCCCGCTGTTCCAGCGTACCAATGCCGGGCTGGTCGCAACCGAGGACGCGCATAGCCTGTTCGCCGAAGTGAGCGAGATCCAGGACCGGGTCTATGCGCTGCGCGAGGCCGGGCGGAATCTGAAGCGTGGCGCGACCGGCATGTTGCGCATCTCAGCATTGCCGTCACTCGCGCTCGATGCCCTGCCCACTGCGGTGTCGCGCTTTCTTCGTACCCATGAAAAAGTGCGGTTCGACCTGCAAACTGTCCATCACGACGATCTGCTGCGAAAATTGTACGAACGCGAGACCGATATCGCGCTCGCGTTCGAGGTGCCGCCGGCAACGCCGATCAGCCATCGCTGGCTCGGCGAAGGCGAACTGGTCGTCTTGTATCGCGAACAGGATATGCCCGACGCACCGCCGCGGATCGAGCTCGAGGCCTTGCGTGGACGGCGTTTCATCAGCCTGGCGGGAAGTGGCCCCATGGGACAACTCTTCACCCAGGAACTGCAGCGGCTCGACCTCGAGCTCGATGAAATGGTGTCGGCGCGTACCTTCTACATCGCCGCTGCCTTAGTACGGCAAGGCGTCGGCATGACGGTGGTCGACAGCTTCACCGCACAGGCGTCGCTTGCGCCCGGGCTGTCGATCCGGCCGCTCAAACCACAGCTTACCTTCGACGTGCATGCCATGTTCCTGGTCAATCGCCCGCCGACCGCGCTGGCGACCGATTTCCTCAACACGCTGGCGCGCGTGATCGACGCTCCATAACGCGAAGCTATAGCCAGCCGCGCACTCATTATGCCGAAGACGGCGCGGGGCGGCGATACGATCGCTCGGATGATCCCTGCACCCTATCTCCTGTATCTCGGTCACAGCACCGACGCCGTCGGCATCAAGACCTCGCGTGGACTCGCCGTGTTCCGCCCCGACGCCTGTGTTGGTGAATTCCGCTACGACGACTGCCCGTTCACCCTCGACCTGCCGCGCATGAACATGGTCGAAGGCGCAGTGGCGGGTGCGCGGACCCTGGTGCTCGGCATCGCCAATTCCGGCGGCAAGATGGGCGAAGACCTGATCGCCGATGCCATCGCCGCGCTCGAGGTGGGGATGAATGTCGCCGCCGGCCTGCATCAACGGCTGCGCGACGTGCCGCGCCTTGCCCTGCTCGCCGAGCAACGCGGATTGCAATTGTTCGACGTGCGCGATCCGCCGGCGGACCTTATCGTCGGGAATGGTTATGCCCGTGCCGGCCATCGCTTGCTGACCGTCGGCACCGATTGCTCGGTCGGCAAGATGTACACCACGCTGGCGCTGACCACCGCGCTGCGGACACGCGGCGTCACCGCCGACTTCCGCGCGACCGGGCAGACCGGCATCCTGATCGCGGGCGGCGGCGTACCGGTCGATGCGGTTGTCGCCGATTTCATTTCAGGGGCGATCGAGCAGCTTGCCCCGGCACGCGACGACGATGGCTGGGACATGATCGAAGGACAGGGTTCGCTGTTCCACCCGTCCTTTGCCGGTGTATCGACCGGCCTGCTGCACGGTGCCCAGGCGGAGGCGATCGTGATGTGTCACGATCCGATGCGCACCGATATGCGCGGCATTCCGGGACGCGCGCTTCCCGGCATCGAGGAATGCCTGGCGATGAATCTGCAGGTCGCGCGGCTGACCAGCCCGGCGGTACGCGCGGTCGGCGTGTGTCTCAACACCTCGGCGATGACGCCGGAGGCGGCGCGGGCGCAGTGCGAAGCCACGGCCGCGCGGCTCGGCCTGCCCTGCACCGATCCGATGCGCTTCGGGGTCGAGAGCGTGATCGACCGATTGCTCGCATGACGCTGACCCTTCACGCGCAGCACGACCGGTTCGACCTGATCGCGCCGTTTCGCATCGCGCGCGGGGTCAAGACCGCTGCCGATGTCGTGACGGTGACGATCACCGATGGCGACCTGGTCGGTCGTGGTGAAGGCGTTCCTTATCCGCGCTATGGCGAAAGCATCGAGAACGCACTGCACGCGATCGATGATGTGCGTCCGGTGATCGAGTTGGGCGGGAGCCGGGCAGATCTGTTGTCCCTGCTCCTCCCGGGTGCAGCACGCAACGCGGTCGATTGCGCGCTCTGGGACCTTGAAGCGCGCCGATCGGGCCGGACTGTCGCGAGCCTGATCGGCATGCCCGAACCAGGCCGGATAGCCAGCGCATTGACCATCGTGATCGATACGCCCGAGGCGATGGCCCTGGCCGCCGCTGCGGTCGCCGACTCGCCATTGCTCAAGATCAAGGTCGACGCGAACGACCCTGCCGCACAGATCCGCGCGGTGCGAAATGCTGCACCCAATGCTGCACTGATCGTCGATCCGAACGAGAGCTGGAATCAGGCGCTGGTCGAAGCGATGCAGTCGGTGCTGATCGAGGCACGCGTCGACCTGCTCGAGCAGCCCGTTCCGGCCGATGACGATGCATGGCTCGAAGGCTTCAAGTCCTCCATCGCGATCTGCGCCGATGAATCCGTGCATGTCGCCGCAGATCTGGAGATGATCGCGCGGCGCTACAGTCATGTGAACGTAAAGCTCGACAAGGCCGGCGGGCTGACCGCTGCGCTCGAACTGGCTCAGGCGGCGCGCGCGCGCGGGCTTGGACTGATGACCGGATGTATGGTTAGTTCGTCGCTGTCGATTGCCCCCGCCCTGCACATCGCGCGGCTGTCGGACTTTGTCGACCTTGACGGTCCGATCTGGCTCAGGGAGGATCGCCCGGGCGGGGTCAGGGACGATAGCGGCATGCTCGCTCCACCAACCAAGGGCTTCTGGGGAACGACATGAAACGCATCGTGCGCATCGCCGCCGTGGCAACCATCGTCGCGCTTGCACCCGGCGCGGCACCGGCACCGCAAAGTGTCGATATCCTGATCCAAGGTGGCACCGTCTATACCGGATCGGACGCGCCGTTCGTCGGTGACGTGGCGATCAGCGGCGACCGCATCCGCATCGTGGGCCGCCATGCCGATGTGACCGCCAAACGGACGATCGACGCGACCGGCATGATCGTCGCGCCGGGCTTTATCGACCCGCACACGCATGTCGGGACATCGCTGACCGACCGGTCGGCCGCAACGCGCCTGATCGCGCCGTTCCTGATGCAGGGCGTGACCACCGCATTCGTCGGCAATGACGGCGGTGGCGATCCGAATGTCGCCCAAGTGCTGGCCAGCGCGAAGAAATTGCCGGTCGGGATCAACTTCGCTGCCTATGCCGGCTTCGGCGCGATCCGTGGGCGCGTGATCGGCGCGGTCGATCGCGCACCGACCGCTGCCGAGCTGGGCCGGATGAAGGCGCTGACCGCAAGCGCGATGTGCCAGGGCGCGATGGGGTTTTCGACCGGCCTGTTCTACGCGCCGCAGAGTTTCGCCAGGACCGACGAAGTGGCTGCGCTCGCCGCCGAGGCGGGCAAGCGCGGCGGCATCTATGACAGCCATATCCGCGATGAATCGAGCTATACGGTCGGCCTCGCGGTGGCGATCGGCGAAGCGATCGAGGTCGGGCGGCTGGGCAAATTGCCGGTGCATATTTCACACATCAAGGCGCTTGGCGTCGATGTGCAGGGCCAGGCCGGCGCGATCATCGCCAAGGTCGAGGCCGCGCGCCGCGCGGGCCAGGACGTTACCGCCGATCAATATCCCTGGTCGGCATCGGGCACGAGCCTGGTCGCATCGCTGATCCCGCTCTGGGCTCAGGATGGCGGACGCGTCGCATTGCTCAAGCGCTTCGACGATCCCAAGCTCGCCGAACGAATGCGCACCGGCATGACGGAGAACCTGCGCAAGCGCGGCGGCGCGGCATCGCTGCTGATCACTGAGGGCCAGTTTAAGGGCCACACCCTCGCCGACATCGCCAGGACGCGCAAACAGGACCCGCTCGCCGCCGCGATCGCACTGATCCGCCTGCACGACCCGTCAGTCGCGTCGTTCAACCAGATCGAGCCCGACATCGCCGCTTTCATGAAGCAGCCCTGGGTGATGACCGGGTCCGACGCCTCGACCGGGCACCCCCGCGTCTATGCGACCTTCGCGCGCAAATATGCGAAATATGTCGTTGCCGATAAGGTCATCAGCTTGCGCGAGTTCATCGAGCGCAGCTCGGCACTGACCGCGGACACTTTCCATCTCGAAGGACGCGGACACCTCAAGCCCGGCGCGTTCGCCGATGTCGTCGTGTTCGACCCGAAACGCTATGCGCCGCGCGCGACCTATGAACAGCCGACGTTGCTGACCGTCGGGGTCGGCACGGTGATCGTCAACGGCGTGCTGACGGTCGACAAGGGCGTGCTGACGCGCCGGGCGGGCGGACGTGCCCTGCCGCATAAACCGACACCCGGTTCCTGCCCTTGACCGTGCTGCGCACCTGGTTCGCGATCGCCTTGTGGAAGCGCGTGTTAGGCGCGCTGGCGCTCGGCCTGATCTTCGCTTTGGTTTGGCCATCGGCGACTCCGGCGGTGGCGTTCATGGGCGATTTGTTCGTGCGCGCGATCCGCATGCTGGTCGCGCCGATCGTGCTGGTGACGATCGCATCGGGCATCACCGCGCTGGCCGATCCCAGGCGCCTCGGCGGACTTGGTGCGAAGACCATCGGGCTGTTCGCCTTCACCACCGCGATCGCCGTATCGGTCGGCATGGCGGTCGCGGCACTGCTACGGCCGGGAATCGGCGCGCCGATCGGCACCGCGGTGGCACACCCGCTGGGCGATCCGGTCACACCCTATGACCAGTTGATCGGCATCGTCCCGCTCAACATCGTCGAGGCGCTGGCGAAGGGCGACATGCTGGCGTTGATCTTCGTCGCGATCCTGCTCGGGGCCGGCACGGTGATCGCGGGTGAAGCAGGTAAACCCTTCGCCGCCTTGCTCCAGTCGCTCTCTGCGGTGCTGCTACGCATCGTCGGCATCGTCATGGAGGCGACTCCGTTCGGCGTGTTCGCGCTGATCGCCGGCGCGGTCGCGGCCAATGGCGCGGCGGTGTTCGTACATGTCGGCTGGCTCGCGCTTGCCGTGGTGCTCGGTTCGCTGATCCAGATCGTCGTGGTGCACAGCTTGTTGCTCCGCTTCGCCGCGCGCTTGCCGGTGCTGCCCTTTTTTCGCGGCATCGTCGATGCGCTGGTCGTCGCCTTTTCGACCGCGTCAAGTTCCGCGACCTTGCCGGTCGCGATGCGCGTCGCGGAGAAAAATCTCGGTGTCGGCCGCCCCGTCTTCTCGACCGTGCTGCCGCTCGGTGCGAGCATCGGCAAGGACGGCACGGCGATGTATGTCGGCCTGCTCAGCATGTTCGCGCTGCAGGCGTTCGGCACGCCCCTCACCCCCGGCGTCTATGGTCTGGTGCTGCTGACCGGCGCGCTCGCCGCGTTCGGTACCGCACCCGTTCCTTCCGCCTCGCTGTTCATGCTTGCCGCCGTGCTGTCGGCGGTCGGTGTCGCGCCCGAACAGACCGCGCTGGTGGTCGGCTTCGTGCTGCCGTTCGACCGGTTGCTCGACATGACCCGCACCGTACCAAGCGCGAGCGCGAACCTCACCGTCGCGACCATTGTCGCGCGCTGGGAAGGCGAGCTCGATGAAGAAATCTACCGATCGCCAAACGACGATTGAGGTGACCGATGGAAGGAATAGGCATGGCGAATATCGATGGCGGCGACCTTCGCACCGCCTATCAACGTGACGGTTATGCGATCGTGCGCGGCGTCTTTACCCCGGCCGAGATCGAGACGATCGGCGCGACTGTCGACCGTGTCCATGCCGAAGGCGTCGCGCACGGTCGCAGCTTCCGGCACGGCAATCTGTTCTACAATGTCGCGGAAGGATCCAACGGGCCGCTGGTGCGCATGGTGCAATGGCCATCCTATCATCAAACGGTGCTCAACGACGTGCGGACGGATCCGCGCATCGTGGAAATCCTCGCGCCGCTGATCGGCCGCGACCTGAAGCAGATCATCAACCAGCTCCATTGGAAGGCGCCGGGCGGTCAGGGCGATTTCGCCTGGCACCAGGATTCACGCTTTCGCAAGCCCGACGACGCGTATCGCAACCTCGGCACCTCCTATATCCAGACCGGTCTCGCGATCGATCCGCATACGCCCGAAACCGGCTGCATGCGTTTCATTCCCGGCAGCCATTTGCGCGGCGATATCGATCTGGACGTTTCGGTCGAAGTACTTGGCCGGTCGATGAGTGATTCAGCTTTGCTCTCGGCCGGCCTGTCGCTCGACGATGCGATCGATGTGATCCTCGATCCCGGTGACCTTGCGCTGTGGAGCCCCCATCTGGTGCACGGCTCTGGCACCAACCGGTCGACGCACCAGCGTCGGCTGTACATCAACGGTTATGTCCGCGCCGAGGATTGCGACCGGGGCGAATGGGCGTTCCGCGACGGCAAACCGGCAGCATTCGGCCCGGAACCCGCGCTGGTTCATTACGAAGCGCTGCGCGAACATGGCGAGCCGCATTACGTCTGAGAATCTGCTCGACGGTCGCCGATTACAGCCGTCGCGCCGACACGATCGGACCGCCTTTGCCGGCCTGTAACAGCAGGACACTCTCAAGAGCGCCCTCACGCTTTGGCAAGGCGAAGCGCGCCGCCGTGCCGCGCCAGGTGCCCAGCGCGGCCATCTGACGGACGATATTACGATGCGGAATGGTCCTGCCGCCATTCTCGCCCGCGCCGATCGGCACGGCGATGGTGCGCGGGTCATAGCGCACCAGCCACAACGTCGCTGGCGCCGCGGTCTTCCCGGCAGCAATCGCCACCGTGTCGCCGGCGACCTGTATCGCGGGACCGGTTGCGGCAGCGGCGCGAGCACGGGCGATCGTCGCGTCGGCGTCGCTCGCGCGGCTACCGACGATCGCGGTTCGACCACCGACGATCATTTGCGGCGTCGATACGTTGCGGCGACCGCCGGCCCGCGCATAATCCCATTGCCGTTCAGTGAAGGCGGGCTTGGCGAAACTGTCTTTCCAGCCGAGATAGTCCCAATAGGTCACCGCGAAATTCAGTGCGATCACGTCGCGTCGCGCGGCCAGCGCGTTGAGCACGACATCGGCCGGCGGGCAGGACGAACAACCCTGACTTTGGAACAGTTCAACGACGACCGGCGAAGGTGTATCCGGAGCCTGGGCGGATGCGGTGACGGCGGTGCAGAGCAGCAGTGCGGGCAGGATCGTGCGCATGGTCATTCCTCGGTTATATCGTTGATCAGTCCATCGGCCAGCCATTGGCCGAGCATTGCGCCGGCGGTCGCGACTCCGGCGGTTTCGCCCTGCGTCTCGACCAGCGTGCCGCACATCGCGGCAAAAGTCGCGCCGCCGGACATCATTGCCAAAGCCCCATGTTCGATCATTTCGATCGACCGGAAACATGGCATGAATTCCTGCCGCCAGACCAGCATAGCGCCGGGCTCAGGCAGGACGATGGCGGGGGGCGGAGCATCGCCACTCGACAATGAAGACCAGATCGCGCCGGCATTGGTGCGCGCATGACCAAGGCAAAGCGTCGGTACGAAGTTGAGTATGGCTCGATCCCAGTCGGTATCTGCCAGTTTATCGGCGGCCAGGGCGACCGCATCGCGGCCCTCGAACGCCCGGCCGAGCGCCCATTCGAGCCACGCGAGTTCGGCGACTTCCGGATCGTCGGGATATAGTCGCGCCAGCGTTCGATCGAACCCGTCGCCGTAAACGCCGAGCGTCCATCCGCTGGGCGGCGTATGTTCGATATGGTCGCGTGCGGCGTCCATGAACGCCGCATCGCCGAGCCAGGCGCGGGCCTGCTCGAACGTCTCGGCGAGGCAATCGGCGAGCTGCGCGCGATAAGCGTTGTGATAAACCCTGAAGCCCGGCCCTTCGCCGGGATCGAGGTCGCGCACCAGATCCTGCCCAAAGGCGCGTTGAAGCATCGCCAGGCTCATGCCGCAATCCTCATGCCGCAGCCTTCATACCGGGCCGGCCCAGAGCGCGGGCGATGGCCAGCTCGCCGAGCAGGTCGGCGAGCGGTGGAATGTCGTCGTCGCGCTCGATCATCGTCGCGACCGGTCCGACGCGAGCGCATGCCGCCTCGTACAGCGACCAGACCGATGGCGGCACCGCACGATCGTGCGTGTCGATCAGCAGGTCTGCGCCCTGGCTATGCCCGGCGAGATGGATCTGGCGAACGCGCCCGGCCGGCACGCCGTCGAGATAGTCGATCGGGTCGAAACCGTGATTGGTCGCGCTGACTAAGATATTGTTGACGTCAAGCAGCAGGTCGCACCCGGTGCGCGCGCACATCTCGGCGATGAAATCCCATTCGGTCGCTCCACCAGCGAATTGCAAATAGGTCGACGGGTTCTCGATCAGCATGGCGCGGCCGAGCACATTCTGTGCCTGATCGATATTCTCGCACACGACGCCGAGCGCTTCCCCTGTATAGGGTAACGGCAGCAGATCGTGCGAGTTGAACCCGTCGATCCGCGTCCAGCATAGATGGTCGGACACGAACAGCGGCTGGACATGATCGACCAGCACTTTGAGTCGCGCGAGATAATCGCGGTCGAGCCCGTCGGCCGATCCGATCGACATCGACACGCCGTGCAGCGCGACCGGATAATTCTCGCGCACGCGGTCGAGGACATGACGCGGGCGTCCACCGCCGATCATGAAATTTTCCGAGATCACTTCGACGAAATCGACCGCAATCCGATGCTCGATAAAGTCCGGATAATGCGGCGGGCGCAGGCCGAGGCCAAAACCCTGGAATGTCGGTGCTTGCATCATGAGTGCGATCCCGAAAGGTGCGAGCCCAGGCATTCGACCGGGCTCGCATAAAAGGCTTATTGCGGTGCGGTCAGGCTACCCCCGGCGGCGGTGCACTTGTTGCCGGTCATTTCCTTGAAGCCCTGCCCCTTGCAGGCATTCTGGCCTTTGCAATCGCTCTTCGCGGTCTTGCAGTCCGACGTCCCCTTGCAGGTGTTGACGCCGTAGCAATGGATCTTGGCGCCGGCGGCGACCGCAGGAGCCGTGGTGGCGACGCCGGAGATGGCGATAAGGGCTGCGGTGGCGGCAAAGCCGGTGCCGAGGATGGTGTTCATGTGAGGGTCTCCTGAAAAGGCTGAATGCCGGGTTGGCATCTGTTCTTCGGGAGCGCCTCGCGTTCGGTTACACGCTTACCAACGTAACAGCCGCGGACCGGTCAGCGCCCCGAACAGCGTCGCCGCGGCGATGCCGAGCGAATACCAAACCAGCACGAACGTCGCCGATACCTCGGGACAATGCAGGCCGTATAAGGTCGCGGCGCAGGCGCCCGACGCCAGGCCGGCGACCGCGCCAGTCAGCCGCAGACGGGTCGGTGCGAGCTGCCGGAACGACCAGATCAGGCCGGCAAACACCGGCAGCGAATAGGACGCCACCAGCACCGTGCACCTTTTCCAGCTGATCCCTTCCAGCATCGGCCACCAGCCGGCGACCGGCGTGCGCGCCAATTCGATCATCGCCGCCCCGGCCAGCAGAACGACCGGCACCGCAAGCAGCCACAGCCAGCGCGGACTATTCGCCTCGGGCCGCGACAGATGGAGCGTCGCGGCGATGGCAATGGCCGCGAGCGCAAGCGTATAGCTCCATTTCATCCAGAATGCGGACCCGAGCAGGGCATTGCCAAGATCGGGGCGGAATCCGATGCGGACGGCGATGATCGCGAGGGCGACGATCGCGCCTCCCGCAAGCCCGATTGCCAGCCGGCGCGGCACTGCGCGCCGCGATACACGCGGCGCATCGCCGCCGAGCGACAGGACCAGATCCTCGGTACGCATCAGTGGCGCACCCCAAGCCGGCGCGCGATCGCCTGCAGGCCGCGATGCACCGAAACCTTGACATCGGCTTCGCTCAGTCCGCCGCGTTCCGACGCTTCGGACACAGTCAGCCCGTCGATCTTGGTATCGCGAATCGCACGTGCCTGTTTCGGCGACACTCCCTCGAGCAACCGCGCGACATCCATCCTTGCCGAACAGGCATCCTCGAATCCTTCGGCGACCAATATGTCCTCCAGCCCCTCGATCGAGATGGTGGTGCGGCTGCGCCGGAAATGGTCGATCATCTTGTAGCGCGCGATCGCATAGGCCCAGGCGGCGAAAGGGCGGGTGCGATCATAGGTCGCCCGGCGGGTATGAATTGCCATCATTGTTTCCTGCACCAGATCCTCGACATCATCGGTGGCGCCACGGAGGCGCCGGCCGAAAAAGGATCGCAGCATGGGCACGAGCGCACCGAGCAAGGCGGTATAGGCGCCGGAGTCTCCATCGAGACCACCGATCATCATGACCCTGAGCTGATCTTCGCTCGCCCGCACATACACTCCCGACAAGCCATTCGTACGCGCCGCGGCGGAAGTTACAAAGCCATGACGATATATTATCC
Source organism: Sphingomonas sp. UYAg733 (assembly GCF_054057355.1). Classification (NCBI taxonomy): domain Bacteria; kingdom Pseudomonadati; phylum Pseudomonadota; class Alphaproteobacteria; order Sphingomonadales; family Sphingomonadaceae; genus Sphingomonas; species Sphingomonas sp. UYAg733. The sequence continues at coordinate 183,717 of NZ_JBSRZE010000004.1, forward strand.
GTGTAACCGGATGTTGTGACACGGCGAAGAAGCTGTCGTGACCCCGCCCACAAGGCCTCCCGGGTCGCCGTGCGGCGGAGTCGGTTACCCAAACCCTCCGCCGTACGTGAGGCCGTCATCCATAAGGATCACCCATGTCGCCAACCACCCCAGCGGCGCTCGCCGCGATCGTCGCGCTCGCACTCGCCACGAGCGGCGCCCAGGCCGCCAAGCCAATGGAAAAATGCTACGGCATCGCCAAGGCCGGCAAGAATGACTGCAAGGCCGGCGCCGGCACGAGCTGCGCCGGAACATCCCGCACCGCTTATCAGGGCAATGCCTGGAAGCTCGTGCCGGTCGGCACCTGCGTCAAGACCAAGACACCCAAGGGCGTCGGCTCACTGACGCCGAAAGCATGACATCGACCCGACGGGAAGGAGAGACGCGATGACCGCATTGGCGAAGCATTATGCCCGGCTGGCCGACTGGCTGGACGTGCATATATCACGCAACCTGTTGCTGCTCGTCGCGCGGATCGGCATCGCCGCGATCTTTTTCCTGTCGGGACGCACCAAGGTCGAGGGCGCGTTGACGATCACCGACGCGACCTATGAACTATTCCGTACCGACTATGCGCTACCGCTGGTGCCGCCGGAGGTCGCCGCACATGCCGCGACCTATTCCGAACATTTCTTTCCGATCCTCCTTGTCCTCGGCCTGTGCACACGCGGCGCGGCCGCGGCGCTGCTCGGCATGACATTGGTGATCGAGGTTTTCGTCTATCCCGATGCCTGGCCGACGCATCTCAGCTGGGCGGCGATCCTGCTGCCGCTGATCGCGCGCGGCGGCGGGCGCTGGTCGCTCGATTCCATGCTAGGACTGGAGCGAGCCCCGGAAAATGCGGGCGGGAGACAGGGGCATGCCACGCAATGACTGGTTGATCGCGGCCGGTACGCTCGACGCGCTGGCCGCGCTGTTGCATCTCGGCTGCATCGTCGGCGGCCCGTCCTGGTACCGCTTTTTCGGGGCAGGCGAGAAGATGGCGAGGCTTGCCGAGCATGGGTTCTGGCGCCCGGCGATCATCACCATCGGCATTGCCGCGATGCTGGGTGCCTGGTCCGCTTATGCGTTTTCCGGCGCCGGGCTGACCCCGCGCTTGCCGCTGCTCCGCCCCGCTTTGATCGCCATTGCCGCGATCTACGCGGTACGCGCGGCCGCGCTGCCGGTGATGCTCGCCGCCATGCCGGATCGGAGCGCCACCTTCCTGATGTGGAGCTCGGCGATCGTCGCGGTCTTCGCGATCGTCCACGCGATCGGCATCTGGCAAAGCTGGTCGCAACTCGGCGGCTGAGGGGCGAACCAACCGCTCGCTATCTGCGCCCTAATAAAAGCGTAGATTCGCCAGCTCGAGCCACGGCTTGCTGCCTGGCTCGCCGTCGAGCTGCACGATCAACGCGCGGAGCCGCGCCAGGTCGAGCGTCGCGTAGTCATCCCGGCTGCGGAATGCGCTGAACGGGATGCGGATTTCGCGCCGGTTCTGGTCCGCGGCGAACGGCGCGACGAACGCCGCGCGATCCTGGATACCATAGCTGTCGAATTCGAGCCGGTACTGCCCCACCCCGCGCGCGTCGAACGCGACCCCGGTGAATCCGCGCGCATCGGCAAGCTGGACCGCGCCTTTGGTCAGCGGAAGGATCAGTTGCGCGAAGGGCCGTGGCGCCGATCCGAGATGTGCAAGCATGAACAGGCGCTTGTCGGAATCATGGTCGGGGCGAACGATATCGAGATGGCTGTGGTCGACGCCCGCCTCGGTGCTTTCGACCGGTAGCGTATCGAGATCAGTGCGGCCCGGCGGGCCGGCACCGGTATCGATCGGGCCGGCCATCCTGTGCACCGGCAGCGGCGACATGGTGTCGCTGTCGAGCGCTTTCCTCAGCGCCTTTAGCGCGATCTCGCGACCGGACACGAAGACGCGGCGCACGTCGTAGAGATCATCGATGCGTTCGTCGGGGCGCCCGCCGACCAGCACCAGGTCGGCACGCTGGCCGACCGCGATGCGGCCATGATCGGCGCTCTCGCGCAGGATACTGGCGCTGGTCGAGGTCGCCGCCGCGAGCGCTTCGGCCGGGGTGTGGCCGAGCCTGGTCAGCCAGCGAATCTCGCGGATCGTCGAGGTGCCGTGATAGACGCCGCCGATCCCGGCATCGGTGCCCACACCGATGCGGATGCCGGACGCCTTCAACCGACGCACATTCTCGCGCATGATCGTCCAGCGCTTCGATACCAACTCGGCGATCGGCTGTGGCGGCTGGGCGAGGCGTTCCTCCTCCTGGGCGCGCTCGCCGGGGCGCAGTTCGCGCCATTCGGCGGGTTCGAACTTGCGGTCCTCCTGCGGCTCGTACACCACCAGCGTCGGAATATAGGCGGTCCCGTTCGCCTTCATCAGCGCGATCAGCTCGTCATCGACCAGCGCATCGCCGACGCCGTGCCCGACCGCATCGACGCCCGCGCCCGCCGCGAGCTTGGCGCCGGCAAGCGTCACGGTATGAGTAATCACCGGGATGCCGGCAGCGTGCGCATCCTGAACGATTGCCGCCAGGGTCGGCTGGTTCATGCTGTCGAGTCCGGAGCCGCGGCCATAGCGCCAGCCATCGGCGAACACCTTGATCAGGTCCGGTTTGTAAGCCAGCGCCTGTTTCATCGCGAGATGCGCGGCGCGTGGCGTCTGTACCTGCAGCGTGAAGAAATTGCCCCAGCCGAATTCGGTGCCATGCCCACCGGGCACGCCGAAGCGGATCGCGAGCTTCAGATTGGGCGCGATAACCGCGCCCGACCCGGTCATCTCGCGGATCGGTTCGAGCATCTCGCCCGATACTGAGAATTCGTTCACCGTGGTGACGCCGTAACTCAAATAACCGGCATAGGATTTGGGCAGGTCGTCAGGCGCGTCGAACGCCGGCGAGCGCATATGAGTGTGCAGGTCGTGCAGCCCGGGGATCAGGGTCAGCCCGCGCGCGTCGATCGTACGGCTGCCGTACGGCGCGCGGATGTCGCGACCGACCGCGATGATGCGGTCGCCCTTGATCAGCACGTTCTCGACCAGCGCGGATGCGCCGGTGCCATCGAACACGCGGGCACCACGGATCAGCGTGGCGCGGTCGTCCCCCGGCGCTGCGCCGACGCCGACGACTGCCGCGACCAAAGCGACCGTGTTGCGCAGCCAGGTCAGGGCAAAGGTTCCTTGCGCATCAGCGTTTGCGCCAGGAATGCATCGGTCGCGCGATAGCCGGCCAGCCAACTGGCGTAGCGCTGGAATTCATGACGCTCGTCGGGAAAGGCGAGGAAGCGGAACGGGATATGGCGCGCGGTCAGTTCGCGCACCAGCAGCACCGATTGGGCGAAATCGACATTCTTGTCGTCATCACCATGGATCACCAACACCGGCGAGCGCCACTGATCGATCGAGCCCATTGGCGAGGAGGTCCATTGCAACTGGCGCGCGGTCGCCTGCGCATCGGGTGAGAGACTGTCGTCGGCCCGGCGCAGCATGGTATGCACACCGTGAAAATCCACCCCGGCGGCGAACAGGTCGCTGTTCCGCGCCAGCGCCAATGCGGTCAGATACCCACCCCAGCTGCCGCCCCAGATCCCAATCCTTGTGGGATCGACCTGAGGCTGTGCGGCAAGCCAGCGCCCGGCAGCAAGGATATCGCGATATTCCGACGCCCCGTCGCGAGCGATATCGGGGGCATTGCGAAAGGCGCGGCCATAGCCCGTGCCGCTGCGGTAATTGACCGCCAGCACGTCATAGCCTTGCGCGGCGAAATGCTGGTTGAGGATATAGGCGTTGGAATAATAACCGCTGGGATGGAAGCCGAGCAGCATCTGCCGTCGCGGCCCGCCATGCGCGAAGATCAGCGCCGGATGCTTGCCCGAGCCGCGGGCTCGGAACAGCTGCGCGTGGACTTCTACGCCGTCCGCGGCCTTGAAGAGCACGGGCTCTGGCATGACGAAAGCGTGTGCCTCGGCCCTTTTCCCTAGCGGCGTCAGCGTGCGGCCCGCCAGCACGGGGTGCGCGGGGTGCGTCGCATCGGTCGCAATCGCCGCCAGCACATCGCCGCCCAGAGTGGGGAAACTCTCGATGCCCGATCCTTGCGTCACGCGGAGCGGCGCGCCGCCGGAGAGTGGTACGCGCCAGATATGCCTGCGATCGATGTCGCCGGCATTGGCGGCATAAATCAGCGAGCGCCCATCGCTGCCGAGCAGGAAGCTCTCCACCTCGAACGCGCCCGGGGTCAGGTCGCGCGGCTCGCCGCCCTTTGCCGCGTCGATCGCAAACGCATGCAGCCAGCCGCTTCGTTCCCAGGGGAAGACAAGCTGTCCGTCCGCGCCCCAGAACAGGTTGCGGCTGCGCGTACCGTAATAGCGTGCGCCCTCGCCCGCCGGCGCGCTCCACAGCGCGCGCGATATGCCGTTCGCGACGTCGGCGATGCGCAGCGACCAGTAAGGCCCGCTCTGCGCCGCCGCACTGGCGGGCGGATCGACATATTGTATAAAGGCCACCTGTGTGCCGTCGGGCGAGAAAACCGGCTCGACCGAGGAACCGAGCGACGGATCGAGATAACGGACCGCCGTGCCGGCGATGTCGAGCAGGCCGACAAAGTCATGATCGTCACGATTGTCGACGAACAACAGCCGTGCGCCATCCGGCGACCATTGCAGCCGCGTCACTTCTCCTTCGACGCTCGCCAGTTGACGTGGCTTTGTCCCGTCCCACAGCCAGATCGTGCCCTTGCGGGTATAAGCGACCCGGGTGCCGTCGGGGGCGAAGACCGGTGAATGCCCCTCGCCCACCGCGACCGGCGCGTCGCCGTCAGCACTGCCGACAAATACCAGCTGTTTTGGCAGCGTCGTCGCGGCGTTCGCATTGGGAATCGAGCCGTCGGGAAATTCCTCGTCACCGCCGCGCACAAACGCGATGCGCGTGCCATCCCCATTCAGCGCGACATCGTGCAGTTGCTGTCCGTCATCCCCGGCAAAGGCGGTGACCTGTCGTGCCGGCTTGCCACGATCTGCGACCCAGACATTGCGCACGCCGGCTTTGTTCGCGACCCAGGCGAAGCGCGCCGCGTCGCGCGCGCCGGTCAGGTCACCGGCCACGGGCAGCGCCAGCGCGACCGCCAGATCATCGGAGTCGGCCGAAGCCGACACGCTTGTCAGCGTCAGCGCCACCGCGCACGCGATCAGTCGAAAAGCCGTTTTCCATGCCATACCGGTTGTTCTGACCCGCGTGCATCCCCCCGACAAGCGCGGAACGCCGCAGCTATGCGCATCGGTTATGGCCGCGCCAACGCTCTGTATGAGCGGTGCCCGGTTGCTCCCCGCGCCATTCCCTCTAGGTTCGGTCAATGACGCCATCGAAAATGACCCCCGCGATATTGGCCGCGATACTGGCCCCGATACTGGGCCTGACGCTCGCCTCCCCGCTTGCCGCGCAGGAGGCACCGTCGCTCAAGCAGCGCGTCGAAACGACACTGGCCGAGGCGGCGCCCGGCACGCGCTTCGGCCTGGTCGTCACGACCGATGACGGGCGCGAGATCATCGCGATCAATCCCGACCAGCGCTTCATTCCCGCATCGAACACCAAGGTCTTCACGACCGCCGCCGCCTTCGCGACCCTGAGCGGTCTGGACCAGCCCGATGCGGACGGCGGTACCGCGGTGCGGCTCGACGGCGCGGGCAAAAGCGTGCCCGACGTGATCGTGGAGGGCCGTGGCGACGCACGCCTGTCCAGCGCGGCCGATTGCGCTACCGACTGCCTGGCGACGCTGGCCGACGCGGTCGCCGCCAAGGCGCGCGTGGTGCATGACGTGATCGGCGACGACAGCTTCTATCCCGACCAGCGCTGGGGTCCGGGGATGAGCTGGAACAATATCCCGACGCGCTCGGGCACCGCGACATCGGCGCTGACGCTCGATGACAATGAGCTGCCGCTGAGCGTGACGCCGGGCGCGGTCGGTGCGGCGCCTCTGCTCGACCTGCCGCCCTATTACACCGTCGATAATCGCGCGGTGACGGTCGCGACGGGCAAGACCAATCTGGAATTCGACCGCGCCCCCAACGGGTTCCTGCTGCGCCTGAGCGGGACGATCGTCGCCGGTGCGAAGCCAGAATTGCTGCGCCTCGGTATCGACGATCCGGCGCACTATACTGCCTGGACATTCAAACGCTTGCTGGCCGCGCGTGGCGTTCGGGTTACCGGCACGGTGACCGCGCGGCATCGCCCGCTCGGCCCGACCGACGACCCGGCGATACGCCAGGGAGCGCCGGCGCCACGTCCTCCGAGCGAGGCAGCACTTGCCCAGCTCGCCCCGCTGCCGCTGACGCAGGATCTGACCTTGATCAACAAGGTCAGCCAGAATCTCCATGCCGAATTGATGCTGCGCCGTGTCGGCCATCGCGCCGGCAGCGGATCGATCGCCGATGGAGCGGCCGAGGTACGGGCGATGCTGGAACGCGCCGGTGTGCCGCGCACCGCTTATGACTTCGCCGACGGCTCCGGCATGTCGAGCTATAATCGTGTCGCGCCGCGCGGCGTGACGATCCTGCTGCGCTGGATCGCGGGCCAGCCCTGGGGCGCGGCGTTTCGCGAAACCTTGCCGATCGGCGGCGTGGATGGAACGCTGTCCAAACGCTTCACCGGAACGCTGCTCGAACGCAAGCTGTTCGCCAAAACGGGCACGCTCAACGCGAGTTCGGCACTGTCGGGGTATATGACGAGTCAGAGCGGGCGGACGCTGATCTTCTCGGCCTATGCCAATGACATGCCCGACGGGACCAGCGCGACCAAGCTGGTGGACCGCGCGCTGGAGCTCATTGCGGCGGCGAACTGAGTTCCGGAGGCAATTACGTGGTGGCGTTGTGGCAATCCTGTTTCCGACACTGAGAGCGCACCGGTATAAGCCTGGCAGGGAGGGCATGCCCGATCATGTCTCATGGTTGAATCGCTGCCGACCGCAGAGCGATGCGGAGGGGCGGCGAGAGATATGTTACACCGGTATGTGACATTTCTCAGTCCCCTACCCCGGCGAGAGTATCGTTTAATATCGTTATATATCAGATACTAAGCATAGATTCCCTTGGTCCACTTCGCTTCCCAGGTATTTACCACCGCATCCCCGACTTCGGGCCGCAGCACGAAGATGCCGCTGTCGCGGTGGCGGGTCGGGTGCACGCGGTTGGTGAGCAAAGTCCAGGCGAGGCCGCGATCGAAATCGACCCACAACCCGGTGCCGGTGAAACCGGTATGGCCGATCGTTTCGGGCGAACAGGCATTGCCGCCGTGCCAGCCGATGAAGTGCCGTTCCCAGCCACAGGTGCGGTCGCCATTTACCGGATAGCGGATCGCGCGCAGCATTGCCGGCGAGGCACCGCTGCCGTCGAGCAATCCTTGCGCGAAATCGAGCACGCCCGCGACCGTGCCGAACAGGCCGGCATGCCCCGCGTCGCCACCGAGCGCGGCGCAATTCTCGTCATGCACCTCGCCCTTCAGCACGCGGCCGCGCCAGGTGCAGGCCTCGGTCGCGACTGCCGGCCCCGGCGGTGGACCGTAGCTCAGGCCGGGGCCGAGCGGCCATGCCGAGAGCGAGGCACCAGTGACGCGTTCGATCGCGATGCCCAGCAGGATGTAATTGATGTCGGAATAGACCAGCGGACCCTGCTTCCATTCGCGCTGCAGCACAAAGGCGCGCAGCCGGGCGGGATCATCGCCATAGGTGTAGATCGGCTCGACCGCCGGCAGGAAGCTGCGATGCGCGAGGCAGTCGCGGAAGGTCAGCCGGCGCTCGGCCGCGCCCAGGACGTCATATTGGCGCAGGTCGGGGATCGCGTCGGTCAGCGGGCGATCGAGGTCGATGCGGCCTTGATCGGCGAGGCGCAGGATCATCGTCGTGGTGGCGATGACCTTGGAGACCGAGGCAAGGTCGAACCAGTGCGCTTCGGTCAGCAACTCCGGCTCCGGCATCAATGCGGCATGACCGGCGAATTTCACGGCGCGCCGTCCGTCTGCGGTCACCATGCCCAACGTCGCACCCGGAATGCGTCCGTCAACGACGGCCGCAGCTGCGGGCGCGAAAGCCTGTTCGACCAGTTCTTCCATCATATCGTTTCGTGATCCGGAGCGCGCGGCTTCATCCGGCCGATGACCGGCAGGAACAGGATCGCGGCGAGGCTCAGCACGCCCGACATGACGAAGAACGAATCATAGCCGATGGCTTTCTGCATCGAGCCCACCGCACCGGCAAGAAGGCGCGCCAACAGGAACGCAAAGCCCGATAGAAAGGCATATTGCGCGCCCGGGTAACGCGGGTTCACCAGCATCGAGAGATAGACGACGAACACCGCACCGGCGAAACCATTGCCGAACTGATCCGCGGCGGTCGCGATGTAGAGAACCGAATGGCTCGGGGCCTGATGCGCCAGCCAGACAAAACCGAAATTGCCGAATGCCGCGAGTGCCGCGCCGAGCGCCAGAGTCCATGACTGCGACCAGCGCGTCGTCAGCCAACCACCCAGCGCCACGCCCGCCATGCTCGACACCAGCGCGACCGCGCCATCCGCCGTGCCGATCTCCGTCAGCGTATAGCCGATCGATTTGACCAGCGGCTTGGAGAGATTGAGCGCAAGAACGTCGCCCATCCGGTAGAGCGAGACAAAGGCGAGGATCGCCAGCGCGCCATAACCGTAGCGCCAGAAGATATCGACATAAGGACCGATTGCAGGAGATTTGCGGAACCAGGCGGTCGGCGGGGCACCGCGGATCTTCCGCAACGTCAGTGCCATGATGATGAACGGCACCATGCAGATGATCAGCACCACCGGGGTCACATTGCTCTTCGAACTGATCCCGGCAGCGACGGCGAGGTGCAGCACCACCGACCCTATTGCCGCCGTCACAGCCGTCGCGATCGCGAGAATCACAACACTCGCGACCAGCCCGGTAGCCAATGCGACCCAGCGGCCGCCACCGCCTTTTACCTCCGGGCGCATCGCCACCAGCAACGGAAACGGCAGGAACGCGGCGGCCGCGATCAACAGATATGCCTGTGTCCAGCCGGTCCGGTCGGCAACGATCAACGCGCCGCTGCCCGCGGCGACCATTGCGGTACGATATCCCCAAAGGTTGGCGGCGACGATAGGCCCTTGTTCGTCCTGGGTCGGCGCGAGTTCGATGCGCCATGCATCGGCCGCGACCTCCAGCGTTGTTGTCCAAAAGGCAAGCAACACAGCAAAAAGGGCCGTCACGGCGAGGCTCTTGTCGGCAGCGGTAAACGCCATCGCCACCATCGAGGTGAAAATGCCGAGTTGCGACAGCATGATCCAGCCGCGCCTCTTGCCCCAGAAGCGCCCAAAGCCCGGCACGTCGAACCGGTCGAGCAGCGGCGCCCAGAGGAACTTGAACGTCGGCAGCAATTGCACCCAGCCGAAGAAACCGATCACGACGAGTTCGATGCCATGCGCGGTCAGGCGCAGCTGCAACACCGTCGAGAACATGTAGAAGGGCAAGCCGGCGGAGAAGCCGAGCAGCACATACAAAGCCATGCGTCCGAGGCCCGGCCGGATAGCGGGTGCAGCGCCCCCGGTCAGCGCGCCGTCAGCCAAAATGGAAAGCCCGAACAATGGGCAAAACAGGCGGCATCACGGCTCCATCAGCGAGGGTCGGCACAGGCTCGACCGCCCGGTCGAGATCAGTCAATGCCGCAGTGTGGCACAGGCGCAACGATATTGGCCATGTTTCATGGGATACATGCCATATGGCTATGGCTCTCCCCACAGAAACTATGGCGCAGCGCAACATTCTTGTTACTTAATAGCCAGGATCACACGGGAATACGTGGCTCAGGGGGTTTTTAACATGATTAGTTCCAAGTCGCTCAAATCGGTCCTTGTTTCGGGCACCGCTTTTGCCGCCCTGGCCTGCACGATTCCGGGCGCCGCATTCGCGCAAACCGAGGTAGCGCCGACCCAGGACGCGCAGGCCCAGCCTGCCGACGACCAAGACCGTGGCGAGATCGTCGTCACCGGCACGCGCATCGTCCGCGACGGCTTCCAGGCGCCGACACCGCTCACGGTGATGACGCAGGAAGAGATCGAGAACCAGTCGCCGTCCAATAACATCGCCGACTTCGTCAACCAGTTGCCGGCGCTCGCCGGATCGACGCGACCGGCCAATTCCCGCCTCAACCTCAGCAGCGGGCAGGCCGGCATCAACGCACTCAACCTGCGCAATCTAGGCGAGATCCGCACACTGGTGCTGCTCGACGGCCGGCGCTCGGTCGGCTCGACGATTACCGGACTGGTCGATGTCAACACGATCCCGCAGGGACTGATCAAAAGCGTCGAGATCGTTACCGGCGGCGCGTCGGCGGCCTATGGTTCGGACGCCGTTGCCGGCGTCGTCAACTTCGTCCTCGACAAAAAGTATGAAGGGCTGAAACTTTCCGCCGACAGCGGCATCACGACTTATGGCGACGGCGGCAACTATTCGTTCGAGGCAACCGCTGGTCATTCGTTTGCTGGCGGGCGCGGCCATATTCTGCTGAGCGGCGAGATCGCACACCGCGACGGCATCTTCAGCGTGGATCGCGACTGGAACGCGACGGGTTATGTGCGCATCCAGGATCCCAATTGGACGAGCACAAGCACCACGCCGCGATATCTGATCCGCCGTCAGGTCGGTGCGGCGAACTCGACCCCGGGCAGCCTGATCCTCAATTCATCCGGCGGCGTGGCCAACCGGCTGCGCGGCACCTATTTTGGCCAGGGCGGTCAAGTCCAGCAATATCAATATGGCGCGCTGACCTTTGCCTCGCCGAATGGCACCACTCCGCCGTCGCTGACTCAGGGCGGCAGCTGGCAAGTCAACGATTCCGGCCGCCGGATCGGTCTCGATCCTCAGGATGATCGCTATGGCGGGTTCGCGCGGCTCAGCTATGAGATCGGCGATAGTATCGAATTGTTCGCCGAGGGGTCGTACAACCGCCAGAAGGTTGTGTTCAACGCCGGTCCCAACCTTGCGTCCACTTCGACGGCCTTCAGTCTTGCCAATGTTGGCACCGGCGCGGCCGGTGCCAGCACGCTGGCGGCGGACAACGCCTATCTGATCAACGCGCTCGGCGCCGCAGCGCTGGCGGGGATCACCGGCGTGACGATCGGCACGACGGCGGCCGACCTGCCGTTCCGCGGCGTGAAGAATGAACGGAAGGTGCAGCGCTATGTGATCGGCGCCGAGGGCAAGTTCGAGGCGTTCGGCAAGGCGGCCCGCTGGGACATTTACGGGCAATATGGTCGCGCCGAGCTGCACGAAGAACTGACCAACGTCATGCACACGCAGCGTACGGCGAGCGCGGTCGACGCCGTATTCGCCCAGGCGGGCAATCCCGGCGGCTATGCCGTGGGTTCGATCCAGTGCCGCATCAACGTCGATGCGAGCGCCACGAACAACGATTCCAATTGCCGGCCGCTCAACCGGCTCGGCATCGGGGTCGCCGATCCAGCGGCTATCGCGTACATCCTTGGTAATCCTTATCGCGACGAAGTTGCCGAACAGACCGTAGTCGGCGCCAATCTGTCGTTGACGCCGTTCGCGACCTGGGCGGGTGACGTCAGTATCGCGGTCGGCGGCGAATATCGCGAGGAAAAGATCAGCGGTTTCGTCCCCGCTGAATTCCAGCCGACCGTCATCGCCAACCCCACCGGCGGCCTCACCACGAGAAACACCTGGTCAGTGGGTAACTACCTGCCGACCAACGGCAAATACAACGTGAAGGAAGCCTATCTCGAGACCGTCATTCCGCTTGGCTTGGGCCTGGAGTTCAACGGCGCGGTGCGCGCGACCGACTATTCGACGTCCGGCTATGTCACGACGTGGAAGCTCGGCGCGACCTGGCAGCCGATCGAGGACATCCGGTTCCGCGTGACGCGCTCGCGCGACATCCGCGCGCCCAACCTCAATGAGTTGTATCAGGCCGGTTCGTCGAACACCGATTCTGTAAACAATCCGTTCCTAGCAGGCGGTGGACCAAATGGAGGTAATTATGGGACGAGCATCTCCTATTCGGCACTGAACGTGGGCAACCCGAACTTGCGTCCCGAAAAGGCCAATTCCTGGAATATTGGCGCGGTCATCTCCCCGAGGTTCCTGCGCGGCTTCAACCTGTCGGTCGATTATTTCCGCATCGACATGAAGGACGCGATCGACACGCTTAGCGCGCAAGATATCGTCAATCGCTGCTTCGAGGGGCGGGCAGAGTATTGCGCCATCATCACGCAGGACCCGAACAGCGCGCCACGCATCCTGATCCGCAGCCAGCCGTTCAATTTTTCTCGCAAACTGGTTCGCGGTGTCGATTTCGACGCCTCATATCGTGTACCGCTCAGCGACATATTTGCCAGTGCTGGAGGCAGCTTCACCCTGCGGGGCGTGGCGACGCGCTATATCGAGAACATCAGCGATCCCGGCATTCCCGGTACTCTCGTATTTAATACGGTCGGTACAAACGGAGGCCAAGGCAGCACGCCAACCTGGATCTTCCGCGGGAGCGCAGGCTATGACTCAGAAACCACGTCGCTCAGCGTGGTGGGCCGCGGCGTAAGCTCGGGCAAATATGTCGCCAGCGGCATCGAGTGTCAGACCGGCTGTCCGCTTTCGACGACACAGCAGCCAACCTATGACGAAAACCACGTCTCGGGGCTGTTCTACGTCGACCTAAACCTGACGCAAAAGATCCCGTTCGGCAGTTCGTCCAAGGCGGAGATGTTCTTCAACGTGACGAATGTGTTCAATCGCGAGCCGTTACTGGTACCCGAAACCGGCCTAGCGGCGAACAGCACCTATTCGGACCTGCTCGGACGCGCCTTCCGCGTCGGCGTCCGTATCAAGCTGCGCTGATCGGCATGCCGGCTCCATCCCACAAAGGATGGAGCCGGGCATCGTCAGGCTCTGCTTCGAACGCGCTTGTGCTCGTTCGCGATGTCGCGAGTTTCAAAGCAGACTTCCGGACCAAACGCAGCGGTCGCCACGAAGAGAGCGATAAGCACATCGAATGATGCTTGCGATCGTCCTGCTTACCGCCGCCCAGCCGGTCGCGACCGTTCGCGTGACTTTCGATCGCAAGGGCGAGACCTCGGCCAGCACATCGGGTGTGGCCGATCTCGCCACTGGCCGTCCGGTGACCGCCGACGACCCGGTGCGGGTCGCCTCGATCTCCAAAATGGTCATGGCGATCGGCGTGGTGCGGCTGGTCGAGCAGCATAAGCTCGATCTCGATGCCGATGTCTCGACCTTGCTCAGCTGGCCGTTGCGCAATCCCGCCTTTCCCGACCGCAAGATCACGCTGCGGCTGTTGATGTCGCACCGGTCGAGCCTGACCGATGGTGTCGATTATGTCCTGCCGCTCGACGCCGATCTTCGTACGGTTGTTGCCGATCCCAAGGCATGGGATGCCGACCATGCACCGGGCAGCTACTTCCGCTACACCAACCTCAATTCGCCAATCATAGCGGCGGTGATGGAGCGCGCGACGGGCGAGCGGTTCGACCGGTTGATGGACCGCCTCGTGCTTGCACCGCTCGCGATCAAGGCCTGCTATAATTGGGCGAATTGCTCCGATGCCGTCGCGGCCCGGGCGGTCGTGCAATACCGCGCGGGCGAGCCGGTGAAGGACGACAATCACGGCGCCAAACCGACTTGCCCGGTCCAGCCCGCCAGCGACGGAAGCTGCGATCTCTCGCGCTGGCGCGCCGGAATGAATGGCGGAATCTTTTCGCCCCAGGGTGGCTTGCGTATCTCCGCACGGGGGCTGGCGAAGATCGGTCGATTGCTGCTGAACGGCGGTACGGTGGATGGCGTCAGGCTGCTCGGCCCGCGTTCGATGACGCAGCTCGAAAAGCCGTTATGGAAATTCGACGGCACCAATGCCGATACGTTGAACGGCTTTCATTGCGGTTACGGCCTTGGCGTGGCGTTCCTGGCGACGAACCTCAAAGGCTGTCGTGATGATCCGTTTGGCGATGGGCAGCCGCGCATGGGGCACGCCGGCGAAGCCTATGGCTTGCTCTCAGGCCTGTGGATCGATCGCAGGCACGGCACAGGTGTCGCTTATTTCGCGACCGATGTGCCGGTAATGCCGGGGACGCGATCCGCGTTCAGTGCGACCGAAGAAACGCTTGCCAAGCCGGGGCGTTAGGCCGTCGCGATAGTCCATGCGGCTGGCGTGGCGCTCTCGCCAAGAAGCCGCTAAACGCGGGGCCATGGCGAAGACACACCCATTTCATTCGATCCACAGTCACGGCCTGATCCGCGCGGGCGCCTGTACCCCGCATGCGAGCGTCGGCGATCCAGCGGCCAATGCCGCCGCGACGATCGCGCTGGCCAGGGACGGACACAAGCGCGGCGCTGACCTGCTGGTTTTTCCCGAACTCAATATCAGTTCCTATGCGATCGACGATCTGCACCTGCAGGACGCGCTGCACGCCGCAACCGACGCGGCCCTGGCAAAGGTCGTCACGGCATCGACGAAGCTCCATCCGGTGCTGCTGGTCGGCGCGGCGCTGCCGCGTAACGGGCGGCTGTATAATTGCGCGGTGGTGATTGCGCGCGGCCGCATCCTTGGCGTCGTGCCCAAGACCTTCCTGCCCAACTATCGCGAATATTATGAGAAGCGGTGGTTCGCGAGTGGTGCCGGGCTCTCTGGCGAGATTTTCGTCGCCGGGCAGAATGTGCCGTTCGGACCGGACCTGATCTTCGCGGCGAGCGACCTGGCGCATTTCATCTTCCATGCCGAGATCTGCGAGGACTACTGGGCCCCCACCCCGCCTTCGACGATGGGCGCGCTGGCCGGCGCGTTGATCTGCTGCAACCTCTCCGCCTCCAACATCGTGGTCGGCAAAGCGCGCGAGCGCGCAATGTTGTGCGCGGCGCAATCGGCGCGGGCGACTTGCGCCTATGTCTTTTCCGCCGCCGGGCCGGGCGAGAGCACCACCGATCTTGCCTGGGACGGCCAGGGAATGATCCATGAACTGGGTGAGTTGCTGGTCGAATCTGTGCGCTTCAAGCGCGATGCCGAGACGGTCTATGCCGATGTCGATTGCGGGCGACTGCTGCAGGAGCGGATGCGCGTCGGCACCTTCAACGACAGCGCGGTGCTCGCCGGCCACCCCGAAACGCGGTTCCGCCGCATCGCGTTCGAGCACAAGCCGAATTTCGCCGATATCGGCCTTGAACGCGCGATCCGGCGCTTTCCGTTCGTGCCCAACACGCCCGAAAAACTCGATGCCGATTGCTTCGAGGCGTTCAATATCCAGGTCGAGGGGCTGCTCAAGCGGTTCGAGGCGGCCAGGGCCGAGACATTGGTGATCGGTGTGTCCGGCGGGCTCGATTCGACCCATGCGCTGATCGTCGCGGCCAAGGCGATGGACCGGCTCGGCCGCCCGCGCGACCATATCCTGGGTTTCACCATGCCCGGCTTCGCCACCGGCGAGAGCAGCAAGAGCAATGCCTGGAGGTTGATGCGCGCACTTGGCGTGGCCGGCGACGAGATCGACATCCGTCCTGCTGCGCAGCAGATGCTGAGCGACATGGGACACCCGTTCGCCAAGGGCGAGCCGATCTATGACGTGACGTTCGAGAATGTGCAGGCCGGGCTGCGCACCGATTATCTGTTCCGCCTCGCCAATCAGCGCGGCGGGCTGGTGGTCGGCACCGGCGACCTGTCCGAACTCGCGCTCGGCTGGTGCACCTATGGCGTCGGCGATCAGATGAGCCATTATGCGGTCAATGCCGGCGTGCCCAAGACGCTGATCCAGTTCCTGATCCGCTGGTGCGTCAAGACCGATCAGTTCGACCGCGAAACCGATGCCGTACTCGAAGCGATCCTGGGGCAGGAGATTTCGCCCGAGCTGATCCCGGCCGATACCGATGGCGCGATGCAGAGCACGGAGGCGCGGATCGGACCGTACGAGCTCAACGACTTCTTCCTGCATTACACCATCCGCCACGGCATGGCGCCGTCGAAGATCGCATTCCTGGCCCTGCATGCGTGGCGCGATGTGCAGGCCGGGCGCTGGCCGATCGATTTTCCGCGTGACGGGCGCCACCAATATGACCTGGCGACGATCACGGGCTGGCTGGAGAAATTCCTGTTCCGCTTCTTCGTGACCAGCCAGTTCAAACGGTCGGCGATTCCCAACGGGCCGAAGGTTTCGGCCGGGGGCGCATTGTCGCCACGCGGGGATTGGCGTGCACCCTCCGACGGGACAGCGGCGCCGTGGCTGGCCGAACTGGCAAAGAATGTGCCGTAAATCCCGGCTTGCGGTTCTGGACGTTGCGGGCCGATGATTTGTCGGCACGATCCGCGCGACTTTGTTCGCCGCGCTTACCGTCGAGGCATTAGGAGCCTCGCGCCAGGCAAGCCTGACACAAGGCCGCTTCGCGTGCGGTAAAAGCCGCACCGCATCTCAACGCCGATCGAGATGGATTGGAGGATTACGTCTTATTGGCTGACCGCCGACATCTGTAACTAGCCTCACCGACGAGAGCCGACCCCTCGCCGCCCTTATTTCTTGCCTTTTTTCCGAGCGGCATATCGCGCGTCTCGCGCAGCCTTTTTCTCGGCTTCGGTAAGTTGCGCCCGTTCGACGACGGCCGCAGCCTCGGCCAGCACCGCTTCGGCCTTGGCGACCTTGTCGAGCTTGGCCTGTTCCACAGCCGCGAGCTTGTCGGCGCGGCGCTTGGCGTCGGCCACTTCCTTCGCGGCACGCGCCGCGGCGCGTGCCTCAGCGACCGCCGGGTCGATCGGCGGCTTGGCCTTCAGCTTGTCCAACGCCTTCTGCTTGGCCTGTGCGGCGAGCGCGGCGCGGTCCTGAAAGCTGGGTTCCTTGTAAGCCATCGGTATTCGAGCCTTTCGGGCGCGTCTGTAACATAAAACTGGCGGAGAGGGTGGGATTCGAACCCACGGTACCCGTGAGGGCACGCCGCATTTCGAGTGCGGTACATTCGACCACTCTGCCACCTCTCCGCAAGGTCATTTGATGCCTCTCCGGATGGAAGTCCGAAGCGATACCGGTCGATGAAGGCGGGCCTCTAACGTACCGCGCATTGGCTGACAAGCGGGTGCAGCCGCATCATCGCTTGTGCGGCGCAAAACAGTGACTAGATTGGCCCAATGCCCCGATCACATATTCCCATGACGCCTGCTGACCGCGACGTTGCCATGCCGCCGGTTGCGCACGCGCGCTTTACGATCGGCGATGTCGTACGCCATCGCGTGTTCGATTTCCGCGGCGTGATCTTCGACGTCGATCCGATCTTCGCCAATAGCGAGGAATGGTATGAGGCGATTCCGGAGGATATCCGGCCGCGCAAGGATCAGCCTTTCTATCACCTGCTCGCCGAGAACATGGAGTCGAGTTATGTCGCCTATGTCAGCCAGCAGAATCTGATTCCCGACGATAGCGACGAGCCGATCGACCATCCGGCGATCTCCGGTCTGTTCACCGACTATGCCGATGGCCGCTACACGTTGCGGCGCGAACACCGGCACTGAGGCGAGCCCATCACGACATAAAAAAGGGGGCCGAAAGGGCCCCCTTTTCCGTTGGTCGATCGCGTACGATCAGAACTTCACGCCGACCCGAGCATAAAGATACCGGCCGTTGAAACCGAACGGCGAGAAGCTTGAATAGGGAATGAAATAATTGTTGATCTGCGCCGCGGTTCCGTTGGTCGGAACGCGGGTCGGATAGACATCGAACAAATTGTTCGCGCCGATCGCAAGCTCGAACTGGCCGGGCGTCACGCGGATTTCCGCGTCCGTGATCCATTTCGGCTGCAGCACGACGTCGTTGACGGCCACACCGCCCGGCGAGAGCACTTCGCCATAACGATTGGTGCGCAGCGTTGCGCCGGCGATGCCCGCGATCCAATCCAGCCCGAGATTGAGCTTGGTGCGCGGCTGGCCCTGTTCGAGGCGCAACGATTCCTGACGACCGAACAGCGTGACGCCGGGAATCGGCGAGAGAACGTTTCGGCTGGTGATCTTCGTCGTGTTGTAATTGTATCCGGCGGTCAGCGTGAATTTGCCCGCGCCGAAATCGGGCACGCGATAGCTCGCCACCGCCTCGACGCCCTGGGTGCGAGTGTCGATACCGTTGATGAAGAAGCGAGCCGATGTGATGTTGTTGATGCCGGCGGCCTGGAGCACCGAAACCACTGCCGCTCCCTGCAGATTCTCGGTCAGCAGAATGCGATTGTCGATCTTGATGTTGTAATAATCGACCGTCAGCGTGAACCCGCCGCCCGGCGTCAGAGCGACCCCACCGCCGAAGTTGAGCGACTTCTCCGCCTTCAACGGCTTCGACCCCAGTGCGACCGCGACCGGATCAGCGACGGCGAAAGTACCGACCTCGACCAGTGTGCCGTTGACGTTGTTGGTCGCGAACGAGGAGAAGAACTGCTGCGCAAGGCTCGGCGCACGAAAGCCGGTCGAGATCGAGCCGCGAATCGCGCCCCATGACACAGGTGCGAATCGCGCGGCAAGCTTGCCGTTCACGGTGCTGCCGAAATCGGAGAAATGTTCGAACCGGCCGGCGGCCTGGATGCTGAAGGCATCGCTGACATCGGCATCCAGCTCGAGATAGCCGGCAACGCTGTCCCGCGACGTGTCGACCTCGTTCGACGGCTTGAAACCCGGGAACCCCTGAAAGCCGGCCGGGGCGAGATTGCTCGTCGCGAACGGGCCCGCCGCATAGCTTTGCAGGTCACCCGCGACCAATACATAATTCTCGTTGCGATATTCGCCACCGAACGCGAGGCTCAACGATTTGAGGAAGCCGACGTTCAGGTCCTTCTGCAGATCGAGGTTGACCGTGTTCTGACCGACGCGGGTGCCACCGGCATAGACGCGCTTCTGGCTGTTGGGGCCGAACGAGGCGTTGTAGCTATTCTCGATCGTGAAATCGAAGCGGTTGTGGCCGTACACATAGGACAGGTCATACTTGAACCCGGCCAGGTCGCCCTTGATGCCGACCGCCGCCGAATAATCCTCCATCTCGCTGGTGATCAGCGGCAGGAAGCCATCGGCATAGAATGGCACGCAGACCCCGCTGGCAAAGTTGCAGTTGCGCAGATCCTGGATCGTACCGCGAATCGCCGCATTGGGCTCGACTCCCGCGGCGCGGCGGTAAAAGGCCGCGCTCTCACCGTCACGGATGCTGTAGCTGCCGAATGTGTAAAGCTCGGCCGAACCGATATCGGCGCCGGCATTGACGAAGAAGTTGAAATCGGTCGTCTTCGCATCGCCATAACGATGACCGCGACGGTCGAACGTGGCTTCGCGCGGATCGAAGGCACCGGGCACGCCACCGACCAGCGGATAGGCGCGGCGCGGATCGAATCCGGCGCGGTTGGTCGCGTCGCGATCGCGATATTCGCCAGTCACGTTCAAATATCCGCTCGTGCCGACTGGCAGGCCGATATTCGCCGCATAGGTCATCGTCTCGCCGTCCTCGACGTGCAAATCCTTGCCGTCGGTATTGAGAACGAAGGTGCCGTCGCTGCCACGCACGACGGGTGCGCCGCCGCTGGTCTGGATGCCGGTCGCACCCTGCACGCCGGACATGTTGGTGATGTACTTGCCATAAGTCGCCTGGGCACGACCGCCCTCACGCTTCTTGAGCTGGATATTGATCACGCCGGCGATCGCGTCCGAACCATATTGCGATGCTGCACCGTCACGCAGCACGTCGATCCGGTCGATCGCCAGCGCCGGAATGGTGTTGAGATCGACCGCAGCCGAACCACGCCCGACCGAGCCGTTGAGGTTGAGCAGCGCAGTGGTGTGGCGGCGCTTGCCGTTGACCAGCACCAGCGTCTGATCCGGGGAGAGCCCGCGCAGCGTTGCCGGGCGGACCACATCGGTACCGTCAGTAATCGAGGGCTGTGGAAAGTTGAATGACGGGACGAGCTGATTGAGCAGCTTGTTGGTTTCGGTATAGCCCGATTGCACCAGCGCGTCGCCGCCGATCACATCGATCGGCACCGCGCTCTGTGCAACGGTACGATCCCGCGCACGCGTGCCGATGACGATGATGTCCGTGCCTGGCTCGGTCGGCGCGACCGCAGTTTCATCGGCGGTTTCGGTGACCGTTTGCGCCATGGCGGGCGCGACGAGCAGCGATGTCGAAAGCAATAGCGGTGCAATGAACGCGCGGCGCATGAAGTTTCCCCTGGATGATAATTATCTTGAGCCAAGCCTGCGCTTGGAGGCGCTGCAATCAAAGTGTCATCTTGATCCACGACGGTTTTGCCGTGACCGTGTTGCTGCGCCGCAACACACCAAAACGACTCCCTTCGCGGTTGACAGCCGCGCCCTCCTCGCCTAGCTGGCCACTCTTTCCCGCGTCGGGCTTGCCTGACGTGGGCCATTATCGTTTTGAAAGTGATGTAAGGCCATGTTCGCAGTCGTGCGCACAGGCGGCAAGCAGTACCGCGTCGCCGCCGGAGACAAGATCGTCGTCGAGAAACTCGACGGTGAAGCAGGTTCGTCGATCTCGTTCAGCGACATTCTGCTCGCCGGCGAAGGCAGCGAGCTGAAGTCGGTCGAGGGGCTGACCGTCTCCGCCGAGATCATTGCTCAGGCGAAGGCCGACAAGGTCATCGTCTTCAAGAAGAAGCGCCGCCACAATTATCGCCGCAAGAATGGCCATCGCCAGCAGCACACGATCCTGAAGATCACTGCGATCGGTGCCGAGGAAAAGAAGAAGGCAGCGCCCAAAAAGGCCGCAGCCAAGCCGGAAGCGACCGAGGGCGACGCCCCGGCAGCGACCGCCTGAGCCGGGAGTAGAATAGATGGCACATAAGAAAGCAGGCGGTTCATCGCGCAACGGTCGTGATTCGGCCGGTCGTCGCCTTGGCGTGAAGAAGTTCGGTGGCGAAGCGGTCATCCCGGGCAACATCCTCGTGCGTCAGCGCGGCACCAAATTCTATCCGGGCACCAATGTCGGCATGGGCAAGGACCATACCCTGTTCGCGCTGACCGGCGGCCGAGTCACCTTCAAGGAAGGCAAGCTTGGACGTAAATTCTGCTCGGTAGAAATTATGGCGGCCGCGGCCGAATAAACGGGCACCATTCGGGTTGCCCAGCAGGGCGACCCGGGTTTCCAACAGGAAACCTTAAAAAGGGAGACGGGTCGCCCCGCCTCCCTTTTTTCATGCTCCCTCCCCACCCATTGTCGCCGTCACGTCATGCTGGCGTGCTTGGCGACGGCGAGACGAGGAGAGTATCGATGTTCGCTCGGACTTCCAGACTGACGCTGCGTCCCGGCTGGCCGGAAGAGGCGCCTGCACTGACCAATGCAATCGCGCACGAAAGCGTGGCGATGAAGCTTGCCCGCCTGCCCTGGCCCTATCGTCAGGACGATGCGGCCGCGTGGCTGTCGCAGCCGCGCAGCGCGACTCACACCGACTTCGTCATCGTCAGCCACGAGCATGATTTCCGCATCGTCGGCGGCATCGGCCTGCGCGAGGAAGCCGGCATGTTCGATCTCGGCTATTGGCTCACGCCGACCGCCTGGGGTCGCGGCTACGCGACCGAGGCGGGCCGCGCCGTACTGCACATGGCGCGGCACGCGCTTGGGCTGAAGAAGCTGACCTCGGGCCATTTCATCGACAACCCCGCCTCGGGCAATGTGTTGCGCAAGCTCGGCTTCCGCGAGACCGGCCGCGCGCCGCTCTATTGCGTGGCGCGCGGACGCGAGGTGGCGAGCGTCAAGATGGCCCTCGACCTCGATGAGGACGACCGAACCGCGGACATGTGTCTGGCGGCTTAAACGAAATCAGGCCGCCACCGTTTCACGCGATAGGATGGCGGCCTGATAATCGCTCTCGGCCAGGCCGATCAGGTTGCGGTCGTCATGCTTCCATGGGTGAAAGCCCGGCAGGAAGAACGAGACCCAGGCGCCGAGCACCTTGCGCGCCATGCCGGGGCGGCCGAGCGCGTACCACAGAATGCCGCGATGCGCCCTGAAACCGGTGATGCCGTCCTGCCGCAACAGTTCGAGCATCCCGCGATACCGGCCTTCGAAGAAACGCGCGGTCGTGCCGAGCATGACCAGCGCCTTGATCTTCCAGCGCATCCAGCGCGACCAGCCCTTCGTCGCGTGCAGCCAGGTGTCATAGGCGACGCCCTTATGCTCGATCTCCTCCGCCGCGTGCCAGCGCCACAGCGCGACCGCCTGTTCGTCGCCGCCGGCGAGGTGGCGCGGATTGGCGATCAGCTGGTTGGCGATGATCGCGGTGAAATGCTCGAGCGCCATCGCCGCGGCGAGGCTGGCGATCGG
This sequence comes from Sphingomonas sp. UYAg733, assembly GCF_054057355.1. NCBI lineage: Bacteria > Pseudomonadati > Pseudomonadota > Alphaproteobacteria > Sphingomonadales > Sphingomonadaceae > Sphingomonas > Sphingomonas sp. UYAg733. The sequence continues at coordinate 206,091 of NZ_JBSRZE010000004.1, forward strand.
TGGGCGGCCCTTGGTCAGCGCAAGCGCCGCGTCGATATGCTTGTCGAGCATCGAGATGTCATAACCCTGGTCGGTGACGTGCCGGTTGAACGCGACATGCTCGCGGGTATGGATCACTTCCTGCTTGATGAACGCCTGAATCTCGGCTGCGAGGCGCGGCGATGTTCCCTCGCGAAAGTTCCTTACACTATCGATGAAGAACCCTTCCCCCTTTGGGAAAGTGACCGACAGCGAATTATAGAAGGCGGTCGCGAACGGATCGTCGTTCAGCCACCAGCGCTTCATCGCGCGGCCACGACCGAAGCGCAGATCACGTGGCGTGATCGTCAGATCGGCGGGAGTTGTTGCTTTCGCCACGAAAACCTCCAAACAGGAACCTCGGATATTTACTTACAAGACTGTCAATTAAGGCCTACTTACACTCGTGTCAATAACCCGCAGACGCCTTAGCCCCGAAGAATCGCGCGAGGCCGCGATCGAAGCAGCACGCGCCCTGCTCGTCGAGTTCGGCCCGCAGGCCGTCACATTGAAGGCCGTCGCGGCGCGTATCGGGCGCACTCACGCTAATCTGCTGCATCATTTCGGTTCGGCCGCCGATCTGCAAAGGGCCCTGATCGCCCATCTGGCGGACACGATCACAGCGCAGATCGGAGAAGCGGCGAAGCGCGCCCGCGCCGGTGATCAGAATCCGCGTGAAGTGGTCGACATGACCTTCGATGCGTTTGCGCGCGGTGCCGGTGCGATGGCGAGCTGGATGATCCTGACGGGTAACGAGGATGCGCTCGATCCGATTCTGGAGGCGATCCACCGGCTGGTCGATGATCTGGCCGAAGGCCATGTGCATGACGGCCCCTCGATCCATGAAGAGACGCTGCAACTGGTGCTGACCGCGCTCGGCGATGCGTTGCTTGGCGGGCCGATGGCCAAGGCGCTTGGCCTGCCACGAACCGCGGCACGCGAACTGGCGCTACAGACATTGATCGCCTCACACGCGAGCGCCGCTACGGCATAATGCCGCCAAGCTGGCGATTGTGCGCCTTTCGGGTTAAGGGGCGCCCATGCATTTCCTCGACCAAGCAAAAATCTTCGTCCGATCGGGCGCGGGCGGCCCCGGTGCCGTCGCCTTTCGGCGTGAAAAGTTCGTCGAATATGGCGGCCCCAATGGCGGTAATGGCGGCAAGGGCGGCGACATCGTGTTCGAGGCCATCGCCGGCCTCAACACGCTGATCGATTTCCGCTATACCCAGCATTTCCGCGCACCGCGCGGCACGCCGGGCGCGGGCCAGAACATGACCGGCGCGGGCGGCGAGGATATCGTCATCCGCGTGCCGGTCGGTACGCAGGTCCTGTCCGAGGACAAGGAGGAGGTTCTGGCCGACTTCACCGTGCCGGGGCAGCGCGTGATGTTCCTGCGCGGCGGTGACGGCGGGCGCGGCAACGCCAGCTACAAGACCTCGACCAACCGTACGCCGCGACAGCATGGTACGGGCTGGCCCTATGAAGAGATGTGGGTGTGGCTCAGGCTCAAGCTGCTTGCCGATGCCGGGCTGGTCGGCCTGCCCAATGCGGGCAAATCGACCTTCATCAACGCGGTGACCAATGCCAAGGCCAAGGTCGGTGATTATCCCTTTACCACCACCCGGCCGCAGCTTGGCGTCGTGAGCCACAAGAATCGCGAATTCGTCGTCGCCGACATTCCCGGTCTGATCGAGGGCGCGGCCGAAGGCGCGGGGATCGGTGACCGCTTCCTGGGGCATATCGAGCGCTGCAAGGTTCTGCTCCATCTGGTCGATGCGAGCGGCGACGATCCGCTTGAGGCATATCGCGTGGTGCGCGCCGAGCTTGAAAATTACGGCGCGGGCCTGATCGACAAGCCCGAAGTCATCGCGCTCAACAAGACCGATGTGATGGAAGCGGATATCGTCGAGATGCTGCTGGGCGAGCTGCGCGAGGAAAGCGGCGCGGAGGTGTTTCCGATCTCCGGCGCGACCAGCGCCGGCGTCGAGGGCATTCTCGACAAGTTGATCGAGGCGATCGGGCCGGTCGAAGCGGCACCCGTAAAACGCGACATCGACGATGAGGGAAACCAGGTCGAATGGTCGCCGCTCTAGGCGTGTTCACCCCAACGCTTTGCCCCCGTCTGATCGTCAAGGTCGGATCGGCGTTGCTCGTCGATCCATCGGGCGCGGTGCGGCGTGAATGGTTGACGAGCCTGGTCGCCGACATCGCCGCACGCTCCAGGGCCGGCCAGCAGGTCGCCGTCGTCTCGTCCGGCGCGATCGCGCTGGGTGCGCGTCGGTTGAAACTCGCCAAGGGCGGGCGTGCTAGCCTCGAAGACGCACAGGCCGCCGCTGCGACCGGCCAGATCGCACTCAGCCAGATCTGGGCGGAACTGCTCGGCGCGGAAGGCCTGATCGCCGCGCAGATCCTCGTCACGCTTGACGATCTTGAGGACCGTCGCCGTTATCTCAACGCCGCCGCCACGCTCAGCCGCTTGCTTGGCCTGAACGTCGTGCCGGTGATCAATGAAAATGACAGCGTTGCGACCGCCGAAATCCGCTTCGGCGACAATGACCGGCTCGCCGCTCGTGTTGCGCAGGCGGCGGGGGCACAGGGCGTGATCCTGTTGTCGGACGTCGATGGCCTGTACGATTCCAATCCGACGACCAACCCGAATGCGACGATGATCGAGCGGGTCGAGCGGATCGACGCGCGCATTGAGGCAATGGCAGATACCGGCTCCGCATCGGGGATGGGGTCGGGCGGCATGTTGTCGAAGATCGCCGCCGCACGCATCGCCACGGCGGCGGGCGCACATCTCGCGATCGTATCCGGCCATGTGCCGAACCCCCTTACCGCTTTTGCCGATACCGGGCGCGGCACGGTGTTCGTGGCGGAAAAGACAGCGCCGGCACGCAAGGCCTGGCTCGCCGGCGGCCTGACCGCACGCGGCACGGTGCACATCGATGCCGGCGCGGTCGCCGCTTTGAAGCGCGGCAAAAGCCTGCTCGCGGCGGGTGCGACCCGGATCGACGGCAGCTTTGCGCGCGGCGACCTGATCGCCATCGCCGGCCCTGATGGCACCCCCCTCGCGCGCGGCCTGAGTGAATATGATGCCGCCGATGCGCTCCGAATCATCGGTAAACGCAGTGAAGAACTCACCGCGATCCTGGGTTACGCGCCACGTGCCGCGCTGGTTCATCGCAACCATATGGCGGTGCTGTGAGCGTTCTTGCCGTCACCGGCGGGACCGGTTTCGTCGGCGGCAAGCTGATCGACCTGGCACTTGCAGCGGGCCATCAGGTTCGCGCTCTCACCCGACGACCGCAGCCTGCCCGTGACGGCGTGAGCTGGATCGAGGGATCGCTCGACGCGACCGGCGACCTGATGCGCGGCGCCGACGTCGCAATCCATGTCGCCGGCGTGGTCAACGCCCCCGATCGCGCGGGTTTTGCGGCGGGTAATATCGCCGGCACAAGCGCGATCGTCGCCACCGCGACTGCCGCCAAGGTGCGCCGATTTATCCAAGTATCGTCGCTCGCCGCGCGCGAACCCGGCCTGTCAGCCTATGGCTGGTCCAAGGCCGAGGCGGAGCGGGTGGTCGAGAACAGCGACCTCGACTGGACCATCGTCCGGCCACCGGGCGTCTATGGTCCCGGCGACATGGAAATGCGCGACATGTTCCGCCTGGCCAAGCGAGGCATTGCCCTGCTCCCGCCGCCGGGCAAGATTTCGATCATCCATGTCGAGGATCTTGCGCGGCTGTTGCTGGCCCTTGCCGCAGAGAATCCCGGCCGCGTCATCCTTGAGCCCGATGACGGCGTCGAAGGCGGCTGGACGCATGATGGCTTCGCCCGCGCGATCGGTGCGGCGGTCGGTCAGCGTATAATGCCGCTCGCCCTACCCAAGGGAATCCTGTCGCTCGCCGCAAAGGGCGACCGGTTTTTCCGCCGCGACAAAGCCAAGCTGACCCAGGATCGCGTCGACTATCTCAGCTATCCCGACTGGACGGTCGATCCGGCGAAACGCCCTGCCCCCGGCCTGTGGCAGCCGCAGATACCGACCCCGCAGGGCCTGGCCGCGACCGCGGCATGGTATCGCGCCCACTCCTTGCTATAAGTCCGCCGGAAAGCCGCCGCATTTACTTGTCACGGATGGCACCGACAGATCATGCCCAAATGCATCAAAGGACCATCATGAGCGACCGCCAGCAGATTTTCGACACCGTCGCCGCCCAGATCGAGCCGTTCAACAAGAAGGGTGTGGCGCTGTCGGATGCGACGACGTTCCAGGGCGATCTTGAATGGGACAGCCTGACCGTGATGGATTTCGTCGCCGCGATCGAGGACGAGTTCGAGATCATCATCACGATGAACATGCAGGCCGAGATCGAAACCGTCGGCCAGCTCGTCGATGCCGTCGAGAAACTGAAGGGCTGAGCCGATGACCGATGCCGGCCAGACCACCGAGAAACTGCCCTCCGATCCGCCCATGGTCGCGTCGGCCAATGCACCTGGGCGTGATCTGATGTCGAAGTTCGATGCACTGATCGCCGAACGCCAGGCACTAATCGATACCGGCGTCACCGACCCGTTCGCGATCGTGATGGACCAGGTCAAATCGCCGACCGAAGCCGTGATCAACGGCAAGGATACGATCCTGCTCGGCACCTATAACTATATGGGCATGACCTTCGACCCCGACGTGATCCAGGCGGGCAAGGATGCGCTCGACCAGTTCGGATCGGGCACCAACGGGTCGCGCATGCTCAACGGCACGTTCCGCGACCATATGGATGTCGAGGAAGCACTGCGCGAATTCTATGGCGTGACCGGGGCTATCGTCTTTTCGACGGGATATATGGCCAATCTCGGCATGATCTCGACGCTCGCCGGCAAGGGCGAATATGTTATCCTCGACGCCGACAGTCATGCCTCGATCTATGACGGTTGCCAGCAGGGCAATGCCGAGATCGTGCGTTTCCGCCACAACAATGTCGAGGATCTCGACAAGCGCCTCGGCCGCTTGCCCAGGGAACCGGGCAAGCTGGTCGTGCTCGAGGGCGTCTATTCGATGCTCGGCGACATCGCGCCGCTCAAGGAAATGGTCGCCGTCGCCAAGAAGCACGGCGCGATGATATTGTCCGACGAAGCGCATTCGATGGGCTTTTACGGCCCCAATGGCCGCGGCGTTTATGAGGAACAGGGCTGCGAGGGCGATGTCGATTTCATCGTCGGCACCTTCTCCAAATCGGTCGGCACGGTCGGCGGCTTCTGCGTCTCGAACCACCCCAAGTTCGAAGCGATCAGGCTTGCCTGCCGCCCCTATATCTTCACCGCATCGTTGCCGCCTTCGGTCGTCGCGACCGCGGCGGCGTCGATCCGCAAGTTGCGTTACGCCCATAACAAGCGCCAGCATCTATGGGAAAACGCTCGCAAATTGCACGGCGGGCTGACCGCGATGGGTTTCAAGCTCGGCACCGAAAAGCCCGACAGCGCGATCATCGCGGTGATCCTGGAGGATCAGGAGCAAGCGGTGACGATGTGGCAGGCGCTGCTCGATGGCGGCTTGTACGTCAACATGGCGCGGCCGCCGGCGACACCGGCCGGCACCTATCTGCTGCGCTGCTCGCTCTGCGCCGAACACACGACTGAGCAGATCGACACCATTCTCGGCATGTTCAAGGCCGCAGGCCGGGCCGTGGGCGTGATCGGTTAAGAGTCTGTTTGAAAATTCGCGAAAGAGCGAATTTCAAGGCAGTGCCGGCCCGCTCCCCCTCCCGGCCACCCACAGCATATCCTGAATGGGTGGCCGGGAGGGGGGGCGGGCCGATACCGCCAAATGCACCTGCCGGCGCATTTTCCCAGCAGCCTCTAAGACCGAAGCGGCGGCTTCCCACGAGTTGCGCGAGCGTGTAGTTTCGCCTCCGATGAGTTGGACCGAGGGCGAGATCGAGGTTTCGACAGGGCGGCAAACCCCCTGGCGCACCATCATGCTGGTCATGATGGCGTTGCTTGGCGCTGCCGTGCTCATCGCGCTCGTGCTCACTTTGGGGGAGGCCAACCGCCAGCGAGAGCAGGCAACCCGGGCACAATCACATAGTTATGAGGTGATGATCCTGTCGCGCACCCTGTCGGGAACGATCGCGCGATCGGAGGCATCGCTCGGCCGTTACGTGATCAGCGCCGACAAGGAACTTGGCCGGCTCTATTTCGAGGAATGGCAGCTGGCCGGCCAGCAGATCAACCGGCTCGACGTGGTTACCGGCGACAATCCGCCGCAACAACGACGGATCGACGCGCTCCGCCACGCCTATAATGAGCGCGGCAGCGAATTGTCGCTGACCGCGCTCAGCACCAATTACGGCAAGAACAACCAGGCCCTTGCGCGGTATTACCAGGCACGCAAAGCGACCTCGCTGACCGAGATCAACCAGCAGCTCGACGGCATCATCGCGGAGGAACGGCAGTTGCTCGATCGGCGCACCGGCACGGCGATGCGCTCGGTCGATCAGTCGAACAACGTGGCACGCGTGCTTGTCATATTCGGCATCCTGATCGTGCTTGGCGCGATCGCGCTCGGCTGGCTGACCGTGGAGGCGCTCGGCCAGCGCGCCACCGCCCGGGCCGAAGCGGAGGCGGAGCGCGAACGTTCGCTTGAACTCGAAGCCGCGGTGACCAAGGCGACCGAGGAATTGCGCCTGCAGGAAAGCAAGCTGCGCCAAGTCCAGAAGATGGAAGCAGTGGGACAGCTCACCGGCGGAATTGCCCATGATTTCAATAACATGCTTGCCGTAGTTCTCGGCGGACTTGAGCTCGCCAAACGCAATTTGAGCAAGGCGTCCAGCCCGGCGCTGCGCCATATCGAAAGCGCGATGGAGGGTGCGAACCGCGCCGCCGCGCTCACTCGCCAGTTGCTGGCCTTTTCGCGCGAGGAATCGCTGCGTCTCGAACCGATCGCGGCGGGCGAATTGATCACCGGCATGTCCGATCTGCTCGATCGCACGCTTGGCGATGCGATCACCGTTGTCGCGCATGACCAGGGCCAGGGCTGGTTGACCCGTGCCGACCGCCATCAGCTTGAGAATGCTGTCCTCAACCTGGCGGTCAATGCGCGCGATGCGATGGAGGGCCGGGGCACGCTGACCATCGTCACTGCGGGCACGCAATTGGCCGAACATGCGGTGGGCCGTTGCCCGGCGGGCCAATATGTGACGATCGCGGTCACCGATACCGGATACGGCATGACCCCCGAGGTTATGGAGCGCGTGTTCGAACCCTTTTTCACGACTAAGCCGGTGGGCAAGGGCACGGGCCTTGGCCTCAGCCAGATATTCGCCTTTGTACGTCAGGCCGAAGGCGAGATCGGCCTGCAGTCCGATCTCGGCAAGGGCACCACCGTGACGCTTTATTTGCCCCGCGATACCGCCGCGCAATCATCGGTCAAGGAGCCCCTCGCCGCGCCCCCCGAACCGGTGGCGCCGGCCTTGCTCGACATTCTCGTCGTCGAGGACGACCAGCGTGTGCTCGCCGCGACGATGGGCGCATTGGAGGAGATCGGCCACCGCCCGGTCGCCTGCAGCGATCCTCTGAGCGCGCCGGCGCTGCTGCGGGCGGCCGGCAATATCGACCTGATCGTGTCGGACGTGCTCATGCCGGGGCAGACCGGCCCGGAGATGATCGCCGGCCTGCGATCCGATTACCCGCATATCGCGGTGCTGTTCGTGACGGGTTTTGCCGGCGAGGCGAGCGAAGCGGAGTTCGGCGGGAATCATGTGCTGCGCAAACCCTTCACCATGACCGCGCTCGAACGCGGCATCGCCGCCGCCATGGCATTGGATCGGCCCGCCGCACCGCACTATGCGCATCCCACTCATAGCATTGCGGCCGAATGATTTTCCGGCTGACGTAGCGTCGCGCCCCCGATATAGCCCGTTGACGCCGTTAGCTGGGTATCCCGCCCTTTTCCTGAAAGCCCGTCCCCCGCCCGATGAAATCCATCGATCGCTACATGGTCCGGCTTATCGCAGTGCCGCTGATCTCCACACTCGTCATCTCGGCGATGCTGCTGGTGCTCGACCGCATGCTGCGCCTGTTCGATTTTGTCGCCACCGAGGGCGGGCCGGTTGCCGTGGTGTGGAAGATGCTGGCCAATTTGCTGCCCGAATATCTCGGGCTGGGCATTCCGATCGGCCTGCTGCTCGGCGTGCTGCTCGCCTTTCGCAAGCTTGCCACGACTTCCGAGCTCGACGTGATGCGCGGCGTGGGCATGAGCTATTGGCGGCTGTTGCGCGTGCCGTACATGTTCGCGATCTTCCTCGCGGCGGTCAATCTGGCAATCGTCGGCTTCGTCCAGCCCTATGCGCGCTATGCCTATGAAGGATTGCGCTTCGAGCTTCGCACCGGGGCGCTTGGCGCGTCGATCAAGGTCGGCGAGTTCACGCATTTCAGTGACAGGATGACGGTGCGCATCGAGCGCAGCCGCGATCAGGGTCGCAAATTGTCGGGCATCTTCGTCAAGGCGGTGACAAAGGACGGCAGCGCTTATGCTGTGACCGCAGAAAGCGGCAAGTTCCTCGCCACCGACAATCCCGAAGAGATCGTCTTCCAGCTGAGCAACGGCGTGTTGATCAACGAGGCGCCAGGCATCGCGACGCCCCGGGTGCTGACCTTCAGCACACATAATTTGCCGATCCCGTTACCCAAATATGGCAATTTCCGCCAGCGTGGCGAACGCAATCTCGAACTGACCCTGCCCGAACTTGCGCGGATCGGCGGTGATCCGAAGGCGGGCGCGGAATTGCGTGACACCAGCCGGTCCGCCTTCCACTTCCGCGTCGTCGAAGTCGCGACGATGTTCCTGTTGCCACTGCTCGCGCTTGCGCTCGGCGTGCCGCCGAAGCGATCGTCGTCGGCGCTCGGCGTGTTCCTGGCGATCGTGATGGTCGTGACCTATCACAAGGTGAACCAATATGCGGAGGCGATCGGCGGTCTTGGCCGGATCGACCCGCTGATCGCGCTGTGGACGCCATTCCTGATCTTTGCCGGCCTGGTGCTGTGGATGTACTATACCATCGCCTATGTCCCCGATGGCCAGCCGATCGGCGCGCTCGAACGGGTAATCGGCAAGATCGGCAAGGCGATCATGCGGCGCCTGCCCGGACGTCGGCCCGAGGCCGCAACATGAACTTTCTGCAATTCTTCCCCTCGCGCGTGGTCGCCGTCTATATGGCGCGACTGTTCATGGTGCGGACCTTTGCGATCCTGGCCGCGATGGTGCTCGTGCTGCAGGCGCTCGACCTGCTCGGTCAGACCGGCAATATCCTGGGTCATGCCGGCAATGGCGATGCCGAGATCTGGCGCTATGTCAGCTTGCGTGCGCCGCAGATCATCGCCTTTGTGCTCCCCTTCTCCGTGCTGCTGGGCACCATCCTGACGCTGACGCAGATGAACCAGAACAGCGAGATCATCGCGCTCAAGGCGTCGGGCCTGTCCGCGCATCAGGTGCTGGCCCCGCTGATCATCGCGAGCTTCGCCGTGGCGGTCATTTCGTTCGCTTTCAATGACCGGATCGTCTCGCGCGCGACCGCGACGCTCAATCAATGGCAGAAGGTCGATTATGGCCCATTGCCGATCGATCGTGGCGACCGTTCCAATGTCTGGGTGCGCGACGGTGACGACCTGATCCAGGTCGACCAGATCAAGGGCAAGGGCGCGGGCGCGCTGCTCGCCGGTATCAGGCTGTACGACCGCGAGAAGGGCAATCTGGTCAGCATCGTCGAGGGCAAGCGCGGGGCCTATACCGGCAAGGACTGGCGGATCGAGGGCGCGACGCGGTTCGACGTCAAGAGCGGAAAGCTTGTCACGCTCGGCACGATCGTCATGGCGCAGGGCGTTCGCCCCGACCAGTTCACGCTCGCCACCGTCGATGCCGATGGTTTGTCCTTCGGTGCGTTACGTGCGGCGATCAGCGATCTCGCCGATGCCGGGCGGCCGACCAAGGCGCTGGAGGGCGCGGCATGGCACAAGCTGTCGGGGCCGCTTTCGTCGATCCTGATGCCGCTGCTCGGCGCGGTCGCGGCGTTCGGCGTGGCGCGATCGGGCAAGCTGTTCCTGCGCGCGGTGATCGGCATGATGCTTGGTTTCACCTTCTTCGTGGCGGATAATTTCGCGCTCGCGATGGGCAATCTCGGCGCCTATCCGCCCTTCCTCGCCGCCTGGGCGCCGTTCCTGCTGTTCTTCCTGATCGGCGAAGCGGTGCTGGTGCGGACCGAGGAATAATCCGCCGGTCCGGTGGGCGGTGTTCAATGTTCAACCGTTCAATCGGCTATACATTTTGAACGGTTGAACATTGAACACCCGCGCGGTTGCTCGCGCTGGGCAATGGTGGCCGGTCCCGTCGTTTCTCCCGCGAGCAGGATGAACTACCGCCGTCATCCCCGTGAAAACGGGGATCCCGCTTCTTCTTCTGCAGCATCACGGTCCAAGGCAGCGGGATCCCCGTTTTCACGGGGATGAGGGACGAAAATATCTTTGGAGCCATCTCGCTCCAGATACCGTCGATTCAACCGCATCACGACTCCTGCCAGAGCCATGCCCGGCATCGGCGAATCGCCGGTCAGGCTCGGGAACCAGAGGGATCGGGGCAATGCGGACGGCTGTCTTGAAGAAAGAGATGATCGCGATGGCCGAGGCAGTGGACAAACGCCTGCTCGACTATCTCGCCAGGCTTGGCGTGAGCGAAGCGGCGCTGGCGCGCACCACCATCGACCTGCCGCCGATCGGCCTGACGATGGCGCAGACCGATCGCCAGGGCATTTGGGAACCGGGCGGGACCAGGAGCTATCTCGTGCAGCCGGTCCATGACGGGACCATGCTGATCGATCTCGTCGCGTGGCGACCGGACGAGCCGCTGCGTCACTGGCTGCGGTACGGCGTCGCCTGGGCGTTGGGTGAGCCCGAACTGCGCGCGGTCGGCTGGGCAAAGCCGATGCTCCATGTCAGCGCGCTCGACTGGCTGCGCGCCGCGGGGCGCGGGTCGGTGATCCTCGACTGGGGTGCGCCCGAACTGTCCGGGCTGATCGCCCATGACACGATCCGCTGCGCCACGCCGGCACTGGCCGCCGCGCTGCATACCATCATCGAGCGCCGCATCCGCCGCCCCAATATCATCGTCACTCAGGAGAAATCGACATGCTGATCAACTTTGCCGACCTTGACCTTATGGGAGACGATCGAGCCGAAGACGATCAGGCACCGCACGGCGGCCTGGTGTCGCTGTCGCTCGGCGAATTCCTGCAGATGGACTTCCCCCGCCGCGAGATGTTGCTGGCGCCATGGTTGCCGGCCAAGGGGCTGGCGATGGTGTTCGCGCCGCGCGGCGTGGGCAAGACGCATTTCGCTCTGGGTGTGGCCCATGCCATCGCCACCGGCGGCCGGTTCCTGCGCTGGCAAGCGCCTGCTGCCCGGCCCGTGCTGCTGCTTGACGGCGAAATGCCGGCGGTCGCGCTGCAGGAGCGGCTCGCCAGGATCACCGAGAATGACCAGAGCGGCGGCATGGCCGATGGCGGGTTGCGCGTGCTGGCATCCGATCTGTGCCCGTTCGGCATTCCTGATCTCTCCACACCGGTCGGGCAGCGCCAGATCGAGCCGGTGATCCGCGACGCCGAGCTGATCGTGGTGGACAATCTGTCGACCATCTGCCGTTCGGGGCGCGAAAATGAAGCGGAAAGTTGGGCATCGGTGCAAAACTGGGCGCTGGCGCAACGCCGCGCCGGACGCAGCGTGCTGTTCGTCCATCATGCCGGCAAGGGCGGCGAGCAGCGCGGCACCTCGCGCCGCGAGGATGTGATGGACAGCGTGGTGCGGCTCAGCCGGCCGGACGATTATCTCGCAACCGATGGCGCGCGCTTCGTCGTCACCTTCACCAAGAACCGCGGTTTCACCGGCGCTGACGCGGCCCCGTTCGAGGCGGGGTTCAGCGACAACCAATGGACGATGCGCGACATCGCCGACATCCGGGGCGCGGACGGAAATGGCTTGCAGGATGAGATCATAGACCTGATCGGCAACGGCCTGAGCCAACGCCAGGTCGCGGCCGAGCTTGGCGTCTCGCCGGGGACGGTCAACCGGCTGGTCAAAAAGGCGCGGCGCGAGAACGGGGAGGTGGACGGAGACGGGGCGACATAGGTGTTCAATGTTCAACCGTTCAATATGTATAGCAGATTGAACGGTTGAACATTGAACACCCGAAGCCGCTCCTCCCCGGTACGGGGAGGATTTGATGGCCGGCAGCGCGATCGTTGAACGCTCCGGGGATTAGCGCGCTACCCTCATGCTGCGTGCGATCTTCGCAACTTGGCCCGGATAACTCGCCAAAATATTTTATGGGCAATCCGCATTACGGAGCCACATTTGGAATTTCCGATAATGGTGGAAAGCGGTCATGGCGACGCTGCCTTTACCAATCTGTCTAAGAGGCGCCGCAGCGCGCGGGTTTCGGTGGAGATTCGAGGTGCGTCAGTTATCTTGCGGCAGCCTTGTCTTTCATCCTGTGACCGGAGCCCTCGGGGCGACACACTCACCATCCGTTCGCAGCAAGGGGAATAAGTTGATCCGCACATGCGTGATGTCTGGATAAACCAAGACTGCGTAGGCGGGCGCCTTACATTTGCCGGGCAAGCTCGGCACCGTATCGCAACGATAATTAAGCGACCCCATCCTACCAGAGTCCTTCGGGTCTTCACCCGAGCAATGCCTTAGGGTTTCGATAAGCTCGGATGCTGTGATTTGACGACCTTGCAAACTAATGTCGCCGCGAGTGAGCGACTCGATCTTGGCAATATTCTGACTCGCAACCGCGGCCTGAAATCGCAGCGCCGCTTGGAGATTGGCTTGTGGGGTGTCCGCACCCAACAATGCCGAAACCAGCGATAACATAGGGGCGCCGAACGTGCTCACCGGTCGCACCCCCTGGACACGATATCCATATCATCTTCTCCGCATCAATATTCCAAGGATTAGCGGAATGAAGCAGCCTAGGGAAAAATATTCGCACAGCGTCCGCAAACGGGCGTTAGCGGTCATTCTGGCCTCAAGAGATCACGACCCGACTTCTCCCCTCGCCGTTCCGGCAGCGCGATGAACAAGCCAGAACGCCATCGCAACCGGCCAGCTCCTAGCGCGCCACCATCGTGCTGCGCGCGATCTTCGCGACCAGGCCGGGCAGGCCGGGATAGCTCGCCTTGTGATAAGGCGACTGCCCATCGAGCGCGGCCGAGATGCGGCGATGCGCCTCGCCCAGTGCATGATAGGGCACGCCCGGCAGCAGGTGATGCAGCGCATGATAGCGCAAGCCCACCGGCGCCCACAGCATCGGCAGCAGTGCCGGCGGCGGCACATTTACCGTGTCGAGATACTGGGCGGTAACGGTCATGACCTCGCCCTCATTCTCCCACAGATGCGCAACCAGCGTGCGGACTTGATTGATCAGGGCGACGCTCGAAGCCACCGCAAGGAAGATCAGGAACGCGCGCAGCGGCACGACACCGGTCGCGACCATGGTCAGCAGCGCGATCGCCCACACGCTCGCCGCCGCTTCCTGCCAGAGCCATTGCGTCTTCGCGGCGCCCTCGGGCGCGCGGCGGCGGAACGACGGGTTGATCGATAGTGCCGAATAGCGTTCGACCACGATGGTGCGCAAAGCGGGGATCAGCGCGGACAGCGGCGCGAGCACGGCGAACCGCACCAGCAGCGCAACCGGCGCGAGCAAGGCGGCGAGCACGAACAGCGGCAAGGTCCAGGGGTTCATCAGCGCAAGCGGCAGATATTCGGGGTCTTCCGCCGTGCCATAGCGCGTGCGCGCATGGTGAAGGTTGTGGACGCCTTCATACATGAAAGACGGCACGAGCAGCGGAATCCCGGCCAAAACATTCCAGCCGAACCGGAAACCGGGCAGCGCGGCATGCTTGATGTGAGTCAGTTCATGGATGAAGCTTTCCGCGCGATAGAGCGCGAGCACCGCCACGACCCCGGCAAGGATCGCCCAGCCGGTCGGCGCGAGCAGGATCGCCGCCGCCAGCGCGGCAAAGCCGACCAGCGCGGATGCGACCAGGTCCGACCAGTAAATCCACGCGCGCGGCGCGTTGAGCTCACGCGTCAGATCCGCAGCGGTGCGCAGCATGGCCTTGTCGTCGGCAATGCCCTGAGTACGGGCGCGAACCGCGGCGTCGAGGCGCGCCGTCGCGGCGCGCCGGTCCAGAGTAAGAGAGCTGTCCATGGGTCGTTGCATTGCACAAAGATAGTGGCGGGATGGTGGCAATAACAGGGTTATACCCGGAGCGCCCGCTGCCCGCTTGACAGAATGGCATGCAGGCGGGACTGGATGCCGCACCTGAAAAAGGCGATCACATCTTGGCCACCCTGCCCCTCTCCATCCGCCCCGTCGCCACCAGGCGCGACCGCAAGGCGTTCATCGACATCGCCTATCGGCTCAACAGCGACGACCCCAATTGGGTGCCGCCATTGAAGTCGGAAGAGGCGGGCAAGATCGACCCGAAGAAGAATGGCTGGTTCAGCCATGCGATCGCGCAATTGTTCATCGCGACGCGTGGCGACCGGGTGGTCGGACGCATCTCCGCGCATATCGACACGCTTGCGCTCACCCTGCCCCCCGAACAGGGTTTTGGTCCCGGCGTCGGTTGCTGGGGCATGGTCGAAGCGGAGGATCGCAACGTCTGGCGCGCGCTGATCTCGGCGGCCGAAGGCTGGCTCAAGCAACAGGGCATGACCCGCGCGCTCGGGCCGATCAGCCTGTCGATCTGGGAAGAACCCGGCCTGCTGGTCGAGGGGCATGACCATCCCCCGACGGTGATGATGGGGCATCACAAGCCGCATTATCAGGAATGGATCGAGGAAGCGGGATATAAGGGCGTCAAGACGCTCTACACCTATGAGCTCGATATCACGAAGCAGTTCCCGCCGATCGTCCAGCGCATCATTGCGGCGGGCGAGAAGAACGCCCGCATCACGATCCGCCGGGTCAACAAGGCGAAATTCGCCGATGAGGCGGCGCTCATCCTGGCCATCCTCAACGATGCCTGGTCGGACAATTGGGGCTTCGTGCCGCTGACCCAGCCCGAGATCGACGATGTCGGCAAGAAATTGAAGCCGATCGTGTTCGAGGATTTGATCCGCATCGCCGAAGTCGATGGCGAGCCGGTCGCCTTCATGATCACGCTTCCCGACCTTAACGAGGCGATCAGGCCGCTCAACGGCAATCTGCTCCCATTCGGCTGGGCCAAGCTGCTGCTCTGGCTGCGCGCGCCGAAAGTACGCACGATGCGCGTGCCGTTGATGGGCGTGGTCAAACGCATGCAGGCGTCGCGCCTCGCCAGCCAGCTCGCGCTGATGATGATCGAATATATCCGCCGCGATGCGGTGACCAATTTCGGCGCCACGCGCGGCGAGATCGGCTGGATCCTCGACGACAATCAGGGCATGCGCTCGATCGCCGAAATCATCGAATGCACGGTCAACAAGCGTTACGAGATTTACGAACGGACGCTCTGATAAGAGGGCGAACCCGCGATCCATGGATTGGATCGCGGCCCAATGTGCATTGCGCCCGCCAACGCTTACCGCACTCGCTTGTCGAGCGCGGGATCGTATCGCTCTTGCAGCCACTCTGCGCGGCACGAAGCATCGATCAGGCTCGCGAACGATCGTTGGCCAGCCGCTGGATCAGGTTGTACACGCCACGCACATCGTCGATCGCGATGAATTGAGGCGTCGGATCGAGCGTGGGCGACCAGATGCCGAAGCTTCGATTGCCGAACGCGTTGGCCGATGGGCCAAAGCGGATCGTGCCTCGCCCATTACGCCCCTCGCGCAACGCAAGATCCGGCAATTGCGCCAGACCGATCGCTGCGGAGGCGGAAAACGGCGGCGCGCGTTCGATCAGGATGCGCCGGTCGGTCACGACGTAGCGCGTGCGGCTTCGCAGCCATGCATCGACGGCAAACCGCCCGACCACGAAATAGCTGCCGACCGTGACGAACATCAGGCCCCATAACGTGAAGAAGGCCGGCGCCCCGCTGCTCGTCGCGCCGAAGGTCCAGAAGATGGCGAAGCCGCACCACATCAGGCTGAACGGAATCAGGAAGATGTCCTGTACACTGAACACGATCCCACGCGCCGGCTGACCCGACCAGCGGATATGCTCTCCCGGCAGCAACTGATCCGTCGCCAAGTTCGATCCCTTCTAGAAGCGTCGCGAGATACCGACATAGATTTCGGCATCGGGACTGACATGATTGAGCCCCACCGCGCCGCCGATATCGAATTGCGTCGCCTTGTTCGTCATCCAACCGAATGACAGGCCGGCAAGCGTTTGCGTCGTCCTGCCGGTCGGATCCTGATCGCGCAGCGCCTGGAATTCCACCGTGCCCGTCAACGCGTCGCTGATCGCGGCGGCAAGCCCCGCCGTGCCGCTGAAGGCCAGATGCCGGCCATTGCCATCCTGATCGACCGCGGCGTCGATTTCGGGTGTGAATTGGAGGTTCAGCTTATCGCTCAAGTCATAGGTAAGCGGCACGATCAGCCCGCCCCCCCAATCCCCTGCCCCGACCGGCCCGCGCCCCACCGGCAGCGTCACGAACGGCTGTACCGCCACCGAGAAGCCGCTGCCATCGGGGTTGTGCAGGTTCGCCTTGAAGCCGAGCAGCGCGTCGCCGACGCGGTCCGCGCGATCGATCGTTCCGACAAGCTTGTCGCGGCTGCGGACATGCCCGAACGGCGTCCATCCGATCTGCGCCTCGATGCTATCGGTCAGGCCGATCCGAACGAGCGTATCGCCGATCAGGATCGTATCGCTACGCTGGCTCGAATCTTCCTCTCGCGTCCAATCCGCCAACCCGGTCTCGACCGAGACGCGCCCCGGCGCGATCGTACAGGCGGGCGTGCCGATGCCAGGGCGCGCAGGGCAATAATCGCGCTCCTCAGCAGAGGCGGCGGATGAGCCGAGCATTGCCGCCGCGATCGCAACCATGACGTTGATCCGCAAAGATTTTCTCCCGCCTTGTTCCAGTATTATTGGAAAATTGGGATATTATCGAAGGATCGGCCGCGCGTCGCGACCAAAAGCGCGGTCAGAAACCTAGCGCAGCCGTGCCCAGGTCGGGGCATGATCGCTCGCCTTTTCGCGCCCGCGATAATCCTTGTCGATACCCGCATCGAGCAGACGGTCGGCAGCGATCGGGCTGAGCAACAGATGGTCGATGCGGAACCCCGCGTCGCGTTGCCAGGCGCCCGCCTGATAATCCCAGAACGTCCATACGCCGCCCTTGGGGTGGCGTGTGCGCAGCGCGTCGGTCCAGCCCTGCGCGACAAGACGGCGAAAGGCCTCGCGGCTTTCGGGTTGCATCAGCGCATCGTCCTGCATCGCGCGTACCGAGAAAGTGTCGTCGTCATTCGGGATGACATTATAGTCGCCCGCCAGAACCACCGGCTTTTCCTCGGCGAGCAAGTCGCGCGCGCGGGCGGCAAGCCGCTCCATCCAGCGCAGCTTGTAATCGAATTTCGGCCCCGGCTGCGGGTTGCCATTGGGCAGGTAGATCGAGGCGATCACCACGCCGTCGACCTCAGCCTCCAGATAACGGCTATGATCGTCCTCGATCTCGCCCGCCAAACCGCGCTGGCGCTCAACCGGATCGCTGCCCCTGGCGAGCACCGCGACGCCATTCCAGCTTTTCTGCCCATGCCATATGGCACCGTAACCGGCGGCGCGGATGTCTTCTTCGGGGAATGTTTCGTCGCTCGACTTCAATTCCTGCAGGCACACCACATCGGGCTGCTGCTCGGTCAGATACTCGATCAGGCGCGGCAGCCGCGCCTTGATACCGTTCACATTATAGCTGACGATCTTCAACTCGGATCAGACCGAAAAGCTCGAACCGCAACCGCAGCCCGATGCGGCATTGGGGTTCTCGACCTTGAAGGCGGCGCCGCCGAGCGATTCGACATAATCGACCGCGCAACCGCGCACCAGATCGAGGCTGATCGGATCGACCACCAGCTTGACCGCCAGCGTTTCCGCGACGGTATCATCAGCCGCAACGGTGTCGGCGAGTTCGAACTTGTACTGAAAACCCGAACATCCACCGCCATCGACGGCCAGACGCAGGATGGCGGGCTTTCCCTGCCGCGCGGCAATCGCCGCGACGCGCGACGCCGCGGACGGTGTCAGGGTGATCTCGGCTTGAGCTAATGTGGCCATCATCGAGAGATAGGCGGTCGCGCGTGGGACGGCAACCAGCCGATCAATTCTCCTCGCCCCCGCAAACGGCAGACGGAAAGAAAACTACTGCCCGGCAGGTCCGCCGATCGATGTCGACGTCAGCTTAACCGCACGATCCTGTACCGTCTGCAGATAGTCGGCGGTCTGCAGGAACGGGATCGGATTGACCGCATGGCCGTCGATGCGGACCTCATAATGAAGGTGGCAGCCGGTCGAACGTCCGGTCGAACCCATCAGCGCGATCAACTGGCCGCGCTTCACCCGGGTATTGGCGACGACGAGGATTTTCGACAGATGACCGTAGCGCGTCTGGATGCCCTTGCCGTGGTTGATCTCGACCAGATTGCCGTAACCGCCCGAACGCTCCGCGCGGCCGATGATGCCGTCAGCGGTGGCATAGACCGGCGTGCCCATCGGGCCGGGAATATCGACGCCGGCATGCATTGCGGCGGTGCCACGGAACGGGTCGGAGCGGACGCCATAATTGCTGGTGAAGCTGACATGCGCGACCGGCTGGGCCGAGGGGATCGCGATCACGCCCTGCTCAAGCGAATCGAGCTTCTTCCAGGTCATGAACAATGAACGGAACTGCAGGTCGGCGCGCGCTTCCGCGGTCGCCTCGGCGCTGTCGGCGGCCTCGAACGGGCCACCCATGGCGGGCATTTTGGACGCGCGGCCGGCGAAGCGCTCGGGCGCGATGCCCAGGCGGCGGACATGCTGGATGGTCATCGCGTAACGCTGTTCGGCCGCATTGCGCGCCCTCATCGCCAACGAAACCTGGCGATTTTCGACCTGTTGCAGCGGCTTGATCACGTCAGCGGCAACCTTCGCATCCTCCGGATCGATCGCCGGAACGGCCATCGACAGGGCGCGGGGGTCGGCCCTGCCGGTCATCACGGCAGAGATCAGCGCCTGGCGTTGTTCGACACGGACGGCATGGGCCTGGGCGACATTCTTGATCGTGGCGACATCGGCCTGCATCTTCGTGACGCGGGCCTGCATCTGGGCGACCTTGGCTTCGGGCGACAACGGCGCATCGACGATCCCGCTCAACGCCACCGCGCCGACCGCGGCCTGCGCTACGCCATAAGCCGAAAAACAAAGGGTGATGCCGGCAATGCCAGCCATCAGGGCCTGGGTACGGCCGCCGATGCTGAAGCGGCGAAGATCGCGGCCATCGTGAAAGATCACGTCGCGGGTCGTGAAGTACGTCCGGAACCGCGCGATAAGATTCGCGGTAGACGCGACTGAAATCTTGCTCATTGAGTCCCCAACGACCATTTTAAGACACCGGGAGGATCGCCGGTATCCGACTTTATGTCTCGATCGCAGCCCCTCCGCGTTCTTGACGACTGGGGTTCTGACCCACGTTGTCACTATACGGCAAGGGCTTGGGTGGTTTACCGGGCTCAACCGGCTGAGTCGCACGGCGAGTCGTTGAACATTGGCGTAATCATGCTGAAAATTGCGATGAACCAATTGCCGGTTCGCGCGTTTGACGCCGAATTGATGACCCGACCAGCGCGTTTGGCGGCTTCAGCCGAGATCCCTGACCGCCGCCAGTACCGCCGCTGCGTGCCCCGGCACGCGCACCCGCCGCCACAGGCGCACCAGCACGCCCCGCGCATCGAACAACCAGGTCGAGCGGTCGATCCCCATATAGGTTCTGCCGTACAGGCTCTTTTCGATCCACACGCCGAACGCCGCCATCGCCGCGTCCTTATCGTCGGTCGCCAGCGGTACGGTCAGGTCATATTTGTCGATGAATTTCTGATGCTTGGCCGGCGTGTCACGCGACACGCCGAGGATTTCGGCGCCGAGCGCCCGAAATTCCGGATAGAGAAGGCTGAAGTCCTGCGCTTCGCGCGTACAGCCCGTCGTGTCGTCCTTCGGGTAGAAATACAGCACGAACGGCTTGCCGGCAAAACCGCGAAGATTGACGCGTCCGCCGCCCGGCGTCGCCAAGTCGATATCCGGCAGCGTCGCGCCTTCCTCGATCGTTTTCGCCATCATCCCCTCCCCGCTACCGCCAACTACTGTCCGCTACCGCCCATTACTGCCCACTACCGCCCATTACTGCCCACTACCGACCGCCAGAAATCATCGACTTCCTGCCGGGTCCGCTCGAAGGAGGCAATGGCCGCATCCCAGTTTTCGAAACCGAGCGCCCGGGCGATGAGCGCCTGTGTCGCCGGCGCGGGCATTTGCGCGTCGGGGGCGACCAGCCGCAGCGTGACGATCATGCGCGTCAGCAGATCGTGCGCCGGCTTCATCGCGGCAGGGGCGATACCGGCGACCACGAGCTTGTCGATCGCCCGGCCGAGATGCGGATCGAACCCGGCAAGATGGGTGAGTTGC
Source organism: Sphingomonas sp. UYAg733 (assembly GCF_054057355.1). Lineage (NCBI taxonomy): Bacteria > Pseudomonadati > Pseudomonadota > Alphaproteobacteria > Sphingomonadales > Sphingomonadaceae > Sphingomonas > Sphingomonas sp. UYAg733. Next base: position 226,743 of record NZ_JBSRZE010000004.1, read on the forward strand.
GCGACATGGACCGCGAATTCGAGATCGACCAGGCCACCGGGCAGCAATTTCGCATCGAGCGGTCCTTGTGGCGGCTTGTGCGCAGCCATCTCGGTGCGCATCCCGGCAGCCTCCGCCACGATGTCGCGCTGGGGCCGGTCACCGGCCAGAACCTCATCGATTACAGCAATCACCGCCGCACGCGCATCCGCCGATCCAAACACCGGCCGCGCCCGCGTCAGCGCCATATGTTCCCAGGTCCAGGCGCTTTCGCGCTGATACCGCGCAAAGCCGTCGAGCGAGACGCTCAGCGGCCCTTGCGTGCCCGACGGACGTAACCGTGTGTCGACCTCATAGAGCGGGCCGGCGGCGGTCGCGACGGACAGAGCCGCGGTAAGGCGTTGTGCGAGCCTGTTATAGTAAAGCACTGCACCTAATGGCTTTTCGCCATCGGACTCGACAGCGAAATCACCGGTGAAGAGATAGATCAGATCAAGGTCCGACGCGTGGGTCATCGCCCCACCGCCCATCCGCCCAAGCGCCAGAATCACCAATTCACTTTCCGGCACATGGCCGTGGCGCAGCGCGAAGTCGGTAACCGTTTCGCGCGCCAGCGTCTCGATCGCCGCCTCGGCGACGCGTGCATAACCAGCCGCGACATCGAGCGGATCGGACGCCCCGGCGACGATCTGAGTGCCCAACGCGAAACGCTTCTCGCCGACGATTTTGCGGACATGGTCGAGCTGCGCCTGATAGTCCGCATCGCCTTCACCCGCCGCCATCTCTGCCGCCAGAGCCGCGACCGATCCAACGGGATCAAGCGCGGTCGCGTCGATCAACCCGTCGAGTAGCTCCGCGCGCCGCCCGAGCGCCTCGGCCAGCGGCGCGGCGTGACTGAGGATCGCTCCGAGCAACCGGGCCAGCGCCGGCCGCGCTTCGATCAACCGGAGGAAATTGATCGCGCTGGGCAGCCGCGCCAGCATCGCATCGAGCCGCAGAATCGCGGCATGAGGGTCGGGCGAGGTTCCCAGCGCCTCGACCAGCCCGGGGAGTACCGCTTCGAGTGCCTCGAGTGCGGCCGGGCTGCGCAGTGCGGCATAGCTGCCCGCGCGCCATTGTACTACGCGCTGCACCGCGCCGTCGATGTCGGTGTCGGTGAAGCCCGCCGCGCCAAGCTGCTCAGCGAGACGTTCCCGGTCGCTCGACAGGGCAGCATCATCGTCGGGCTCGATCGAATCATAGATCTGCGCCGTGCGCGCAACGTGCGGACGAAGCAGGTCGAGCAATGCCGCCGCATCGGCAACGCCATGCAAGCGCGCCACCCCATCGAGCGCCGTGCCGACCGGCAAGTGATGAGTCTGGCGATCATCGACCATCTGCACACGGTGCTCGATCGTGCGGAACAGCGTGTACGCCGCCGTCATCGCCGCAGCTTCGTCACTGCCGATCCATCCTGCTTCGGCCAGCCGGGCCAGCGCATCACCCGTCGCTGGCGCACGCAGCACGGGGTCGCGGCCGCCATGGATCAACTGATGGATCTGCGCGAAGAATTCGACCTCGCGGATACCGCCGCGCCCACGCTTCAGGTCAAAGCCGGGGCCGAACGCCTGCCCCTGCGAATGATGGTCGCGGATGCGACGCGAAATGCCCCTGATCTCGCCGATCGCACCAAAATCGAGCGCGCGCCGCCATACGAACGGGCGCACTGCTTCGAGGAAACGGCGCCCCAGGACGACATCGCCCGCCGCAGCGCGGGCGCGAATGAAGGCGGCGCGTTCCCAAGGCAATGCCTGCGATTCATAATAGCCAATCGCCGCCTCGACCGGCAACGCGATCGGCGTCGCCTCAGGCGATGGCCGCAAGCGCAGATCGACGCGCAGGACATAACCGTCGCCGTCGCGCGCCTGGAGCAGTTCGACCACGCGCTTGCCGATCCGCACCGCCGCTTCTTGCGGGTCCTCACGCGGCCGGCATGGCAAGGTTTCAGGATCGAAGATCAGGATCGGATCGATGTCCGACGAATAATTGAGTTCATGGCTACCCTGCTTGCCCAGCGCGATCGCGGCAAAGCCGGCCGGCGCGGCTCCTGGTGTCCGTTCCTGGATCGCGGCACGGATCGCGGTATCGAGCGCGCGATCGGCGAAATCGCTGAGCGCTCCAGTCACCGCGGTGAGATCGAGCACGCCGGCGAGATCACCCAGCGCCACGATCAGCGCGAGCCGGCGCCGCTCCAGCCGCAACCGTCGCGCGACGGGCATCGCCGCATCGTCGATGATCACATTGTCGAGCGCTGGCAACACGCCATATTGCAAGCTCGCCGCGAGTTCCGGCTCGCGACCCATGATCATCGCGAGGAACGGCGCGTCGGCCGTCGCGCGCCCTGCGGCAGCGATGATCCGGGGGTCTGGCGGGGCGTTGTTCATCGGCTCAGACCGGACATCGGCCTAAGGACAAATACTTGGCAAGCAACAATTCGTAACGCCAGACGTTGGGGGGACATGTCGAAACCAATATCCTTGACGCCAAGAGCAAGCACCGAAGGCGCTTTCATGGTCAGTTCGCCTCGGGCTGGCGACCCGATTGGTTGCGCTTTGCGGTCGGTTTTCGACCAGCATGGCACGCCAGACGATATGCTCGCGCTGCTCAGGTGCCTCGATCATGTCGAGGCAATTCCGGCGCGAAATTAGAACCTTGGCGATTTAGACGGCGCGCCGCGTCGTAAGCAACAAAGGCTCTGCCGAACCGTCTCAGCCACGGTCGCGGCTCAGTTCCTCGACATCCCCCATGATCGTATCGAGCGCCGTCATTCCTGGCTCATTGGTGTGCGTGCGCCGCGACGGCAACGATCCATCGTTCAGGATCGTCTCAAGCGCCACACGGCCGCGCGCAACGCGGCTCTTGATCGTGCCCACAGCGACGCCGCAAATCTCGGCCGCCTCTTCATAAGCGAAGCCGCCTGCGCCGACGAGAATCAGCGCCTCGCGCTGCGGCTGCGGCAAATGAAGCAATGCACGCTGCATATCACCCAGTTCGACGTGCTTGTCCTGGCTCGCCGGTGCGGCAAGGATGCGGTCGGCGACGAGATCGTCCCATTCGCCCTTGAAACGCGCACGGCGCATCTGGCTGAGATACAGATTGCGTAGGATGATGAAGGTCCAGGCGCGCATATTGGTGCCGGCCTGGAAGCGCTGGCGCGCCGCCCAGGCTTTCATCAGCGTTTCCTGCACCAGATCGTCGGCCAAGTCGCGATTGCCCGACAGCGAGCGGCCAAAGGCGCGCAAATGCGGAATGACCTGCGCCAGTTCCTTCTTGAACTCGGGATCGGAAAGCGGAACGTGTTCGACCTGCTCCTGGCCGATCTCGTCGTCGCTCGCATCGGCATCAGTCATGCACATCCGTTTCGTATGGCGTGGTTTGGTGTCGCGTACGACAAACATAGGCAGAGCGCCGGACGAATGCCAGCACTTGCCATGATTTCAACTGCTTGGTGTCAGCGCCAGAGCACGATGATGGCGAAGATCACGATAACCAGCGGCAAGGAAATGCCGAGGATATAGCGCGTCATCTTCGGCGTCGCGCCTGCACGAGCGTCCTGGCCATCAATATGGGTTTCTTCTTGGTCGGTCATGCAAGGTCAACCCGCGAAAACCGTTTTGGGTCCGTATCGTTATTGAGCGTCGATCGATTTTTCGAAAACACGCCCCGATACGAACCCTGGGTCGACCGCCCGATCAGGCGGCCGGAACGGTCGCCTGATCGAAGAACAGAGCCTGGCTGATCGCCGCCTTGACCGTGGAACGCTGAAACGGCTTGGTGATCAGGAAGGTCGGCTCAGGCCGCTCGCCGGTCAGCAGTCGTTCCGGGAAAGCCGTGATGAAGATCACCGGCACCTGGAATTCGGCCAGGATGTCCTTGACCGCATCGATTCCCGAACTGTCGTCAGCAAGTTGGATGTCGGCCAGCACGAGACCGGGACGGTCCTCCATCGCCAGCGCGACGGCTTCGTCACGGGTGACGGCGACGCCGGTCACGTCATGCCCCAGATCGCGCACGATCGCCTCGATATCCATCGCGATGATCGGCTCGTCCTCGATAATCAGGACACGAGCGCGAGTCTGCTTCTCGATCTCTGTCAGCGCCTCAGCGACCAGCGTATCGACTTCGCTCTTCTCGACCTCGATCAGATAGGCCGCATCCTCCGGCGTGAAACCTTCCATCGCGGTGAGCAATAGCGCCTGACGCGACAAGGGCGTCATCCGCGCCAGCCGCGCGCGCGCGATCGATTCATAGTCTTCGCTGCCCGAATTCTCCGGCGTCTCGTCAAAATTGGTCGAATTCCAGATCGCCTGAAAAGTCCGATAGAGACCGAGGCGCGGATCGACATCGCGCGGAAATTCTGCCGGTGCCGCGACGATTGCCTCCAGCGTGGCACGGACATAGCGATCGCCATGCGACTGGCTACCGGTCAGGGCGCGACCGTAACGGCGCAGGAAGGGAAGATGAGGGGCAAGCTGCTGTCCAAGCGACATGGCTGTCGGGGTCTCCTGACGTGAAAGCGTCGTCCTTTTGGAAGGGACATTACGCCAATGCAACGCGTTTAAATTGCCCGGGCACAAGTGCCGGGCTTTTTCGCATCGGACGTGGAACCATCGAGACGATCTTTTGTTTCATGCTATCGTCGCGGACTGTATGCGCGACGGATCGCCGGGACTCTTTCCGGTCGATTTTCCGATATGCCCGGTTTTCGCCGGATGCTCAGGGGGGACGACATTGAGTTCGGGCGAAGAGTCTTCGAAAAAGCCGCAAGCTTCCGGCACGGCCAAGGTCCAGAGCAAGGACCGCGACATGGGAGCAGCGCTGCGCACCGTCTATCAAAAGACGGTAGAAGAGGCAATTCCAGCCGAAATGCTCGACCTTCTGGGTAAACTCGACTGACGGCGGCGTGATCGAACCGACATCAGAGCGCACAGCTTTGGCCAGACGGTCATCGCTGTTTCTGTCGCAGATCCCGACCGGCGCCAAAATCTTCCTGATCCTGAGTACGGCCCTGCTTCCGCTGGCTATCATCGCCTTTTTCGCAACGTTGAAAACCACCCAGAACGCCGACGCCGATGCCCGCGCGCGGCTGCGCGTCGCGATATCCGAAAGTGCGCGCAAGGTGGCGATCGAGCTGGTTGGCGACATGACCGCGCTGCGCGTCGCGCTCAACGCGCTCGACAGCGATCCGGGCGATGCGCCGAACTGCGCGCGCGTTCAAGGCGTCTTTGCCCAACAGGCGGCCGCCGGCACACGCTTTGTGATCACCGACCGGGCCGGCCGCGTGCTGTGCGGCAGCGCATTGCCAGCCAATATGGATCTATCGGCAGCCGTCAGCGAAGCGGCGATCGCCGCCCGCTTGGTGCCCGACAAGGGACTGGTACTTGTGATCAAGGGCCCCAGTGGCGCGGCGACCGCGAGTGCTTATTTTCCCGCCAAATTCCTGGCCGAGATCGGCCAGCCAAGCGGTTTCACACCACCTTTTGCCGCGACACTGGTGCGCGAAGTCGAATCGCTACGACTCGTTTCCCTGCCCTCCAGCGGGCCGCTCGAGCGGCGCGAGACGCAAATTCAGCCGCTCGGCATCGGCGAGTTGAGCCTTAAGATGAGTGTGCGCAGCTTGCCGATCACCTCGCCGCTGCTGATCGCGCTGCTGCTGCCGATCCTGATGTGGGCGGCCGCCGCCAGTATCAGCTGGTTCATCGTCGACCGGCTGTTGATCCGCCCGTTGCGGCAATTGCGCGCTAGCGTCGCCGCCTATGTTCCGGGTGAGCTGATCGACCCGGCGCAGGTTCGTGCTCTCCCGGCTCAGGAGATACGCGAACTCGGCGACACTTTCCGCACGATCAGCCGCACCGTTGCCGAACATGAAGCCGGTCTGGCCGAGGGGCTGGTGCGGCAGACCCGTCTCACCCGCGAAGTCCATCACCGGGTGAAGAACAACCTTCAGGTCATCGCCAGCCTGATCAATTTCCATGCGCGTGGTGCCAAATCGCGTGAGGCGACCGACGCCTATGCCGGCATCCAGCGCCGCGTCGATGCGCTCGCGGTGGTCCATCGCCACCATTTCGCCGAAATGGAGGAGCATCGCGGTCTCTCGCTGCGCTCGGTCGTCGGCGAGCTCGCCTCGAACATTCGCGCGACCGCCCCCGAAGGATCGTCACAGATCGGCATCGTAATCGATGTCGAGCCCTATCTGGTCAATCAGGATGTCGCGACCGCCATCGCTTTTCTAATCACCGAAATCGTCGAGCTGGCGATGAGCTGCAATCCGGCGGCGCAGATCAGGATCTCGGTCAAGGCCGCAGAAGTAACCGAACGTGCAGTACTGCGCGTCAGCTCGCCCGCGCTGATCGAAGGCGACATGCTGCGGGATATCGTGACCGAGCGTTATGGTCGCGTGATCGAGGGACTGTCGCGCCAGCTTCGCTCCAAACTCCATCACGATCCGCTGATCGGCGCCTATGAAATCATCATTCCGGTCACGGGGCGTGACTGATTCGAAAGATTCCGAATTTTTTTCGAAATCGTTGGAACTCGATTTGTGGAAGCACGTTTTGCTATTCGGATAGTGACTTTATGCCCCCCCGCTCTCGCTATCCAAGACATGGGCCCGGACGCGTCAACCTCCCCCCCGGTGGCGTATCCGGGCCCAAATCGTTTCCCGCACTTAACCGAAAATCGATGTCGACTGCGGAACGAAATTCCGCTGTCGATCATTGATCTTCGGCAAGAAGCTTTGGTTCAGGAGATAAAGATGCGCAAACTTATGGGAATGGCCTTTGTGGCGGCTGCGCTGATGGTAAGCGCATGTAACACTGTCGAAGGCGTCGGCAAAGACGTCAAGTCTGCCGGAGATACGGTTGCGAAAACGGCCGACGACGCCAAGTAACAACTCGCCTAACCCGTTCGCCAGCAATGGCGTAGGGCAAGCCCTCTCCCGGCACCGGGAGGGGGCTTTTTTCTCGCCTAAGGGGCTTCTGCGGCCTCGGTATCGGCTGCGAGTTTGGCGCGCTTGCGCTCGGTGAACCAGATACCGATCAAGGCAATCTCGTAAAGCATCACCAACGGCACAGCGAGCAGCAACTGCGACCCGATATCGGGCGGCGTCAGAACGGCGGCGATCGCAAAGGCGCCCACGATCGCATAACGCCGCGCGCCGACCAACTGCTTGCGCGTCACGATCCCGGCCCGCTCAAGCAGCATCAGCAGCACCGGCAGCAGAAACGACAGGCCAAAGGCGAACAGGAACTGCATCACGAAATCGAGATAATTGCCGATCGCCGGCAATGCTTCCTGCTTGATGCCGCCAAGATCACCCTGGTACGACAGCAGGAAATGCAGCGCCATCGGCACCGCCATATAATAGGCCATCGCCGCACCCATGATGAACAACACGGGGGTGGCCAGCAGAAAGGGCAGCAAGGCGCGCCTTTCCTGGCGATACAGGCCCGGCGCGACGAACTGCCACAGCTGGTTCGCGATGACCGGGAACGATGCCATCATCGCGGCGAAGAATGCGACCTTTATCTGGACGAAAAAGGCTTCGAATATCTGCGTGTAGATGATCTTGCTTTGCCCCGCGACGACCAGCGGGTGCAGCAGGAACGACAAGATCGTCCGCGAAAAATAGAATGAGATGGCGAAGGTGACGACCAGTGCCGCCGCGCAATAAAGCAGCCGCCGGCGCAGCTCGATCAGGTGATCGAGCAGAGGAGCTCGCGTGGAGTCGAGCTCACCAGTATCGCTCACGATGCAGCCTTCTTGCGCGGCGCACGCGGCTTTTTCGATGCCGTAGGCGACGTATCCACGGATGCCGGCGCGACAACCGGCATTTCCACCATCACCGCGGCACCATCACCTTCGGCAGCAATCTCGGCGTTCCCCGGAGCATCGGTCGGAGAGATCGGCAACATATGCTGGGCGGGCGTAGGCGGATGTTCGCGCATGATCCGCTCATTCTCGCTGGCCCAGCGTTTTTCCATATCCTGCAGTTCGGCCTCACGAACCATAGAATCGAAGCCGGAGCGGAATTGCCGCGCCACACCACGCGCCCGGCCAACCCAATAACCGACGAAGCGCATCGCCTTCGGCAGGTCCTTGGGTCCGATAACAACCAGCGCGACGACCGCGACGAGGAGGAGTTCGGTAGGCGCGACGTCGAACATTCAAACGGCCTGTCAGCGCAATCGCGCGGTTCAATGGTCCAACGGAAACGGAATCAACGTTCCTCGCGGAGCTTTTCACCATCGCGGTCGAACGCCGGATCAGCAGCCTTTTGAGCGTCGATGCGCGTCGGCTCTGGCTTCTCGTCTTCCTCGGCCATGCCTTTCTTGAAGCTTTTGATGCCCTTGGCGACGTCACCCATCAAGTCGGAGAAACGGCCTTTGCCGAACAAGAGCATGACGACCACGCCGACGAGGAGCCAATGCCAGATACTGAGGCCGCCCATTACAGAATCTCCTAATTTCAGATCCTATCTAGTCCTCCTCGTCGGAAGTTTCCACCTCTAGCTGCTCGAATGCCAAATCTACCGGATCAAGCAGGCCCGCCGCCCTGAGATCGTCGATTCCGGGCAAGTCGCGCCGGCTCGAAAGCCCGAAATGGGCCAGAAACTCCGGCGTCGTCGCATAAAGCAGCGGTCGCCCCGGCACCTCGCGCCGGCCGGCGGGCCGCACCCAGCCGGCCTCCATCAAAACGTCGATCGTGCCCTTTGATATCTGAACGCCGCGGATCGCCTCGATCTCGGCCCGAGTCGCGGGTTCGTGATAGGCGATGATCGCCAGCGTCTCGATGCCCGCTCGGGACAGTTTGCGCGGCTCCTCGCGGTCGCGGCGCAGCAGGTGCGCCATGTCGGCGGCAGTCTGGAAATGCCAGCGCTCCCCACGCCGCACGAGTTCAACTCCCCGCCCCGCGTAAAACTCCTGAACGGCATCGAGCGCCTCTCGGACGCCGGCCGCGTCGTTCAGATGCGCACGAATCGCCTCCGCCGTCATCGGCGCGGTCGCCGCAAACAGCACCGCCTCCACCGCGCGAGTCAGATCGTCGGGCGGATTCATACCGGCAGATTCATATTGGCGCCCTGATATAAAGCGGCGCAAAGGGCGATTTCTGCCGCAACTCCAGCCTGCCCTGCCGCGCCAGTTCGAGCGTCGCGACAAAACTGGAGGCGAGCGCGGATTTGCGGAAGATGCCGGTCGCGCTCTCGGGCAGAAAACTCTCGATCATACTCCAGTCGATCCTTTCGCCGAGCAGGCGCGACACGCGTTCCAACGCGGCGTCGAGCGTCATCACCGGCCTGTTGGCAACGATATGCATCACGGGCCGGGTGCGCGCGGTAATTCTGCCGTAAGCAGCGATCAGATCGTAAATCTCCGCCTGCCACAGCGCCTTGCGCACGGTGCGCAGCCCTTCCGGCGCGCCGCGCAGGAAGACGTCGCGCCCGGTGCGGTCGCGCGCCATCAGCCGGGCACCGCCCTCACGCATTGCGCTCAACCGCTCGAGGCGCAATTGCAGCCGCAGCGCAAGTTCCGCCGGATCGGGTTCGACCTGTGGGTCACGCGGCAGCAGCAGCGCCGATTTGAGATAAGCGAGCCATGCCGCCATCACGAGGTAATCGGCGGCTAGTTCGAGCTTGATTGCTTTTGCTTCCTCGATGAAGCGCAGATATTGCTCGACCAGCGCGAGGATCGAGATTTCGCGCAAGTCGACCTTCTGATGCCGCGCAAGCGCGAGCAAGAGGTCGAGCGGGCCTTCCCATCCGTCGAGGTCGAGGTTGAGGCTTTCTTCGGTCATTACGCCTAGGTGTAAGCGTGAAGGCCGGGACGACGCAATCGTCGCCGACGCAGTCCTCGCGGGCAGGAGACCATCGGCCGGAACTCGCTTAAGGCTCAAGCGCTGGCTACGCCACCGCCAGCAACGCATCCCGCTTGGCGATCAGCGCCGCCAGATCGCCATCGACCCGCACGCCCGCGATCGTCGCCATCGCCCTGTCCAGCCGCGCGCGCGACAAATCCGAAATCCCGCCGAGCCGAGCGGCGATATCCTCCATCTCGTCCATTCGACCCCAGCAATCGAGCACCAGGTCGCACCCTGCGGCGATCGCGCCGGCGGCCTTGTCGCCCGCACTGCCGCTCAATGCCTTCATGTCGATATCGTCGGTCATCAGCAGTCCATCGAAGCCGATGCGTTTACGGATGACCTCCTCGATCACGATCGGCGACAGCGTGGCTGGCCGTTCCGGATCCCATGCCTCGAACACGATGTGCGATGTCATGCCCATCGGTGCGCCGGCCAGCGCCTTGAACGGCGCAAGATCGACCTCGAGTTCCACTTCCGATGCGGTGACGGTGGGTAGATGATAGTGTGTGTCGATTTTCGCCCGGCCATGTCCCGGCATATGTTTGACCACGCCGACCACGCCACCGCGCCGCAACCCGTCGATGATCGCCCGCCCCATCGCCGCGACGCGCATCGGTTCACTGCCCAGCGCACGGCTGGAAACCGCTTCAGTCGTATCGGGTTGTGAAACGTCGAGCAGCGGCATGCAGTCGACGGTGATGCCGACCTCGGTCAGTGTCAGCGCGATCGCCTCGGCGTTGGCGCGCGCCGCCTCGATACCGGAGATCGGTGCGGTTTCATAAAGCGCGTCGAAAATGGGGCCGGCGGGAAAGGCGGGCCATTCGGGTGGTTGCATCCGGGCGACGCGCCCCCCTTCCTGGTCGATCAGGATCGGCAGGTCGCCGCGCCCGGTCATCGCACGCAGATCATCGGTCAGCGCCCTGACCTGCGCGCGATTCTCGATGTTCCGTTTGAACAGGATGTAACCGGCCGGGTTCGACGCACTGAAAAAAGCGCGTTCATCGGCAGTAATGGTCAGGCCGGACAGGCCATAGATAACGGGAATCATTGCGAGACGGCTCCAAACGGCGCGCGCGAGTTGATGCGCCGCAATCGCGTCATAACAAGCCCCTCCCTTTCAAGGGAGGGGTGAAAAAGAGACTCAGTCGTTCGGTACGAAGCAGGCTTCGCCCGCCACCCTGAGCTTGCCGCATAGGCTCGACGCCTGTCCCGCGCTGCCCGCGTTGACGCGCAAACGGTACATCGTCCGGCCGTTCACATCGGCCTTCTGCACCGATTTGCCGAGCGGCGCGAGATAGGTGAAGCGCTTCGATGTCTTGGTCCAGGCGGCGTTGGCCGATGCCTCGTCGGGAAAGGAACCGAGTTGCACCAGCGCGCCACCCGAAGTGCCTGCTGATGCGGAGCGGGCCGGGCCGGTCGGTGCCGCCTTGAGTGCCCCGCCGGATGCCGGAATCGCCGTGACGGCCTTGGCCGCGCCTGTTGTGGCGGCCCCGGCCTTCGCCTTGGTGCCGGCGACCGGCGCCTCGGGCACAGCTTCGGCATTGATCTTGGCGTCGCCCGATGCGGCGCCGTCGCTCGTTGCGATCGCGCTATCGCCTTCACCCTCGACCTTCAGGCCGCCGGGATCGTCGGGCTTCACCTTGTAATCGCCCTCCTGAGCGTTGATCAGCGCGCCATTGCCGGCTTCGCCACGCGCCTTATGGTAATATTGGTAGCCAAACAGTGCCGCGGCGATGACCGCAAGAGCAAGCGCAATCAGCGCAATGATACGAAGCGGGCTGGGTCCCGTTTCATAATCCTCATCGACGGTTTCCAGCCAGGGCAGCCGGTCCTCATCGCGCATGTCGAAATCGTTCGACGTTGCCATCTGTCACATCTCCTGGACCGCCTGCACCCCCATGATGCCAAGTCCGTTGCGGATAACCTGCCCTATTGCTTCGGCCAAGAAAAGCCGCGCGCATGTCTGGTCGGCATTGTCGGCGATCAGGAACCGCCGTGCGGGATCATCCTTGCCGAGATTCCATAATGAATGAAGAGATCCAGCCAAGTCATAGAGATAGAAGGCAATACGGTGTGGCTCACGCGCCGCTGCCGCAGTATCGACGATCCGCGGAAACTGCGCGGCGAGCTTGACCAGCGCGAGCTCCTGCGTGTCAAGTTGGGACAGATCGACCGAACCGCATACGATCCCAGCCTCGGCCACCTTGCGACCGAGCGACGCGATCCGTGCATGCGCGTACTGCACATAGAAGACCGGGTTGTCCTTCGACGCCTCGATCACCTTGGCGAAATCGAAGTCCATCTGCGCATCCGACTTGCGCGTCAGCATGGTGAAGCGAACGACGTCCTTGCCGACCTCGCTCACGACATCGGCAAGCGTGACGAAATTGCCCGAGCGTTTGGACATCTTGACCGGTTCACCGGCGCGCAGCAGCCGCACCATCTGCACGAGCTTTACGTCGAAGCGCGTCTTGCCGCCGGTCAGCGCCTGCACCGCCGCGACGATGCGCTTGACCGTGCCGGCATGATCCGCGCCCCAGATATCGATCAGCGCATCGGCATTCTGCGCCTTCTGGTAATGATAGGCGAGATCGGCGCCGAAATAGGTCCATTCACCCGATGACTTGCGGATCGGTCGATCCTGGTCGTCGCCGAACTGGGTCGAGCGGAACAGCGGCAGCACGACCGGCTCCCAATCCTCCGGCGTCTCGCCCTTGGGCGCTTCGAGCACGCCGTCATAGATCAAGTCGCGCGCGCGCAAGGCCGCCTCGGCCGCCTCGGGCTTGCCCGCCGCCTGTAATTCGGCCTCGGACGAGAATAGGTCGTGATGGATGCCGAGTAGCGCCAGATCGGCCTTGATCAGCACGAGCATCGACGCGACGGCGGTCTTGCGGAACAGCGCCAGCCATTCGCTTTCGGGGGCGTCGACATATTTGTCGCCGAATTCCTGGGCGAGCGCCTGGCCGACCGGGACCAGATAGTCGCCGGGGTAAAGGCCCTCCGGGATCGCGCCAATGTCCGCGCCGAGCGCCTCGCGGTAGCGCAGATGCGCCGAGCGCGCGAGCACGTCGACCTGCCCGCCCGCGTCATTGACATAATATTCGCGGATTACCTTGTGCCCGGCGAACTGCAGCAAGGTGGCCAGCGCATCGCCGACCACCGCGCCCCGGCAATGCCCCATGTGCATCGGTCCGGTCGGGTTGGCGGAAACATATTCGACATTGACGGTGATGCCCTTGCCGCGCGTCGAGCGCCCATAATCATCACCCTCGTCGCGGATCGCCGACAGTTCGGCGCGCCACGTATCCTCGGTCAGCGCGAGGTTGATGAACCCCGGCCCCGCGACTGAAACGCTTTCGACCTCTTCGAGCTTGCCCAGTTCCGCGGCGATCTTTTCGGCCAGCGCGCGCGGGTTGGTCGCGGCGGGCTTAGCCAGTACCATCGCGGCATTTGTGGCAAGATCGCCATGCGTCACCTCGCGCGGCGGCTCGACCGTCACGGCGCCGCGGTCGAGCCCGGCGGGCAGGTCGCCCGCGGCGACAAGCGTGTCGAGCGCCGCATCGAGATGCGCGGCAAAACGGGTATACAGGGTCATCATTGGTCCGGTCGATTGAGAACAAGCGCGGCCCTTAGCGGAAGCTGCTGGCGCCTCCAAATCCTCCCCGTGCCGGGGAGGAGGAGAATATTGGATCGACGGGGCACCAACACCGTTTGGTTGAGCCTACGAAATAGCGGCACCCCGCCGACCCCCTCCCCGAGAGGAGGAACTGAACGCACGCCGGTCAGGCGCGTAGTAACCCCTGCACCACCGGCGTGCCCGGTGTATTGGGGAAAAGCGTCATCATCGTGCGTTTGGGATCGACCCCAAAATGACCTGCGACGGCTCCGCCGATAAACGCGTCGAGCTGCATCGTGGGTTTCAAGTCGCGACCTTCATAAAGTGCGCTTGCCCCAAGTCCCGGCCAGTCCGCGATCACCCGTCCCCCCTTTACACCACCGCCCATCAGCATCGCTGAACTCGCGGTGCCGTGATCGGTTCCACCGGTTCCGTTGACCGCCACTGTTCGCCCGAATTCTGTCGCGACAAGCACCATCGTGTCGGCCCAAAGCGGGCCAAGCCCAGCCTGCAGCGCGCCAATCATCGCATCCAGGCCTTTGAGCTGGGCACCGAGCCGCCCGCGCTGTTGTGCGTGCGTATCCCAGCCGCCAGTCTCGATCATGGCAATCCGCGCGCCATCGGGCGCCACAAGCAATTTCGCGGCCAGCGTCCCGGTCGCCGCGGCGTTACGGCCATTGTCGCCGGCCAAATCACTGGTCAGCTTGCGTGTGCTCATCGCCTCGCTCCACAGCGAATGGAGCTGGCTGTCGCCCTCGTACAGCATAGTCACCCGTTGCAGCAGGTCGTCCGAAGCATCGGGCAATGCGGAGGGCGCATAGGAGGCGACCTCGCGCGATCCGCGCAGCGCCATCGGAACGGTCGCCGCGACCGCGATTGCCTTCGCCTCGCCCGAAGGGATCACGCCAAGCATCCGGTTCATCCAGCCATCCTTGACCCGATACGCCCCCGCCCCACCCGTCTCGAGTACATTCTGCCCATCGAAGTGCGACCGGTCGCGATAGGGCGAGGCGATGGCATGGGCGAACAGCGCCTGGTCCCGAGTGTAAAGCCCGCCGAGGTTGGCCAGCGACGGATGCAGCGCGAACATAGCATCGAGCTTCGCTGCGCCATCGAAATCCGCTGCGAGAACACCACGCGCGCCGGCAAATGCCGGATCACCGACCGGTGCGATCGTGCCGAGCCCATCCGCTGCGCCGCGCTGGATGATGAATACGAAGCGCTTATCGGTTTCTGCTTTGGCCCAGGCCATGCGTGGCGCGAGCAAAGCGAGCGCGCCCATCGCGCCAGTACCAATCAGGGAACGACGATCGATCATCACCTATCTCCGCATGAATTCGGGCGCGACGAGCAGCAGCGCGAGCGCCTGTCCCGGACTTTCCGCTCGCGCCAGCGCCTGGGTCGTTGCCGGGCTCACCGCCGCCGGAAACAATTTCGGCGCGAGCGCGCGCGCATCAATCGTTCCGCCGCTGCGCGCCGCGAACCGTTCCGCCGCCTCGACCCGGCGCATCACTGCGTCCGAACCGGCCCAGCTTCCCGCGATGTCGTCATAACCGGCCGGCGATCCGGGCCGCCAGATCGGCTGGCCGAGCTGGTTGAGCAGTCCGGTCACCGCCTGGGGTTGCACTGTCTTCGTGCCCAGCGCGCGCATCGCCGAGATCGACCAGTCCCATGGTGTCTTGAACTTGGCGCTTTGCTCGATCCAGGCCTCGGGCGAATCGATCAGCGCGCGATAGACCGTCGGCAGGTCGCCGCCTGACGACAGGAATGCCGTCTTGAGCCGTTCGACCAAAGCGGGCGGCGGGACGTCACCGGTGAAATGCCGCGCCAGCTTGGTGGCGATATGCGTCGCCGTCGCCGGATGCACGGCGAGGTCGGACAGCACCGCCTGTGCCTGGCGCTCGCCGGCGTGCGCATAGCCTTTGCCCATGATCGTGCGCGTCCCCGGTTCGTGGATCCGTTCGGCAAAGATAAAATCTCCGGGCTCGCCCTCCGATCCGGTGATCCGCGCGACGACGCCGCTGGTCAGACCGGCCACGGTCCAGCCGGTCATGGCGCGAGCGAATTCGGTGACATCGGCCTGACCGTAGCCGGTGCGCACGCCCAGCGTGTGGAGCTCGAGTATCTCGCGCGCCAGATTCTCGTTCAGCCCGAGCTTGCGGTTGGGCCGATTGGCGACGCGGCTGCCGATCTGGCTGTTGGGGCCGATCGATTGCACTTGATCGAGATAGAGCAGCATCGCCGGATGGCGCTCGACCGCCGCGAGCATGTCGCCGAACTTGCCCAGCACGTGCGGCCGGATCGCTTCGAATTCAAGCAGGCCGGCAAGGCCGATCACCATCAGCTTGTCGGCCGATACAGCGAAATGATTGGCCCAGAAATGAACCAGCCGCTCGACGAACGGCGCCGGGCCGGTCAGCGCAACGACCGACCGGGCACCGACCGCATCGACATAATTGCCGCGCCCCTGCTGCCGCGCGAATTGCCGTGCCTGCTGAACCGCGTCCTTTGGATTGCCATCGGCCTTCTCCGCATCCGGCGCTGCCGGACGGTCGGCCATCATCGATACCGGGCCGTCTTCCATCATAGGAGCGGTTGCGGTCTTCACAGCGGCCTTGCGGCGTGGCGCCTTTTCCGCGCGCAGTTGTTTCGTCTCGACCAGATAGTCGGCCAGCTCTCCCGCGATCTGACGACGCCCGGGCAGAGCGGTAATGACCGCGGGTTTTATCTCGAACTTGTCGAACTGCGCCAGCAGCCACTTTTCCGGAGCGTCCGAAACCATTTCTTCCGGCCGTGCGCCAAGCCCAAAGCGGTTAAGGGCGATGCTTTGCTGCGACATATGCTCATTCCCGGACTGTGCTCACAGCCAGAATAGGCGCCGTTTGTCGCAAGAATATGCCAAGCCGACAGCTCGTCGCCCGCGTGCCTCGACTGATCGCTTTAGCCGCTGCCCGGCTCAATCGATGCGGCCGGCGTTATCGGGGCTTGATCAGCAATCCCTCCAGCAGCGCCTTGAACGCCGTAACGACCTTTCCGGAGATTGCCTCGGGGTCATCTGAGTTCGCGATCGACTGCGAGGCCTGACTGCTTGCCCCGTTGATCAACCGCGCCGCTATGGCGGGATCGAGATCGGCGACGACCACCCCCTCTCGTTGCAGAGCGATAAGATGGCCCGCGATTGCGGCCTCGCAGGCGCTGGCGTTCGGCCAGTGTGACGGATCACCCAGAACGGCGGGGCCGTCCCGGAACATGATGCGCTGGATTTCCGGCTCGAGCGCCATTTCGATATAGCTGGTGCATTCGTCGACAAAGCCCTGCCAGGGCGTAAGCGCCCTCCGGGCGACCTCGCTGACCCGCGCCGCCATCTCATCGTCGATCTCGACGATGACAGCTCTAAACAGCCCCTTCTTGTCGCCGAAATGATGATAGAGCGCACCACGCGTCAGGCCGGCAGCGGCGGTAAAATCATCCATCGACGCCTCGGCATAGCCGACCGTGCCGAACGCATGACGCCCCGCGCTCACCAGTTTGGCGCGTGTCTCCGCGATCATTTCCTTGCGTGGCCTGTGTGCCATTGGACTTCCTTCACATACGGGACGTATATTAATTGACATACGCAACGTATGCAATTAGCCAAATTTCATACGCCGCGTATGTCAATCTTGCGGTCCTGATATTCTGGAGCCTGCAATGCCCAACCCCTATGGAGAAATCTTCCGCACGCCGGGCACGAAAGGCTTTGCGGCCGCTGGTTTCGTCGCGCGGTTGCCGATCGCCATGGCACCGATCGGCATCATCGCCATGTTGTCGCAGACCCATGGGGAATATTGGCTCGCCGGCGCCGTCTCGGCGACCTATGCACTGACCAACGCCGTCATTGCGCCGCAGATTTCGCGGCTGATCGATCGTCTTGGCCAAACGAGAGTGGTCGTGCCGACTATAGTTGTTTCGGTGATCGCCTTCGCGGCGCTGCTGGTTGCGACCCATCAGCATTGGCCGATCTGGACGCTGTTCGTATCCTCGCTGCTCGCCGCGGCCATGCCCAGCATTCCAGCGATGGTGCGGGCACGCTGGACCGAAATCTTTCGCGATCACCCTGAACTCAATACCGCCTTTGCGTTCGAATCGGCGGCGGATGAGCTCGTTTATATCGCCGGTGCCTCCTTGTCGGTGGGCCTCAGCGTATCCTTGTTTCCCGAGGCGGGTGTGCTGGCGAGCACGCTGTTCCTCGCATTCGGATCGGCGGCGTTCATTCTGCAACGATCGACGGAGCCCAGCGTCAGGCAGGTCGGACAAGGCGGTAGCGGTTCCGCAATCCGGCAGCGCCCGGTACAGATCATCACCCTCGCCCTGATCTTCGTCGGCGCGATCTTCGCAACAGCGGAAATCAGCGCGGTAGCCATCACCAAGGAGTTAGGTCAGCCGAGTGCCGCGACGCTCGTCATCGGTGTGTACGCGATTGGTTCGTTCGCCGTCGGCCTGATCGTCGGCGCGCTGAAGCTGAGCATGCCGCTGCAGCGTCAGCTCGCGATCGCGGTCGGCATCATCGCGCTCACCACATTGCCTCTGCTGGTCGCAAATACGGTGCCGATGCTCGCTCTGGCGATCTTCGTCAGCGGCATTGGCGTCTCGCCGACCTTCATTACCGCGTTCGGCCTGATCGAGCGCCGCGTGCCGGCGGCGATGCTGACAGAAGGCGTGACCTGGGTGACGACCGGTATCGGTATAGGCATGGCGCTGGGGTCGTTTGCGACAGGATTGGTGGTGGATAAATTCGGCGCGTATAACGGCTTCTGGGTGTCGGTGGCCGCCGGAACCATAGCGTTGATCATTGTCCTGCTCGGTCAGAAGAGCCTTGCGGGCGACCAGCGCAAGATTGCACCCTTGCCGCAGTCGGCGGCATAGGCTTTTAGAATCCCTCGGGCAAATCCACCGGGCCGACCACTTTGCGATAGCGGTTCACGGCATAGCGGTCGGTCATACCGGCGATGAAATCGGCGATATGACGACTGCGCGCGGGTTCGCTTTCGGGGAGGCGCGAGGCCCAGTCATCCGGCATCAGCGCGGGGTCGGCAAGATAGGCAGCGAACAGGCCCGCGACCACGCCGTGCGCCGCGTCGGCCGCCGCCATCTGACGCGGATGGTGATAAAGGCACGCGTACATGAATTTCTTCAGCGCACGCTCGTCGTCGCGCATCGCCCTGGAAAAGCCGACGAGCTGCCCCGCCGCGCGAACATCGTCGGCGGTTTCGACGCCAGCCGCAGTCAGTCTCGCGCGAGACTCCGCGATGACGTCGTTGACCATGGCGCCGATCTGGCTGCGCACCAGTTCACCGGTGAGCCTTTCTACAGCGACATCGGGAAAGCGCGCCAGGGTGCGAGCCCATCCGCGTGCGATCACCGGCACGTCGAGCAACTGATCGAGTGTCAGCAGGCCCGCGCGCAGGCCATCGTCGATATCGTGATTGTCATAAGCGATATCGTCGGCGATCGCCGCGACCTGCGCCTCCAGCGACGGCCAGCGGCCAAGGTCGAACGGAAAGGCGGCATCCGCCTCGGCCAATGCCCATCCGGGTGCCTTGACCGGCCCATTGTGCTTGGCCAGCCCTTCCAGCGTTTCCCAAGTCAGGTTCAGCCCGTTCCAGCGCGGATAAGGACTGTCGATCTCCATCAGAGCGCGCAGCGTATGACCATTATGGTCGAAACCGCCCTGCCCGATCAGCGCAGCCTTCAACGCATCCTCGCCAGCATGGCCGAACGGCGGATGGCCGATATCATGCGCCAGGCACAGTGCCTCGGTCAGATCCTCGTTCAACCCCAGCGCACGCGCGATCGTCCGGCCGATCTGCGCGACCTCGATGCTGTGCGTCAAGCGGACGCGGAAATGATCGCCGTCGGGGGCGAGGAATACCTGGGTCTTGTGGCGCAACCGGCGAAAGCTGATCGAATGGACGATCCGGTCGCGGTCGCGCTGGAACGCGTCGCGCGGCCCGCGTTCGCTGTCGCCCTGTTCCTTGTGCAGGCGCCCTCTGCTGCGCGCCGGTTCCAAAGCCCAAGGTGCCGGGTTCCTCACTTCGCGCCGAGCTTGGTGATCTTCTGGCCAGCTTCGCTGGTAAAGGTGAAACCGGAAATGCCCGACTTCGCGATCAAATTGACGAAGGAGCGTGCTTCATCGCCGGTCTTGAAAGGACCAGCGAGGACGCGGTTGGTCAGCCTGAGCGGCGTGGTCCAGCCCGCCTTGCCCTTGAACGCGACCGGCGCCTTGGCGCTGACTTGCTCCCACGCCTTGGCCAGGCTCGCTTCATTGGCACCGCCCGCCACCTGCACCCAGATACGCGCCGGTTCCAGGATCTTGGGATCGTTCTTCTTTTTCAGCTCCTCCGCCTTTTTGGCATCGGAGAGCTTCTTGTCGACAAGCTTTTTGTCGGCGACCTGCTTGTCCGCCAGTTTCTTGTCGGCAAGTTTCTTGTCGCTGGCCTTCTTGTCCGCCGCCTTCTGGTCGGCCAGCGCCTGGGCGTCGGCCGCCGAACTGTCAGGACCAGCCCCCGCTGCCGCGACTGGCCGTGGTTCGACCCTGGCCGGGGCCGCCTCGGCAACCCTGACCGGCGCGAGCGTGGCCGGTTCGACGTCGAGTTCGGAGCCGGGCACGGTGATATTGGCAATGATCTTCGCCAGGATCGAATCCTCGCCGCGCGCCAGTCCGGATGGTGGCGTGCGCAGTTCGAGTGCGGGAGCGGCGGTGGGAGTGGATGCGGCAGGCGTGGGAGCGGGCGCGACCGGTTGCTCTGCCGGCGGTCCAGAAACCGGCTCGGACGCTACCTTGGCGGACTTCTCGACCGGCTTCGGTGCAGCGACGTTCGTGACCGGCTGAGTGTCTGGCTCGACCACATCCGGTTCGTTATCGGCGACCTCGGGCTCGGGGACGCGCTTTGCCTCAGTCGATGGCCTTGGCGCCGGCGCGTCGGCGGCCAGTCGGCCTGGCGGCTGCGCCGCCTGCGAGGCTTCTACACGGCGCGGTGCGGGCATTGCCGTCACCGTCACCGGTCTTGCCAATGCATAAGCGACCGACGGCAGCGGTGCGCGATCACTTGACTGCAACTGAGTTGGCGCCGCCGCTTGAACGACCTCGTTCCGGCCTGACAGCGCCTGCACGACCTCCGTCCGCCCCGGAATCTGTTGCACCACCTCGGAGCGACCGGGCATTTCCTGGACGACTTCAGCGCCGGCCGGCGATCCGACATAAGCAGGCGGCGCGGGCAACGGCACTGGTGGTGTGGCGGTGGCGACCTGGAAGCGATCCGGTCCGCGCTTCTTCTTGTCCTTCTTGCGGTCGCGGCGATCTTTCTTCACTTCGGCCGCGGGTGAAGTCGTCACTGCGCTCGCCATGACGACCGGGCGTCCCGGTTCGGGCTGCAACGCCGGCATCGCCGGCGCCAGCCGCGCGTCTGCGGTCCGCTGTGGTGATCCGCGCACTTCGCCGAAATGCACCGCAAAGGCGCGATCGACCGCGCCGAGTTGCGGCAGGCGCTGGAAAAATGGCCCCAACCCTTGAGCGAGACCACCCGGCATCATGCTGGTCGCGATGCGCTCCGCGCCCGGCGCATCACCGGTCATCGCCAGGATGAAAGCGCGCGCGCGCCATGCGCCGCGGTCGCTGCGGCGAAGCAGCGGCTCGAGCTTTGCCAGCGCTTCGTCGCGCCTGCCGGAAATGCCCAGCGACAAGGCGTAGCGACGGATCGTTTCGTCCATCGCGCCATCGTTGAGGGCAAGGCGGTAATCGCGCTGCGCACGCTCCTGTTCGCCGATGAGATCATAGGCGAGTCCGCGATCGGCAGCGAAGCGCCGCACGTCGCCGCGAAACGATTCGGCTTCGGCGAACCGGCGCAATGCTTCGCCCGGTCGGCCGGCCTTGACGAGCAACGTTCCCATTCCCGCCTTGATGCGCGGATTGCGGGGATCAAGCCGTTCCGCGCGTGCAAAGAAGCCCGACGCGGCGGTCGTGTCGTCGAGCTTTAGAGTCAGCTCGCCGGCGCGAATAAGGGCGTTGAGATCGGCAGGGTTTACCGCGAGCGATCGCATTTCCGAGGCAAGTTCGTCGGCATCAGGCGTCGCCGCCTGAACGACCTCATATTGCGCGGACGCGGGCGATTCCGCCATGAACGGCAAAGGAGAGGCCATCAGGGCCAGGATATGAAGACGCCGGGCGTGCATCAATGTGTCAGCTCAGCGCCTTGCCTGTCCCAGAGAAGTGGTCATGCCGGACCTGTCCAGCATCCGCTGTTCCGTAATCACACCATGGGCTGGCGCATGGCACAGTGGATGCCGGAACAGGTCCGGGTTGACGCAGATCATCTTGCCTAGACCTGAACGATGCCGCGCCGACAATGTCTGTCATCGCCCCTGCGCGACCAGCTGACGCGCGCCGACGACAAGCTGGGCGCGCGCCGTGCGATCTTACTGATTATTCTGGCGATGCAGGAAACGAGGGATGTCGAGCGGGTCCTTGTCGGCCGGTTCTTCCTCACGCGCGGCACCGCGTGACGCGCCCGACATGCGTTCGAACAAGGTGCCGCCGAGCTTGACTCGTGGCGCGGCGGGCGGGGCCGGCGTTTCGGCGGCCGCTTCTTGCTCGGCAACGGGTGTTCCAGGCGACAGCCAGCGGCGGCGGGCGCCGCCATCGGTGGCCGCCCCGACATCCTTGGCCGGCGCGGCGGCGGCCGGCATGTCGTCGCCGAATACCTTGATCGGCTGCGCTTCTTCGCCATCTGCCGCTGGAACCTCGGTCTCGCTGCCCAGGATCAGTTCGTCGGTATCCGACGTTTCGACCGCCTCGGAGGCGAAGGCATCGGCCTCGGCAGGCTCTGCGGCAACCTCAGCGTCGGTCATCGCCGATCCATAAGTCTCGAGCGTTTCAGCAGCTGGTTCTTCCGCCTTTTTCGGTGCGGAGAAGGTGAAGGCGCGCGATGCTGGCGCCGCGGATTCGATCGGGCGAGCCGTCGCTTCGATGCCGGTCGCGACAACCGACACGCGAATCTTGCCCTCAAGGTCGGGGTTGAATGCCGAACCCCAGATGATGTTGGCGTCTTCGTCGACCAGCTCACGGATATGATTGGCCGCTTCATCGACTTCGAGCAGGCGCATATCGTCGCCGCCGGTGATCGACACGATGACGCCCTTTGCGCCCTTCATGCTGACGCCGTCGAGCAACGGGTTGGCGATCGCCTTCGACGCCGCCTCGATCGCGCGATTGTCGCCCGACGCTTCGCCGGTGCCCATCATCGCCTTGCCCATTTCCTGCATCACCGATCGGACGTCGGCAAAGTCGAGGTTGATCAGGCCTGGCATGACCATCAGGTCGGTGATGCCGCGCACGCCTTGCTGGAGCACCTCGTCCGCCATCTGGAACGCCTCCTTGAAGGTGGTGTTGGCATTGGCGACGAGGAACAGATTTTGGTTGGGGATGACGATCAGCGTATCGACATATTTCTGCAATTCTTCGATGCCGGCCTCGGCCGCCTTGGCGCGGCGGCTTCCTTCGAAAGCGAACGGCTTGGTCACGACGCCGACCGTCAGGATGCCCATGTCGCGCGCCGCCTTGGCGATGACCGGTGCGGCGCCGGTGCCGGTGCCGCCGCCCATGCCGGCGGCGATGAAGCACATATGCGCGCCTTCCAGCGTCTTAGTTAGCTGGTCGATCGTCTCTTCCGCCGCGGCACGACCGATCTCCGGCCGGCTTCCGGCGCCGAGGCCCTGCGTGATCTTCGCGCCGAGCTGGATACGGTGCGGCGCGTCCGACTGCTTCAATGCCTGCGCGTCGGTGTTGGCGACCAGGAAGTCGACCCCCTGCACGTCGGCGCGCATCATGTTGGCGATCGCGTTGCCGCCGGCTCCACCCACGCCGATAACGGCGATACGTGGCGTCAGTTCGTCAACTTCGGGTGGAAGGAATTCGATGCTCATGACCTTCGTCTCCACTGCGCCCCAATAACCCCGCGGCGCCAATTAGTCTGTTCCGTTCTGCACCATCGCTAGCGGTGTATCCAGCGGGAAAGATACAGAATGTCGTAATTCTTTAATAATTGGCCCGAGCCATCGCGATCAAACGGCGAATCACCGCAAAACCCTTTGGCCGATGCACCATGGTATGTGCGGGCGACAGTTCGCGCAGGTCGATCGGGTCGGATGCTGCGTAATAAGCCAGCCCTGCCAGAGTCGCGAAAGCGGGGCCGCTATGCGCCTCCGGCAGGGCGGTGAGTCCACGTGGCCGCCCGATCCTGACCGAGCGCCCCAATGCCTGCTGCGCATAATCGGCGATGCCCTTCAATTCCGCCCCGCCGCCGGTCAGCACCACCTGGCGCCCGACGGGTCCGGAGAATTTCAGATCGACCAGCGCCTTCTGCACTTCGCCGATCAAGTGATCGAGCCGCTGGCGAATCACCGCGATCAATTGTGCCCGGGTGATCCGGCTGCCTTCGCGGACATCGTCCTCGGCGTTGATCGGTGCGACCTCGATCATCTCGTGATTGTCGCGCGGTGACGCATTGGCCGAGCCGTAGAAGCATTTCATCCGCTCCGCCTGGGCGGGCGTCATGCCGAAGGTCGAGGCGATATCGCTGGTGATGTCCGACGCGCCGAACGGGATCGAGGTCAGTCCGACCAGCATGCCGCCGGCATAAAGCGAGACGTTGGTCACGCCCGCACCCATTTCGACCAGCGCTACACCCAGCTCGCGTTCGTCATCCGACAGGCAGGCCATGCCGGTCGCGACCGGCGACGCGATGATCGACTTCACTTCGAGATGCGCATTGGCGACACACAGGCCCAGGTTGCGCACCGGCGATCCGTCGGCGGCGACGACGTGGATATGGACGCCAAGCCGGTCGGCATGCAGCCCGAGCGGCTTTTTGACGCCGGTGAGGCCGTCGAGCGTGTAGAGCGCGGGCTGTGCGTGAAGCACCATTCGACCAGCCGGATCGATCGACTCGCGCCCGGCCTGCAGCAATGCATCGATGTCGGACTGCTCGACGCGGTGGCCGCCCAGCTCGAACTCGATCGACGCGACATCCGACACCAGCCCGCCAGCCGAGAAGCTCACCCAGACATTCTGGATATTGACCCCGGCGATCCGCTCGGCCTGCTCGACCGCTTCGCGCACCGCTGCCTCGGTCGCGTCGGCATCGGCGATATAACCGCGCTTCACGCCGCGGCTCTCGCGCTGGCCGGTGCCGAGCACGATCAACTCGCCGCCATCGCCCTTTTGCGCGATCATCGCCGACACTTTCGACGACCCGATGTCGAGTGCAGTGATCAACCCCTCTGGTGCTACCTTCGCCATGCCAATTACCCCTGCCCCGTTACGCCAACATGTTTCTTCGCTTCGATCACCGCCGGTCGCGGTGCCGCGTTCTCATCGGTCGGATCCGCGATCGTCCGCGTCGTTTCCTCGCCCGGCTTGCGTGCAACCATCTTCGATGGATCGCGCATATCGAACCGCAGAAAGCCCCTGCCTAGCAAGGGCTTTACCCCATCCATCTCCGCGAACTTGACCAACGCCCGCGCGGCGGGCGCATTGCCCTCCGGCAGCAGCAATATCTCGCCGCTCTCGAAGGTCACGTTCCAGCGCCGGTTGCCGACCCAGGTCGCCGCCCTGACCAGCGGGCGCAGCGCGGGCGCCGCGTTGAGCAAGCGTTGATACGCCGCCTCCTGTTCGTTCGCGCCGGGGCCAATGACCAGTGGCAGATCGGGCATCGCATCGGCCCGGACCGGTTCGAGCCACACGCCGTTCGCCGCGATCAGTGACAATTGCCCCCTGTCCTGCCACACTGCGGTAGGCCGCCGCTCGACGATATGGACGAGCAAGGTATCGGGCAGCCGGCGCGAGACATGGGCATCCGCTATCCAGCCATATTTCAGCAACTTGGTGCGCACTTCCTCCAGGCTGACCAGCGGCATCGCGCGCGATTGCTGGTCGAGCGCAACGGCATAGACCGACATCCGGTCCATCCGGCTCAGTCCGGTCACCTCGATCTGCTCGACACGAAAACCCGCGCGGCCGACCCCCTCGGCCACCGCCACGCCGATCGCGCCGGGCACACCCATCCAGACCGCGAACATCCCTAGCCCGGCAATCACCGCGCCGGTGATCGACCAGGTCGCGATACGGTGCAGCATTGCTTCGCTAATCGGCAGCGCGGCGATGATGCGATCGATGATCGAGGTACGCGGCTGCTTGCGCTTCTGGACCGGGCGCCGCGCCGGTGCTCGCTTGAGCGTAGCGGCCATTACACGTCTCCCCCAACGAGCGCGTCATCGACGATTCTCTGGACCAGCTCGGCATAGCTCATGCCGATATGCCGTGCCTGTTCGGGCACCAGGCTAAGCGGCGTCATGCCCGGCTGAGTATTGATCTCGAGCAGGAACAGCCCGTCCACGCCGCGTTCGTCGTCCCAGCGGAAGTCCGATCGCGACGCGCCCTTGCAGCCGAGCAGCCGATGCGATTCGACCGCGATCACCTTGCACGCCTCGGCAATCTCGTCGGGAATGTCGGCCGGGCAGATATGCTCGGTCAGGCCCTCAGTATATTTGGATTCGTAATCATAGAAACCGCTCTTCGGTTTGAGTTCCGTGACGCCAAGCGCCTCGCCGCCCAGCACCGCGGTGGTCAGTTCGCGCCCACGCACGAACGGCTCGGCAAGCAACTCGTCGAATTCCTGCCACGGCCCCACCGCACCCGGCGCGATCGGATTGCCATAATTGCCGCTGTCGGTGACGATCGCGACGCCGACCGAGGATCCCTCATTGACTGGTTTGAGCACGTAGGGCCGGGTGAGCGGATCGCCTTCGTACAGGCTCGCGCTCTTGACGATGCGGCCGCCGGGCATCGGAATGCCGTGCGGCACCAGCGCCTGTTTGGTCAGCACCTTGTCGATCGCGATGACCGAGGTGACGAGCCCCGAATGGGTGTATTTCAGCCCCATCAGGTCGAGCATGCCCTGCACGGTGCCGTCTTCGCCGGGCGTGCCGTGCAACGCGTTGAACACGACATCCGGCGCGGCTTCGGTCAGCTTCGCGGCGACATCGCGTCCCATGTCGATCCGTGTCACGCGGTGGCCACGGCTTTCCAGCGCATTGGCGATGTCGCGTCCCGACATCAACGACACTTCACGCTCGGCGGACCAGCCGCCCATCAGGACTGCAACGTGGAGCTGGCTCACGTGACGACCCCCATGCTGTATTTGTTGGCGTCGTCGGCGAACACGCCGACACGCTGAATCTCCCACTCCAACACCACCCCCGAATGAGCCCTTACCTTCTCGCGAACCTCCTCGCCCAGCGCTTCGATATCGGCACTGGTCGCCGACCCGAGATTGAGCAAGAAGTTGCAATGCTTCTCGCTGACCTGCGCATCGCCGCGCATCAG
This sequence comes from Sphingomonas sp. UYAg733, assembly GCF_054057355.1. NCBI lineage: Bacteria > Pseudomonadati > Pseudomonadota > Alphaproteobacteria > Sphingomonadales > Sphingomonadaceae > Sphingomonas > Sphingomonas sp. UYAg733. Next base: position 253,655 of record NZ_JBSRZE010000004.1, read on the forward strand.
GCCACGACATCCGGCGGCATCGATCAACGCCCAGGCCTTGTGCCCTTCCGGATTCTTGAAAGTCGATCCGCCGGTGCGCGATCGCAAAGGCTGTGACGCTTCGCGCTCGGCCGCGATCCGGTCCATCTCCGCGCCGATCACCTTGGGATCGCCGGGCATACCCTCGAACAAGGCCTCGACCACCACCGCACCCACCGGCAGATCGGAATGGCGATAGGTGTAGCCAAGTTTCGCCGCGGGCCAGATCTCGACCGATCCGTCGCGCGTCACAATCGTCGCTTCGATCAGGATATCGCTCGTGTCGCGGCCATAGGCACCGGCATTCATGCGCACCGCGCCGCCGACCGTGCCCGGAATGCCACGCAAAAATTCGAGACCGGCAATGCCAGCATCGCGCGCACCGCTCGCCACCGAAATACCCATCGCCGCGCCGCCAGCGCGAACGCGCCAAGATCCGCTAGCGCCGGGCTCAACGGAAACTTTGGCCATTGCCTTGGGCAGGCGCACCACCACACCGGGCACGCCGCCGTCGCGCACGATCAGATTCGATCCGACACCCACGGGCAACACCGGCGTGGACGGATCGAGTCCGGCCATAAACGCGGCAAGGTCATTCACGTCTTCCGGCCGCACCAGCCATTCCGCCGGCCCGCCGGTGCGGAACCAGATGAAATCGGCAAGGCTGCCCTCATGCGTGGCCGCACCACGCATGGGTGGAAGAGCGTAACAGACGGTCACCGCTTTGCCTCGATCGCGTCGGCCAGGCCCGCCGCCCATTTGGTGATGTCGCCGGCGCCAAGACATACGACCATATCGCCAGGCTGGATCGCCGTCGCCAGGACGCTCGCGAGCGCATCGGCGTCGGCAACGGTTGCGGCCGAGCGATGCCCGCGCCGTTTCAGTCCCTCGACCAGCGCATCGGCGTCGACACCCTCGATCGGTACCTCGCCCGCCGCATAGACCGGCGTAACCAGCACCATGTCGGCATCGTTGAACGCCTGCTGGAACTCCTCCATCAGATTGCCGAGACGCGAGAAACGATGCGGCTGGACAACCGCGATGACTCGGTTCTCCACGCCTTCGCGAGCCGCGGCAAGCACGGCACGAATCTCGACCGGGTGATGGCCGTAATCGTCGATGATCGTGACCACACCGCCTTCGACCGGAACCTCGCCGACCTTGGTGAAGCGCCTTTTCACGCCGCCAAACTTCGCGAAGCCCTGCTGGATCGTCGCATCGTCGATGCCGAGTTCCAGCGCCACGCCGATCGCCGCCAGTGCGTTCTGCACATTGTGCCGGCCGGGCATCGGCATTTCGATCCCTTCGATCGAGCGCACCGATCCGTCGCGGCTGCGCACCAGGCATTCGAAGCGATTGCCGCCGGGGATCGGCGTCACATTGACGCCGCGCACATCGGCTTGTGCGGCAAAGCCGTAAGTCACGACGCGGCGATCGCGCACACGCGGGATGATCGCCTGCACTTCGGGATGATCGAGGCACAGCAAGGCCGCGCCGTAAAACGGCACATTCTCGATAAAGTCGACGAACGCGGCCTTCACCGCATCGAACGAACCGTAATGGTCGAGATGTTCGGGATCGATATTGGTGACCACCGCGATCGTGCCGTCGAGCCGCAGGAAACTGCCGTCGCTCTCATCGGCCTCGACCACCATCCAGTCGCTCGCGCCGAGCCGCGCGTTGGAACCATAGCTGTTGATGATCCCGCCATTGATCACGGTCGGATCGACCCCGCCGGCATCTAGCAACGCCGCGACCATCGAGGTCGTCGTCGTCTTGCCATGCGTTCCCGCCACCGCAACGGTCGATTTGAGCCGCATCAGTTCGGCCAGCATCTCCGCGCGCCGGACGACGGGGATGCGCCGTTCGAGTGCGGCATTCACTTCCGGGTTGTCGCGCTTGATCGCCGTCGACGTAACGACCACCGCCGCATCGCCAAGATTGTCGGCATGATGGCCGATGTGCACCACGATGCCCTTGTCGCGCAGCCCCTGCACGACATAACCCTCGGCCACGTCCGACCCCTGCACGTCATAGCCGAGATTCTTCATCACCTCGGCGATGCCCGACATGCCGATACCGCCGATGCCGACGAAATGGATCGTGCCGATATCTGTCGCGACACCTCTCATGCGAATGCCGCCTTATCACCGAATTTCTTGGGGCGCCCCTCGCCGATCAGCATATCGCCGGCCGGCGCGTCGAGGCTCTCGACTAGGTCCGCGAGATCGCGCGCGGCATCGGGCCGCCCGCAGCTGCGCGCGCGCCCGGCCGCATTCTGAAGTGCCGCCGGATCGAGCCCGAGCCGCTGCATCTGCTTGGCCAGTTCCTTGGGAGTGAAATTGCGCTGCTCGATCGTGCGAGCGCCGCCCGCCATGGTGATCTCGCGCGCATTCGCGGTTTGATGATCGTCGGTTGCCGTGGGCAAGGGCACGAGGATACCGGGCCGTCCCGCCGCCGTCAGTTCGGCGATCGTCGACGCACCCGCCCGCGCGATCACCGCATGCGCCCAAGCGAGATGTTCCGGCATGTCGGGCAGATACGTCGCGAGATCCGCAGCGATCGACAGTTCGGCATATTTCGCTCGCGCCGCGTCGATATCCTCGATCCGCGCCTGGTGTGTCACCTGCAAGCGGCGGCGAAAGCCGATCGGCAGCAGTGACAGCCCGTCGGGCACGACCTGGCTCAGCACGCTCGCACCCTGGCTGCCGCCGGTGACGAGCACGCGGAAGATACCGTCTTCCTCAAGCAGCGGATAAGGCTGGTTGCGCAGCGCGAGCACCACGTCGCGTACCGGATTGCCGACCAGATGGGTCTTGCCGCGATGCGCGTCCTTCAGTCGCTCGACCTCGGCATAGGAGGTGGCGATCGCGCTGACCTTGCCTGCGACCAGCCGGTTGACCCGGCCGAGCACGGCATTCTGTTCATGCACTGCGGTCGGAATGCCCTGATTGAATGCCGCGAGCAGGGCCGGGAGCGCGGGATACCCGCCAAAGCCGATCACCGCTGCGGGACGCTGATGCCGATAGAGCTCGATCGCCAGCGCCCGGCCTCTATACATCGCCGATGCCGCTCTGACCCAGCCGACCGGGCCGCCGCTCAACCGCCCGGCGGGCAGGATGTGTGTCTGGATGCCTTCGAACAGACCGGGAAACCGCACGCCGCGCTCGTCGCTGACCAACGAAACATGGTGCCCACGCCCCTTGAGCTCAGTCGCCAGCGCTGCCGCCGGCACCATATGGCCGCCGGTGCCGCCCGCCGCGAGGACGAAATGCCGTGTCTTGCTCATTCGCCGCTCCACCGTGCGATATAGGGTGACCGCGATACGAACGGATTTCGGCGGGTAAAGGCAAGCAGCAATCCCATGCCGATCGACAAGGCGATCAGCGAGGATCCGCCATAGCTGATGAACGGCAAAGTCATGCCTTTCGAAGGCGCAAGGCCGGTATTGACCGCCATGCTGATCAGCGCCTGTGCCCCGAATTGGGTCGCCAGGCCGGCGGCGGCGAACAAACGGAACTCATCCTGCTCATCGAGCAGCTTGACGAACACCCGCACCACGATCGCCAGGAACAGGATCGCGATCACCGCACAGGCGACCAGTCCGAACTCTTCGCCGATCACCGAGAAGATATAGTCGGTATGCCCTTCCGGCAGGCGGAACTTCATCGAACCGCCGCCAGGCCCCGTACCCCGCCAGCCGCCCGCAGTGATCGCATTGTGCGCGGCATTGGTCTGGAAATTGTCCGATCCGCCCTCAGCGCCCGGAAACAGGAAGGCATCGATCCGCACCCGCGCGGTATCGTAGAAGATGTAGGCCGCGAGCAGCCCGGCGGGCACGCAGCCGATCAGCGTCGCCATGACCTTTACCGGCGTGCCGGAGATCATCAGCAGCGCGAGCCACACCGCCGCGAACACCACGGTCTGGCCGAAATCGGGCTGCATCATCAGCAGCAGCGCGACCAGCGCGGTCAGCGCGCCGGTGATCGTCACCACAGGCAGGTCGCTGTCCTGCGCACGCAACGAGAGCAGCCACGCCGTCGTGACAATGAAAAAGGGTTTGAGGAATTCCGACGGCTGGAGCAGCGAAACACCAAAGTCGAGCCAGCGAGTCGCGCCGTTACGCTCGATTCCGAAGAACGGCACAAGCATCAGCAGCACGAGGCACACCACTGTGCCGATCAATGCCATGCGCCGCGCGAACGCGACTGGCAGCATCGACACGACGAACAACACCGGAAGCGACACACCGACCCAGGCGAGCTGCCACCACAGATAGAAGAGCGGCGGGATATGATGCTTCTCGTCCGAATAACGCTGCGCGGCGGCAGGCGATGCGGCGCCCACCGCGACCAATCCGATCGCGATCAGCAACAGCGCGAGCAAGAGCAGCACGCGGTCGATATCCCAGAACCACAGGCCAAGCGGCGAGCGATCGCCACGTCCGCCGCGATCCTTCATCCGGCTCCACATGCCGCCCTTGCGGCCCTGGGTGCGCAGGTCGGTCATGCCAGCGCCGCCACGGCCGCGCGGAAGGCGTCGCCGCGATCTTCGAAATCGCGGAACTGGTCGAACGAGGCGCAAGCGGGCGACAACAGCACCGTCTCACCCGACGCGGCATGGCTTGCGGCACTCATCACCGCGGCCGCGAGCGTATTGCTTTGTTCGACCGGGAATTCGTCGGCGAGCAGCGCGGCGAAGCGCGGTCCGGCCTCCCCGATCGTATAGGCGCGTGCGACATTACCGAAATGCGGGGCGCAGGCATCGAGGTCATCCGACTTGGCCTGTCCACCAAGGATCCAATGAATGCGATCGAACGCGGCCAGCGCCGGCGCGGTCGAATCCGGGTTGGTCGCCTTGCTGTCGTTGACGAAAGCAGCGCCGTTCCGTGTGGCGACCAGTTCCATTCGGTGCGGCAGGCCCTTGAAGCTTTCCAGCCCTCGGTCGATCAGCGCCTCGCTCACGCCAAGCGCCTGGCAGGCGGCGATCCCGGCAAGTGCGTTCTGCGCGTTGTGCGGGCCTTGCAGCGAAGGCCAGCGCGACTGATCCATGCACAGGCCGGGCGCGATCTTGGTGAGGTGCTCGACGCGCGCGGACAGGCCGCGCGCGATCTGCGCCGACGCCGTGTCACCGATACCGATGATCGCGGCATGCTCGGGCGATTGCATCGCGAACAGCCGCGCCTTGGATGCGGCATACCCCGCGAACCCGTGATAGCGGTCGAGATGGTCGGGCGTGATGTTGAGCAGGATCGCGACATCGCAATCGAGGCTGAAGGTGAGGTCGATCTGATAGCTCGACAGTTCGAGCACATAGACACCGCCGGCCGCCAGCGGCTCCTCGCCGAGGATCGGCTTGCCGATATTGCCGCCGAGCCGCGCCGGGATACCCGCGGTTTCCAGGATATGATGGATCAGCGCGGTGGTGGTCGACTTGCCGTTGGTGCCGGTGATCCCGACAATTTTATGCGTCGGCAGGTCGCGACGTGCCTGGGCGAACAATTCGATATCGCCGATGATCGGAACACCGGCCGCACGTGCCTTATCGGCCACCGGGTGACGGTTGATCGGCACACCGGGTGACACGACCAGCCCGTCAAAGCTGGCAAGATCGATCATCTCCGGATCGGCGATATCGACGCCGGAGACAGAGGCTCGCGCCGTCTCCTTCGAATCCCATACCGTTACCTGCGCGCCACTCGCCACCAACGCGCGCACCGTCGCGACGCCGGAGCGCGCCAGCCCTAGTACCGCAAAGCGTTTGCCGCGCCAGGTCGGCGAGGTGATCACCTGAGCTTCAGCGTCGAAAGCCCGGCCAGCGCTAGTACCAGCGCGATGATCCAGAAACGGATCACGACCGTCGGCTCGCTCCAACCGAGTTGTTCGAAATGGTGATGGATCGGCGCCATCCTGAACACGCGGCGGCCGGTGCGCTTGTAAAAGAACACCTGAATGATGACGCTCAACGCCTCGACAACGAACAGGCCGCCGATGATGCCCAGCACCAGTTCGTGATGTGCGACGACCGCGATCGCGCCGAGGGCGCCACCCAGCGCAAGGCTGCCGGTATCGCCCATGAACACCGCCGCCGGCGGCGCATTGAACCACAGAAAGGCAAGCCCCGCGCCGACGATCGCGCCGCAGAAGATCGCCAGATTGCCCGCCCCCGGCACGTGCGGAATACCGAGATAATGGGCGTAGTCGGCGCGCCCGACGAGATACACGATCAACATGAACGCGACCGCCGCAATGATGACCGGCATGGTGGCGAGGCCATCCAGCCCATCAGTCAGGTTCACCGCATTGCCGAACGCCACGATCGTGAATGCGGCGAAAGCGATGTAGAAATAACCCAAGTCGAGCGAGACGCCGCTGAAGAACGGCACGTACAGGTGCGTGCCGTTCTGCCCGACGATGATCCAGCTCGCGATCCCAGCGACGGCGAACTCGGCGATCAGGCGCATCCGGCTCGAGATGCCAGCGGCGCTCGCCTTCTTCACTTTGTCGTAGTCATCGAGGAAGCCGATCGCGCCGAAGCCCAACGTGACGAACAGGCACGCCCAAACGAATGGGCTGCGGAGATCCATCCACAACAGGCTCGACAGCACCATCGAGGTCAGGATCATGAGCCCGCCCATGGTCGGGGTACCGCGCTTGGCGAGATGGCTTTGCGGCCCATCGCTGCGGATCGGCTGGCCCTTGCCCTGCCGTACGCGCAACCAGCCGATGAATTTCGGCCCGATGATCAGCCCGATCACCAGTGCCGTCGTCACCGCTCCGCCGGAACGGAACGACAGATAGCGGATGAGGTTCAGTGCCCCGGGAAAACCCAGATACTCGGCGATGAAATAAAGCATTATGCTGTCCCGTTCGCGAGGCTTGCGACCAATGCCGAAAGCCCCACTCCGTTCGATCCCTTGATGAGCACCGCATCGCCCGGCGCCAATATTTTCATCAGGCTCGTTCGGGCAGCAGCGGTGTCGGGCACATGAACGAATTGCACGCGACCCTCAAGCGTGTTCGCGAGGTACAGCATTTCCGGACCGACCAGTACGGCGTACGCCACGCCCGCTTCGTCGATCGGTTCGGCCAGAGCGGCATGATAGGCCGCACTTCCCTCGCCCAGTTCGCGCATCTCGCCGAGCACCGCGATCTTGCGCGGCACCGTCTCCGCGCCGAGCACGGCGAGCGTCGCGCGCATTGATGACGGATTGGCATTATAACTCTCGTCGATCACCAGCGCTTCACCGCCTGCAATCTTCGCCATGAAGCGTGCGCCGCGTCCCTGCAGCCCGCCGAGTTCGGCAAGTGCCAGACCGGCCAGCGCCAAGTCACCGCCCACCGCATCGACCGCCGCTAGCATGCCCAGTGCATTTGAGACCCAGTGCAGCCCCGGCTGCGCCATCGTGAAGCTCAATTCGCGTTCGCCGACCCGCGCCGTGACGAAGGTCGCGCCGGTTGACAGGCGCATCGTTTCGATCGCGCAGACATCGGCACCATCGTCGAGCCCGAACGTGACGATCCGGTCGGCATGCGGCAGCGCCGCGGCGATCAACCGGTCGCGGTGTGGGCTGTCGAACGGGATGATCGCCATCCCGCCTGGCTCAAGTCCGGCGAAAATCTCGCCCTTGGCGTCTGCAATGGCCGATTCGTCGGGAAAGAATGCGGTATGTGCCGGCGCAATCGCGGTGACCATCGCGACATTGGGGCGGACCAGATTGGTCAGATGGGCCAGTTCGCCGGCATGGTTCATGCCCATCTCGAACACCCCGAAACGCGCATCGGCCGGCATGCGGGCAAGGCTCAGCGGCACGCCGGTATGATTGTTGTAGCTCTTGACCGAACGATGCGCGGCACCTGGATCGCCCCGGTCGAGCGCCGCGAACAGCGCCTCCTTGGTGCTGGTCTTGCCGACCGATCCGGTCACTCCGATGATCTGTGCCTTGGTCCGCGCACGCGACGCGATAGCGAGAGCTTCGAGCGCCGCCATCGTGTCGGGGACGAGCACATACGGTAAAGTGTGCGCCGGAGCATGCGGGTGCGTCGTCGCTTGCGCGACGATCGCACCCGACGCTCCCCGCTCGGAGGCCTGATCGAGGAATTTATGTCCGTCGGTCGCTTCGCCCGACAATGCGATGAACAAATCGCCGGGGCCGACTTCGCGCGAATCGAAGGTCACGCCGGTCACTTCAAACGGCGATGAGGCGGTGCCCCCGGTCGCAGCGGCGATCTCGGCGGAGGTCCAGAGACTCATTCCTTTTCCCCCCGTGGGAGAAGGTGGCCCGAAGGGCCGGATGAGGGGGAATGATGTGCGGAACAGCTAAGGCAGTTCCCCTCACCCTCCCAAGCTTCGCTTGGGCCCCTCCATCTCCCACAAGGGGAGAGGGGATATAAGATGCCCGGGCCCGTCACGCCGCCATCTCCCGCGCGACGCTGACATCGTCGAACGGCAGCACCATGTCGCCGACGATCTGCCCCTGCTCATGCCCCTTGCCCGCGACCAGCACGATATCCTGCGGCCCGGCTTCGGCGATCGCCGCGCCAATCGCGTCGCGCCGCGAACCGATCTCGGTCGCGCCCGGTGCGCCGTGCATGACCATTGCGCGGATCGCCGCGGCGTCTTCGGAACGCGGATTGTCGTCGGTCACGATGACCTTGTCGGCCATCGACGCCGCGATCGCGCCCATCGCCGATCTCTTGCCTTGATCGCGGTCGCCGCCTGCACCGAACACCACGATCAATCGCCCCGCCGCATGTGGCTTGAGCGCAGCGATCGCCGCTTCGAGCGCATCCGGCGTGTGCGCATAGTCGACATAGACCGGCGCGCCCGACCGCGCGATCACCGCACGCTCGAGCCGCCCACGTACCGGCTGCAGCCGTGACAGCGTCGCCAGCGTCGCCGCGATATCGCCGCCAGTCGCGATGACCAGCCCGGCTGAGGTCAGTGCGTTAGCCACTTGATAAGCGCCGATCAGCGGCAGGTTGATCTTGTAGGACTTGCCCTCCGCCTCGATCACCAGACCCTGGCCAAGCAGGGTCGGGTCGCGCGACACCAGCTTCAGCGTCTCGCCCTGCGTGCCAACGCTGACGAGGCGGATACCGCGCGCTTTGATAATCTCCGCGACGCGTGCTGAACTCGGATCGTCAGCCCATACCACGGCCACGCCATCGCCTTCTAGCACTTCGGAGAACAGCCGCAGCTTGGCCTGCAGATAGGCCTCCATCGTACCGTGATAATCGAGATGGTCGCGGCTCAGATTAGTAAACGCCGCCGCGCATACCGGCAGCCCCTCGATGCGATATTGCGACAGGCCGTGGCTCGATGCTTCGAACGCGACATGGCTCACGCCCTCGCGCGCCAGGCCCGCCACGTTGGACAGGAAAGTCACGATGTCCGGCGTGGTCAGTCCGGTCGACACCCGGTCGTCGGCGGTGGCCACGCCGAGCGTGCCGATCGACGCGGCATTATAGCCGGACATGCGCCACAATTGCCGCACCATCTCGACGGTCGAGGTCTTGCCGTTGGTCCCCGTCACGGCGATCGCAGTTTCCGGAAACGGCGCGAAGAATCGCGCAGCCAGCTGGGCGAATTTCCGGCGCGGATTGGCATCCGCGATATGCACCGCCCCGACCACCTTGGCTTCGGGCCGGGCAACGACCGCTATCGCGCCCGATGTCACCGCTGCGGGAATGAAATCCTCACCATTGACCTTCGCGCCCTCGAACGCGCCGAAGATCGTGCCGTTCGCCACTTTGCGGTGGTCGATCGCGAAGCCGCTGACCGTGCCGATCTCGCCGCCACCGGTCAGCGTGCCGAGTTTCATTCCGGATCAGCCGAGTTTTCGCCCGGCGCATGCCAGAGCAACGGCAGCAGGTCGGACACGTCCACGTCGCGGCCATTGTCCGGCATCACGCCGAGCATCGACCCGGTGCGCGTGATCACACGGCTGACCACCGGCGCGGCGGTCCAGGCGGCGGTGGTCAAGCCGAAGGACTGAGCATTGCCGACGGGAGAATCGAGCATAGCGACCACAACATAGCGCGGCGCGTCCATGGGGAAGGCCGCAGCGAAGGTCGAGACATTGGCCTTCTTCGAATAACCGCCCGCGCCGGCAACCTCTGCAGTGCCGGTCTTGCCGCCGACGCGGTAACCCGGCGCCTCTCCCTTGCGGCCGGTGCCTTGCGTCACGATCAGCCGCAACAACTGGCGCATCCGCGCGCTGGTCGCTTCGGACAGTACGCGGCGGCCGGTCGGTGCTTTGCCCGGCGCAACCTTGACCAGGGTCGTCGGCCGCCAGATGCCGCCATTGACCAATGTCGCATAGGCGTTGGCGAGATGCAGCGGCGTCACCGCGATACCGTGCCCATATCCCGTGGTCATCACCGTAGTGCGCGCCCAGAACACGGGCCAGATCGGCTTCTGCTTCTCGCGGATCTCGATATCGGGCTTGGTATCGAACCCCATCGCCTTGAACATCGCCTGCATGCGGTCCTTGCCGATTTCGTCGGCGATCCGCGCGGTGACGATGTTCGACGAATGGATCAGTGTCTCAGGCACGTTGAGAAAACGCTTCTGCGAATGGTCGTCATGGATGGTGAACCCGCCGACGTGCAGCGGCTGGGTCGCATCGTAACGCTTGGACATCGAGGTAACCACGCCGCTCTCGATCGCCGCCGCCATGGTGATCGGCTTGAAAGTCGAGCCCAGCTCATAGACGCTCTGCGTCACGTTGTTACGCAGCGATTCCCGGTTGGCCGCACCGACCTTGTTGGGATTGAATACCGGCAAAGACACCATCGAAATAATCTCTCCGGTGTGTACGTCGAGCACCACGCCGGTCGCGCCCCTGGCCTGGAACGACGCCATCGCCGCGCCCAGTTCGCTCTCCATGGCGGCCTGCACGCGATAATCGATCGAGAGCGCCAGCGGCGTGCCGCGCTGCACCGGATCGGTCAGCCGTTCTTCGAACGCGCGTTCGATTCCGCCCTGTCCTTCGATGATGCGCTTGTCGTCCTTGTTCTGGCCGAGAAAGCCTAGAACATGCGCCGCCAGCGTGGTCTGCGGATAGAGGCGCTCGGCTTCCTTGTCGAAAACCAAGGCCGGCTCGCCCAATGCATGGACCTGCTCGACCAGCGACGGCGATGCGTGGTGCTCCAGATACGTGAAATTCACGTCGAGCATCAGGCGCTGATAGAACCAGCCGGCGTCATGCGTCGGCATCAGTTCGGCCAGACGCGACGCAAGCTCGTGCTTGTCGCCAAGCAGCTTGTCAGGATGGACCCCGATCGCCCAGGCCTCGATGGTGCGCGCCAGGGGCTCGCCATTACGATCGACGATGTCACCCCGCGCCCAATCCGGCCCGATCTGCGCGAGGCGGGGCGTGGACGCTTCGGCGAACAGACCGAACACCGCCAGCCGGATCAGCACCACAGCGATCGCCGCGGTGAACAACAGCATCAGGATCATCAGCCGCATATGCGCAGTCGCGACCAGCGCATGACGCTGGCCGGTCAGGCGCCGTTGCGGCAGGGGACGGGCGACGAGGACACTCACCGCAAGCGAGACTCCCGCGAGGCACCGGTGGCCAGATCACCCAGGACCGTATCGCTGAGCAACTGGCGATCGAGCATCGCCACGGCCTGAAGCTTCGGACGCCTGATCGTCGCGGTGCGCACTGGCGCCGCCACCGCCGTCTGCTGGCTGACCTGCCGACTCAACGTGACCGAAGCGACAGCAATTGCGGGGCGGACAGCGATCGAGGTCGCCATGGCGGTCGGGGCACTGGTCGCCACCGCAGGCGTAATCGTTTCGCCACGCGATGGCACCAGCGACGCCATCTGAACCTCTGCACCGCCCTGCGCAGGGCGCGTGAAATCGACCTGCGCCAGCGCCGCCTCGTTGGGCATGAACTGCATCGACACCGGCGCACCGAGGCGCAGCGTATCGCCGTTCCACTTTTCGAGCTGGGCAATGTTCGCACGCGTCTCGAACTCGGTCTCGAGCGCGCGGATGTCACGCTGTGCCCGGGTGATCTCGCTCACCGTCCGGTCGAGTTTCTTACGCTCGGCCGCAACCTGCAGGGGGACCAGCAGGAACCCCAGAGTCACGGCGACGCTGCCGAGGAACCAGCCCAGACCTTTCCATGCAACTGCCAACATCGTTACGCTCCTTTACTCGGCCCAGTGCTCGGCCCGGTGCTCGGCCCAGTGCTCGGCCCCGAACTGGGCCACGCTGCGGCCGAAGTCCGCCGCGCCGTCCGCAATGTCGCCGACCGCGCCCGCGGATTGCCGGCGATTTCGGCATCGCCGGCCCGCACTGCGCGTCCAACGTCTTCAAAACTCGGCTTTTCTCTGGCCAACAACTCGGGAAGATGCCGCGAACCCCCGGGCATCGAACCACTCCGTTCGCGCAGGAAGCGCTTCACCAGACGATCTTCGCCGGAGTGAAAGGTGATCACCGCCAACGTCCCACCGGGCTTGAGCACACGCTCCGCCGCAGCCAGCCCATCGGCCAGTTCGCCGAGCTCGCGATTGACCTCGATGCGCAGTGCCTGGAACGTGCGCGTCGCCGGGTCCTTCTTGTCATGCGCTTTATAGCCGAGCGCACGGCGCACGACGTGCGCCAGCTCGCCGGTCCGCGTGATCGGCCGCGCCGCGACGATCGCGCGCGCGACGCGGCGAGCGCGGGGCTCATCGCCATAATCATGCAGCACATCGGCGATGTCGCTCTCGTCGGCGGTGTTGACGAAGTCGGCCGCAGTGGGGCCCTCCTGACTCATGCGCATGTCGAGCGGCCCGTCCGTCTGGAACGAAAAACCGCGCTCGGCCTGGTCGAGCTGCATCGAGGACACGCCGATATCCAGCGTCACGCCATCGACCGGCATCGCATCGCGCGCCGCCAGCTCCGCCTCCATCGAGGAAAAGGTCGCAGGCACCAGCGTCAGCGCGCCGCTCGACTGCGCCTCCAACGCCCGGCCGGCCGCAATCGCGTCGGGATCACGGTCGAAACCATAGACGCGCGCACCGGCGGCGAGCATCGCCCTGGTGTAGCCGCCGGCGCCAAAGGTTGCATCGACATGGCGTTCACCGGGGGCAATGGTGAGCGCGTCGATGACTTCGGCGAGCATGACGGGGACATGAGGGGCGTCGAGAGCGGCGTCGGAGATCACAGCACGATCCCCTTCTGCTGGCAGTGGAAGCGCACGCACGACTTCATTACGTCGGCCACGTTGGATTCGAGCAAGGTCTTCGGGTCCCAGATCTCGAAACAGTCGAACGTGCCGTAGAAGAAGGCGTTGGTGTCGATATTGGCGTGGAACCTGGGAAAGGCGGGCATGATGAAGCGACCGCTGCCGTCGAACGGCACCGGCTCGCCCTGTGAGGCTTCACGGCGAAAATTGGGGTTATGCGCACCGTGTTCGGCCATGTAAGCGGCCTCGCGCAGGGCGGCGCGATCTTTCAGGACGGTGCGATAACCCTCGTCATAGGCGATCAGGCAGGGGCTGCTTTCGTGAACGCCGATGATGACGGTGCCGCCGTCCTTGCCGTCGGCACGCGGGCTGTTGGTGGCGAGCGCCGCCCGAAGCGACGAGGGGATCGCGACCCGGCACTTGTCATCGACAAGTCCGATACCGTCCCCTTGATAGTCGATCCGATCCACCAAAGCCTACCCCATGTGAGGCAGACACAAACCTCCGTTCCACGAAAGCGGCGTTAACCGTCCTCGTGGCCCTGTCTCGCGCAGGCGAAAGAGTATGCCCCTCTAAGAAAAGAAGGTTACTTTGGGTGAGCCGGGGATTCAAGGGGAATTCGCGGGAAAACCGGGGTAATTGGCTATCCTGACGGGATTCAGGACGATTTTTTCTTAACCATAACAATCTGTTCTCTGTGTGTTCACGCTCATTCGCCTACAGAAGCGGCAACCGCCCGGCCCCACCGAGTCATCGACCATGATTTCCCCGCGCCACCCGGCCGAATCCACAATGGCCGCGACGCGATTCACCGCGGCGTGGCCGCGTTGTTGGCAATCTCGGCAACGTTGACCTGTTCGGTAGCGGTGCTTGGCGTCAGGCCGAGATCGGCGAGCGGCTCGCTGCCATCGCCGACCGCAACCATGTCGTTGCTGATCGTTAGATTGGCGACGACATCGGGGTTTGCACCACCGAGCACGCCACGCTCGCGGCTTGCTGTTGCGAAAATCGCTGCGGCAAGGCCAATCAGCAGCAGAACGGCGGCAAGGCCGATCATACCGACCTTAACGCGTTGCGTCCTCTGTCCAGGATCCGGTGCGACCATTTTCATGCTTATCGGGCAAAACTATCGCATGAGCACCATCTTGTCGATGCCAAGGCTCAATCCGTCGCGAGCCATGGCAATATGGGCAAGCCCTTCGCCTTTAGCCATTCGGCATTGTAGAGCGTCGAGAGATAGCGGAATCCAGTGTCGCACAGGATCGTCGCGACACGCTTGCCCGGCCCGAGCTGCTTCGCGAGCGCGATCGCGCCGGCGACGTTGATCCCCGACGAGAGCCCCAGGCACAGCCCCTCCTCGGCGAGCAATCGGCGCACCCACCCCATCGCTTCCGCGTCGGAAATGCGGAATTGGGTATCGACCGGCGCGCCCTCGAGATTGGCGGTGATCCGCCCCTGCCCGATCCCCTCGGCCACCGACGACCCTTCCGACCTCAACTCGCCATGCGCATAATAATCGTACAGCGAGGCGCCGTGCGGATCGCTCAGCGCGATGCACACGGCCTCGTCCTTGGCTTTCAATCCCAGGCCGACCCCGGCCAGGGTCCCGCCGGTCCCGACCGCACAGGTGAAGCCATCGATACGGCCGTCCATCTGCGTCCAGATTTCTTCCGCGGTGCCGACGATATGTGCGCGGCGATTGGCGATATTATCGAACTGATTGGCCCAGATCGCATTCGGCGTTTCTTCCGCGATGCGGCGGCTGGTGTGCACGAAATGCGCCGGGTTCGAATAGGGTGCGGCCGGCACCAGCACGAGTTCGGCACCGAGCGCGCGCAGCGTCTCCATCTTCTCGCGACTCTGCGTCTCGGGCATGACGATGATCGTCTTGTAACCCTTGGCATTGGCGACCAGCGCCAGCCCGATCCCGGTATTGCCCGCCGTGCCCTCGACGATCGTCCCACCCGGCTCGATCGCGCCCCGCGCCTCGGCGTCCTCCACGATATAAAGCGCGGCGCGGTCCTTCACCGACGCGCCCGGATTGGCGAATTCGCATTTGCCGAAAATGTCGCAGCCGCTGGCCTCGCTCGGCCCGTTCAGCCGAACGAGTGGGGTGTTGCCGATCAGGGCGAGCGTATTGGGGACGATGGTCATCGGGCTAGATAGGGGCGGCGATGCCCGATCGGCAAGCACAGGCCTCCTACAAACGATGGAAGCCAAACCATCTTCGCCCTGCTCGAACGGAATCGACTGCGCATCTCCAATCCTCGGGTGTGCCGTCACCCTGTTCGGAGACATGCCATGATCATTCTGCTTGCCCTTGCATTGACTCAGATACATCCGCCCCGGCCGGCCGCCACGCCCCGCTCCACCCAACCGATCCGCGTTATCCCGCGCCCGGGCGACATCGCTACGGACACGGTGTCGCCACGGCTGCGCATCGCCATGGCCTCGTGCCCCGCATTTCCCGCGACGATCTACAGCATCAATGGCAGCCGCTTTCCCGGCCGCCTGATCCGTGGCAGCATGGTGACGATCACTGGCACCGGCTTCGGCCCGCGCAGCGATTACAGCATGGCGACGCTCTGGGGCGCCCCTCCGCCCTTCGTCGCCGGCCAGGGCGGCTATATCATCAGCTTCACCACCTGGACCGACACCAAACTGGTCGGCACGGTCAGCAATGTGAACTCGACATCCTACCCGTTCAACATGTCGAACAACGCCTATCTCGAGCTTCAGTCGAGCCGCAACGGCAAGGTCGTCAAATGCGGCATCCCCGGTTTCGCCTTCGGCTACGATCGCGGTGGCGGCAGCCACCGGCCGCGCGGCTGAAGCGGGGTGGTCAGACCACCCCTGCTGTGCGCAGATGCGGTGCCAGCCGCCCGGTCACCGCCAGGAGATACATCCGGTAATCGCTGACCAGCGACCAAAGCGGATAGGTGAAGGTCGCCGGGCGGTTCTTCTCGACGGTGAAGTGCGCGACCCAGGCAAAGCCATATCCGGCGATCGGCACCACCGCCCACCACCAACCGCCTTTTACCAGCGCGAGCGCCAGGAACAGGACGGTCAGCGTCGTGCCGATATAGTGCAGCCGCCGCGTCTCCATCTTCGCATGCTCACGCAGATAGAAGGGCCAGAATTCCGCATAGCTGGTGATCTTTTCCGCCATCGTCACAGGCTAAACGAGCCCTTCTGCGATGCCAAGCCGCGATATCTCCGGTCGATATCCTTCATGTGATATGGCTATTGCCGCACGCGCTTCATGTCGAAACCGAGCGACCGAAATGTGTCGCTGTCGATGATGCTGAAATCGGACGTGGAGCTCGATCCCATGCTCACGCCTGTCCCGGTCAGGGTGAGCGTGCATTCGTTCGCTCCCTTGCCCGCGACGACCTTCCAGGTGCCGACCAGCCGCTGTTTGTTCCAGCGCCCGTTCTTCCCGAGATAGCGGTTGATCGTCGCGAACGACCCATCCTTGCTATAACTATAGTCATTGTCGACTTGCACCGGCTTGCCGAATCCCTCGACCTTTCCCTTGCCCACCCAATGGCCGGCCAGGAATTGCCTGCAATCGGTCGGGGAGGCGCTTGCGGGATGGCCCATGATGCTCGCGAGGATGATCGCAGGTAAGACAAGCCGCATATCGAATTCCTTTGATTATTGGGCTTGGTGACGCACGTCGGCGATCACTGCATCCTCCATTCGAATGGGGCGCTCGCAGCTCAAAAACCCATCGACGCGACGCCGGCGTCGGCCTAGACCGCCGCCATGACAACATCACTCTACGACCTCACCGTGCCCGTCTTCGGCCGCGCACTTGATGCCCTTTCGGGCGTGCTCATCAAGGGCGAGGCTTTCGCCGTCGAAAAGGGCTTCGATCCGGCGGTGCTGCTCGGCTCGCGCCTCGCGCCCGACATGGCGACACTCACCGCTCAGGTGCAGCGCGTCACCGATTCGATCAAGGGCGTGGCGACTCGCGTCGGCGGGGTCGAAAATGTCGTGTTCGAGGACAATGAAACCAGCTTCGCCGAACTCCAGGCGCGCATCGCCAAGGCAAAGGCGCTGCTCGCGACCGTCCCGCGCGACTCGCTCGACGGCAAGGAGGAGGCGGAGGTCTCGTTCCAGACGCCGGGCCGTACCCTCACCTTCACCGGCCGCAGCTATGTCCTGACCTTCGCGCTGCCCAACATCTATTTCCACATCACCATGGCCTACGCGATCCTGCGCCATAACGGCGTGCCGGTGGGCAAGCTGGATTATCTCGGGGCAGCCTAACCCCTTGCTTGGAAATGAGGCGGCCGCAAATGCCGCCTCGTCTCCCCCACCCTAAAAAAAGATTTCGGGAATTGTCGAATCCGCCCGATCGCGAACGACCAGTGGCACTGACGGCGCTAACCAAAGGAGCCCTATCATGCGCTACGCCTGCCTGATCTATTATCACCCCCAGACCCTGTTCGGCGGCAGTCCCGAGGCTGATGCGGCACTTGCCGAATGCTCGACCTACGATGTCGTGCTGCGCGAAAGCGGCCATTTCGTCATGGGCGAGGCGCTGGTCTTCCCGGAAGAGGCGATGACTCTGCAGGTCCGTGACGGCAAGATGTCGACGATCGACGGACCGTTCATGGAAACCAAGGAGATATTGGGCGGCATCGTCGTGATCGAAGCGCCCGACCTGAACGAGGCGGTACGCGTTGCCAGCGGTCACCCGCTGGCCAGGATCGGCTCGATCGAGGTTCGGCCGGTGGTCGATTATAGCCAGCCCCGACCAATGCTTTGAGCCTGGCACGCTGAGCCCGGGATCATGACCGCCGACGCACGCGCCGCCGTCGAGACAGCTTATCGCACCGAAAAGCGGCGCGTGCTGGCGACCCTGATCCGCCTGCTCGGCGGCTTCGACGCGGCGGAGGAAGCCTTGCACGAGGCCTTTGCCGCCGCGGCGGACCGCTGGCCGCGTGAAGGCGTGCCGACGAACCCCTATTCCTGGCTCGTCTCCACCGGGCGTTTCAAGACGATCGATCGCTGGCGTCGACAGGCGCGGCTGTCGGACGTCCTGCCAGACCTCGTCGCCCTGACCGAGCCGAATACGGAGCCGGCCGAGGAAATGGTCATGCCCGACACCATCCAGGACGACGAACTGCGGCTGATCTTCATCTGCTGCCATCCCGCGCTTGCGCCCGATGCACGCATCGCGCTGACCCTGCGCGAGGTCGGCGGCCTGACTACCGAGGAGATCGCGCGCGCCTATCTTACCCCCACCCCGACCATCGCGCAGCGCATCGTGCGCGCCAAGGCGAAGATCCGCGACAACGCGATCCCCTATGAAGTGCCGGCGCCCGCCGATCTGCCGGCCCGGCTCGATAGCGCACTGCGCGCCCTCTATCTGATCTTCAACGAAGGCTATGCGGCGACCGACGGCCCGAGCCTGACCCGCCCCGACCTGTCATCGGAGGCGATTCGCCTCGCCCGGCTGGTCGTCGAGCTGATAGCCGACCCGGAGGCTTTAGGCCTGCTCGCGCTGATGCTGCTACACGACGCGCGGCGCGCCACCCGGGTCGATGCCGCTGGCGACCTGATCCTGCTCGAGGATCAGGACCGGTCCTTGTGGAATCGTGGCAGCATTGCCGAGGCGCAGTTGCTGATCGAGCGCGGCACGGCTTCGCGTCGCATCGACCCCTATCTTCTCCAGGCCGCGATCGCCTCGATCCATGCCGACGCCCCGAGCAGCGCACAGACAGACTGGCCGCAGATCGTCGCGCTCTACGACGTGCTGCACCGCCTCGATCCATCGCCGGTGGTCGCACTCAACCGCGCCGTTGCGCTCGGCATGCGCGACGGTCCCGAGGTCGGCCTGGCCGCAGTCGAGACGATCCTCGCGCAGGGCGCGCTGGACACCTATCACCTCGCCCATGCCGCACGCGCCGACATGCAGCGCAGGCTCGGCCGCACCGCGGCGGCACGGACTTCCTACTGGACTGCGCTCCACCTCACCCGCCAGCCCGCCGAGCGCCGATTCCTACAGTCGCGCCTGGACCAGATCGACGCTGGACGCGCCGTCTGACCGACCTAAATCTGGACAGATGACCACCAAGCGCAGCTTCCCGCCCATCACCGATCCAGCCACCCGCCTGCTCATACTCGGCAGCCTGCCCGGTGATCGGTCACTCGCAGAGGCGCGTTATTATGCGCATCCGCAGAACCAGTTCTGGTGGCTGATGTCGGCGGTGATCGCTCGCGATCTCGTCCCGTTAAACTATGACGGGCGCCTCGCCACGCTGCGCGATGCGCATATCGGCCTGTGGGATGTCGTAGCCAGCGCGCGGCGCGAAGGCAGCAGCGACGCGGCGATCCAGGACCATGTCGCCAACGACCTGACCGCGCTGATCCGCACCCTGCCCGAGCTCCGCGCAATCGGCTTCAACGGCGCCACCGCCTATCGCCACGGCGTGGCGCAGATCGGCGACACCGCGCCGTACATCGCTCGGATCGCCCTGCCCTCGAGCAGCCCGCTGCACACCGTCGGGCTGGCCGCGAAACTTCCCGCATGGCAGGCATTGCAGGCTTATTTGATCGCCCAGTAAGCCCCACCACCCTTCTCCCCTCCCTTTATGGAGGGGCCGGGGGAGGGTGCGATCGCGAAGCGCATCGCTCGACGCGAAGCGTCGAACGGGGCATCGAGCCCCACCCGCCGCTAAGCCCTCCCTCCCACAAAGGAATATCGGGTCGATGCCAACCGCCGATCACACCCCGGCAAACGGATCCCGGCTCGTTGCATAGTGCGCCATCGCCATCGTCGTCAGCTGCGCATTGACGCGAATACAGCTGGTGAACGTGCTCGCGTCGGTAACCAGCACATTGCTCACCCCATGCAACCGGCATTCGAGATCGACCACCCCCTTTTCGGGATCAGCGTTACGAGCATTGCCGCCATGCGGGTGCGAACTCGACAGCACGACATCGTCCGCCGCCTGAATCGCCTCATCGAAGAAAGCCTCGACATCATCGTCAGGCCGCAACGTCTGTCCCCGCGCCAGCCCGGGATAGACCTCGATCGCGCCGGCCGCGAAATGCACCCGCACCAGCGTGGACAGTGCCCGCCGCAGCAGCGGCAATTCGACATCCTCGCGAAACTTGAGGTGCAGCTTGCCCCCCTTCATGCTGCCCTGCCGGTCGACCGGAAATAGGACGCCGGCCGAGGCCAGCCGGCCATATTGGCGCATCCGCCCGGCATGGGTGTCGAACCAGCCCGGCATCAGCGTCGACATGCTCATCGGCGGCTGGAAATGCGATTCGAGCAGGAAGTCGCCGCGATCGACATAAGTCGCCATCTGGTCCTCGTCCCAGGATCGCATGTCCCCGGCTATGCCCGTGCCTTCGGGTATCAGCGCGACCACCGGACAGGCGATGTTGAGCGAAATACCGGTACCGCTATTCCCCACATCACTCGCCGCGAGAAGCCGGCTCGACGCCATCGCCCCCGCCGCGACCACCACGCCGGTGGTGGCGCGCACGAACCGCGTGCCGCCGTCGGCCAATTTGATTTCGACCCCGTCGGCGACGCGCTTGTCGCCTGTCAGGCCGGGCCGCCAACGGATCCGGCCGACCGTCGTGTCCGCCAGGATAGTCGCTCCGGCGCGCCGCGCATCGAGCAGATAGGACTGCGCCATCCCCTGTTTGCGGCCATAGGGGCAGCCGGTGTTGCAATAACCACAATAGGCGCACGCAGCCCCAATGCTGCGCGGGCCATAATTCTTGCTGAACCAGGTCGCGACCGCCCCCGCATCGATCGGATCGTCGCTCGATGCGGCGTGTGCCGCCCAGCCGCGCAGCAAATGCGTGCCGTTGTTGCGCCCGCTTTGCGGATCGACCGGCTCGATCCCCAGCCGCGTCTCGACCGCCTCATAGGCTTTGACGAAGCGCGCTTCGTCTACCGGTCCGCCCAGCGCGGCCCAACTCGCGAACACGTCGCGCGCCGCCGGATGGGTCAGGCCGTCCTGCTTCACCCGCAGGCAGATGCCGTTGTTGATCGCGGTCGACCCGCCGACACAGCGTCCCTGGAACAGCACCACGTCATTGTCGCGGCTGGTCTGCACGCCGCCATCGACGAACAACCGCGCGGTCATCTTGCGCTCCTCATGGGTCATCGCACTCGACGGGAAATGCGCGCCCGCCTCGATGATCAACACGTCATGGCCCTGCGCGGCGAGGTTCGCCGCCGCCACCGCCCCGCCCGCGCCCGACCCAATCACGATCACGCCCGCGGAGTCGGGCACCTGATCCATGCCGAGAATATCGCCATCGCCCAGCTCGCGGCCAAGAAACGGCACGATCGGCACCTCGCCCGGCGCGCGCACGCGATGCCCGGGCAGCGTGAAACCGATTGACGCCAGCACCACATTGTCGCGATTATCGTCTTCGCTGACGCCGTCCCAATGACCGTAATAACCGGCATAGATAATGCCCCTGGTCCGCGCGAGATCCTGCATCAGATTGTTACGCGACATATGCAGCCGTTTCTCCACCCGTCGCGCGCGCCACGCCGGTCCGAACAGCAGGAAGAACGGCCCACCCATCACCAGGCAGATCAGATAGAGCGACAACCCGATCTGCTTCGGCTTGCCGCCCACAACCATGCCGAACTGATGCTGGATATTGGCGACGACCTGCGGTGAGGATATCTTCATATCGACACCGTGGAACAGCGCCTCGGTCATCGCCTTCAGGATCGCCGCCTGAACGAAATTGAACGGTTTATGCATAGGGCGCCCCCGCCTGTCTGGCGGACAAGGCTCATCCCCCGCCACGACCCTAGCGCCGATGACGAAACGCGGCCAGCGCTACACGCACCGGATTGGAGCAATTGCTATCCGATCAAGCTGCGGCCGCCGGCCACGATCGTCTCGGGCGTGCCAATTGCTCTATGGGAAATTCACGCTGCCTGTCGTGCTCGCCACATGACCGCAAGGCTCAATCCTTGTGGAAAAACAGCTCCGAGATGCTTTCGGCGATTCGCGCCGGACGCAAAGTCTTGGCGTCGAGGCAGCACCAGCTCGACTGAACCTCGGCAAGCACTTCCTCGCCGCGCTTGATGATCGTCTGGTAGAAGGCGCGCGCGCCCTGCACCTTTTCGAGCAGCACGGTGGCGATCACTTCGTCATTCAGAAAGGTC
The DNA here is from genome assembly GCF_054057355.1 of Sphingomonas sp. UYAg733. NCBI lineage: Bacteria > Pseudomonadati > Pseudomonadota > Alphaproteobacteria > Sphingomonadales > Sphingomonadaceae > Sphingomonas > Sphingomonas sp. UYAg733. Next base: position 276,028 of record NZ_JBSRZE010000004.1, read on the forward strand.
GGCTTGCGATATGTGATTTCGTGCTTCAGCGCGACCCACAGATGCCCTGATACCGCCTCGGCCGGCGCGAAACGCTGCCAGTGGTTGACCACCGCGTCCTGTACCCATTTCAGGTAGGATGCGTTGTTCACATGACCCATAAAGTCGATGTCCGCCGGATCGATGCCGACGCTGTACTGGTGGGGAATCGCGGTGCTCACCTTTCTTATATAGGGCCGAAAGCGTGTCGTTGCGATTAATTTCGCCGCGCGTTCAGCGAATTATCCGACGCTACGGCATCCTGTTGCGTGCCCATATGTTCTGCTATTGTTCCGATTATGCCCAACGACTCGCTCATCCTGCCCCCGCGGCCGCTGCGTTGGCTGTTCCTCGATCTGAATAGCTAATTCGCCAGCGTGGAACAGCAGCTCGATCCGGCATTGCGCGGCAAGCCGGTGCTGGTCGCGCCGGTCGATAGCGATACCACCGTTGCGATCGCCGCCAGCGTCGAGGCGAAGCGCTATGGCATCACCACCGGCACGCCGGTCTGGGAAGCCAAACGATTGTGTCGCGACCTGATCATCACGCCCGCCCGACATGAGAAATATGTCGAGTTCCACGATGCGATCGTCGCGGAAGTCTGGAAGCATGTGCCCGTGACAAAGGTCTGTTCGATCGACGAAGTCGCTTGCCGCCTGCTCGACAATGAGAATAGCCGCGTCGACGCGATCGCACTTGCCCACCGCATCAAGGCGGGGATCCACGCCAATATCGGCGAGTGCATGACCAGTTCGGTCGGCATAGCGCCCAACCGCCTGCTCGCCAAGCTCGCCTCGGACATGCAGAAACCCGATGGGTTGGTCATCCTCGACGCCGAGACCCTACCCGAACGGCTCTACGATCTTGCTTTACGCGACATTTGCGGGATTGGCGCGAAGATGGAGAAACGGCTCGCACAGGACGGAGTCAACGACATCCGCCAGTTGTGCGAACGCCGCCCGCGCGATGCCGGCAACGCCTGGGGCGGCACCAATGGCGACCGGCTCTGGTATCTGCTGCACGGCGTCGACTTGCCCGAAAAAGCCACGCAGAGCCGCTCGATCGGCCACAGCCATGTCCTGTCGCCGAGCAAACGCGGTGCCGAGGCGGTACGGCTCACCGCGCGCCGCCTCGCACTCAAGGCGACGAGCCGCTTGCGCCGGAAATCCTATCGCAGCCGACTGCTGATCCTCCATGCGCGGTTCGAGGACGACAAATCGACCTGGCGCGCGAGCCGTAAACTCTCCTCGACTCAGGACAGCTTCGCCGTCCTCGCCGCGCTCGAGACGTTGTTTCCCCTGCTCTATGCGGCCGGCAAGGTGCGCCCCGGCGATTTTCAGATCCGCATGATCGGCGTGACCCTGGCCGAGATCGAGCCGGTTATCGGCGAGCAACAATCCTTGTTCGGCCTGCTTGACCCCAATGATCCGCTCGCCCGCGAGACTCGCACCTTGTCGCTCAGCCGCGCGATGGACCGCATCAATGAGAAATTCGGCCGCAACGCGGTCAGCCTCGGCCCGCAATCGGGCGGTCGCATCGACCGCGTCGGCACCAAGATCGCGTTTGGCCGCATCCCCGATCTCGACGAATTCCATGAATAACCAGTTGTTTGTTCAGCAAACATAAATGTCCATTTGCTGCAGCGCAAAAGGCTCGCTTCGGCCGGAAATCTGCGCTCTTGACGAACTCTTTCGCGTGCGCGAAGCGTCCCCTCGACATGATCAACCGCACCATCCCGCTCGTCGCCGTCGCGCTGCTCGCGCTGTCGGCTTGTAACAACAGCAAGTCACCGGAAGTGGTGACCAGCGTTTCATCCGATCCTCAAGCGGAAGCGATCGCCAACCGCGCGCCGGTCGAACTGCCGCCGGCGATGAAGGCGGAGGTCACTTTCCGCTGCAAGGACAACAGCCTGGCCTATGTCACCTTCTTCCAGGGCGACAAGCAGGCGATGCTGAAGTTGGAAAAGGCCGGTCCGACGATCGTGCTCAAGGCCGACGAAGCCGGTAAGCCACTGGTCGCCGAGGGTTACTCGCTGACCGGAAACCCGAAGAACATCACGCTAACCCAGCCGGGCAAGGGCACGCTCACCTGCCGCGCCTGAACGGTTACGCGTAAACGAAACAAGCGGCCGGTGGAGCGATCCACCGGCCTTTTTTGTGATGATTGGAAAACGCGATCATCGATGTCCGCTCAGAGCGACTTTGCAACGGCCCCGTCTTTTCCATCGGAAAGATGGTTATGCGGACATTTCTAATTGCAAAGGCCGTTCGGCGTGCCACCTTCTGCCAATGAAGATCGATCCACGTCTTTCTATGGTTTGGGCAGCGGCGCTCGCCAGCCCAAGTATTGCCGCATCTGTCGAACAAGGGCGATATAATTGCACCCTGTCTGGACAGGGTGCCTGCTCCGATGAGCCGGACTCGTTGTGCCTCGGCAATCGGGTCTCAGCAAAAGACAAGTCGGTTAGACTGATACTCGACTTTAAAAGGGCGACGGCGTCGCTAAACGGGATACCGGGCCGTATTGTTGATGAAACGAATGGCACCCCGCTAATTGTCTGGCATTTAGTTGCTTTGGGTTCCCCAAGCATCGATGTTCGGCACGTAGGTCGGCGCACGTTCATCACTTTGAATTTGTCGGGCGCCACGGCCTCATTTGACTGTCGACCTGAGCGCTTGCCATAGCGCGCCGATCACCGGGAGCCCTGCTCCTATTTTGGGCACAAAATTGGAGTGCACCCCTTGAGTGAGACAGGGTAATTGAGTGACACGGTATCCGAGGAGGTAGCGTGTCAGAACGAACGAACCGAGTGTTCACAACAGAGTTCAAGGAGGGGGCCGTTTTGCGGCTGGAAGCTGGCGAGCAGTTTTCAGCGCTGGCGATCGAGCTGGGTGTGCGGCGCAAGCTGCTATACGATTGGCGCAAGGCTTATCGGCGGCTGGGCGTGGCGGCACGGTAATTCGGGGACACAATACTAATTAGCGCAGCCTTGCGCGCGCCATAACTTTTACCATAATCCTGTTATATATCATAGGTTTACTGCAATCATCCGACCCCGGAGATATGCAACATAGGGTGTCCCATATCTCGCCCGACCGTCCACCAAACTCGCCGCGCTGACCTAGAGATCAGAGATCGATTCACCTCACGCTCGGACCCTGCCATATCTGCTTTCGTAGCGGACCGCCCTGGTTCTGCAGGAGGCTCCTGAAGCCAAGGGAATCGAGTCATGATACAGCGGAAATTCAGGTGAGGCCCATCCATCGCCTTGCCTCCGTCACAACCCTCCGGCACGATGCGCGGGCAACAGCGGAAGGACGCGCGTGGCGACGATCGCGATCTACAGCCTGAAGGGCGGTGTCGGTAAGACCACGCTGGCGGTCAATCTTGCCTGGTGCTCGGCGATCCAGTCGTCGCGTCGTACCCTGCTCTGGGATCTCGACCCGCAGGCCGCGAGCAGCTTCCTTCTGTCCGACGGCAAGACGAAGGAGCAGGCCCAATCGGTCTTCTCCAAGGATGTCGAGCCGGAGAAGCTGGTGCGCAAGACCACGATCGAGCGGCTCGACCTGATCGGCGCGGACGCCTCGTTGCGCGGGCTCGACCTGCTGTTCCACGAACTCGACAAGAAGAAACGGCTGCAAAAACTGCTCACAGGCTTGCGCAAATCCTATGACCGCATCCTGCTCGATTGCCCGCCCGGGCTGACCGAGACGAGCGACCAGGTGATGCGCGCCGCCGACCTGATCGTCATTCCGGTCATTCCATCGCCGCTGTCTGAGCGCGCCTATGCCGAGGTGGTGAAGCATCTCGGCGGCAAGGCCAACCTCCTCCCGGTCCATTCGATGGTCGATCGCCGCCGCAAGCTCCATGCCGAGGCGCTCGCCCGCCACCCCGACTGGCCGGTGGTGCCGATGGCAAGCGTGGTCGAATCGATGGCGGTAAGGCGCGCACCGGTCGGCAGCTTCGCCGCCAGATCGGCCGGCGGGCAGGCCTTTACAGAATTGTGGCAGGCGATCGAGAAGCGGCTCGCGGCATGAAGGGGACGCCCGACGCGGCGTTCGACCTTGTTCCGCTCGACCCCAATCTGGTGCTCGGCGCTTATGCGGTCGGCGTCTTCCCGATGGCCGATGCGCGGGACGCGGACAGCGTCTATTGGGTCGAACCGAAGGAGCGCGCGATCCTCCCGCTCGATGGTTTCCGCCTCTCGCACTCGCTGAAGAAGACGATCGTCGCCGACCGTTACCGCGTCACCGCCGATACCGCCTTTGCGCGGATCATCGCACTATGCGCCGAATCCGCACAGGACCGTCCCGACACCTGGATCAACACGCAGATCGAAGACGTCTTCCTCAAGCTCCACACGATAGGCTTCGCGCATTCGATCGAGGTGTGGGACGGCGATGATCTGGTCGGCGGACTCTATGGTCTCGCGCTCGGCAAGGCGTTCTTCGGCGAGAGCATGGTCAGCCGCGCGCGCGACGCGTCGAAAGTGGCGATCGCGTGGCTCGTCGCGCGGTTGCGCGTCGGCGGATTCATCTTGCTCGATTGCCAGTTCATGACCGACCACCTCGCCTCGCTCGGCGCGGTGGAAATCACGCGAAGCGACTATGTCGGGTTGTTGACCGGCGCGATCGCGGGCGTGGTCGGCACCGGCGAAGGAGTCGCTTCGGGCGCGGCGGGGGACTTCTTCTCGCTCGACCGTGGCGTCGCGGTACCATCCTTCGGCGCGCTATCGCCGGCGCTCACCGAATCCGGCCCGCCCTCGGGGAAGGTCATCTCGCAGCTCTTGGTCCACACGTCATAGATCGGGTGCAGCACGACGTTTAGCTGCGGCCGTTCTTTATACAACCAGCCCGAGAAAACCCGCCGCCAGCTCTTGTTGTTCTGCTCGACATCGACCTGCACGAACGCGCCGGTATAGGGCTGCTGCTCCCACGGCGCGGTACGTTCGCAGGCGCGCAGCCGGATCACGACATCGCCGACGCGCACCGCCTGGCCCGGCTTGAGCTTCAGGTCGCGCGACACGCCGTTGCGCTTGTTGAGCAGGCCGATCACCGCGATTCGCTGCGCCATCGGCGTCGCGCCGAAAGAGGGATCGACGCTCGACGACACGTCGATCGTGGTCACGTCGGACGAAGGTATTTCGTCATCGAGCGAGGTCCGTGGCGTGGGGCGTGCTCCGGGCGAGGCGGTGCGGGCGCGGTCCTGCCACCACCCGTAACCGAGCCAGCCGCCAATCCCCAGGACCAGGGCAAGCCCGCCCCCAAGCAACCAGCGGCGATCGATCACGCTTCAGGCGTCCAGGCTTCGTAATCACCCGTCGCGGCGGCGCGGCGGCCGCCCTTTTCGAGCGCGCCAGACGGGCGATAGGCGAGCGCCGTACCGGTCAGGTTAGGCAAAGCGGGCTTTTCCCACACCCGCGCCGCGGGGAGCGAGCGATCGGGCAAATCATCGACCTGATGATGCAGCCAGCTGAACCATTCGGGCGCGACGCGACTCGAATCGTTCGCGCCGGCATAGATCACCCAGCGGCGCGGATTGCCGTTAGTGTCCTTGCCGCCCTCATAATAGACGTTGCCGAGCGCGTCGTCGCCGACGCGGACCTTGCCGCGCAGCCCGATCATGGTGCCCCAGCTGGCGCCGTTCCACCAGGTGAATGGATTGAGATTGATGCCCATGATCCGCGCTTAGCCGTCCAGTGGGCCGTCATCAACCGCGATCAACCGGCCTTCTTCGTCCAGCTGACACTATCGCCCTCGACGATGCCAAGCTCCAGCGCGCGTCCGCCGTTGATCTCGAGCACCGCGCCGACCGGTTCGCCCGACGGGATCGGGCTCTCCGAAAAGGGTACGGTATTCTCCGCGATATGCGCGATCGTGCCATCGGGCCGGATGAAGATGATGTCGAGCGTGCTCGGCGTGTTCTTCATCCAGAAGCTCGCCTCGCGCGGGCCACCGCCCTCGGGCGGATAGGGTGCGAACAGCATGCCGCCGTCCTTGGGAATGCCGGTGCGGTACATCAGCCCGCGCTGCTGTTGGGCGACGGTATCGGCAAGATCGACTTTGAAGACATGCGCGCCATTAGCGCTCTTGATCGTGACAATGGTTGCCGCGGCGACCTCGCTCGCCGGCGAAGCGGCGCCTTCCTTGGTGCATCCCCCGGTCAACGCCATCACGCCGAGCGCGAGCGCCGCCATCAGGGGCCGAGCGGTGTTCATCGTGCTTCCTCTTCCACTGCCACTGCCAGCGGGCCTTTACGCCCTTCGACGATCCGCGCCCGCAACCGCTGCTCGGGATCGACTTCGATCAACCCGGCCCGGCGCAATGTTTCCATGTGTACGAATATATGCGCAGAATCGGCTTCGCGCACCAGAAAACCGTAACCCTTCAATCGGTTGAACCATTTGACCGTCACCGCCTCGAACGGCCCGGCGGCCTCGATCAGCGCCACGGGGTCGATCCGGTCGCCCGGGGATCGCGTGCGCGGCGCTGGCTCGACCGCATTGGTCAGGTCGATCGAGACGATCTCGACCGCCTGCAGGCCGCGGTCACGCACCACGGCACGACATTCGATCCGCGCGCCCTCGGGCAGGCTACGGCGACCATGCGGCTGCAACACGGAGAAATGGATCAATATATCCCCGACCGATGGATCGTCGCCGACCACGAAACCAAAGCCCCGCGTCACGTCGAACCATTTCAGCGTACCGGCATACAACATTCCGTCGGAGACAGAATCCCCGTCCGGTGCGTCAGACCCCATTGCGTCAGACACAGTCGCTTCGTTAAGCCGGTCCCAGTCCACCGGTTGCGTTTCGATACGCATACGTAACTTCCCCCGCAAACCGCCATAGCACGATCGTTGCGGCGGGAAAAAGCCCCAGTTCGACGTGCCGCGCGATCAATCGCTGGACAGGTCCCCGACATCCCCTCCGGGGGCCATCGTCGCGATGCGTCGCGACAGGGTAAAATCATGTCCGCCACGAATCATCGCCGCAATCTGCTTCTCGCGCAGCGGTCGATCGGCCTGGTCCTGCGCGAACGGGCCGATGCGCTTCTTGCGTGCAAAGGTCAGCGCCGCATCGAGCGCCCGCGCCTCGATCGCCGGCGCCAGTGCCTCGGCATCCTCTTCTCCGATCCCCGCCTGGCGGAACGCGCCCGTCACGCGCCGCTTACCCAGCCCACGCCGCGCCATCGCCGAGGCCCGCGCCTCACCGAACGCGCGATCGTCGATATAACCAAGCTCGGCCATCTTCTCGGCGATCGCCGCCGGGTCGGCGCTCTCTCCGTCCCAGCCGCGCGTGCGGATCTTGCGCCTCAGATAGTCGACGAGGCGGGCTCGGGTTGTCGAGAAACGCTCGACATAGCGCAGCGCGAGTCGATCCAGCGCGGCGGCGTCCAAAGGCGGGGCAACGCGCCGCTCGCGCTGCTTGAAAGGCCGGTCGTTAGGCATGCGCCATCATTGTGCCACAGTCGGACCCGATTTTGAACGCCAGCGCGGAGCAGAGGTGCACGCTTATAAAAGCGGCACGCGAAGCGCCGCTACCAGGGCGCAAAAATACATGACGACCGATATATTACCATCGGATGGGCGACAGGATGAGCGGGTTGCCGCGGCGACTCTGGTCGCCACGCCGACCGACGACGTGCTGTCGCGCCGCCTGGCCGATTTCGAAACGCTCGGCGAAGCGCTGGATTATGCCGCCAGCGGCGTGCGCGGATTGAACTTCCACGACGCGCGCGGCACGCTATCGCGGCCCTATCCGTTCAGCGAGATGCGCGACGACGCACTGGCCATGGCACGCCGCCTGATCGCCGCCGGCGTCACGCCCGAGGACCGCATCGCGCTGGTCGCCGAAACGGGCCCGGAATTCGCCGCCCTGTTCTTCGGCGTGATCTATGCCGGTGGCTGGCCAGTGCCGTTGCCGCTGCCAACCTCGTTCGGCGGTCGCGATTCCTATATCGAACAGCTTCGCGTTCAGCTGTCGAGCTGCGATCCGACGATGCTGGTCTATCCGCCCGAACTGGCGCAGATGGCGGGTGAAGCGGCGAAGATCGCCGGCGTCGAGGGGATCGACTGGTCCGAATTCGAACAACGCGAGGCACCCGACGCGACCCTGCCCCGGGCGCGCGGCAGCGATGTTGCGTATCTGCAATATTCCAGCGGTTCGACGCGCTTCCCGCACGGCGTCGCGATTACCCATCATGCGCTGCTCAACAATCTCGCCGCGCACAGCCATGGCATGAACGTCACCGAAGGCGACCGCTGTGTCTCCTGGCTGCCCTGGTACCATGACATGGGCCTGGTCGGTTGTTTCCTGTCGGTGGTCGCCAACCAGGTCTCGACCGACTATCTGAAGACCGAGGATTTCGCGCGCCGGCCGCTTGCCTGGCTCGATCTGATCAGCCGCAACAAGGGCACCACCCTCTCTTATTCGCCGACCTTCGGTTATGATATCTGCTCGCGCCGCATGTCGAGCCAGACCAAGGCAAGCGACCGGTTCGACCTGTCGCGCTGGCGCGTCGCCGGTAACGGTGCCGACATGATCCGTCCCGACGTGATGCAGGCCTTTGTCGACGCCTTTGCCGATGCCGGGTTCAAGGCGACCGCCTTCCTGCCAAGCTACGGCCTGGCAGAAGCGACTCTGGCAGTGACGATCATGCCGCCGGGTGAAGGCATCCGCGTCGAACTGGTCGAAGAAACGCAACTTTCGGGCGTCCCGCATGGCCAGGATCGGCCACAGCGGTTTCGTGCGATCGTCAATTGCGGCAAACCGGTGCGCGACATGAAGGTCGAGATTCGCGAAGAGGACGGCACGCCGCTCCCCGAACGCGCGATCGGCAAGGTCTGGTGCTCCGGCCCGTCGCTGATGGTCGGTTATTTCCGCGACGACGCCTCGACCGAGGCGTGCATGTCCGACGGCTGGCTTGACACCGGCGATATGGGCTACATCTCGGACGGCTATGTCTATATCGTCGGCCGCGCCAAGGACATGATCATCGTCAACGGCCGCAACCATTGGCCGCAGGACATAGAATGGGCGGTCGAGCAGCTTCCCGGTTTCAAGGCCGGCGACATTGCCGCTTTCGCCATCACCACGCCGGGCGGCGAAGAAACCCCCGCCGTGCTCGTCCAATGCCGCAGTTCGGATGATGCCGAGCGTGTCCGCCTGCGCGAGGAGATTCGCGAACGCGTCCGTTCGGTCACCGGCATGAATTGCGTGATCGAACTGATCCCGCCGCGGACGTTGCCGCGCACCAGCTCGGGCAAGCTCAGCCGCGCCAAGGCGCGCAACCTGTATCTCAATGGTGATATCAAGCCATATGATCTGGCTGCCTGATCTCACCCTCTTCCCGCGGGAAGAGGGATATGCCGACACGCCGACAAGGTATCCATGCGTTTCCAGATCACACCCGTCAGGACCGAAGAGGATTTGAGCGCGACGGCCCGCTTGTTCGAAGGCTATGCCGCTTCGTTGCCGGTCGATCTCGCCTATCAGGACTTCGCAACGGAACTGGCGGCGTTGCCTGGGAAATATGCTCCACCGGCTGGTGAGTTATTGCTCGCGCGCGATCATCGCGGAAAGCCGCTCGGCTGCGTCGGGCTGCGACCGATTCCGCCGGACGGATGCTGCGAGATGAAGCGCCTGTTCCTGATGCCCAATGCGCGGGGCCTTGGCCTGGGCCGGGCATTGGCCGAGGCCGTGATCAAGCAGGCAAGGGACTTGGGATATGGTGAGTTGCGGCTCGATACGTTGCCGACGATGACCAACGCCATAGGTCTTTACGAGCAGATGGGTTTCAAACGGATCGCCCCATATTACGCACCGACGCCGCCAGGAACGGTGTTCATGGCGCTGACCCTATAGGCGATGGATATTTTCGCGTCCGATTACGATGTGAAAAATATCTTGCCGAACCCGGCCCGGCTCTAACCTTCCGCTAACCAGAGCCACGCTATTCCATGCGGCGTGAGCACCCAGCCTTCCTCCCAATTCGCCCAGCCACGCATCGACACGCGCGCGCTTCTTGGCCTTTACGATCCGGCGGATACGACGGATTGGGCGCCGATCCGCGCGGCACAGCTGAACGCGGGCAGCCAGCTCGCGCTGTTCCTGTTCGCCGCGAATCTGGTCGGCGCGGCGCTCATCTTCCTGATTCTCGCACCCATCGCCCCGCTCTGGGCGCTGGCGAGCTGGGGCGCGGTGACCGCCGCGGTCGGCGCCGCGATCACCTTTCGCCGCCTCGCGTCGCGCCACCGTACCGGCAACACCGCATCGCTGAGCGATGTGCGCGATACCGTGCTTGAGGGAATCGCGCTGGCTGCGGTCTGGTCGGTGCCGCCGCTCGCTTTCGGGGTGAAGGCCGATGCCAATGCCGCGCTCGGCCTGTGGATCGTCGTGTCGATCATGATGACCGCATCGGCCGTGGCGATGGCCGCGCTGCCGCTCGCCACACTCAGCTTTCTGGGTATCCTCGGCACCTCGATCGCGGTGATGCTGTTCGTGCTGACCGGCCCGCTGCTCGCTGCCGCTGCCCTGCTCTTCACTGTCCTGCTGATGCTCGGCTGCTTCGTGCGTGGCAAATCGCTGGTGGTCATCCGTGCCGGCGAGATTGCGCTGGCCGAACGCGACGAAACCGTCAGCCTGTTGCTGCGCGAATTCGAGGACAACAGCGCCGACTGGTTGTGGGAAACCGACGCCCAGCGCCGCATCGTCCGTGCCTCGCCACGCTTCGCCCATTCGGTCGGCCTCGATCCGCGCTCGGTGAACGGAATGCCCTTCCTGCAGGTGCTCGCCGGCCCGACCTGGGAAGCGGGTAATTTCTCCGCCGGCCTGCGCACGCTCGCCGAAAAGCTGAAGGGCCGCGATGCGTTTCGCGATCTGTTGCTCCCGGTCCAGGTCCAGGGCGAGGAACGCTGGTGGGAAATCGCCGCCTCGCCGCGGGTCGACGAACGCGGCGGTTTTGTCGGCTTTCGCGGCGTCGGGTCCGACGTCACTGAACAGCGCGCATCGGCCGACAAGATCAACAAGATGGCGCGATTCGATACGCTGACCGGCCTGCCCAACCGGCTGCTGATCAACGAGGCGCTGAGCCGTGCGATGACCGAGGCGGAGAAATGGGGCAGCCGCTGCGCTTTCATGATGATCGATCTCGACCGCTTCAAGGCGATCAACGACACGCTCGGTCATCCGATCGGCGATCGCCTGCTCGGGCGCGTTTCCGAACGCCTAAGCCAGCTTGTCACCGACAATGAGACGATCGGGCGGCTCGGCGGCGACGAATTCGCCGTCGTGGTGCGCGACGCGAGCGATTCCGCCAAGGTCGAAAAGCTGGCCAGGACGATCATTGCCACGCTGTCCAAGCCCTATGAGCTCGACCAGCACACGCTTTATATCGGGGCAAGCATCGGCGTCGCCACTGGCCCGCGCGACGGACGCACGGCGGAAATGCTGATCCGCTCGGCCGACCTCGCGCTTTATCGGTCCAAGGATGCGGGCGGCGGCACTTTCCATTGCTACGAGCCGCAACTGCATGTTCAGGCCGAGGAACGCCGCGTGCTTGAAATGGCGCTGCGCAAGGCGCTGCAGAATGGCGAGATGCATCTCCACTACCAGCCGGTCGTGGCCGCCGACAGCGGCGAACTGACTGGCTTCGAAGCGCTGCTGCGCTGGACGCATCCCGAATTCGGCAATGTCTCGCCGGTCAAGTTCGTACCGCTGGCGGAGGACGCGCGGCTGATCGGGCCGATCGGAGAATGGGTATTGCGCACCGCCTGTGAGGAGGCGATGCGTTGGGAAAACCAAGTACGCATCGCGGTCAACGTCTCGCCCGAACAACTTCATAATCCGGGCTTCGTCGCCATCGTCGCCTCGGCGCTTGCGCAAAGCGGCCTTCCCGCCGACCGGCTCGAACTGGAAGTGACCGAAAGCGTCTTCATGAAGGAGGGCACGTGCGCGATCCAGGTGCTCGAAAAGATCCTCGACTTGGGTGTGCGACTCAGTCTCGACGATTTCGGCACCGGTTATTCCTCACTCGGTTACCTCAGCCGTACGCGCTTCTCGTCGATCAAGATTGATCGCAGCTTCGTGACCCAGGCGTCGAAGGGCGTGCCTGAGGCGATCGCGATTATCCGCGCCGTTGTCGCACTCGCGCAGAGCCTCGGCATGGCGACCACCGCCGAAGGCGTGGAGACCGAAAGCGAGCATCTTATGGTGCAAGGTTTGGGTTGTTCCAAGGTCCAGGGCTATTATTTCGGGCGCCCCCTGCCGGTCGAGGAGGCCCGCGCGGTCGCCAATCGTGGGGAACGCGACGCGGCGGCGGCCTGAGGCGCTTGCCCCCGGGCCAACACAACGCTAAACGCCGCTACCGCACAGGGGTGTAGCTCAGTTGGTTAGAGCGTCGGTCTCCAAAACCGAAGGCCCTCGGTTCGAGTCCGAGCTCCCCTGCCAATCCTTTTCCACATCACGTGCGCGAGGAGCGCCCGGCATGCCGATCGGAAAGTCGGCCTGGCTGTTCAGTGTGGCGAGCATGCGGATCGTCCGCGCGTCGATTTCCATATGTGCGACCCCATAAGCTCTCCCGCAAACATCACGGGTTGGGCGTCGGAACGTCAGTATCGCCCTATCGATCCCTCCGAGATGGACCGATTCTCCGTTAACCATCCATCCCGTGGCTTGCCCGCGACGGACCGAACGCCATCGCTTGCGTTACGGCACCCGAATCGCTAGATGCAGCGGCCATCCGATAGCGAGGATTGGGCGGCACCGGTTCGGTTGGAACCGGGCAGCGGTCCTTTGTCTCGCTTTTGGGCATTATTTTGAAAGCGGCACTTAACGTGGCACGAACGACACCACTCGAATTCATCCGGCAGGTCCAGGCCGAGACCAAGAAGGTCGTCTGGCCCTCGCGGAAGGAGACGATCATGACCGGCGTGATGGTGATGATCATGACCACATTGCTGGCGATCTTCTTCCTCGGCATCGATTCGGTGTTCGAGGCGATCGTGAAGTTCCTGCTGTCGCTGGCCAAGGGTTGAACGCATGTCGCGCTGGTACATCATTCACGCTTATTCCGGTTTCGAGGGCAAGGTCCGCGATTCGATCATGGCCGAGGCAACCCGTATGGGTCTCGAGCAGCTGGTCGAGCAGATCGAAGTGCCGACCGAGACAGTGACCGAAGCCCGCCGTGGCAAGAAGATCGCGGTCGAGCGCAAGTTCATGCCGGGCTATGTGCTCGCCAAGCTCAACATGAACGACGACGTCTATCACCTCGTCAAGAACACGCCGAAGGTGACCGGCTTCCTCGGCTCGATGGGCAAGCCCCAGCCGATCAGCGAAGCCGAAGCCGCGCGCATGCTCAATTCGAAGGAAGAGGCCGCTGCGGCGCCCAAGGCCAAGATGAAGGTCGATTACGAGATCGGCGATTCGGTCAAGGTGCTCGACGGCCCGTTCGCGAGCTTCAACGGCATCGTCGAGGAACTCGATTTCGACCGCAGCCGCGTCAAGGTGTCGGTGTCGATCTTCGGTCGCGCGACCCCGGTCGAGCTCGAATTCGAACAGGTCGAGCGCGCGAAATAGTCGCGCGCCACATCCAGCGTCATCCCAGCGTAGGCTAGGATCTCATGCATTTGCGCGAAACGTGCGCGGCATGGATTTTGTCATCATTTGATGCCATACTAGGTGCCTCTCAATTGGAGGATACACCCAATGCGAACCACGCTTGCCTTGGATGACGACCTGGTCGCCGAAGCGCAGACCTATACCGGCCTCAAGGAAAAGTCGGCGCTCGTTCGCGAAGCATTGAAGGCGTTGATCGAACGCGAGGCCGCGCGACGCCTTGCACGCCTTGGGGGTAGCGACCCCCAAGCCGCCGCTGGACCACGTAGCCGCGCGGATTGACTATGCTGCTTGTCGATACCGGCATCTGGATAGATTATCTCCGTCTGATGGACTTCGTTCTCGCGAGGGAATTGATCGAAGGGCGGGTGCTGGGCCATACGCTGGTAACCGGAGAAATCGCGATGGGCAGCCTTGCCGACCGCGTCACGGTACTAAACCTGCTCCGGAGGTTGCCTCAAGCCGTCCTCGCGGCAAATGGCGAAGTGATTGAGTTGATCGAGCGACAGCGGCTTTACAGCCTTGGCTTGGGTTTCATCGACGCGCACCTTCTCGCTGCAACGATGCTCACGCCGGATGCTAAACTATGGACCCGCGACCGACGCTTGCGCGAGGTCGCGGAACGACTGGGCATTGCTGGCGAACCCGGTGCTTGACCGCGTAGCGGGCCGCCATGCCAGCTTTGGGTGCGCCACACCGTGGCGCTGGTTTCCGCGTCTTCGGCCTCGCCTGTCACAATCTCGGCGATCAGCTTCGCAAGCGCGCGGACGCTTCGACTTGGGCGTCGTCGCCACACCTTATTCGCGGCCGGCCTAAAGGGATCATAAATCGGGTTGCGGGAAAATTCGCCGAAGATATTGCCGTCCCCGTCGACTTTCCATGCGCCCACGATCGCCTCTCGCGGCACCCCATCGTCTGGACCGTAATCGCCGAAAATGCGGGAAACAAATCCACTCGGCATCTTGGCCTCTGCGTGTTCGCCTGGCTCTGGCGATATCGGCATCGGGGCCGAATATTTATTCCGTTTCCACATTGCTGCTATATGCCGCCGGGTTAGCTCGCATGCCCACCCGGTCAATGCCATCAATCAAACTACCCCGCTACCAGACGACCACGCGAGTTGCACCTTGCCCTGCTTTGCGTTAAGGGCGCCCCCTTCCAACGCTATCGCTATGGAAACATGCGGGAGGTTCTCTTCGGGGCGCCGTCTGGACCGCTAAACTTGAACCGGTCGTCGCGGCTTGCCGCTGACCTCCACTAAAGAGTGAGTGAGACATGGCTAAAAAGATCACTGGATACATCAAGCTGCAGGTGCCGGCCGGCAAGGCCAACCCCAGCCCGCCGATCGGCCCGGCCTTGGGTCAGCGCGGCGTGAACATCATGGAATTCTGCAAGGCGTTCAACGCACAGACCGGTGACCAGGAAGCCGGCACGCCGCTGCCGACCGTCATCACCGTCTATGCCGATCGCAGCTTCTCGTTCGAAACGAAGATGCCGCCTGCGTCGTATCTGATCAAGAAGGCTGCGGGTCTCAAGTCGGGTTCGAAGGAGCCGGGCAAGATTTCCGCCGGAAAGATCAAGCGTTCGGCGCTGAGCGAAATCGCACAGACCAAGATGAAGGATCTGAACGCGAACGATATCGAAGCGGCAACGCGCATCATCGAGGGCTCTGCCCGCGCGATGGGCCTCGAAGTGGTGGAGGGCTGAGATCATGGCTAAGCTGAGCAAGAAGGCGAAGACTCTCGCCACGACCGTCGATCGTGAAAAGCTTCACGGCATCGACGAGGCAATCGCGATCGCGCGTGCCAACGCAACCGCCAAGTTCGACGAGACGATCGAAGTCGCGATGAACCTGGGTGTCGATCCGCGCCACGCCGACCAGATGGTCCGTGGCGTGGTGACGCTGCCCAAGGGCACCGGCAAGACCGTTCGCGTCGGTGTGTTCGCCAAGGGCGCCAAGGCCGACGAAGCTCGTGAAGCGGGCGCCGATGTCGTCGGTGCCGAAGACCTGATGGAAATCGTTCAGGGCGGCACAATCGATTTCGATCGCTGCATCGCGACCCCGGACATGATGGGTGTCGTCGGTCGTCTCGGCAAGATCCTCGGGCCGAAGGGCATGATGCCCAACCCGAAGCTCGGCACCGTGACGATGAACGTTGCCGAAGCGGTCAAGGCAGCCAAGGGCGGCCAGATCGAATATCGCGTCGAAAAGGCCGGCATCATCCATTCGGGCATCGGCAAGGCGTCGTTCCCGGCGGAAGACCTGCGCGCAAACTTCGACGCGCTGGTCGATGCAATCGTCAAGGCCAAGCCATCGGGCGCCAAGGGCAGGTATGTCCGCAAGATCGCGGTCAGCTCGTCGATGGGTCCCGGCGTCAAGGTCGATACGGCCGAGGTCGTCGCGGCATAAGCTGTCGATATCATTGAACAAGCGAAGGGCCGGGGGAAACTCCGGCCCTTTTGCTATGCGGGGTCATTCGATGTCGGGTTGCACCTTGGCATCGGGTGCAAGCCGGCATTTGGCCGTCTCGTCCCTGGCGCCTGAAGTATCGCCGATCGGTGTCTGGATCAGCAAGGCATTGGCGCCCTTGCTCCACCAGGTCAGGCCTTTGCCCGGCGTCGGGCCGGATTTGCTCATGAATTTCGTGCCCGATGCCGCGATGACGCCGGGCAGCACATATTGCGTGCCATTGATCAGCAGCGCGACACTGTCGTCGCCCCGAGTGATGACGACGCCCTGGCCATTGTCGCAGGCGAAACGGATCGACCCGTTCGCGCCGTCCTCATGCGTAGCATTGGCCGACATGTCGATCAGCTCACTCGTCATGCCGACGGTCCCGTTGCTGGCCGGCGCAGTGCTCTGCGCCTCATTGTCCTGAGCCGGGCCATCCTGATCGCAGCCGACAAGCATGATCAGCGCCCCAAAAGCCAGTAGCCGTCCCGTACGCATGGTCGAAAACCCTCAAATCCGTGGCGCAATGGGCATGGCCGCGAAGTGCCGCAGCGGCAAGGCGGTTTGGGCTCGGTTGGCTCGATCGGCGCGCGCATCCGGCAACGGGACGAAGTCCGATGAATCACATGGCCGATCGCATCGCAATCGCAACTGCCCAACCCTGTGCCGGTTTGCCGATACGGCGGGTTTGACGCTGGCGGAGGCCGACGATGCCGCCGGCCTCCGCTTCGCTTTCCCTAACTTAAAGCCCGACCACCCCGCCATCGTCGCGGGTGATGACGATCGTCGCGGATCGCGGACGGGCGGTCGCCGCCGGCGTGCCCGACTGGCTCGACGGCCAGTTGCTGCCCGGGCTTGCCGCGTTGCCGTTTTCGCCGGGATGCTGGATGTTGACGAACAGCGACTTGCCGTCCGGCGTGGAATAGAGTCCGGTGATCTCGCATTGCTTGGGTCCGACCAGGAAACGCTTGAGCGTTGCACCCGGAGCCTTGCCGATCCGCGTCGCCTGAGTGCCGCTCGTTCCGCCGATGGTGTTGGTCACGGTGCGCGTGCCACCGTCGTTCACAACGCCCGGGATCGCCGCCAGCAACATGCAGTTGGTCTGATCGGTGAAGGCGCCGTCGTCGGTCTCGATCCACATGATCGGCGTCGATTGACCCGTGACGTTGCTTGGCAAGCCGAACCACAGACCATCGGGCGATGAGAAGTCGTTGGTCGCATCCAACCCCGACAGGTTGATGTTGGTCGGGTCGAGATCGCTGCCCGCGCCAAAGCCATAGATGTCCCAGGCGAAGCTGAGTGCTTCCGATGTGTCGCCGGTCTCGCGCAGCCGGATGATATGACCATTGGCGTTGCCGTTGGTCTGCCCGCCCGTGCTCTTCGGGTCGGTATAGGCGCGCGGGTTGGCCGCGTCGGTCGTGGCAACGGTGCGCGAACTGTTGTTGGTCAGCGTGCAGTACATCTCGCCGGTCGCCGGATTGACCGCGGTCCATTCCGGGCGATCCATTCGCGTCGCGCCGAGCGCGTCGCCGGCGAGACGCGCATTGGTCAGCACATCGGCCTGGCTGGCAAAGGCGTAGGCGGGGTTGCCCCCGGTCAGCGGCCCGGTGCCAAACACCAGCGGCAGCCACTGCCCCGAACCATCGGCATTGAACTTGGCGACGTAAAGCGTGCCGGCGTCGAGATATTTGTCGCCGATCGCGAGGCGGTCCGACGCGGTCGCATCCGCCGCTGACCAGGTCGCGGCCGAGACGAACTTGTAGATATATTCGTTCTGCGCATCGTCACCCATATAGAATGCGGGACGCACACCGGCGACCGCCCGGCCCATCTCGCAACCTTCATGGTTCATCCGGCCCAGAGCGGTGCGTTTGCGCGGCGTGGATGCCGGATCATAGGGGTCGATCTCGACCACCCAGCCATATTGGAACGCCTCGTTGCGGAAATCGCCCGTGCCGTCCGCGGCCAGCGCGGCGTTCGCGGTGATGTTCCAGCGCGAATAGATCGTGCTGGTCGCATCCGCTGGAACCACGGTCGCCCAGCCGTAATTGCCGGCGCGATTCTCCCGGAGGCCGTAGCGCGCAAGGCTGACATTGACCTTGGCCGCCGCGCCGCCGCGCGTTGCCACATCGCCCGTTTCGCGCTTGAAATAGCCCGCCCAATTCTCTTCGTTGGTCAGGTAAGTGCCCCATGCCATCGTACCATTGGCGCAATTGTTGATCGTGCCCCGCCCGCTGGTGCCATCGGTCGAATAGACCGTCTTCAGGATCGAGTCGCCGCGCACCGGACCGCTGAAGCGCATCTGCGTCAGCGGCGTGATGCGGCGGTTGAGCGCCGAGGTCGCGCTATAGCTCCAGCTGCCGCCTGTGCGGTTCACCTCGATCACCGACACGCCGTGACATTCCATTTCCTTCAGCGCCTCGGCCTCGGGCCGGATGCCACCGGGCGCGGTCGGGCCGGCGGTGTGGAGATAGTCCTGGGTGATATTCTCATGATTGAGCGCAAGCAGGCCGCGCGTGTTGCCGGCGGGATCGCGCGTGCCGCCCGACGACGCCAGGCCGAAATAGCTCATGCCGTCATGATGATCGCCGGCACGGCGCGAAAATGTCGTGTCGCTGCCGTCATTGGCATAGGCGCCGGTGCTGGCGGCGATCGGATCGCCGAGGCGATACAGCACGGTGACGCTGTAACCGGCCGGCACTGCGACGATATCGGCAAGCCCCTTGGGCTGTGCGGTGAAGCCGAGCACGGCAGGGCTGACCGTGACGGTCGCATCGCCGGTCGTCGCGACATTGCTCGCGTTGGTGGCGGTGAAGCGGAAAACCAGAGGCGTCGCGGCCGCGACGCTGGGTGCGACGAACGTCGCGACCGGGGTGTTGGCGTTGGTCAGCGTGACGGGCGGGCCGCTCACCTGGGTCCAGCCGCTGCTCAGCGCACTGCCCGAGACGGTCCCCGTCAACGTCACCGTCCTGCCCGAGGTGGTCGCGATACTGCCGCCGGTCGATACCGTCACGGGCGGCGCCATATCCGCCGCGCTGGATCCGCATGCCGAAAGCATCGCTCCGCCGAACACCGCAGCGGTAGCCGCCGAAATCCCGCCGAGCAAAGCTTGACGGCGCGAATAGCGCGCATCGACCAGCTCGTTCAGATGCGGCGAACCGCTGCTGAAATTGGTATCGATGTCGCCATCGTCATAGGCGATCATGGTGCTGGTCGTCGCGGTCATATAGTCCCCCTTGGATTCGCCTGTTCGGCCGTCGGGGCAGCTTTGTTGGTCAAAACTAACAGCGTCGTGGCAACACGGCGTCGTTACCGAGACTCTTTGATAACAGTATTGCGACACACGCTCCGACGTCGCGCGGAATTTGACTTTTCCGCACATGTCGCTAACAGCGCCCCTCTCCCGGCACGAGTCCGCTCGCGCCGGGGGTACCGTCCGAGACAGTAGGTGCCGGCTTCCGGCTTAATTTCCTACCGAGACGGGGAATGGAATTTTAACCGTGCACCGGGTTCGCCCGGCGCCGGTCCACCTGCCGCTCCCGAGCGGCCGGTTCCCATGCCCCAATCGACGGACAACCCGGATGTGCGAGTTGTCGCACCTCCGGTTTAACCGGCCCATCCGACCTCGGTCTGGTGGGTCAGACACGTGGAGAATGGCATGGATCGCGCTCAAAAGACCGAGCTCGTCGCCGAGCTGAACCGCACCTTTTCCGAGGTTGGCGTGGTGGTTGTCACCCGCAATCTCGGCCTCACCGTCGCGCAATCGACGCAGTTGAGGAACAAGATGCGCGACGCCGGCGCGACCTATAAGGTCTCGAAGAACAAGCTTGCCAAGATCGCACTCGATGGCACCGACTATCTCTCGCTGGGCGATATGCTCACCGGGCCGGTAGGCCTTGCCACCTCGATCGACCCCGTCGCAGCCGCCAAGGTGGCTGTCGAATTCGCGAAGACGAACGACAAGTTCGAAATCGTTGGTGGGGCGATGGGTGCGACCGCCCTCGACGTCGACGGCGTGAAGGCGCTCGCAACGCTGCCCTCGCTGGATGAACTGCGTGCCAAGATCCTCGGTCTGCTTGTTGCCCCGGCAACCAAGCTGGCGACGATCACGCAGGCTCCCGCGGCGCAGATCGCGCGCGTTCTTTCCGCCTACGCGGAGAAGGAAGCGGCCTGAATTTCAGGCATATTCGAGACTCAATTGTTGAACTGAACCGATGGGGCTGAAAGCCCCGAACTGGAGAATACACATGGCAGACCTGAACGCGCTGGTTGACCAGCTGAGTGCCCTGACCGTCCTCGAAGCAGCCGACCTGTCGAAGCTGCTCGAAGAGAAGTGGGGCGTTTCCGCCGCAGCAGCAGTTGCCGCACCGGCAGCCGGCGGCGGCGGTGCAGCAGCACCCGCAGTCGAAGAGAAGACCGAATTCGACGTCATCCTGACCGGCGATGGTGGCAAGAAGATCAACGTCATCAAGGAAGTCCGCGCGATCACGCAGCTCGGCCTGACCGAAGCCAAGACGCTGGTCGAGTCCGCTCCGAAGGCCGTCAAGGAAGGCATTTCGAAGGACGAAGCCGAGAAGATCAAGAAGCAGCTTGAAGAAGCCGGCGCGACCGTCGAGATCAAGTAAGCCGCAGCGGGAAAGGCGATTTAGCGACGCTAAATCGCACTCCTGCAAGCCTGTCCTGAGCGCCTGCCTTCCCAGGCAGTCGAAGGGGCCGGCCAGCGAAAAGAAAGGGCGGCTCCTGTGAAGGGGCCGCCCTTATCTTATGGCGATTGCGTAGTTTTTGTAGTTTACAAACCCGTCGGACCAGCGACATCTGTCGACCATTAGTCGCCGTTTGTATCTACCATGAAAACCATCGGCTTGCCGCGGGATGCCGGTTCCCACCCCGCCGATAATGCTGCGCGAACGCCCCGGGCGGCAATCGCGTCGTTTATTTGGGAACGACCCTTGGGTAACCCTTTCAACAGGCGTTTGGGCGTGGGGAATTCCAGTAGCGCCTCGCGCTGCGCATCTATCTGCCGCAAAGAGACGGTCATGCCCTTCCAGCCGTCCGCCGTGAATTGCGGCTCCCGCTGGAGCTGCCACTCATATTTCAGGCCATCGATTTCGACGATGCCAGCCAGACTACGCGTATGAACCATGACTCGACGTAGCAGGTCTATGGCTGCTTTCCGCACCAATAGCGACCATCGGTGGTTGGTTTATAACTATACAATCGCCTTTTCTATTCGGGTTCCGAAAAGATCGAAACCCAGTCTCGCGATCCGTGGACGATACGCACGACCTCTACCGTATCGGGGCCGACGATATAGAAGATCAAATATCCACGGACGGCTGATTTGCGGAGCGAGATGTCGCCGAACCGCCGCACCTCCGGAAAGCGTCGCGGGCGGCTTGCCAGGGAAAGGCAGCGATCGCGCAGCATATCGACAAAGCTGAGCGCGCGGTGCGGATTGTCCTGCGCAATCCAGTCACCGATCGCTTCGAGATCGGCTTCGGCGACATCGGCAAATGTGACGATCACGCCGCCGACTTGGCCGCCATCGCCTCATATTTACGTCGTAGCCGATCGAATACTTCGTCGGCCTGCTTGCTCCGTCCAGCCGCGATATCATCAATGCCTCGCTGTATCTCTACCTCGAACCGCTCCAGGGCCGACTCGCGTTCCTGCACCAGCCGCACACCCTCCCGGAGTACTTCGCTGCGTGAGCCGTAACGCCCGGCCTTCACCAGCGTATCGACGACGCTGTCGAGTTGACCACCTAGATTTACGCTGCCCGCCATAAGGCACCTCCGGCATCAAACTATGCTCGCCGATAACTATTATCAACCCGATATGAGACTCAGCGCTCGATCGTCAGATTGTGCGGCCGTTGGCCCACGCCCTCGCGCATGCGCGGGCCGGTATCAAGCCGGAACGGCGCCATCTTGGCATCCGGACCGCGATCGATGCCGATCACGAACGCGGTGGCGGTCTGGCCGCTGCCGCCATGCGCTTCGCCTGGCGCCCAATGGTATAGCGCGTTGATCGCCATGACGGGTACGTAAAAGGTCTTGCCCTGCACGGTCAGCACGCTGATCGCATCGTCGGGCAACATCGCCATGCCGCCAAGCGACACATTCGCGCCCGGCTCCAGATCGAACGGCGCGACCGGCGGTTTGTCGATCGGTGCCGCGAACAACCCCTCCAGGATCGCGTCCTGATCGGCACTGGCGCTGAGCAACCGGATGTCGAGCCGGATGCCACGCGCCGCCGCCTCGCCGCTATTGCGCACATCGATTTCGTAATCGACCGCAGCGCTGGTCAGATTGGTGCCTGCCCGAATCGGGCGCAGTGTCAGCTCGATCCGCGCGCGTGGCCCGATCGCAACCGATGCCGGCGTTGCGGGTGCGGGCCTGAGGAAAGCCGGGGGCGGCACGGCAGCTTCGGGCGGTGCCGGGGTTTCCCCTGATATTGCTCCTTCTGGCGACGGGACGACCGGCTCGGCGACCGGCGGTTCGGGTTTGAACTGGGGTTCGGGCTTGATCTCCGGACGTGATTGTGGCCGAGGCTCCGGCGCGGCAGTCGGTGGAAAGGCGTGCGCCAGTTCGCCATCGTCGACCAGCGCATCCATCTCGATCTCTTGCGCTTCCGGCTCGGCCTGGCGACCACGCAGGAACGACAGCGCGAGCCACCCCAGTCCGGCCAGCAGCAGCAAACCAACGCCGCCGAGAATGAACCAGCGCACATTGCTGCGCGGCGGTTCGGCATAAGCCGATATTGCCGGCGTCGGCGTCGAAGTCTCCACCGGCGAAGGCGAATTTTGCGATAACGGCACCGCCGCAACCGGTGCAGCGCCGGTCGGAATGGCCAGCGGAGTCGATGGCGCGATTGGCGCCGGGACAATCTGTGGCGTCGGTCTGGCGCTGGGAGGCGTGGCGCTGGGAGGCGTGGCGCGGGGCGGCACGATGGCGGGACGGGCAGTCGGCAGGGCTGCCTGAGTCGCGCGCGGCGTCTGTGTCGCGGTGGGGCGTGGCGTCGGGACGGTTCGCGTGACCGGTGGCGGCGCTGCCCGGGGCGTCTGGATCGCACGTGGCGTGGGCGTTGGCGTTGCCTGGGGCGGCGGCGCGAGCGGCGACCGGTCGCCGGGAAGGCGGAACCCCTCCAGCCCTGGAATAAGTGTTGGTGTCGGCCTGGGCGCCTGACTGTTCTGAGCCTGTGCCGATCCCGCTACCAGGATCAACGGCAGCACGATGATGTGCGTCTGTCGCGCGAAAAATGTCTTCATGGTCCCCACGGGCGCGCCTTAACCGAGTAATTCTGAATGCCATACGACCGGCGCAGCGATCACGGCAAGGCGTGAGACAAAGGCGATGAGCGCCGCCAGATCCGACCGGGCAGCCCCCCGACACGGCAGGGCCTGTCCCTCCCTAAGGAAAGACAGGCCCGCCGTGACGAACGGTCTAGCTTTTAAGCGTGTTCGGGAACGCCGTGCAGGCGCGCTTCGATATTGTCGCTCATCTGTGGGCGGTGGATCGCGATCGGGCGCATCTCCTCGTCCTCGCCGCTCATGCCGATCGTAAACGAGGCGCTGGTGTGGCCCTCGGTGCCATCGGCAAGACGGTAACGGGCATCGGCGACGATGACCGGAACAAAGGTACGCGCCTCTTCGCCGCCGAGCATCTCCTTGGGCAGCGACAGTGTCGCGTCGACGCGGGTGCCCTCGCCCGGCTCGATCGTAATGGGCGCAACCTCGCCCGCCCCTTTGCGTTCGAGCAGCAGGCGATCCACCTCGCTCTCGCTCGCGGCTTCGCTCGCGAACATAAAGGTCGAGATGCGCACATCGTGCGCCGCGACCGAACCGGAATTGCCGACCGTCAACTCGATCTCGACCAGCGCGTCGTCGGCGTTGCTGCCGGCGCGAACCGGGCGCATCGCGAATTCAAGCCATGGGCGATTGGCCGGCGCGGCGCCCGCGGTCAGCGCCGCGACATCCTCCGCTTCGGGCTCGACCAGTTCGGCTTCGACCGCGACGGAATCCGCCACATCAGCGGCAGCCGCCGCGATCGGCGCGGCGGCAAGCGGCGCGACGCGCAGGAACTGTGGCTCCGGCGCGATCACCGGGGCGGCACGTACCGGCTCGACATAAGCCGGCTCGACATAGGCCGGCTCGGCCGCAGCAACCGGCTCGACATAGTCCTCTTTATAATAGACTTCGTCCGCTGCACGGCGACGACGCCACATCAGTGCACCGAGTATGGCGAGTATCGCTACGATGCCGGCAAGCACCCAGGGCCAGACCGGCGCGGCCTGTGTCGTGGTCGTGCTGGCGTCGGTGTCCGCGACCGGCGCCGCGGCTTCAGGCGCCGGAGCAACCGCAGCCGGTACTTCGGCGACTGGGGCGGCTTCAGGCGCGGTGATGGGAGCGACTGCAACTGGAGCAGGTGCCGGTTCCGCTATCGGCGCCCGTGCGACCGGCGCTGGGGCCGCGACCCGGACGGCTCGACGCGGCGCGGGAGCAGCGGTGGTGGTACGCGTCTGGCGAACGCTCCGTGTCGTCTGGCGCGCGACGGGCGCGGCCTCCGCCTCTTCCGGCGCGGCGGCAACAGGCGCGGGAGCCGTCGGAGTGGCGACCGGCGGCGTTGGCGCTGGCGGGGTGGCGTTGATCGTCGGCACCACCGGCGGCGGGATAACGGCCGGAGCCGGCGCCGTCTGCACCTCTTGCGCAATGGCGGGTGCCGCCAGCAGCATCAGGGTTGGAACAAGCGCGACGAACGCGCGGCGATGGTTGGGGGGGCTGATTTTCATAACGGGGTCTCAATGAAGGGAACCCGTAATTGGGCCCCGATCCTGCTCATAATTGCGTTGAGCCGTTCCGATTCATCGACCGGAAGCCGAATCGGTAGCGAAACGGCTTTGCGAAAGTCGCCTTTCATTGCCTGGTCGATCGATCTTGATCGCGTTGACCCAATCGCGTTGACACTCTCCAACACGGTTCCTATATGGCGTTCTTCACCACAGACTTCGGGAAATGATGTGCCGTCGCGCAGCGCATCGATCGTATTGGGCTCTGTGGTTCTTGAGACGCTTGAAGCTGCTGTTTTCCGATAAGGATGACATGCGGCTTTTTTGCGTCTTAACGCGCGCCCCCCGGTGGATGCCGGGCGCGACATTCTTAGCTGTAAGGCAAAAAACTCCATGGCGACCAAGGCAATCGAGGGCACCGCTCCGCAGCGGGCTGCAGGCGGCACCGCAAAGCGCCGCATCCGCAAGGTGTTCGGCAACATCCACGAAGTGGTGCAGATGCCGAACCTGATCGAGGTTCAGCGCGAATCCTACGAACAGTTCCTGCGGTCCGACCCATCGATCGGCTATGTGTCCGGCCTGGAAAAGACCCTGCGCTCGGTCTTCCCGATCCGCGATTTCGCCGGCACCGCCGAGCTCGACTTCGTCAATTATGAGCTCGAGCCGCCCAAGTTCGACACCGACGAATGCCGTCAGCGCGGCATCACCTATGCGGCGCCGATGCGCGTCACCCTCCGCCTGATCGTGTTCGAGGTCGATGCCGACACGGATTCGCGCTCGGTCCTCGATATCAAGGAGCAGGACGTCTACATGGGCGACATGCCCCTGATGACGGGCAACGGCACCTTCGTCATCAACGGCACGGAACGCGTGATCGTCAGCCAGATGCACCGTTCGCCGGGCGTCCTGTTTGACCATGACCGCGGCAAGACTCACGCATCGGGCAAGTATCTCTTCGCCGCTCGCGTCATTCCATATCGCGGTTCGTGGCTCGATTTCGAATTCGACGCGAAGGACATCGTCAACGTCCGGATCGATCGCAAGCGCAAGCTGCCGGTGACGGCCTTGCTCTACGCGCTCGGCCTGACCGGCGAGGAAATCCTCAATTACTTCTACAACCGCGTCACTTTCGTGCGCGGTCAGGGCGGCTGGATCATTCCGTTCCAGGCGGAGAATTGGCGCGGCCAGAAGCCGATGTTCGACATCATCGATGCGAAGACCGGCGAAGTCGTATTCCCGTCGGGCCAGAAGATTTCGCCCCGCGCCGCCAACAAGGCGGCCAAGGACGGCCTGACCGACCTGCTGATCCCGACCGAGGAAATCTTCGGCCGTTACAGCGCCTATGACCTGATCAACGAATCGACCGGCCAGATCTACATCGAGACCGGCGACGAAGTGTCGGCCGAAAATCTCGAACTGCTCGACAAGGCCGGCATCGATCGTATCGAGCTGCTCGACATCGACCATGTCGCGACCGGCCCGTGGATCCGCAACACGCTCAAGGCCGACAAGGCCGAAGAGCGCGAGCAGGCATTGTCCGACATCTACCGCGTGATGCGCCCCGGCGAGCCGCCGACGCTCGAAACCGCGGAATCGCTGTTCAGCGGCCTGTTCTTCGATCCCGACCGCTACGACCTTTCGGCCGTCGGTCGCGTCAAGCTCAACATGCGCCTCGACCTCGACGCCGAGGACACGGTCACCACCTTGCGCACCGAGGATATCCTCGCTGTCGTCAAGACGCTTGTCGACCTGAAGGACGGCAAGGGCGACATCGACGACATCGACAATCTCGGCAACCGCCGCGTGCGGTCGGTCGGCGAGTTGCTCGAGAACCAGTACCGTGTCGGTCTGCTCCGCATGGAGCGCGCCGTGAAGGAGCGCATGAGCTCGGTCGACGTGTCGACCGTGATGCCCAATGACCTGATCAACGCCAAGCCTGCGGTCGCCGCGGTGCGTGAATTCTTTGGCTCGTCGCAGCTCTCGCAGTTCATGGATCAGACCAACCCGTTGTCGGAAGTCACTCACAAGCGCCGCGTTTCGGCACTTGGGCCGGGTGGACTTACTCGTGAAAGGGCTGGCTTCGAAGTCCGCGACGTTCACCCCACGCATTATGGCCGTATCTGCCCGATTGAAACGCCGGAAGGCCCGAACATCGGTCTGATCAACAGCCTCGCGTCGTTCAGCCGCGTCAACAAATACGGCTTCATCGAGACACCGTATCGCAAGGTCGTCGACCACAAGGTCACCGACGACGTGGTCTATCTGTCGGCAATGGAAGAAGCCAAGCACACCATCGCGCAGGCCAATGCCGAGCTTGATGCGTCGAAGGGCTTTGTCGAGGAACTGGTGTCTTCGCGTCAGTCGGGTGAATTCCTGATGGCGATCCCCGACAACATCACGCTGATGGACGTCAGCCCCAAACAGCTCGTCTCGGTCGCCGCATCGCTCATTCCGTTCCTGGAAAACGATGACGCCAACCGCGCGCTGATGGGCTCGAACATGCAGCGTCAGGCTGTGCCTTTGGTTCAGGCCGAGGCGCCGTTCGTCGGCACCGGCATGGAAGAGACCGTGGCACGCGACTCCGGCGCCGCGATCTCCGCCAAGCGTGCGGGCATCGTCGATCAGGTCGATGCGGCCCGTATCGTGATCCGCGCAACGGGTGACGTCGAGGCCGGCCAGTCGGGCGTCGACATCTACACGCTGATGAAGTTCCAGCGCTCGAACCAGAACACCTGCATCAATCAGCGTCCGCTGGTGAAGGTCGGTGAAGTGGTCAATGCGGGCGAAGTGATCGCCGACGGCCCGTCGACCGAGTTCGGTGAGCTCGCGCTGGGCCGTAACAGCCTCGTCGCGTTCATGCCGTGGAACGGTTACAACTACGAGGATTCGATCCTCATCTCCGAACGCATCGTGAAGGACGACGTCTTCACCTCGATCCATATCGAGGAATTCGAAGTCATGGCGCGCGACACCAAGCTCGGGCCGGAGGACATCACGCGCGATATCCCGAACGTCGGCGAGGAAGCACTTCGCAACCTCGACGAAGCGGGCATCGTCTATATCGGCGCCGAAGTGGAGCCGGGCGACATCCTGGCCGGCAAGATCACCCCCAAGGGTGAATCGCCGATGACGCCGGAGGAAAAGCTGCTCCGCGCCATCTTCGGTGAAAAGGCGTCGGACGTGCGCGATACCTCGCTGCGCCTGCCGCCGGGCGTTGCCGGCACCGTCGTCGAGGTCCGGGTGTTCAACCGCCACGGCATCGACAAGGACGAGCGCGCGATGGCGATCGAGCGCGAAGAGATCGAGCGCCTGAAGAAGGATTCGGACGACGAACGCAGCATCCTCAACCGCGCGACCTGGTCGCGTCTGCGAGAGATGCTGATCGGCCAGACCGCGACCGCCGCGCCGAAGGGCGTCAAGAAGGGCGTGGTCGTCGACCAGGACCTGCTCGACAGCGTCGATCGCCACGAATGGTGGAAGTTCGCCGTTGCCGACGACAAGACCCAGAGCGATCTGGAAGCGGTCAAGGTGCAATATGACGACGCGGCCAAGCTGATCCAGGACAAGTTCCTCGATCGTCGCGAGAAGCTGGAGCGCGGCGACGAGCTGCCCCCTGGCGTGCTCAAGATGGTCAAGGTGTTCGTCGCGGTGAAGCGCAAGCTGCAACCGGGCGACAAGATGGCCGGCCGTCACGGCAACAAGGGCGTTATCTCGCGCATCCTGCCTGCGGAGGACATGCCGTTCCTCGCCGACGGGACGCCGGTCGATATCGTGCTCAACCCGCTCGGCGTGCCGTCGCGCATGAACGTCGGTCAGATCTTCGAGACGCATCTCGGCTGGGCCGCACGTGGCCTCGGTCAGCAGATCACCAAGGCACTCGAGGATTGGCGCGAAGCCAATCCCGACGCCAAGCCGGGCGCGATGCCCGAGGTGGTCCGCGATCGTCTGAAGACGGTGTATGGCGAGCAATATCATGCCGAGATCGACGCCCGTTCGGGTGACGAGATCATCGAACTGGCGCAAAACCTGAAGGGCGGCGTGCCGATGGCGACGCCGGTGTTCGATGGTGCGCGCGAAGCCGATGTCTCGGCGATGCTGGCGCTGGCGGGTCTCGATACCTCGGGACAGAGCGATCTGTTCGACGGGCGTACCGGCGACAAGTTCGACCGCAAGGTCACCGTCGGCTACATCTATATGCTGAAGCTGCACCATCTGGTGGACGACAAGATCCACGCCCGGTCGATCGGCCCCTACTCGCTCGTCACGCAGCAGCCGCTGGGTGGTAAGGCGCAGTTCGGTGGTCAGCGCTTCGGTGAGATGGAGGTCTGGGCACTCCAGGCTTACGGCGCCGCCTATACCTTGCAGGAAATGCTCACGGTGAAGTCCGACGACGTGGTCGGCCGCACCAAGGTCTATGAAGCGATCGTCAAGGGCGACGACACGTTCGAGGCCGGCATTCCGGAGAGCTTCAACGTGCTCGTCAAGGAAATGCGCTCGCTGGGTCTGAACGTCGAGCTGAAGAGCATCGAGCAGTTCGACTCCGACGGCGTCGCGATCGCGGCGCAATAACCTCCTAATCCCTCTCCCAGCGGGAGAGGGAGGGAGGCGCGAAGCGCCGGAAGGGTGAGGGTGAGCTTAGGTTCGCCCAGGTTCGCAAGGGCCACCCTCACCTTCCCACCGGCTTTGCCGGCGGGCCCCTTCCTCTCCCGATGGGAGAGGAGACAGAATTTCAAGGAAGGGTTCTTTCCCATGAACGAACTGACAAACTTCGCCAATCCGGTCGCCAAGACCGAGACCTTCGACCAGATCCAGATCGGCATCGCCTCCCCGGACCGTATCCGTTCGTGGAGCTTCGGCGAAATCAAGAAGCCGGAGACCATCAACTATCGCACGTTCAAGCCGGAACGTGACGGCCTGTTCTGCGCGCGGATCTTCGGTCCAATCAAGGATTACGAGTGCCTGTGCGGCAAGTACAAGCGCATGAAGTACAAGGGCATCGTGTGCGAGAAGTGCGGCGTCGAGGTTACCGTCTCGAAGGTCCGTCGCGAGCGCATGGGCCATATCGAACTGGCCGCACCGGTCGCGCATATCTGGTTCCTGAAGTCGCTGCCGTCGCGCATCGGCCTGCTGCTCGACATGCAGCTGAAGCAGCTCGAGCGCGTACTGTACTTCGAAGCCTATATCGTGATCGAGCCGGGCATTACCCCGCTTGAGAAGTATCAGCTGCTCACCGAAGACGAACTGCTCGACGCGCAGGATGAATATGGCGAGGACGCGTTCTCGGCCGGCATCGGCGCCGAAGCGGTCCGCATCATGCTCCAGGAACTCGACCTTGAGGGCGAGCGCAAGGAGCTGCTCGAAGAACTGGCGGTGACCAAGTCGGAACTGAAGCCGAAGAAGATCATCAAGCGCCTGAAGGTCGTCGAGAGCTTCATCGATTCAGGGAACCGCCCGGAATGGATGATCCTCGAGGTCGTTCCGGTCATCCCGCCCGAGCTGCGCCCGCTGGTGCCGCTGGATGGCGGCCGCTTTGCGACATCGGATCTGAACGATCTGTATCGCCGCGTGATCAACCGCAACAACCGCCTCAAGCGCCTGATGGAGCTGCGCGCGCCGGACATCATCGTCCGCAACGAAAAGCGCATGCTGCAGGAAGCGGTCGACGCATTGTTCGATAACGGTCGTCGCGGCCGCACGATCACCGGCGCCAACAAGCGTCCGCTGAAGTCGCTGTCCGACATGCTCAAGGGCAAGCAGGGCCGCTTCCGTCAGAATCTGCTCGGCAAGCGAGTCGATTATTCGGGTCGTTCGGTCATCGTGACCGGTCCGGAACTGAAACTGCATCAGTGCGGCCTGCCGAAGAAGATGGCGCTCGAGCTGTTCAAGCCGTTCATCTACGCCCGTCTCGATGCCAAGGGTCTGTCGATGACCCTGAAGCAGGCGAAGAAGTGGGTCGAGAAGGAGCGCAAGGAAGTCTGGGACATCCTCGACGAAGTCATTCGCGAGCACCCGGTCATGCTCAACCGCGCGCCGACGCTTCACCGTCTCGGCATCCAGGCGTTCGAGCCCGTGCTGATCGAGGGCAAGGCGATTCAGCTTCACCCGCTGGTCTGCTCGGCCTTCAACGCCGATTTCGATGGCGATCAGATGGCCGTCCACGTTCCTCTCTCGCTGGAAGCCCAGCTCGAGGCGCGCGTGCTGATGATGTCG
The DNA here is from genome assembly GCF_054057355.1 of Sphingomonas sp. UYAg733. Taxonomy (NCBI): domain Bacteria; kingdom Pseudomonadati; phylum Pseudomonadota; class Alphaproteobacteria; order Sphingomonadales; family Sphingomonadaceae; genus Sphingomonas; species Sphingomonas sp. UYAg733. Next base: position 307,113 of record NZ_JBSRZE010000004.1, read on the forward strand.
ACCAACAACATCCTGTCGCCGGCGAACGGCAAGCCGATCATCGTGCCGTCGCAGGACATGGTCTTGGGTCTCTATTATCTGTCGATGCTCAAGGAAAACGAGCCCGGCGAAGGCATGCTCATCTCCGACATGTCGGAAGTGCATCAGGCGATCGAGGCTGGCGCGGTAACGCTCCACACCAAGATCACCACGCGCGTGCCGCAGACCGACACCGAGGGTAAGACCTACCTCAAGCGCTACGAGACGACGCCTGGCCGCATGCTGCTCGGCGAATGTCTGCCGAAGAGCTCGAAGGTGCCGTTCGATACCGTCAACCGCCTCCTCACCAAGAAGGACGTGGGCGACGTGATCGACGAGGTCTATCGTCACACCGGCCAGAAGGAGACCGTGCTGTTCGCCGATGCGATCATGGCGCTCGGTTTCAAGCACGCGTTCAAGGCGGGCATTTCGTTCGGCAAGGACGACATGATCATCCCGGAAGCCAAGATCGCTCTGGTCGATGAAACGCGCGCTTTGGTGAAGGACTTCGAGCAGCAGTATCAGGACGGTCTGATCACGCACCAGGAGAAGTACAACAAGGTGATCGACGCCTGGTCGGGTTGCGGTGACCGCGTCGCGACCGCGATGATGGACGAGATCAAGTCGGTGAAGATCCTGCCTAACGGCCGCGAAGCACCGATCAACTCGATCTACATGATGGCCCACTCCGGTGCCCGTGGTTCGCAGGCGCAGATCAAGCAGCTTGCGGGTATGCGCGGCCTCATGGCCAAGCCGTCGGGTGAGATCATCGAAACGCCGATCATCTCGAACTTCAAGGAAGGCCTGACCGTCCTTGAATATTTCAACTCCACCCACGGCGCCCGCAAGGGTCTCGCGGATACGGCGTTGAAGACCGCCAACTCGGGTTACCTGACCCGCCGTCTGGTCGATGTCAGCCAGGATTGCGTGATCATCGAAATCGATTGCGGCACCGAACGCGCGCTGGAAATGCGTGCGATCGTTCAGGGCGGCTCGACCATCGCGTCGCTCGGCGAGCGTATCCTCGGCCGCACCACGGCGGAGGATATCATCGACCCCAAGACCGGCGAGATCGTCATCCCTTCGGGCACGCTGCTCGACGAGCCGATGATCACGCAGATCGAGGCGATCGGCACGCAGTCATGCAAGATCCGCAGCCCGCTGGTCTGCGAGACGAAGATCGGCGTGTGCGGCAAGTGCTACGGGCGCGATCTCGCCCGCGGTACGCCGGTCAACATCGGTGAAGCGGTCGGCGTCATCGCCGCCCAGTCGATCGGTGAGCCGGGCACTCAGCTGACGATGCGGACCTTCCACATCGGCGGCGCGGCGCAGCTCAACGAACAGTCGAACCTTGAGGCGGTTGCCGACGGGACGATGGAATATCGCGACCTTCGCATCATTCTGGATCAGCGCGGCCGCCGCGTCGTGCTGAGCCGTTCGGGCGAAGTCGCGATCGTCGATATGGACGGCCGCGAGCGTGCGGTGCACCGTATCCCGTACGGCGCGTACGTGATGTACGACGATGGCCATATCGTTTCGAAGGGCGATCGTCTGGCCGAATGGGATCCGTTCACCATGCCGGTGATCACGGAAAACCCGGGCATCGTGAAGTATGTCGATCTGATCGAGGGCAAGACCCTGGTCGAACAGGCCGACGAAGCGACCGGTATCTCGCAGCGCGTGATCATCGAATATCGCGCCGCGACCAAGTCGAAGGAGGATCTGCGCCCGCGTCTGACCCTGCTCGACTCGGACTCGGGGGAAGCCGGCCGTTACATGCTCGCACCGGGCGCAACGCTCTCGGTCGAGGACGGGGCGCAGGTTTCGGGCGGCGACGTGCTGGCTCGTGTTTCGCGCGAAGCGGCCAAGACCCGCGACATCACCGGCGGTCTGCCGCGGGTGGCGGAGCTGTTCGAAGCCCGCAAGCCGAAGGAAAATGCGATCATCGCAAAGGTCTCGGGCCGTGTCGTGTTCGGCAAGGACTATAAGGCCAAGCGCAAGATCGGCATTCAGCCCGAGGATGGCGGCGAGGTCGTCGAGTATCTGGTGCCCAAGTCGAAGGTGATCGACGTTCAGGAAGGCGACTACGTCAAGCGTGGCGACAATCTGATCGGCGGCAGCCCCGACCCGCACGACATTCTCGAAGTGCTCGGCATCGAGCCGCTGGCGGAATATCTCGTCTCGGAAATCCAGGAAGTTTACCGGCTTCAGGGTGTGAAGATCAACGACAAGCACATCGAGGTGATCGTTCGCCAGATGCTGCAAAAGGTCGAGATCACCGATGGCGGCGATACCACGCTGCTCGCCGGCGAGCAGGTCGATCGCGACGAGATGGATGCGATCAACGACAAGCTTGAAAAGAAGGAGCGTCGTGCACAGGGCAAGCCCGTCCTGCTCGGCATCACCAAGGCGTCGCTGCAGACCCGCAGCTTCATCTCGGCGGCGTCGTTCCAGGAGACCACCCGCGTCCTCACCGAGGCGGCGGTCCAGGGCAAGCAGGACGCGCTGATCGGTCTCAAGGAGAACGTGATCGTCGGTCGTCTCATCCCCGCCGGTACCGGCGCGGGCATGAACCGCCTGCGCGTCGCCGCCTCCAGCCGTGATGCCGCTCTGCGCGTCCAGCAGCGTCGTCTGCAGGAAGTGCTGATCGCGCCGAACTCGGCGGCGGAAGAGCGTGCCGCCGAGAAGCTGCGCGACATCGCCGACGACACCGGCGACGATGCGCTTGCCGCGGTTACCACCAGCGGCACGGGCACCGACGCGGATGCGGGCGATTACCTGATCAAGGAATGATCGCTTAGCGCGTCAGCGCGTTGACAGAAAAAGGCCGCCGTCCGGAACATCCGGGCGGCGGTTTTTTTCGTTATCTGGCTCCTCCCCGGCACGGGGAGGGGGACCGTTTGCCTCTTCCGGCAAATGGTGGAGGGGGGCCTCCCCAAGTGCAACCGCTGCTTGGCATGCCCCTTGTATCTAGACGAGCACGGCTCGTTTCTGCTGGAAGCGACTGAGCGCCGGGGTGGGTGGCCACCCACCCCGGCGCGGCGGCGATGTCG
>NZ_JBSRZE010000005.1:0-273263 GCF_054057355.1 Sphingomonas sp. UYAg733
GCCCGCAAACTCCTCGTCAGGCTCAACGCAAAGGCACGCGAAACGCGCGCGCACCTCGCGCATGCAGTTTGACAATCCAGATAGTCGCTCCACCACGCTTCGCGCGGTCCCCCTCCCCGTTCCGGGGAGGATTTGCGTCGCGCATCATCGCATCGGAAGCCTGCTATGTCATTGCTGACCGCACTCCTCCTCGCCGCTCAGACCACACCAGTGCAGCCCTTGCCCAAGGGCACCGGCCTGCCCCCTCCCGGGACGGACGAGGGTGCGGTCATGGCGCCGATCCTGGCGGCCTTTGCCGGGATCACCGCGCGCGACAGTGCGGCGATCCGCGCGCAGTTGCGACCGAGCGGCAACGCTACGGTGATCATGGAAAAACCCGACGGCACGCGAACCGTCAAGAATGTCGAACTGGCCGCCTATGCCGAGGCGTCACCCGGCCCGGAGCGGTACGAGGAACGCATGATCGATCCGGCGATCGAGGTCGACGGGGCGATGGCGATGGTCTGGGGGCCGTACAGCTTCTCGATCGACGGCGTCGTCAGACATTGCGGCTTCCAGCATTTCGATCTCGTGCGCGAAGCGGAAAGCTGGAAGATCCAGAACGTCACCTGGTCGGTACGGACCACCGGCTGCGCGGGCTAAGCCACTCGCCCGAACAGCCGCCTGTTTGAATCATTGCCGCCGAGGCAGCACGGAGCATGACATGAAGCACGCACGCCTTCTCGCGACCGCCTTTCTCTTCGCCACGCCAGCCGCCGCGCAACAGGCGCCGGCGGCGGACCATGGCTCCAGGGAGGATGCCGCCGCGGTGCTCGCGACGATCGACACGATGTTCAAGGCGCTGACCGCCAAGGACTCGGCGGGGATTACTGCCGTCACCATACCCGAAGGCCGCGCGACCGGCACAACGGTGACCGACACGGGCGAGCACCGGGTGACATCGAGCGACTGGGCCGGCTTCGCTGCGCGCGTCGCCAAGATTCCCGGCAAGCCGGTCGAACGCAACATTGATCCGCATGTCCATGTCGATGGCGACATCGCGATGGTCTGGACGCCCTATGTCGTCACGCTGGACGACAAATTCTCGCATTGCGGGATCAATCATTTCGACCTGATCCGCGTGCAGGGCGCGTGGAAAGTACATAACGTCACCTGGACGCAGCGCAAGACGGGATGCCCGGGCCAATGATAAAATCGCTGCTCATCGCCAATCGCGGCGAGATCGCCTGCCGCATCATCCGCACCGCGCGGGAAATGGGTGTGCGTACGGTGGCGGTCTATTCCGATGCCGATGCCAGGGCACTGCATGTGCGGCAAGCGGACGAGGCGGTGCATATCGGCCCGAGCCCGGCGCGCGAAAGCTATCTGGTCGGTGAGAAGATCATCGCCGCCGCCAAGGCGACCGGCGCGGAGGCGATCCATCCTGGTTATGGCTTCCTGTCCGAGAATGCCGACTTCGCACAGAGCGTGATCGATGCCGGTATCATCTGGGTCGGCCCCGATCCCGACAGCATCCGCGCGATGGGCCTGAAGGACGCCGCCAAGCAACGCATGATCGCGGCCGGCGTGCCGGTCACGCCGGGCTATCTCGGCGAGGACCAGTCGCCCGAGCGGCTTGCCGATGAGGCGGCCAAGGTCGGTTACCCGGTGCTGATCAAGGCGGTCGCGGGCGGTGGTGGCAAGGGCATGCGGCGGGTCGATGACCCCGCCGACTTCGCCGACGCGCTGCAATCGTGCCAGCGCGAGGCGGCTTCAAGCTTCGGCAACACCCAGGTGCTGATCGAGAAATACATCCTCAGCCCGCGCCATATCGAGGTGCAGGTGTTCGGCGATAGCCATGGCAATGTCGTGCATCTGTTCGAGCGCGACTGCTCGCTGCAGCGCCGTCACCAGAAGGTGATCGAGGAAGCCCCCGCCCCCGGCATGGACGAAGCGACCCGGGCGTCGATTTGCGAGGCGGCAGTCAAGGCGGCGAAGGCGGTCGATTATGTCGGCGCGGGCACGATCGAGTTCATCGCCGACGCGAGCGAAGGCCTGCGCGCCGACCGTATCTGGTTCATGGAAATGAACACGCGGCTGCAGGTCGAACATCCGGTGACCGAGGAGATCACCGGGCAGGATCTGGTCGAATGGCAGCTGCGCGTCGCAAGCGGCGAGCCGCTGCCGAAGCGGCAGGATGAACTGGCGATCAATGGCTGGGCAATGGAGGCTCGGTTGTATGCGGAGGATCCGGCAAGCGGTTTCTTGCCCTCTACAGGTCCGCTGACACATTTTGTTCTGCCGTGTAATGTGCGGATCGAAACTGGCGTAGCGCAGGACGACGCGGTTTCGCCATTTTATGATCCGATGATCGCGAAAATCGTGGTGCACGCGGCGAACAGAGAAACTGCGGCGGAGATGCTCGGAACGGCGTGCCGCGCGGTCGAGATTTCACCTGTTCGCACCAACGCTGCTTTTCTCGCGCGCTGTGCGAATGCGCCTGAATTCCGCTCCGGCGAAGTGACAACCGGTTTCATCGATCGCCATAGCGAAAGCCTGATCGCTCGGCATTTCAGCGATGCGCCTCTGCTGGCCGCACTCGGCTGGCGATTGGAACAGTTCATGGAGGCTGACTACGCTCCAGGTTCGTCAGACACTTGGGCTCCCGCACCGAGCAAACTGTTTGGATTCCGTATGAATAGTACAGTACAGCCAGCCCGCATCTTGATGAGGACGGACGGACGAGATCAAGACATCAGGGTCGAACCTCTCAAGTCGCGAGGTGACTGGACTTGGTCGATCACCATCGATGGTCGATCGCCTTTTGAAGCTTCGGGTAATCTTCCGACGACATTTGGCCCATCCCCTTCGGAGCCTTTTGAAGGGCCAATTCGTGTTTTCGAAGGCGGTGATAGCCAGATTTTCGATTTCGGCGGCCGACATTCTGCCAGTGCAGCCGGCGCTGCAGGCGACGGCGCGATCCTGTCGCCGATGCCCGGCCGGATCATCGCGGTCGAAGTCGCGGCGGGCGATGTCGTGGCCAAGGGACAGAAGCTCGTCACGCTCGAGGCGATGAAGATGGAGCACAGCCTTGTCGCGCCGTTCGACGGTACGGTGGCGGAATTGAACGCCGAGACTGGTGGGCAGGTCAGCGAAGGGGCCGTGTTGGCGCGGATCGAGAAGGCGGAGTGATGGTTCTAAGCCTTTCCCCGTTCGCTTCGAGCGACGTCGAGAAGCCCGTTAGTGGAACTCGTTTCTCGACTTCGCTCGAAACAAACGGGGGTAGGATATGACCGCGTCTGTTACATTCCGCCCCGCGACCCTCGCCGACCTTCCCGTGATCGTCGCATTGCTCGCCGATGACGACCTCGGTAGCGGTCGCGAAGATCCAGGCTTGCCGCTCGACCCGCGTTATATCGCGGCGTTCGAGACGATCACTGCCGATCCGAACCAGGAAAGCATCGTCGCCGAGCTGGACGGCCGGATCGTCGGCACGATGCAGCTCAGTTACATTCCGGGCATCGCGTTTCGCGGCGCCTGGCGCGGGCTGATCGAAGCCGTGCGCGTTTCGAGCGAGCTACGCGGCCAGGGGATCGGCGCGCAAATGATCCTATGGGCCAATGCGCGCTTCGCCGCGCGCGGCTGTCGTATGGCGCAGCTCTCATCGCATCGCACCCGCACCGATGCGCATCGGTTCTACGACCGGCTAGGCTGGGACAAGAGTCACTACGGGTTCAAATACAAGCTCGCCGACTGAGCGAGCCTGATCGGGGAGAGACGCGATGGCATTCGATTTCACCGGCAAGACCGTGATGGTCTTCGGCGGCACCAGCGGCATCAATCTCGGCATTGCCAAATCCTTCGCGCGTGCCGGCGCGAAACTGGCGGTGGCAAGCCGCAGCCAGGACAAGGTCGATGCCGCGGTCGCGGCATTGTCGCATGACACGCCGGCACTCGGTTATGCGCTCGATGTGCGCGATTTCGATGCGGTGCAGAAAGCGATCGTCGATTTCCGCGAGAAGCGCGGTACGATCGACGTGCTGATATCGGGCGCGGCGGGCAATTTCCCGATCCCCGCGGCGATGCTCAGCCCCAACGGGTTCAAGACCGTCACCGATATCGACACGCTCGGCACCTTCCATGTGATGCGTGCCGCTTACGAGCATCTGACCAAGCCGGGCGCGAGCGTGATCAACGTGTCGGCACCGCAAGCCTGGATTCCAATGGCGATGCAGATCCATGTCTGCGCGGCCAAGGCCGGCGTCGACATGATCACCAAGACGCTCGCGATCGAATGGGGCCGTGAAGGCGTGCGGGTCAATTCGGTGTCGCCGGGGCCGATCGACGGAACCGAAGGGATGGAACGACTTGCGCCAACGGCCGAAGCCAAGGCGGCATCCGCGCGGGCGGTGCCGCTGGGACGGCTTGGCACGGTAGATGACGTGGCGGATGTGTGCCTGTTCCTGGCATCGGACTATGCGCGCTATGTCAGTGGCGTCGTGCTGCCGGCTGATGGGGGCTGGACCGCCGGGCGGGGTTTCGGGGCGGTCGGTTAAGGCGATTCGCAGCCCGAAATCCATGCTGCTCCTGCTGTTATTTCGACGAAAAATTTTCGCACGCTGTTAAGAGCGATTTTAGCGGGAAAATTCCGGATACTCCCCAGATACTTGCGCCAAAATCCGCTGTTACTGAATAACAGCACGATAACAGCATGATTAACAGCACAGAACAGCGTGCTGTTTTAGACGGAACAGCGCGTGCGCGACCGCCAGATATAAACCACGATGAGAAAGAGCGGTACGGAAAGCGCCTGGCAATGTGCCCGGACTTACGCTGTCATGAAAACCAGCGAGGTTGAATCGGGCGACGGCCGCAGCCGGCCCTGTTTTCCGGAGTAGCGAAATAGTCCTAGACGGTGAAGCTCTCCCCGCACCCGCACTCGCCCTTGGCGTTGGGGTTCTGGAACACGAAGCCGGCCGCAAAGTCATCCTCGGCCCAGTTCATGGTCGATCCGATCAGATACAGGATCGACCCGCCATCGACGAACAATGTGCCACCGGGCGTGTCGATGCGTTCATCGAACGGCTTGGCCTCGGTCACATAATCGACCGAATAGGCCAGACCCGAACAGCCGCGGCGCGGCGTCGACAGCTTCACGCCGATCGCATCCGCTGGAGCCTTGGCCATTAAATCGGCAATCCGCGCCTCGGCAGAAGGCGTCAATAAAAGTGCCGCCGGGCGATTACGGGTTTTCACGTCTGACATCGTCTACTCCATGCCCCCGAACGAGAAGCCGGGGCGGAACCAAGTCCCCTTTGACCGCCCTGGCTTCTCAAACCGCATCACAACATGCCCAGTTCGAGCTTCGCATCATCGCTCATCTTCTGCGGATCCCAGGGTGGATCCCAGACCAGATTGACCTCGGCGCTGCCGACTCCGGGCACCGCGCCGACGCGCAGCTCGACTTCCATCGGCATCGATTCCGCGACCGGACAATGCGGCGTGGTGAGCGTCATCGTCACCACCGCATGGCCGTCATCGGTAACGTCAACGCCGTAGATCAGGCCGAGATCATAAATATTGACCGGGATTTCCGGGTCGAAGATTTCCTTCAACGCATCGACCACCGCCTCATACAGTGGCCCGCCCGGCTCGCCGGCCGCGAGGCCTTGCGGCTTTTGAGCGAGGAAGCCCTCGAGATAGTCACGCTTGCGCTCAAGCGTCTCTACGGGTGCTTCGACCCGGGCGCGAGGCGGCGCCTCGACCGTTTCGACCTCTTCGACCGCAATCTTGCGTTCTTCGTTCATCCGAAGATCCTCGTCACTCGTTCGATACCTCTGATCAACGCGTCCACGTCCGCGGCACCATTATAGACCCCGAAGCTCGCCCGTGCCGTCGCCGGAACACCGAGCGCTTCCATCAAGGGCTGCGCGCAATGATGCCCGGCACGGATCGCGACCTTCGCTTCATCCAAGATGGTGCCGATGTCGTGCGGATGCACCCCCTCAATCGAGAAGGATACGATTCCCGCCGAATCTTCCGGACCGTAGAGCCGAACCGAGTTGATCTGCGACAGGGCATTGCGGGTCTTTGCCACCAATGCCGTTTCATGGGCATGGATCGCGTCGAGCCCGATGCCCTCGACGTAATCGATCGCCGCATGCAGCCCAAGCGCGCCGACAATATGCGGTGTGCCCGCCTCGAACCGCGCCGGTGGCGGGGCATAGGTGGTGCGTTCGAACGTCACCTTGTCGATCATCGCGCCGCCGCCCTGATATGGTGGCATCGCGTCGAGCAACTCTGCCCTGCCCCACAAGATACCGATCCCGGTCGGGCCGTAGAGCTTGTGCCCGGAGAAGACGTAGAAATCGCAATCGAGCGCGGCAACATCGACCGCCATGCGCGGCACCGCCTGACATCCGTCGAGCAGGATCTTCGCACCGACCGAATGGGCGATGTCCGCCGCGCGCTTCGCATCGAGCACCGAGCCCAGTACATTGGAGACATGGGCGAGCGCGACCAGCTTGTGCTCAGGCGTGATCATCGCCGCCATCGCGTCGAGATCGATGCGGTGATCGGCGGTCAGCGGGACGACGTCGATCGATGCGCCAATACGCTCTGCGACCATCTGCCACGGCACGATGTTGGAATGATGTTCGAGTGTGGAGAGCAGGATGCGGTCGCCGGCCTTGAGCTGAGCGCCGGCCCAGCATTGCGCGACCAGGTTGATCCCCTCGGTCGCGCCGCGCACGAAGACGATCTCGTCGGCGGACGTCGCGCCGATGAAATTCGCGACGCGCTTGCGTGCCGCTTCATAGGCGAGCGTCATGTCGGCCGAGCGCTGATACACGCCGCGGTGCACCGTGGCGTAGGTCGTGTCGTAGCCGCGCGTAATCGCATCGATCACGACCTGCGGCTTCTGCGCGGTCGCGGCGGTGTCGAGATAGGCCCAGCCCTCAGGGATGGCGGGGAAATCGGCGAGCACGTCGAGCGGGCGGGTTGAGGTAAGGAGTGTCATTCTCCCTTCTCCCCTTGTGGGAGAAGGTGGCGCGAAGCGCCGGATGAGGGGGGGCCGTCGATACTGACCGTCCCCCTCACCCTTCCCACGCCTTCGGCGCGGGCCCCTTCCCTCTCCCACAAGGGGAGAGGGAGAAAAAGGTGCGAGCTGTCGCTCACAGCATCCGCTCCAGCGCAGACTGGGCTGCCGCCTCAACGCGCGCGCGCTCATCCGTACCTTCGATACCGGCAAAGGCGCTCGCCACGAATGCCTGCAGCAACAGCACTTTCGCCTCAGCCGGGGCAATGCCACGGCTCGCGAGATAGAATAGCGCCATCGCATCCAGCTCGCCGACCGTCGCGCCATGCGCGCATTTCACATCGTCGGCGAAGATTTCGAGCTCGGGCTTGGCATTGGCGGTCGCGGTGCGGGTCAGCAGCATCGCCTTGACCGACTGGCTGGCGTCGGTCTTCTGCGCGTCGCGTGCGACCGCGACCTTGCCGAGATAGCTGCCGGTCGCCCGGCCGCCGAGCACCGACCGCACCAGCTGGTTCGACGTTGCATTGGGCTCGATATGGTTGAGCGTAGTGACGATCTCGAGCGTCTGCTGGCCACCACCGAGCATCGCGCCGCCAAGTTCGAAATGCGACCCTTCATGACAGGTCACGTCGATCGCGATGCGGCCGAGCTTGCCGCCGATATTCAGCACATGAAACGTCGCGGTCGCGCCCTTGTGCAGCACGACGCGAAAATCGCGGATTGCGACCGCGTCGAGGCCTGCGTCCTGCACGATCACGCGCGACACGGACTCGTTGGCGGCGACCTCGATCAGTTCGGGCGCCGGCACCGGCCAGACCGAGGCGACTGCGTCAAGATCCGAATAGCGCCAAGTCTCATCGCGCCGCGTGGGGAGAGCGAGAGTCATAACTCCTCCCCGGAACGGGGAGGAGGACCAGCGAAGCTGGTGGAGGGGGCTCTCCACAAACGGAGCGCTGCTTGGCACGCCCCCACCACCACGCCGCTGCGCGTCGCGGTCCCCCTCCCCGTACCGGGGAGGATTTGCGTCGCGCTCATGCTGCCACCGCGCCATAGCCTTCGGCTTCGAGTTCATGCGCCAGCTCCGCCCCGCCGGAGCGGATGATCCGCCCGCCGCTCAGCACATGCACGAAATCCGGCTTCACATAATCGAGCAGCCGCTGATAATGCGTGATCAGGACCACCGCCTTGTCCGCGCTGCGCATGATGCGGTTGATGCCGTCGCCGACGACGCGCAACGCATCGATGTCGAGCCCGGAATCTGTTTCATCGAGGATCGCCAGCTTCGGGCCGATAATGCCCATCTGGACCATTTCGTTGCGCTTCTTCTCGCCGCCCGAAAAACCGACATTGACCGGACGCTTGAGCATCTCCTGATCCATCGACAGCAGGTCGGCCTGGGCGCGCGCCAGCTTGAGGAATTCGCCGCCCGACAGCGGCGCCTCGCCACGGGCTTTGCGCTGAGCATTCAGCGCTTCGCGCAAAAACTGCACGTTCGACACGCCGGGGATTTCGACCGGATACTGGAAGCCAAGGAACAGGCCGGCGGCGGCCCGCTCGTGCGGCGCCATTTCCAGCAGGTCTTCGCCGCCAAAGGTCACCGACCCGGCGGTCACTTCATAACCGGGCCGACCGCCGAGCACATAGCCGAGAGTCGACTTGCCGGCACCGTTCGGGCCCATGATCGCATGCACTTCGCCAGCATTGACGCTGAGCGTCAGGCCCTTGAGGATTTCCTTGCCGTCGATTTCGGCGTGGAGATTATCGATTTTGAGCATCAATTTTGTCATTTCGCGTTGACGGCTGGCAAAGAAGAATTCTCAAGCCCCTCCCCTTCAGGGGAGGGGTTGGGGTGGGGCCTATCCCAGCGCGGTGCAGACCGTTCAAGCGCGCTGCGGATCGCCGCTGCGACGCCGTCGAGGTTTGTCATCACGTCCGCGTTGGTCAGCCGCATGACACAAAAGCCATGTTCGGCAAGCATATCATCACGCAGCCGATCCTTTTGCGCGTCATGCGTGTCGCCATCGACTTCGACGATCAGCGCGCGTTGCGGGCAGAGGAAGTCGGCGATGTAACAGCCGATAACCGACTGGCGGCGGAACTTTTGGCCTTCCAACTGGCTATTCGACAGGATGCGCCAAAGCCGCTTTTCCGGTTCCGTCGGATTGCGGCGCATGTCAGCGGCGCGTGCGTGCAACTCCGCGAGGCGATTTGCGGAGAGGCCCCACCCCCTACCCCTCCCCTGAAGGGGAGGGGAGTTGAGACGCTTCGCATCATCTTGCGGCGTCAAGATCACCCCACGCTCCCCTCAAGCGAGATCCCCAGCAGCTTCTGCGCCTCGACCGCGAATTCCATCGGCAGCTGCTTCAACACTTCGCGCGCGAAGCCGTTAACGATCAGCGCCACCGCCGCTTCGCTGTCGAGCCCGCGTTGCATGGCATAGAACATCTGGTCGTCGCTGATCTTCGACGTGGTCGCCTCGTGCTCGATCTGTGCCGAGGGATTGCGCACTTCGATATACGGCACGGTATGCGCGCCGCACTGGTCGCCGAGCAGCAATGAATCGCACTGGGTGAAGTTACGCACGCCCTCCGCGGTCGGCGCAACACGCACCAGCCCGCGATAGGTGTTATCCGAGCGCCCGGCCGAAATGCCCTTCGACACGATGGTCGATCGGGTATTCTTGCCGAGATGGATCATCTTGGTGCCGGTATCGGCCTGTTGCCGGTTGTTGGTCACCGCGACCGAATAGAATTCGCCGACGCTATTCTCCCCCGCCAGCACGCAGCTGGGGTATTTCCAGGTGATCGCGCTGCCGGTCTCGACCTGAGTCCAGCTGACCTTTGAGTTCCTGCCCTGGCACAGCGCGCGCTTGGTGACGAAATTATAAATCCCGCCCTTGCCGTTCTCGTCACCCGGATACCAGTTCTGCACGGTCGAATATTTGATCTCGGCATCGTCCAGCGCAACCAGCTCGACCACGGCGGCGTGGAGCTGGTTCTCATCACGCATCGGCGCGGTACAGCCCTCGAGATAGGAAACGTACGAGCCCTTGTCGGCGATAATCAGCGTGCGTTCGAACTGGCCGGTATTCTCCGCATTGATGCGGAAATAAGTGCTCAGCTCCATCGGACAGCGTACGCCTTCCGGGATATAGACGAAGGTCCCGTCGCTGAAGACCGCGCAGTTCAACGCGGCGAAGTAATTGTCGTGCTGCGGCACGATTTTGCCGAGCCATTTGCGCACCATGTCGGGATAGTCGCGGATCGCTTCGCTGATCGAACGGAAGATCACGCCAACGCTTTCGAGCTCCGCGCGGAAGGTCGTCGCGACCGAGACGCTGTCGAACACCGCATCGACCGCGACCCGGCGTGCGCCTTCGACCCCGGCGAGCATCTTCTGCTCCTCGATCGGGATGCCGAGCTTTTCATAGACGCGCAGGATTTCGGGATCGACCTCGTCCAGACTGCCGAGTTTCGGCTTGGCCTTTGGTTCGGCGTAATAATAGGCGTCCTGATAATCGATCGGCGGCACGTTGAGCTTGGCCCAGTCGGGCGGCGTCATGGTCAGCCACAACCGGTAAGCCTTGAGGCGCCAATCGAGCATCCATTCAGGCTCGTTCTTTTTGGCCGAGATGAAGCGGACCGTATCCTCGCTCAGCCCCTTGGGCGCGAATTCCTGTTCGATGTCCGAATGGAAGCCCCATTCGTACGTCTTGTTGGCGGCGGCATGCGCTTCGGCGTTCTTGGTGGCCATCTTAATTCATCACCTCGGCGCCAAGCGCCATATGGACCCTGGGTTCGGCCGGATTGGTTCGGAGCGGCGAATTGGACAAGGTGGCGAGGCTGACACCAGCCAATGCCCCGCGCACCGCGTCGTTGACAGTGTTCCAGTGCGGCTTCACCCGGCAATTGCCCTCGATTAAACAGTCATGCTTTCCCGCCTCCACGCACGATGTCATCGCGATCGGCCCTTCGACCGCCTCGATGATGTCGGCGAGACTGATCGCCGCCGCCGGCCGTGCGAGGCGGAACCCGCCGCCGGTGCCGCGCGTGCTTTCGATCAGGCCCGCCGACGACAAGCGGCTGACCAGTTTCTGCGCGGTCGGCAGCGGCACGCCTGTTTCCTCGGCGAGCAAAGTCGCATTGAGCCGCGCCACGCCACCACAATGACGCGCGGTCGCGCTCATCATCACGACAGCATAATCGGCAAGGCTGGAAAGGCGCATGAATTCCTAATCGGATTGATTCGTTCCGATTAGCATGTGGGGATGCGAGGGGGTTGGGTCAACACTTAATCCTCCCCGGTGTGGGAGGATTTAGGTACCGCTGATCAGCGGGCTCACCTGCCCGTCCAGCGCGGTGCGCTGGCGCATGGTCAGCCGCTGCAACACCCCGGGTTCGGCCTTGATCTGGCGTGGCGTCAGCCCGGTGAATTGCTTCACCTCGCGGATCAGGTGCGACTGATCGTAGAAACCGCGCGCGATAATATCATCGACGTCTTCATTGTCGGCAACCAGCGCGACCGCGGCGCGCAGCGCGCGATATTTGCGCGCGAGAAGCTTGGGCGGCGCGCCGTACAGCGCGTTGCATTTGCGTTCGACCTGCCGTCGCGACAGGCCGGTCGCCGTAACCAGGTCGTCCATCTCGGGCGAAAGGCTCGCCGCCAGCCAGCCATCGACCTGGCGCACGAACTGACATGCCTGTTCGTGCCCGCCGCACACCAGTTCACGCACCAGCACTTCGCCGATCGCGATTCGGGCCGCGACATCGGGCACCGCGCGCATCGCATCCGCCGCAGCGCGCAGCCGGGCGGCACCGAACAGGCCATTGGCGTCGATCGCCCGGTTGAGCACCGACGACGCCTCGCTGCCGATCATCGCGGCCCAGCCCGCCGCTGTCACACCCATGCCGAACACCAGCACCGGTCCTTTGGCGCGCACATGCATCGCACCGCTGGTCGGGCCGATGACGTGAAAATCGGGAACAGACTGGACCGATCCGTCAGGGAATCGATATTCCGCGCCACCGGGCGACAATCGAATGCGGAACTGCGCATGATCGGCGCGTTCGCTGTCCTCGAAAACGGGAACATCCGCCCGGAAATGGTAGAAAAGCGTGATGTAATCGGTCAGGTCCGCTGCCGGGACCGCATAGTCCAGCTGAATATCCGACAATGACCGCGCCCCCACGTTTTTATAAGGGCGAACGTAACCGTTTGGCGCCAAAAAGAAAAGCGGCCTGGGCGGAGAACCGCCCAGGCCGTAAGTGAAAGAACCCCCTGTTGCGAAAGGGCTCCTTGGGTCGCACCGCTCTTTGAGCAAATTCCCGCCGATCTGTATTGGACGAAAGCGCCATTTGGTGAGTTTCCGTAACGAGATTTTTTGACCATGCGGCTCGCCGATGCCATGTCGCGCCGATGCTCTACCCGCTGATCCGCCCCGCCCTCTTCACCATCGATGCCGAGCGCGCGCATGGCCTGACCCTTGCCCTGTTGTCGCGATGGCCGGCACGTCGGCCGCTACAGTCCGATCCGATCCTGCGCACGGTCGTCGCCGGGCTCGATTTCGTCAATCCGCTGGGTCTCGCCGCCGGGGTCGACAAGGACGGCCGCGCGATCGACGGCTTCTTCGCCCTTGGCTTTGGCAGCGTTGAGATCGGCACCCTGACTCCCCTGCCCCAGCCCGGTAATCCGCGCCCGCGTGTGTTCCGCTTGCGTGAAGACCGTGCGGTAATCAATCGCATGGGGTTCAACAATGATGGCATAGATGCCGCTTTGCCCAATGCCGTCGCGGCGCAGCGCCACGGCAGGCTCGGCATCAATGTCGGCGCGAACAAGGACGCGACCGACCGGATCGCCGATTACCGCACCGGTGTGGAAAAGGCCGCGCGGGTCGCAGATTATGTCACGATCAACATCAGTTCGCCCAACACGCCGGGACTGCGCGATCTGCAACATGGGTCGGCGTTGGCCGAACTGCTCGCCGCCGCCGATGAGGCGCGGCGCATTCCGGCCGAGCGCCCGCCACTTTTCCTGAAGGTCGCGCCCGATCTCAATGCGCGCGAAATCGACGGAATCGCGCGCGCGGCGATGGAACACCGCATCGACGCGCTGATCGTTAGCAACACGACCCTGTCGCGTCCGGCGCTGCAATCCGCGCGGGCGATCGAGACGGGGGGCTTATCCGGCGCGCCGCTGGCACAGCTTGCACGGCAGCGGCTCGCCGATTTTCGCCGGGCAACCGGTGGCGCGCTGCCACTGATATCGGTCGGCGGAATCGGCAGCGCGGAAGAAAGCTATGCGCGAATCCGTGCCGGGGCGAGTCTCGTGCAACTCTACACCGCCCTGGTCTATGAGGGCCCCGGGCTCGCGCGTCGCATCACGGCCGGGCTCGCCGAGCTGTTGAAGCGCGACGGTTTCGCGAGTGTTGCCGAGGCAGTCGGCCCCTGATTGGGTACCAGACCGCCATTGAGAATAACGTAGCGTCTTGTTCGCCCCGAAAACCCCGCTACGCTTTTCGGTAATGAAAAACCTGATCCTAGCGCTCGCACTTCTCCTCGGTCCAACCGCCGCCAACGCCCAGGGAGTCGTTTCCTCCGCCGATCCGCGCGCCTCCGCCGCGGGCCAGAAAATCCTCCGCGACGGCGGCAGCGCAGCCGATGCGGCGATGGCGATGATGCTCGCGCTGACCGTGGTCGAGCCGCAATCAAGCGGCATCGGCGGCGGCGGCTTCCTGATCCATCATGACGGCAAGACCGGACTGCTCGACACGATCGATGGGCGCGAAAAGGCACCGATGGCCGCGACCCCGCAGCGATTCCTCGGCTCCGACGGCAAACCGGTGCCGTTCTTCCAGGCGGTTCCCGGCGGCCTGTCGGTCGGCGTGCCGGGTAATGTCCGTTTGATGGCGATGACCCATGCGAAATGGGGCAAGCTGCCATGGAAGGCCTTGTTCGCGCCCGCGATCAAACTGGCCGAGAACGGCTATCAGGTGACCCAGCCGATGGCCAATGGCATCGGCTTCGTCAGTCAGTTCTGGGGCAAGTTCCCGGACACCGCGAAACAATATCTCGACGCCGACGGCAAACCGCTCGCGGTCGGCGCAACGGTCAAGAACCCGCGCCTCGCCAAAATCCTGCGCAAGCTTGCCGAGCAAGGTCCAGAGGCCTTTTACGCCGGCGACAACGCCAGGGAGATCGTCAGGGTCACGACCGGTGCATCGCAGAATGCCGGCGACATGACGCTTGCCGACCTCACCGCCTATCAGGCGAAGGCGCGTCCGGCGGTATGCGGTACATATCGAACCTACCGGATTTGTGGCATGGGTCCGCCTTCTTCCGGCGCGACCACTGTGTTGCAGATCCTCGGCATGGTCGAGCGATTCGACATGAAGAAACTGGGCAGGGATTCGCCGGTCGCCTGGCATGTGATCGGCGAGGCGATGCTGCTCGCTTATGCCGATCGCGAAAAATATCTCGGCGATCGCGATTTCGTCGACGTGCCGGTCGCCGGATTGATCGACCCGGCCTATATCCGGTCACGCTCGAAGCTGATCTCGGCGAGCAAGTCGCTCGGCAAATATGAAGCAGGGATGCCACCCGGTGCCAAGCCACGCACCGCAGCGGTTCAAAACGAAGTGCCGAGCACCACCCACTTCGTCGCGATCGACCGGAACGGCGACATCGTCACCATGACCTCAACGGTCGAGGGGTCGTTCGGCAGCCAGTTGCTCGCCAATGGCTATGTGCTCAACAACGAACTGACCGATTTCACCATGGCACCGGAAAAGGATGGCATGCCCGTCGCCAACCGGGTCGAGCCGGGCAAGCGCCCCTTGTCATCGATGGCGCCGACGATCGTCTATGACGCGAGCGGCAAGCCGGTCTTCACGGTTGGCGCGGCCGGTGGCAAGACAATCATCATGCAGGTCGCAAAGGCACTGATCGCGCATCTCGACTGGAACGAATCCGCGCGCGACGCGATCGGTGAGGGGCTTATCTACTTCAATGGCGACACGATCGTCCTGGAACGGGGCACCGGGCGCGAAGCCTTGAAACCTGCGCTGGAGAAGCTCGGCCACAAGGTCGATATCGCCAAGCTCGGGCTGAAGGCCAATGCCGCCGAGCTGACATCGTCGGGCTGGGTCGGCGCCGCCGATCCGCGCAGCGTGGGCGTGGCACTGGCCGAATAATCCGCGCAGCCGAACACGGCGCGCGTACAGGGAGAGACAGATGCGAACGCTCGAACATTTCCCCAACCTCGTGACGATGTTCTTCACGCGCGCGGCGGAACAGGGCGACAAACCGTTCCTGTGGCACAAGGAAGAAAGCGGCTGGGTCTCGCTCAGCTGGCGCGAGTCGGCGGTCAAGGTTGCGAGCCTCGCTCGCGCGCTGAAAGCGGTCGGACTGGAACGCGGCGACCGGGTGATGCTGGTGTCGGAGAACCGGCCGGAATGGTGCCTGAGCGACCTGGCGATCATGGCGGCGGGCTGCGTCACCGTGCCGACCTATGTCACCAATACCGAACGCGACCACACCCATATCATCGAGAATAGCGAGGCCAAGGCGGTGATCGTCTCGACCGCCAAGCTCGCCAAGGTCCTGCTCCCCGCTGCGGTCCGCGCCTCCGCAGCAAAGATCGTCATCGGCATTGAGGACATTCGCGTCGCGCAGTCGGGCGCGCTCGAATTCCACAATTGGGCGAAGCTGATCGAAGACCATGTCGCGGACCCCAAGGACGTGGCGGCCGAGGCGAATTTCGCCCGCGATGATCTGGCCTGTATCATCTACACCAGCGGCACCGGCGGCGCGCCGCGCGGCGTGATGCAGCATCACGGCGCGATCCTGCACAACGTCAATGGCTGCTGCACCGTGATCTCCGAGGATTTCGGTTGGGAAGACGAGGTATTCCTGTCCTTCCTGCCGCTCAGCCACGCCTATGAACATACGGGCGGCCAGCATTTTCCGATCGGGCTCGGCGCGCAGATCTATTATTCCGAAGGGCTGGACAAGCTTGCCTCCAATATCGAGGAGACGCGCCCGACGATCATGGTCGTCGTTCCGCGCCTGTTCGAAGTGCTGCGCACGCGCATCTCCAAGGCAATCGAGAAACAGGGCAAATTCTCCAATTACCTGCTCGACCGTGCGCTCGATGTCGGCACCAAGTCGTACGAAGGCCGCATGAGCCTGAAGGACCGGGCAATGGACCTGGTCGTCAAGGCGACGATCAAACCCAAGATCAGCAAACGCTTCGGCGGGCGGATGAAGGCGATGGTGTCGGGCGGCGCGCCGCTGACGCCGGAGGTCGGCATCTTTTTCCAGTCATTGGGGCTGACCTTCCTGCAGGGTTATGGTCAGACCGAGTCCGCACCGGTCATCTCGTGCAATCGCCCAAGTGCCGGGCTGAAGATGGACACGGTCGGTCCGCCACTGCCCAATACCGAGGTGCGAATCGCCGAGGATGGTGAAATCCTCGTGCGCGGCGAGCTGGTCATGCACGGTTACTGGCGCAACGAGGCTGAAACGGCGCGCGTGCTTCAGGACGGCTGGCTGCACACTGGCGATATCGGCCTGATCGACGAAAAGGGCCGGATCAAGATCACCGACCGCAAGAAGGACATCATCGTCAACGACAAGGGCGATAATGTCGCACCGCAAAAGGTCGAGGGCATGCTCACGCTGCAGCCCGAGATCGTCCAGGCGATGATCTTCGGCGACCGCAAGCCATATATGGTCGCGGTGCTGGTGCCCGACCCAGAATGGACTCAGGAATGGTGCGCGAAGAATGGCGATAGCTGCAATTTCGCCAAGCTGATCGAGAATAGCAGCTATCGCACCGCGCTCAGCGCGGCGGTAGAGCGGGTGAACAAGGATTTGTCGGTGATCGAGCGGGTGCGGCGCTATGTGATCGCGGACGGGGCCTTCACGATCGAGAACGAACAGCTGACGCCATCACTCAAGATCAGACGGCATGTACTGAAGGAGGTCTACGGACCGAGGCTCGACGCGTTGTACAAGGGGTAGCAGCACTTCGTCCCCTTCGAGACTGGTGATGTCTCACCGCCCTATCGTCACCGGCTTCTTCACCACCGGCGGTGCCTTCACCGCCCGCGGCGCGGGAGCGGCCGCCGCGACCGGCATTGTCAGCGGCTTGTCGCCCAATGCTTTGGGTACCACCGCCATCGTCCAATCCTTGTCGGGCCGCAGGTATTTCTGCGCCGTCGCCTGAATGTCGGCAGACGTAACCCGCGCCAGATCGATGAACAGTGAACGCAGCGCGGTGATCCGCCGCTCGTCATAGGACGCGCCAGCCAGATAATTGAGCCAGAACTGATTGCCGGTCGACGAGCGGAGGATCGATTGCTTCATCGGCGTCAGGATGCGTTGCAGTTCGTCGTCGCTGACCGGGTTGGCGACCAGGTCTGCGGCGATCTCCCGCGACATCTTGAAGAACAACGCAACATTGTCGGGCGCGACCTGACCAATCGCGAACAACCGTCCGCCGCTGGCCATGCCGACCGGCCACTGGCTCTGCACCGAGGGCGAATAGCTCGCGCCCGCTTCGGAACGAAGCCGGTCGAACAGCCGGTCGCTCATGACCGCGGAGAGCACGTCGAGATAACGGCTTTCGGTCACCGCCTCGATCCCGCCACCGGTCGGCCAGACGATCACTGCCGCGGCCTGGTTTTCGGGGCCGCCATGAGTGCGGATCAATGGCGTCACATTGTGCGCGGGGAAGCGCACCGGTGGCGCTGCCTCGGTCGATGCGGCACGTGGCGGCAGCGCGCCGATGGTCTGCGCGACCGCCTTGATTGCCGCGTCGGCACTGATGTCGCCGAACACCTGCACCTCGATCGGGCCGGTGGCGAGCAACGGCTCCCACAATTTGCGCACATCGGCGGCGGTCGTCCCGACCACCTGAGCACGGCTTGGCGTGCCCCAGCGTGGATCGCCATCATGAAGCAATCCTTCCAGATCGCGCGACAGCACACCGTCCGGTGACGCGTCGAACCCGTCATAACCCGCAAGGATCAGCGATTTGGCGCGTGCGACAGGGTTTGGATCCCAGCCCGGCGCCGCCATTCGCGCCGCCATCAAGCGTAACTGGTCGGCAAGATCGGTCGGCGACGTCATTGCGCCATAGCTGAATGTGTCTTCGCCGATGTCGAAGTCGAGCCCGATCCGGCGCCCTGCGGTGAGCTGATCGACATCGCCCTGTTTGAGCGTACCCACGCCGCCCGCAACAAGCGACAATTCACCAGCCCAGGCCGGTGTTTCGCGATCCGCCGGCAAGGCATTGTAGCCGCCACCGAAAAGCACCCGAACATAGACCCGCGTCGCCTCCGCCGGACTGGTCCGCAGCATCAGCCGAACGCCGTTGGAAAAGACGACCTTTTCGATATCGAGATCGGCGACCTTGTTGCGGCTGACCACCGTCCCGGGCTTGCCAAGTTTGGGCAGCTTGGAGAAATCGACCCTGGCCTGTGCGTTGCGCTTGCCGGCCAGGCCATCAACGTCCACCTTGAGCGCCGCCGCCAATTTGGTCGCCGCATTCTCATCGGGAGTCCGGATATTGATCAACGCGCGCGTCGCATCGCCGGTGAAGATGCGCTTGGTCGATGCGAGCACCGTTGCCGGTGTGAACATCTTCTTTTTCTCGGCCGCCTTGAGTACGGCATAGATCGTCTTGGGCGCGGTCACCGTTTCACGGATGTCGACCGCCTCGACCATATCGTCCGCCTGTGATGCGCCCGCTTCCGCCGCCTGCGTCTCCACGCGCGTGCGCAGCACGGTGTCGAAATCGGCCAGCTCGCGCGACACTTCTTCCGCACTCGGTGCCGCCGCCTGGGCATCCGCGATCACCGCGCGCACATCCTTCAATGCCGCTTCCCAATCGTCGCCGATCGGCAGGATGTTGACGAAGGTCCCGCTCGCCGAGCGGGAGACGTCGTCGGTGCTGACTTCGGCCTGAATGAAGCTGCCCCCGGCGCGCGCGCGCGTTTCGAGGCGGCGGCTGATAACGCGAGCAGCAACCGAATCGACCAGCCGATTCTGGTTCATGATGATCGTGTCGTCCTGATATTTCCATGGACGCAATACCGCCAGGCCGACGATCGGCGGCAGGCTTGGTTCGACCACGACCGCGGTCGACGGCCGGGCGCCATCCGGCTTGCCGAAATCGGGCTCGGCCGGCTTCGGGCCGGTCCCCTGCCAGCCCGAGAAATTCTTCGCGACCAATCGTTCGAACAGTGCGGGATCGAGGTCGCCCGAGATCACGACGACCGCGCGTTCGGGACGATACCAGCGGTCGTGGAAAGTCTTGACGCCCTCGGCGGTTGCCGCCTCAAGCGTCTTGATCGTGCCGATCGGCGAGCGATTGGCGAGCGGCTGCCCGGCGAAAAAGGCCGCCAGCCGGGCATCACCGAAGCGCACCTGCGGGCCCGGGGCCTCGCGCTGTTCCGCCAGCACCGCGGGCCGTTCGGCGTTGAGCGCGGCGGTGGTGATATTGGGCTTGTCGACCATGCCGGCCAGCACCTTCAGGCTCTCGTCGAGGCCGGCTTCGGTCGCGCTGGGCAGGTCGAGCTTGAACACAGTCTGGGTCGGGGTGGTCTGCGCATTGGTATCAGAACCAAAGGTCGCGCCGAAGCGCTGCCAGATCCGCTTCGCCTCGCCATCGGGCACATAAACCGAGCCGCGGAACGAAAGATGCTCGATCAGATGCGCGTAGCCGCGCTCGCTCTCGGTTTCCATCAGCGAGCCGGCATCGATCCGCACCCGGATCGCGACCTGGCCCGGCGGCACGCCATTGCGGCGCACGGCGTAGCGCACACCATTAGGCAGCGTACCGAATCGCCATTCCGGATCGGGCGCGATGTCGCTGCCCTTGTAAAGCCAGGCCGACCGGTCGACATTTTGTGTCGGGGACGGAACAGCCACCGGTTGAGCGGTGTTCTGACCGCTGGCGGGAAGGGTCAATCCGAGCAGAAGAGCGGAGATCAACGGAAGACGCATGACGCGCAAAGAAGCAACCATGCCGGCGACTCTAGCGCCCTTCCCAAGCGACCGCCAGATGCCGCGCCGCGCATTACTAAGGACACAAAGTGTCACAAAGCGCCATTTTTTCGACCAAGAGGCACGCTAACTGTCCGCTTCACCGAAGCGTTGGGGGCATACGCCGCTGCGGTGCAACATGAGGAAATCCGGGCCGGTTGAGCAGCCACCCGAACAAAGGCGAGTATGTTAGTGAGCGTAAAAACAACTTCGGCCACCACCGGATTATGGCCTAAATCGGGCAATTCCGACGAGCAGCGCACCATTCGCGTCCCTGATCTCAATGTGATTTCAGGGGCTCCAGTGCAAGGCGCCAAGCTCGAGGCGGATCCTAATCGGCCACTGATCATCCGTTTCGGCAAGCATCTGCGCGGCATCTTCGACCGGCTGATCGCGTCCTCTTCGCTCGTCTCCAACGATCCAGTGCTCGACGTGCGCGATTTCGCCTGGACGGCGATCCTGCGCGACAATTGGGAGGTGATCCGCGACGAGGCGATCGAGGTCGCGCTGCAGGGCCAGGCGTCGCCGAGCCTCGCCACCATCTCGCCCGACCATCGGTCGATTGCACAGGTCGATATGTGGCGCTCCTTCTTCCTGTGGGGCTATGGTTTCCCGATCGAGGACAATCTCGCGCGCTGCCCGAAGACTCAAGCGATCGTCGAGCGGATTCCCGGCCTGAACAGTGCGTTCTTCTCGATCCTCGCGCCGGGCACGCATATTCCCGACCATCGTGGCGTCACCAAGGGTTTGATCACCTGCCATCTCGGCTTGATCGTGCCGCAGGATGGCGATGTCCGGATGCGCGTCGACGACCGCATCGTGCGCTGGGCCGAGGGTGAGACTTTGGTGTTCGACGACACGTATCAACACGAGGTGTGGAACGACACGATCGGCACGCGCGTCGTCCTGCTTGTCCAGTTCGAGCGCCCGTTGCGCCAGCCGGGCCGCTGGATCGCCGACACGTTCCTCAAGGTCGTGCGCAAGTCCGCCTTCGTCCAGGAAGCCCGCGACAATATCGCGACCTGGAACGACGCAATGAAGAAGATGGATGTGTAAACGTCTCGGCCCCTCCTTGAAGGGAGGGGCCGAGGGTTGTTCAACCCAGTCTTTCCAACTCCCGCCTTGATCCATCCCCTCGCGCACGCCACATGCACGGGATGCTGATCGAAACCGAAACGACGCCCAACCCCGCGACGCTCAAATTCCTTCCCGGTCAGGCCGTGATGGAAGCTGGTACGCGCGACTTCGCCACTCCAGAAGAGGCGGTTGCGTCGCCGCTCGCCGAGGCGCTGTTCGATCTCGGCGACGTGACCGGGGTGTTTTTCGGCAGCAACTTCGTTTCAGTCACCGCCGCGCCGGGTGTCGATTGGTCCTATCTCAAGCCCGACGTGCTCGGTCTGTTGCTCGACCATTTCTCCGCCGCGATGCCGCTGTTCCGACCTGGCAGCGCCGGCGGGATCAGCGTGCCAGCCGAGGAAAGCTTCGCCGAGAACCCCGAAGACGCCGATATCGTCGCGCAGATCAAGGAATTGATCGATACCCGCGTCCGTCCGGCGGTCGCCAATGACGGCGGCGACATCATCTATCGCGGTTTCGACCAGGGTAAGGTCTTCCTGAAGATGCAGGGCGCCTGCGCAGGCTGCCCGTCCTCGACCGCGACACTGAAAAACGGCATCGAGCAATTGCTCAAATATTATGTCCCCGAGGTTACCGAAGTCCGCGCGGTCTGACACCGCACTTCTGCCTAAAACGAGGTTCCTGCATGACCGAGAAGCTGTCCAACGCGGCGCTCGATACGATCTTCCGTACCGCGCGTTCTTATAACGGCTATACTGATCAGCCAGTCGCCGAGGCCGAACTGCATGCGATCTGGGATCTGATGAAATGGGGCCCGACATCGGCCAACCAGCTTCCCGCACGCCTCGTCTGGTGTGTCAGCGATGTGGCCAAGGCGAAGCTCGCCGCCTGCACATCCGCGCAGAATGCCCCCAAAATCCTCAATGCTCCGGTCAGCGTCGTGATCGGCATGGACGAAAATTTCCACGAATATCTGCCGGAATTCTTTCCGCATGCCGACGCAAAATCATGGTTCGAGGGCAACGCGGAACTGCGCGCGGTATCGGCAATGCGCAATTCGACGTTGCAGGGTGCCTATTTCATCATCGCCGCACGCGCGCTGGGGCTGGATACCGGCCCCATGTCGGGCTTCGACAATGGCAAGGTCGACGCGGCCTTCTTCGCCGGCACGCCGAGCATCCGGTCGAACTTCATTTCGACGCTCGGGCACGGCGATCCGGCCTCGATCTTCGACCGGCTGCCGCGTCCGGCGTTCGAGAAATTCAACACCATCGCCTGAGCGGTTCGATGATTTTTACAAAAGGTGGCATTTGCGCACGTTAGTCATCGAAACCGCGACCGCAGCCTGCTCGGTCGCGCTGATCGAAGGCGGCGCGGTGATCGCGTCATGCCATGAGGTGGTCGGGCGCGGCCATGCCGAACGGCTAATTCCGATGGTCGCCGAGCTTCCCGATGGCGGTCGCGCCGATCGCATTCTGGTCGATTGCGGGCCGGGCAGTTTCACCGGCGTCCGCGTCGGCATTGCCGCCGCGCGCGGCCTCTCATTTGGCTGGCAGGCCGAGGTTCATGGCTTCTCTTCGCTCCCCTTGATCGCCGCCGCCGGATTCGTCGCAAGGCCCGAATGCGACATGCTTGCGGTCGTCCTTGAAGGCGGGCATGGCGAGGTCTTCATGCAGCTTTTTCATGCTCCGCTCGCGCCCGCCGGTGCTTTCGGCTCGCTTCGGCCCGAAGCGGCGCTTGTCGCACTCGGGGACCGTCCGGCAATCGGCAACGGCGTACGCCGGCTGACCGCGCTCGACCCCGCGCTCGACGTGACCGAAAGCCTTCCCGAAGCGGCCGACGCGATCCTGTTGCCCACGGAATTTGCCAACCTTCCACCGCGCCCGATCTATGGTCGCGCGCCAGACGCGAAACCACAGGCGGCATGAGCAGCGTGCTGACCATGATCGATCTGCGCAACGGCGGCACGGCCGACCTTGCCACGGTCGAGTCGCTCATGGTCGAGGCGTTCGATCCGCGGTTCGGCGAAGCATGGACGCACGGCCAGTGCCTCGGCATCATGGCGTTGTCTGGCGTCTGGCTGACGATCGCGTCGGTCGACGGCAAGCCGGTCGGCTTCGCGCTGTCGCGGCAGATTGTCGACGAGGCGGAACTGTTGTTGCTGGCGACCGCGCCGGCCAGTCGCCGCAAAGGTGTCGCGGCCGCACTGCTTCGGTCGGTGGTTACTGAAGCGCGCGAAAAAAACGCCTCAAAACTGCACCTTGAGGTGCGTGAGGGTAATGAGGCGATCAAGCTTTATCGCACTGCTGGCTTCACCAAGGTCGGTGAACGTCGTGCATACTATCGCGGTAATGTCGGCCAGACCTTTGATGCTTTCACGTTTCGCCGCGAATTGACCTGATTTTACTTGATTTGGTCACGATTACTGCTTGCGCCCAAGCATACAAAAGACGATAGGCCCAATTTGGTTGCGTCGTAATGCAGCCATAATATGGGTCGGAAGGACTACAATGGACATCAACAACGATCTGCAGGAAACCCTGATCACGCTGACGGCTGATATTGTCGCGGCACATGTGAGCAACAACAGTGTTGCGGTTTCGGATCTGCCGGTCCTCATCGCCAATGTGCATGGCGCGCTCGCCGGCCTTGGCACCCCGGTCGCGACACCCGAAGTCAAGCAGGAGCCGGCCGTTTCGATTCGTTCGTCGATCAAGCCAGACTATATCGTCTGCCTCGAAGACGGCAAAAAGCTGAAAATGCTCAAGCGCCACCTGATGACGCATTATCAGATGACCCCGGAACAGTATCGCGCGAAGTGGAATCTTGCTGCCGACTATCCGATGGTCGCACCGAGCTATGCTGAGCAGCGCCGGACACTCGCCAAGAAGATCGGCCTCGGCACCAAGCGACGCAAGCCCAGGTAATCATATCGGTCGGCCCTTGCGGCAGGACCTTTTCATCGCGGCGACGGAGGCTCCGGCCTTCGTCGCTGTTTTGGTTTGGGGGTCGTTTCAGTCTGGGGGTCGGCCGAAATATCAACCCGGCTTGTTGCGAGTCGATCGCCCTTTATCAATAAGCCTGGAGCGCCTACGTTACTGCCATGGCTCGCAAGATCGATCTCGAAGCGCTGTGCAATGAAAAAGGCCTGCGCATTACCGAACAACGGCGCGTCATCGCGCGCGTCCTGTCGGAGGCTGAAGACCATCCCGATGTGGAGAAGGTCTATGAACGCGCGTCGCAGATCGATCCGGGCATCTCGATCGCCACGGTCTATCGGACCGTGCGCCTGTTCGAAGAGGCCGGCATTCTCGATCGCCACGATTTCGGCGATGGCCGCGCGCGCTACGAGCCCGCCCCTGAGGCGCATCACGATCACCTGATCGATGTCGAGAGCGGCAAGGTCATCGAATTCGTCGATCCCGAGCTTGAACAATTGCAAAAGGCGATCGCCGAACGGCTCGGCTTCCGCCTGGTCGATCACCGCATGGAACTCTACGGCGTCTCGCTCGACCGCAAGGTATAGGCCTTGCCGGGCATAACAGCGGCGGCACGGGCCGATGCAGCGGCAGGCAAGCCGCCGCCGATCGACGCGCTGGGTTATACCCGCATCACCTTGCGCGCGACCGGGCTGGTGCTGGCGCTGCTGCTCACCGTTCCGCTGCATTATCTCTGGCACTTGCTGCGCATCGGCTCGCCCTGGCCGAAAATCTTCCTCGGTTGGGCCGCGCGCCTTGCCGGCGCGCGGGTCGAACGCGTCGGCGTGCCGCTCAAGCGTGACGTCTTCTACGTCTCCAACCATCTCAGCTGGATCGATATCCTCGCCATTGCGGGCCAGAGCGGCACCGCCTTCGTCGCCAAGGAGGAGATCCGCGCCGCTCCCGTGGTCGGCTGGCTTTCGACGCTCAACCGCACCGTTTTCGTCAAGCGCGAGAACCGGCTCGGCGTCGCCGAACAGATCAACCAGCTGCGCGACGCCTTGACCGACAATTGGTCGGTCACCGTCTTCCCCGAAGGAACGACGACCGACGGCCAGTCGCTGCTCCCGTTCAAGACCCCGATGCTACGCGTTCTGGAGCCGCCCCCACCCGGCGTGCTCGTCCAGCCGGTGCTGCTCGACTATGGTATCTTTGCCGAGGAGATTGGCTGGATCGGCGAGGAAAGCGGCGTCAATAACGCCAAACGGATCCTGTCGCGCGCCGGCAATTTCCGCATGAAGGTACATTTCCTCGAGCCGTTCCATCCACGCGATTTCCCCGGCCGCAAGGCGATCGCGGCGGAGAGCCGCCTCCGGATCGAGGCCGCCCTGGTCGAGCTGCTGGGTAAGCCGATCCGGCCGTTCGCCTATGCGGTCGAGGCGGTGAAGTTCGTACCGGACCTCGATCCTCCCCGGAACGGGGAGGGGGACCGCGACGCGTAGCGGCGTGGTGGAGGGGGTGGGCCGGCACCGTAGCGCTGCTTGGCACGCCCCCTCCACCACGCGCTGAAAAAGCGCGCGATCCCCTCCCAGTTCCGGGGAGGATTGGTTTCAGACGCTGCACGGCCTATAGGCGCCACCAACATGAAACCTGCCCCCAAGACCTTTGCCGTCAAATCATTCGGCTGCCAGATGAACGTCTATGACGGCGACCGCATGAGCGAACTCATGTCGGCGCAAGGCCTGATCGCGACCGACGCCGACACCGCCGACCTGGTCGTGCTCAACACCTGCCACATCCGCGAGCGCGCGACCGAGAAGGTGTATTCGGACATCGGCCGGATTCGCAAACATGCCATGGCCAAACACGGCAAGACCCCGATGATCGCCATTGCCGGCTGCGTCGCGCAGGCCGAAGGCGAGGAAATCGTGCGCCGCGCAAAGGTCGATGTGGTGGTCGGCCCGCAAGCCTATCACAATCTCCCCGACCTGGTCGCGAAAGCCGCGCGCGGCGAAAGCGCGCTCGACACCGGTATGCCGGTCGAGATGAAATTCGGCCACCTCCCCGCGCGCAGGCGCGTGCCGCCATCGGCGTTCCTGACGGTGCAGGAGGGGTGCGACAAATTCTGCACTTATTGCGTCGTCCCTTACACGCGCGGCGCCGAAGTCAGCCGCCCCTGGGCGCATATCATCGACGAGGCGAAAGCGCTGGTCGGCGCCGGCGCGCGCGAAATCACCCTGCTCGGCCAGAACGTCAATGCCTGGGAAGACGATGGCCGCGGTCTCCACGACCTGATCATCGCGCTCGACCGGATCGAAGGACTGGCCCGTATCCGTTATACGACCAGCCACCCCAACGACATGCGCGAAGGCCTGATCCGCGCGCATGCCGAGGTTGAAAAGCTGATGCCCTTCCTGCATCTGCCGGTGCAGGCGGGCAGCGACCGCATCCTGAAAGCGATGAACCGCAGCCACACGCGTGATTCCTATCTGCGCCTGCTCGACCGCGTTCGAGCCGCGCGTCCCGACATCGCGCTGTCGGGCGACTTTATCGTTGGCTTCCCGGGCGAGACTGAAGCCGACTTCGCTGAGACCTTGAGCCTCGTCGATAGCGTTGCTTACGCGCAAGCCTTCAGTTTCAAATACAGCCCCCGCCCCGGCACCCCCGCCGCCAGCATGGGCGATCAGGTCCCTGCTGAAGTGATGGACCAGCGGCTGCAGCGGCTGCAGGCGGCGATCAACCGCGACCAGGAGGCGTTCAACCAGGCGACCGTCGGGCGAACCTGCGACCTGTTGCTCGAACGCAAGGGTAAACTGCCCGGCCAGTTGATCGGCAAGAGTCCGTGGCTGCAATCGGTGCACCTCGTCACCGACGCAGCGATTGGCGATCTGGTCGAGGTCGAGATCGATTCCGCCGGCGCGAACTCCGTTGCCGGCGTGGAGCGACTACGGGTCGTCGCCTAGGGCGCTTCGAGCTGAACGGATTCATCTCCTTGCCGTTTGTTTCCAGCGGAATCGAGAAACCTTGTCCAGCGCCTGGGGTCTGTTTCTCGGCTTCGCTCGAAGCGAACGAGGTTGGCGCCCCGCATAACGTCGCTCCTCAACGCCCCCCCCTGTTGCTCCTTTCGCACACCCGCCGAATAGCGAGCGGCCGGCCAAGATTCCCCTGTCCTCCCTGCCCCGGCTCTGCCAAACTCCGTGACGGATGCAGCAGACTCGCCCCTTTGAGCTCCCCGGCGGAACGAACCGCCCCGACATCCCGTTCGACCAGCGATCCAGCCAGCATCCGGGCGCAGATGCGCATCCGTTTCTCATCCTCCGACCCGAAGGAACCGCATGAGCCGCAAGCCTGTCCCCGCCCAGTCCGGTGATCGCAGCCGCGCAGAGGTCGTGTTCGACAAGCCGCAACTCATGGCCCAGCTCTTCGGGGAGTTCGACCAGAACCTGCTGCTGCTGGAAAACCGGCTCGGCGTTTACATCACCGCGCGCGGCAATCGCGTGGGTCTGGAAGGCCGCGCCGAGGCGGTGGCCGAGGCGCGCGATGTATTGCAGGGACTCTACAACCGCATCGTGCGCGGCGAACGGGTCGATCCCGGCCTGGTCGACGCGGTGATCGCCATGTCGGCAGAACCGACGCTCGCCGGGATCATCCAGGCCGATGCCGGCGGCGCGCCGCAGGTGATGATTCGTACGCGCAAGAAGACGATCGTGCCGCGCACCATCGCGCAGCAGCATTATATGCGCGAACTACTCAACCACGACATCATCTTCGCGCTCGGGCCAGCGGGCACCGGCAAGACCTATATCGCGGTCGCGCAGGCGGTGGCGCAGCTGATCACCGGCAGCGTCCAGCGCCTGATCCTGTCGCGCCCCGCGGTCGAGGCGGGCGAAAAGCTCGGCTTTCTGCCCGGCGACATGAAGGAGAAGGTCGATCCCTATCTCCGTCCGCTCTATGACGCGCTCAACGACTGCCTGCCCGCCGAGCAGGTCGAACGGCGCATCGCCTCGGGCGAGATCGAGATCGCACCGATCGCTTTCATGCGTGGCCGCACGCTCGCTGACGCCTTCATCATCCTCGACGAGGCGCAGAACACCACCCCGGCGCAAATGAAGATGTTCCTCACCCGCTTCGGCGAGAATAGCCGCATGGTGGTATGCGGCGATCCCAAGCAGACCGATCTTCCCGGTGGCATGAACGCGTCGGGGCTCAACGACGCGGTCGGCCGGCTCGAAGGCGTCGATGGTCTGTCGATCTGCCGCTTCGGCGCGGGCGATGTCGTGCGCCATCCGATCGTCGGGCGCATCGTCGAGGCCTATGAGGGCGTCGATGCTTGATTGAAAAAGAATATCCCGTTACATATGTCAGGATATCCTCGAGGAGGGAACATGGCATCTCTTTTCATCAAAGACAGCGAGACCGCTGCGCTGGCGGCTGAATTGGCAGCTCGACTTGGCACGACAAAAACGGACGTCGTTCGCGATTCTCTGCGTCGCAGGAAGGCTGAATTGGGCGACCTTCCGCCCAAACAGGACTTCATACAATGGTTGGATCAATATCGGCGTGATCATCCGCTGCCGCCACGGACGGGCCTGAAAGCGGACAAGGCTTTCTTTGACTGGTTGTCGGGCGAAGAGGATGTCGATGACCCTTTTTGTTGATGCATCGGCTCTCGTTGCAATAATCACTGGCGAACCCGATGGCTTGGAGCTGGCTATGCTCGTGCGCGATGACAGCGATCCAATTTGGTCACCAATGTCTGCTTGGGAAACAGTAAGCGCGTTATGCCGCTCCTATAGCTATACGATAGAGAATTCACGACGAGAAGTGGCGGACATAGCGGCTGCACGCCCATTTCGACTGATAACCATTGGAACCATTGAGGCTGAATTCGCACTGGATGCCTATCAACAATATGGCAAAGGCCGTCATCCTGCGGCGCTCAACATGGGCGACTGCTTCGCTTACGCGTGCGCCAAAGCGAACAACGCGAAGTTGCTTTACAAAGGGAATGACTTTGCGATGACTGACCTCGCATGATTGTCGTCGAACTTCAGACAGAAGGCGCATGGAACGCCGGGGTCGATTGGCACGGGTTAGCTCAATTGGCTGCGGAAGAGGCTGTGCTGCACAGCCCCTATGCCGAATTTTGCCCATCTGCCGCGACAATCGAAATCTCGGTCCGGCTGACCACCAATGACGAAGTGCAGACGCTAAACGCGCAATATCGCCACAAGGACAGGCCAACCAACGTCCTGAGCTTTCCCATGGTGCAGGCCGATCTGCTCGATACGATCAGCCAGAATTCCGACAATGGCGAAGTATTGCTTGGCGATATCGTGCTTGCTTATGGCGTGTGCGCGGCGGAGGCAGAGGAGAAGGGCATTTCGACCGAAGATCACGCCACGCATCTGATCGTGCATGGCACGCTGCATTTGTTGGGCTATGATCATATCGAGGATCACGAGGCCGACACGATGGAGAGTATCGAAATCGATACGCTTGCCGCACTCGGCCTGGCCGATCCCTACCTGATAAAAGAGGACTGAAACGCTACTATGCCCGAGGGCCAAAGTACCACCGACGCCGGGGACGCCGGTACCAATGAGGGCAGTATATGGCGCTCGCTGCGCGCCATGATCTTCGGCGAATCGGGCGACGATTCGCTCCGCCACCAGCTTGAAGAAGCGATCGACGCGCACGAGGACGATCCCGCGCCCGACGCCAAGGGCGACCTTTCCCCGCTCGAGCGCACCATGGTGCGCAACCTGCTCCATTTCGGCGAGCGCGATGCGGGTGATGTGGGCGTGCCGCGCGCCGACATCATTGCGATCGAGGAGCGGACCCCATTCGACGATCTGGTCAAGATTTTTGCCGCGGCCGGCCATAGCCGCCTGCCGGTATATCGCGAGAAGCTCGATACGATCATCGGCATGGTCCATATCAAGGACGTCTTCGCGATCCTCGCGACCGGCGCGCCGCATCCGGAGAAGCTGGAAGGCCTGATCCGCCAGCCCTTGTTCGTGCCGATGTCACGCGGCGTACTCGATCTGCTCGCTGATATGCGCGCTAGCCGTGTGCATCTGGCCGTCGTGCTTGACGAATATTTCGGCACCGAAGGCCTGGTGACGATCGAGGATCTGATCGAAGAGATCGTCGGCGATATCGAGGACGAGCATGACGACGCGCCCGAAGCGCTGATCGTGCCGCTCGACGGCGGCGCCTGGGACGTCGATGGCCGCGCCGAACTCGAGGATATCGGCGAGACGATCGATAAGCGCTTGGCCGAGGTCGATGAAGATATCGACACGCTCGCCGGCCTGGCCGCGCTGATCGCGGGCCATGTCCCGCAGGCGGGCGAATGCCTGTCGCACGACAGCGGTTGGAAACTCGAAGTGGTCGAGGCCGATACGCGCCGCGTGACCAAGCTCAGGCTCCATCCACCACAGGCTTCGCCGGAGGAGCGCGACGCGTGACCCGGTCGCCGCGACACAGGCTGTGATCGTCCAGCCCGATCACTGACTTCACTATTTAGCGTTTCTCCGATCACCGCTGCTCGGCTATCCCGGTGCGGTCACCACGATCAACGAAAAACTTAGGAGAAGACAGTGGATAGCAAGACCAGCGGCTGCCCGATGACCGGAAGCCCCCTAAGTGATCAGGCGAAGGAACCGCGCGCACTCCGAACACTGCTAGGTCGAACCAGCCGTGACTGGTGGCCGAACCAGCTCTCGCTGGATATCCTCCAGCAGAATGGCCTGTCGGGCGATCCGATGGGCGACGATTTCGACTATGCCACGGAATTCAAGTCGCTCGACTATGCCGCTGTCAAGCGCGACCTGACTGCATTGATGACCGACAGCCAGTCCTGGTGGCCGGCCGATTACGGACATTACGGTCCCTTCTTCATCCGCATGGCATGGCATAGCGCCGGCACCTATCGCACGGGCGACGGCCGCGGCGGCGCATCGTCCGGCTCGCAGCGCTTCGCGCCGCTCAACTCCTGGCCGGATAACGGCAATCTCGACAAGGCACGTCGCCTGCTTTGGCCGATCAAGCAGAAATATGGCCGCAAGCTCAGCTGGGCCGATCTGATGATCCTTACCGGCAACGTCGCGATCGAATCGATGGGCGGCCCGGTGTTCGGCTTCGGCGGCGGCCGCGCTGACGTGTTCGAGCCGGAGAAAGACATTTATTGGGGCACCGAAGAAGAATGGGTCGGCCAGACCCGCATCGACGAGCATGCCGGCATGGCACTTGAGGAGCCGCTGGCGGCGATCCAGATGGGCCTGATCTACGTCAATCCCGAGGGACCGGGCGGCAATCCCGACCCGGTGCAGTCGGGTCGCGACATTCGTGAGACGTTCAAGCGCATGGGGATGAACGACGAGGAAACCGCAGCGCTCACCGCCGGCGGCCATACCTTCGGCAAGGCGCATGGCGCTGGCGATGCGTCTTTGGTCGGCATCGAGCCGGAGGGCGCTGACATCGCCACCCAGGGGCTCGGCTGGCTCTCGACTCATGAGAGCGGCATGGGCGATCATACGATCACCAGCGGCATCGAAGGTGCGTGGACGCCAACGCCCACCAAATGGGACATGAGCTATTTCGCGATGCTGCTCGACCATGAGTATGAACTGGTGAAGAGCCCGGCAGGCGCGAACCAGTGGCAACCGGTCGGCAATCCGGCGGAAACCCTGGCACCGGGCGCACACAGCCCCGACCGGCATGTGCCGACGATGATGACCACCGCCGACATGGCGATGAAAGTCGACCCGGCGTACCGCGCGATCTGCGAGCGGTTCCGCGATAACCCTGATCAGTTCGCCGATGCCTTTGCCCGCGCCTGGTTCAAACTGTGCCACCGCGATATGGGCCCTAAGGCACGTTATCTCGGCCCCGAAGTGCCGGCGGAGGACCTGATCTGGCAGGATCCGATCCCCACGGCCGATCAAGCCGCGATCGATGCGGGCGATGTGGCAGGGCTCAAGGCGAAGATCTTCGCTTCGGGCCTGTCGATCGCCGAGCTAGTGACGGTCGCCTGGGCCTCGGCCTCGACCTATCGCGGCTCGGACCATCGCGGCGGGGCGAATGGCGGCCGCATCAGGCTTGCGCCGCAGAAAGACTGGAAGGTGAACGAGCCCGAAAAGCTCGCCAAAGTGCTTAAAGTCTATGAGGGCATCAAGAGCGACTTCGACGGTGGCGCAGGCGGCAAGGGCGTCAGCATCGCCGACCTGATCGTGCTCGGCGGCACCGCGGCGGTCGAGAAGGCCGCAAGCGATGCCGGCCACCGGATCGAGCTGCCCTTCACGCCCGGCCGCACCGATGCTTCGGACGCGCAGACCGATGCCGAGGGCTTCGAGGTACTCGAACCGAAAGCGGACGGTTTCCGCAACTACCTCTCGGTCCGCTTCAGCGTGCCGACTGAGGAGCTGCTGGTCGATCGATCGCAATTACTTGGGCTGAGCGCACCTGAAATGGCCGTGCTGCTGGGCGGCCTGCGTGTACTTGGTGCCAACCATGCCGGCTCGAAGCACGGCGTGCTGACTGACCGCCCGGGTCAGCTGACCAACGATTTCTTCGTCAACCTGCTCGACATGGGCACGGCGTGGAAGGAAATCGATGAAGCGGGCGACGAGGAGTTCGCTGGCTCTTGTCGCAAGACCGACCAGCGGAAATGGACCGCGACGCGCACCGATCTGGCGTTCGGCGCAAATTCGCAGCTGCGCGCATTGTCCGAGGTCTATGCCTCGGCCGATGCGGGCGTGAAGTTCGTCAAGGACTTCGCTTCGGCCTGGACCAAAGTGATGAACGCCGACCGGTTCGACCTCGCCTGAGGATTTGTGGGAAATTAATTCCCCACAGTTCCTGGGGGTCGTACCGACGACATGACAGGTTCCCCGAGCATTTCGCTCGGCCGGCCGCCGGCGACCCCCTCGCCGGCGGCCTTTTGTGTTAGGCGCAGGTGAGCCCGATCGACTTCAGGCTGGGCTCGATGTCCCATATCTCCTCAAGCCTCGGCATCGCTCAACATCGCCAATATTATATTAAGTATCTGAAATAATTAGCTATACTATCCTCATCATGAAGCGGCAGCCTGAGAAACGGGACATTATTGGTGTCCCATATCTCCCGCCTCTCAGCTCTATCGCCCGCAGTGATTCAAACCATGGCACAAGATGTGGTCTGGCATCTCTTGCCGAACCCATGCCGGCTTGCTCTTTCTTATCGTCGAAACGAGATTGCTGCGGGCTGCGCGCGCGTGACCAGAGCGCCTGCGCATGAGTCTGACATAACGCTCGACGTTCCCCGGGACTGGGCTTCCTTTGGCCCGCAGTCCGGGGTAACCTTATCTCATGCGCAAACACATTCTTATCGTCATCGGCCTGATCGTCCTCGCGGTGCTGGCCTTTTGGTACTTTATCAGCCGGCCCGATCAGGCTCGGTTGCCGGTCGCCGCGGTCAGTGGCGAAAGGCCCCAGATCACCGCGCCGCGTACGCAGATGGTGCCGACCATCGCGGTCGCCGATGCGGTCGGCTGGCCCAAGGGCGCAAAGCCGACGCCCGCTGCCGGACTGACCGTCGCGGCATTCGCCAGCGGCCTCGACCATCCGCGCTGGCTGTATCGCCTGCCCAATGGCGATGTGCTGGTCGCCGAAACCAACTCGCCGCCGCGCAAGGGTGGCGGCATCACTGGAACGGTGATGGGCTGGCTGATGGGCAAGGCCGGTGCCGGTGTGCCCTCCGCCAATCGCATAATCCTGTTGCGCGACAGCGATGGCGACGGCGTTGCGGAAAGCCGGTCGGCCTTTCTGACCGGGCTCAATTCGCCGTTCGGTATGACGGTGATGGGTGACTGGCTTTATGTCGGCAACACTGACGCGCTGGTGCGCTTCCCGTTCAAGGTCGGCGAAACCAAGATCACTGCCAAGCCCGAAACCGTGATCAAGCTGCAGGGCGGTGGCAACCACTGGGCGCGCAACGTGATCGCGGCGGAGGACGGCAAGACGCTGTACGTGACCGTCGGATCGTCGAGCAATATCGCCGAGAACGGCATCGACGCCGAGAAATTCCGCGCCAATATCTTACAGGTCTTTCCCGACGCGAAGACGTTTCGCATCTTCGCCGCCGGCCTGCGCAATCCCAATGGCCTGGCGTTCGAGCCGCACAGCAAACAGCTATGGACCACGGTCAACGAGCGCGACATGCTCGGTTCGGATCTTGCGCCCGATTATATGAGCCAGGTCGAATTCGGCGATCACTTCGGCTGGCCCTGGTATTATTGGGGCGGATATCCCGACAAACGGGTCGATCCGCCGAACCCGGCGCTGCAACAATATTCGAAGCGGCCAGACTATGCGCTGGGGCCGCACACCGCGTCGCTCGGCCTGACCTTCGCGGCTGATGCGAAACTCGGCGCCAGCTTCGCCAACGGCGCGTTCATCGGCCAGCACGGGTCGTGGAACCGCACGCCGGTATCGGGCTACAAGGTTATTTACGTCCCGTTCGGCGACAATGGTTATCCGGTGAAGGGCACAAAGCCGGTCGATGTGCTCGGCGGCTTCCTCAACGCCAAGGGCGAGGCGCAGGGCCGCCCGGTCGGCGTGATCACCGACAAGACCGGCGCACTGCTCGTCGCGGACGATGTCGGCAATGTGATCTGGCGCGTGACGGCAGGGCGGTAGAAACGGAAAACGGGCTGCGTGCTCCCCCCGAAGCGCGCAGCCCGTCCTTTATCACGCCGATACGGCGCGACACTTTCCCGCGTAACTCGTTGATCCCGCTTCCCGACGGCTGTCGGTCCATCGATCCCCGACAGCGGTATAGCTTCCCGACCTTCTAACGATGGTTTACGGTAAAGCGTTCGTTACCCATTACGGGTATCGTGGCCATATTGGCCCTATTTCGAAAGTCAGTCTCTTGAGCGAGCGGGTCGTCACCAATCCTGCGAAGATGGCTGCAAACTGGCGGATCGCGATGACGTCGATCTCCAATCAGTTCCTGGCAGCGCACCGCATCTATTCCGCGCCCAAGGCGCTCAACCCGACCGAATTGATCATCTATCTGACGATCTCTGTCGCCAATGTGCAAAAGCTCACGCGCGAACGCATCATCCCCGAGGCGTTCGCAGCGACCGCGATATTGCCGCGCGAATGGGTCGTGCCGATCTCACGCAACGCCATCGCCTCGGCCAGTGGCCTGCCCCGCGAGACGGTGCGCCGGCATGTCGGGCGGATGATCGAAACCGGCCTGCTGATCGAGGACGAGCGCGGCGGTGTGACGCTGCCGCAGGGCGTGATCCAGGATCTTGGCCTGGAGCCGCTGCTGGAAGCGTTGATCACCGAATTCGCACGCACCGCAGAGACGCTGCTTCGGATTGGCGCGATCGAGGTCAAGAGCGACTGAGGCCTTGCCGACATCTGGTGGTCGGTGACGGAATTCGCATCGTCTGCCTCTTCCCCCGACGGCAATGCTGACGTCCCACCGATTGAAGGAGAGACAGTCGGCCGTCCGCTCTATTGCAGCAACTTCGGCCCTTCCTTGGCCAGCTTCGCCCTGATCTTTTCGGCGAACAGCGCCAGGAAGGGCGGCAGGTCGATCGTCGCATGGACATGAGTGTCGAACAGCTCGAGCCGGCTCGCGACCTTCTGGCCCAGCGCCTGGACGGTGAAGTGCATCGTTTCGCCCTCCCAGCGATGATCGACCACCGCGCCACCGGGGAACATGCCGGCGAGTTTGCCGATGCCGCTTTCGAGCCGCTCGCGCACAGCCTCGCGACCATGCTGATGCGGAATATCGACGGTAATGGGCTCAGTCATACTTACGTCCTTCACGTCGCGAAGATCATGCCGTCGTCGGCAAACGCCTTGAACTCCAGCGCGTTGCCGCTCGGATCGAGAAAGAACATCGTCGCCTGTTCACCCGGCTGACCCTTGAAGCGGATATGCGGCGCGATGCCGAAGGTGATTCCCGCCGCCGCCACGAGCGTCGCGAGCTTTTCCCAGTCGGGCATGGTCAGTACGACGCCAAAATGCGGCACCGGCACATCATGTCCGTCGACCGGATTGCTGACCGCCACAGCCCTCGCCGCGGGATCGAGATGCGCGACGATCTGATGCCCGAAAAGATCGAAATCGATCCAGGCATCGCTGCTGCGGCCCTCGGCGCAGCCCAACACCACGCCATAGAAATGTCGCGCGGCGGCGAGGTCATGGACAGGGAAGGCGAGATGAAAGGGGCGAAGCGTCATCGTCATATAATACACCGCTGAACTCTTTTCGTCACCCCGGAACCGACGATGTCGCCCGGAAGAGCCTTGTTCCGGGGTTCGCCGTTCCGCATAGGCGGTGATCGTGGCCCTTGAGGCTTGGTAGATGCCGGGGCAAGCCCGGCGTGGCGGGTGAGAACGGCCATTGTCGGATAAGAAAACTCCCATGACGAGGCGCTACTCGGCCCTGTGTTCGCTTGCCCTGGGCGCGCTTGCCGCAACCGGCTTCGCTCCACTCCAGTTCTGGCCCGTCACGCTTGTCTGCATCGCCGCATGGATGTGGCTGGTCCATGATGCCCCTGGTCTGAAACAGGCGCTGCTCTACGGCTGGTTGTTCGGGGTCGCCCATTTCACGGTCGGCAATAACTGGATCCAGCACGCCTTCGAGTTTCAGGACGCGATGCCATACTGGCTCGGCTATGGCGCTGTGGTCCTGATGTCGCTGTATCTGGCGCTCTATCCGATGCTCGCGGCGGGCCTTGCATGGCGCTTCGCCAGCCCGCGATCGGTGGGCGATTCGACCGCCACGCCGAGCACCGGATTCGTCCTGGTGTTCGCCGCGAGCTGGATCGTCGCCGAATGGCTGCGCGGCACGATGTTCACCGGCTATCCGTGGAATCCGTTGGGCGTGATCTGGGTACCGCTTGCCGGCGTCGCTCGCGTTGCCGCGATCACCGGCACTTATGCTTTGTCAGGCCTGACCGTCGCGGTAGCCGGTGCAGCGCTGCTGCTTGCCTTTGGGCGGTGGCGTTTTGCGGCACCGCTTGGCGGTGCCACGCTGCTGTTCGCGCTGATCGGGATCGGTGGACCGGATGCCCCACGCGGCGATGCGACGACCCCCCGCGTTCGGGTCATCCAACCCAACCTTCCCGAGGAAGACCGGCCCGGCCCCAATTATGCGGAGAATAATTTCCGCGCGCTTGCCGCCCTCAGCGGTGCGCCCGGCCCTGCCCCGCGCCTGCTCGTCTGGCCCGAAGGCGCGATCCGCTTCATGCTCGAGGACGGCTATCCATCCTATACCTATTGGCGCGGCAGCGCAGAATTCACCCGGCGGCGCATCGCGGCGCTGCTCGGTCCCAATGATATCGTACTCACCGGCGGCAATTCCCTAAGATTCGACGACAAGGACGAGGTCGTCGGCGGGACCAATTCGGTCTTCGCGATCGGCGCCGACGCGCGCTTGCACGGGCGTTACGACAAGGCGCATCTCGTGCCTTATGGCGAATATCTGCCCGCACGCCCGATCCTCTCTCGAATCGGCCTGTCGCGGCTCGTGCCCGGCGATTTCGATTTCCTCGACGGTCCGGGCCCGCGTGCGCTCGACCTGCCCCATTTCGGCTCGGTCGGGATACAGATTTGCTACGAGATCATCTTTTCCGGCCAGACCGTCGATCGCGCACATCGTCCGGCGGTGATCTTCAACCCGTCGAACGATGCATGGTACGGCCCGTGGGGCCCACCCGAACATCTCGCTCAGGCCCGACTGCGTGCAATCGAGGAAGGCCTGCCGATCATCCGCGCCACGCCGACCGGTATTTCGGCGATCATCGATGCTGAAGGCCGCGTCCTGGACAGCGTGCCCGCGGAGACCGCGGGCGCGATCGAACTGACCATTCCCCCCGCCCATGCCCCGACGGTCTTCGCCCGGGTCGGCAACCTCATGGCGTTCCTCGTCGCTGCGGCAATGCTGCTGTTGGCCGTTGCCATAAGGCGATGGTCTCGCTAGTGCCCGCCATATAAGGAAAGCTTTATATGCGGTTTCGGTTTGCCTGAACCCGCTTCAGCCGAGGGTAGATTGATGCGCGCTTCGTTTCTCTTCACGTCCGAATCGGTTTCGGAAGGTCATCCCGACAAGGTCGCGGATCAGATTTCGGACTCGGTCGTCGATCTGTTCCTGTCCAAGGACCCCTATGCGCGTATCGCGTGCGAGACGCTGACCACCACCAATCTGGTCGTGCTCGCCGGTGAGATCCGCTGCAAGGGCGTGTACGAGAATGGTGCGTGGGCGCCCGGCGCGCTCGAGGAGATCGAGGCTACGGTCCGCGCGACGGTCAAGCGCATTGGGTACGAGCAAGATCAGTTCCACTGGAACACGTTCGAGTTCATCAACCGCCTCCACGGACAGTCCGAACATATCGCGATGGGCGTGGACGAAAGCGGCAACAAGGACGAAGGCGCCGGCGATCAGGGCATCATGTTCGGTTACGCGACCGACGAGACGCCCGACCTGCTGCCCGCCACGCTCTATTATTCGCACCGCATCCTTGAGCAGCTCGCCTATGACCGCCACAACAAGGTCGTGCCGTTCCTCGAGCCCGACGCGAAGAGCCAGGTGACGCTCGCATATGAAAATGAAGTGCCGGTTCGCGCAACCGCGCTGGTCGTCTCGACTCAGCATGCACCCGGCTATTTCTTCCACAATAACGAGGGCGATCCGGTCAAGTACAAGGAACTGCGCGACTATGTGGTCGGCGTGTTCAACGATGTGCTGCCCGACGGCTTCATCACCGACGAGACCGCGATCTACGTCAACCCGACCGGCCGTTTCGAAATCGGCGGCCCGGACGGCGACGCCGGCGTCACCGGCCGCAAGATCATCGTCGATACCTATGGCGGCGCGGCACCGCATGGCGGCGGCGCGTTCTCGGGCAAGGATCCGACCAAGGTCGATCGCTCGGCTGCCTATGTCGCGCGCTATCTGGCGAAGAACGTCGTCGCGGCCGGTCTGGCGCGGCGTTGCACGATCCAGCTGAGCTATGCGATCGGGATCGCCGAGCCGCTGTCGGTCTATGTCGACACGCACGGTACCGGCAAGGTTTCCGAAGCGAAGCTCGAAGAGGTGCTGCCCCAGCTCGTCCGCCTGACGCCCAAGGGTATTCGCGAGCACCTCAAGCTCAATGCGCCGATCTATCAAAAGACTGCGGCATACGGGCATTTCGGACGCACGCCCGAGGGCGAGTATTTCACGTGGGAAAAGACCGACCTGGTCGATCGCCTGAAAGCGGCAATCGCCTGAGCGGCACCAAAGACTCCGGCCCCCGAAACGGGTCGGAGTCTATGGCTTGATCTGGTCTATATCGTCGTCATGCGGCGCATCGCGCACTTTTCCGGCGCCGCTATTGTCGAACGTGTGCGAAAAGAATTGCGACCGCCGTTTGCGCGGCGCACGGCTGCGCATGGTCAGATACCCGACCGCGGCGAGCGCGATTAGGGCGAGAATGATGAGCGCGATTTTCATACGTTGCTCGATTCCACTAACCGAAGGTGGAAGGATGCGATCCGCATCCCCTTGCCCCAAGCCAACAATGAAGTTTTTCGACATCAACTTGCCGCAGTGCACAACGAATCATGCTGCAGCAGCCCAATATCACGACAATACGCGCTAAACCATGACCCAAATAATGACATTTTTGTTATATTACCGGAGCATCGAATGAGCGATCCTGCCTCGATCCGCCGCCTTTACGGCCGCCGGCAGGGCCATAAACTTCGTCTCGGACAGGCGGCCCTGGTCGAAGACACGCTAGCCGCGCTTAGCGTGCCGGACGAAGGCCCGGTCGATGCTGCATCGCTGTTCGGTGCCGACCGCCCCATGGCGTTCGAGATCGGCTTCGGCGCTGGCGAGCATCTCGCAGGCCAAGCGGAGATGAACCCCGCGACCGGCTTTATCGGCTGCGAACCGTTCCTCAACGGAATGGTCGGCGCGCTCGGGCATATTCGCGACCGAGGGCTGACCAATGTTCGCCTGCATATGGGCGACGCGCTCGAAGTGCTTGAACGGCTGCCCGATGCCAGCCTCGACCGGCTGTTCCTTCTCCACCCCGATCCATGGCGCAAGGCGCGGCACGCCAAGCGCCGCATGGTCAATCACGGCCCACTCGACCTGATCGCCACGAAGCTGAAACCCGGCGCGGAGTTCCGGCTCGGCACCGACGATCCGACCTATTGCCGCTGGTCGATGATGGTGATGAACGACCGCCGCGATTTCGAATGGCAGGCGGAGCATCCGCGCGATTTCCTGGAACGCCCCGCCGACTGGCCGGAGACGCGCTACGAGCGCAAGGCGCGGCGTCAGGGACACGAAGTCTGGTATTTCCGGTATATCCGCCGATAGCGCGCGGTCGCGACCGACCACGGCGATTTTACGTTGGGCGGCGATTATCGAACGTTCGATCGAACGAGCGTCGCGGGCAACGCGACAACTGTCCATCATCCACGAAACGGCACCGGCACAACGCAAGACGCCGCGACGATGAGACGGCGATCATGGCGATGGCGAACGGCGGAAAATTCTGATGGCAAAACGCCTGTACCGGGCGACCTGCCATTGCGGGCAAGTCGCGATCGAAGCCGACCTCGATCTTCGGGCCGGCACCGGGCGGTGCAATTGTTCGATCTGCGGCAAGTCGCGATACTGGGGCGCGATCGTCGCTCCTGACGATGTGGCGGCGATCGAGGGTGAGAACCACCTCGCCGAATACCGGTTCGGTTCGCAAACCATGCAGATATTGTTCTGCGTCCGCTGCGGAATCCGAGTGTTCGGCAAGGGTTATCTCGATCTCCTGGGCGGCGATTTCTATTCGATCAACCTTGCGTGTCTCGACAATGCCAGCGACGAGGAGCTGGCGGCGGCGAAGGTCCGCTATTCCAACGGCCGCGACGACGATTGGATGAACGAGCCACTGGTGACGGCGCACCTGTGACCCGTCGCGCATCGACATTCCCGGACCTCCGGAACGATACGTTCAGACAAAGGGAAATGCTCGCATGGCAACGGTAATACGCGAAATCCTGATCGATAATGCGATCGAACATGTCTGGGCGGCGATCAGGGATGTCGGCGCGCTTCACACTCGTCTGGTGCCCGGGTTCGTCACGGCCACCGTTCTGGAGCGCGACGGGGTACAGATCGCCGATGGAGGTGAATCGGTCTCGGGGGTCGTCCGGAGAGTAAAGTTCGGCAACGGCATGGACGTGGTCGAACCGATCATCAGCCGTGACGACGCTACGCGACGACTGGCATGGGGGGCGATCGGCGGGCCGCTCGCGCATTATAATGCGTCGGTGCAAGTCTTCGCGGATTCAAGTGGATCGAGCCGGGTCATCTGGACCGCCGACCTGTTGCCCGATGCTGCGTCGGATCAGATCGACGGCATGATCGCGGCGGGTCTGCAAGTCATGAAAGCGACGCTCGACCGGCCACAGGGTCCGGCAGCAACAACCGGCATCAACTGAGCAGAAACGACCGCGACGATGATGTGCGACCCCACCGCGCGGTCGGCGGAATTAACGACAAGGCCGCGACCAATAGATCGCTGAAGGCCTTAGTCGTCCTTCT
The DNA here is from genome assembly GCF_054057355.1 of Sphingomonas sp. UYAg733. NCBI lineage: Bacteria > Pseudomonadati > Pseudomonadota > Alphaproteobacteria > Sphingomonadales > Sphingomonadaceae > Sphingomonas > Sphingomonas sp. UYAg733. The sequence goes on from NZ_JBSRZE010000005.1 coordinate 41,660, forward strand.
TTTAAACCGGATCAGGGGCAGACGCAGGGGCATTGCCGCTGCGTTCCCAAACACTCTTCAGCGCGCGGCCGAAAATGGCGGGAAGCCCCGGCCGCACGATCAGCCAGTCACGGATCGCCGGTCCCTTGTCGGCGCCGATGACGCGCTTGTAACCGCTGTCGCCGGCACCCCAATCGACCGTGGTGATGCCGTCGTCCAGCGCACGGACAAGGTTGCGGTAATAGAGCAGCTTGCCCGGCGAATGCTTGCCAAAGGCGGGATCATAGCTGTTGGCGATAGCGTATTTGAGCGCACCGGCATTGATGTCGAACGAGAACGCCGATGGCGCGCCATCGACGGTGAGCAACGCCGCCCACATCATGTCCGCCAGCGCCGGATCGGCGGCAGCGGCGCGCCAGAAGGCGCCATGCCCGCTCCCGGTGAATTTCGCATCGCTGCCGTCGGTACGCGCGGCGATCCAGCTTTTTTCCTCGACCATGGCGAGCGCGTCGAACCCGCCCTGCCCCCAGTCCGCGCCGCTGAGGAAACGCCAGTCGAGCGCGCCATGATCGCCGAGATGCTTTTCGTGGAAGCGGTTCTTGCGCAAGGTCGAGTTGCGCGGCCAGGTGCCTTCGTCCCGCGCCGCATTCATGTCGAGCAGATACGAATCGGCGACGAAGCGGTCGAGCACCACCCAATTCTTGGCGCGCGCGACCCTCAGCAAAGGTTCGAGCGACGGATCGCCGTCATAGACCGGGCCAATGCGCAGCGCGTTGACCTCGGCGCCGAGCCGGTCGACCAGCGCCTCGAAATGGGGCCGGTCGGCAATGGTGCTGGTGGGGAAACTGCGGAACGGCCAATAACAACCGGGCACCGCCGCGAGCCGCGCCGGACCGGGACCGAACCGCACCATCGGCAGCGCAATGACCGGGTTGCCGTCCTCCTCGACCACGATCGTGCGCGCCGCGCCGCCATAAGCGAGCAGGGCGGCGGCGAACCATTGGTAGCGCAGGAAACGATGCGTCTCCGGCGCGGCTTCGGCGACCATGTCGAGCAGCCCGGACAGTCCGTCGAGCGCAACGGCGCGCACCGCGGCGGGCAAGCGGACGAAATCGTCGAGGAGCATCGGCTTGTTCATGGCCGTGGCTATAGCGGCGAGGCGTTACCAAGCGGTTCGCATGGCACCCGCAAGTCAGCGCGCTTGACCGCATGGGCGCAGGCGCGTCAGAACCCCGTGATGTTCTCGACCCCTGCCGTCACCACCATCGCACAGACGATCCAGCTGTCACTCAGCCCGGTGTTCATGCTTGCCGGCATCGGCGCATTGCTCAACGTGCTCGCCGGCCGGCTGTCGCGCGTGGTCGACCGGGCTCGCGCAATCGAGCAACTCCACCCGCGTTCGACCGGGCCGGAGCATGACCGCCATGTGTGGGAATTGCGCCTGCTCGATCGGCGTATGACGGTGATTAACCGGGCATTGGTGCTGGCGGTGTCGAGCGCGGTGATGACTTGCCTCGTCGTCGCCGGGCTGTTCGTCGCCGAACTGGTCAAGCTGCACATCGGCACGGTGGTCGCGATCTCGTTCATCCTGGCGATGGCGTTGCTGATCGCCGCGCTGATCTCGTTCCTGATCGAGGTGCGCATGTCGCTGACCGCGATCCATATCCGGCCGGAATTGCTCGAAAAGGATTAGCATCGGCCTCTCACGCCGCGAGGGTCCTATCGCACCCCGTCCAATCCCGGCCCGGCATCCGCCACCGGCAGATATTTCGGCGCGACACGCGCCTTGCTCGCCTGCTCATAGGCATAACCCGCATTCAGCACCGCCTGGTCGCCATAGCCCGTCGCGATGAACGACATGCCGACCGGCAACCCCTTGACCAGCCCCATAGGCACGGTGAGATGCGGATACCCCGAGACGGCGGGCAATTCGCTGGCGCTCGGCCCGCTGAAATTATCGCCCGACACGCTGTCGCTCAGCCAGGGCAGGCCATAGGTCGGCGCGACGATGATCGTCGCCCTTGCGGTCTTGAGGATCGCATCGATCCCCTCCGCGCCGGCCAGCCGTAGCGACTTGGCGCGCGCGCCGAGATATTCCGCGTCCGCCAGGCCACGTGTCTTCGCCGCGATCAGGAACGTCTCCTGCGCGAAGAACGGCATTTCGGTCGATCTGTTCGCCTCGTTGAAGGCGATGACCTGATCGAGCGTTCGCGTCTTCACACCCGCCGGCGTCGATGCGAGATAGGCGTCGAGATCGGCCTTGAGTTCACTGTGAAGCACATCGCCTTCGGCCTCGCCCATGCCGTCGAGCTTGGGCTGTTCGGCATCGACCAGCACCGCCCCGGCCTTTTTCAGGATCAGCAGCTCGGCCTCGTATTTCGTCTTGAGCGCCGCCGGCATGTCGGGACGCAATACGGCGATCCGCACGCCTTGCAGGCCATCGGCCGAAAGTCCCTTGGCATAGTCGCGGGCATATTTTCCCGCATCGCTGGTCGCCGGATCGGCCGGGTCGGCGGCGACCATCGCGGAGAACAGGATCGCCACGTCGCGCACGCTGCGCGCCATCGGGCCCGGCGTATCCTGGCTATGGCTGATCGGCACGACATGGGTGCGGCTGACCAGCCCGACCGTCGGCTTCAATCCGGCAAGGCCGTTCATCGACGCGGGGCAGACGACCGACCCGTCGGTTTCAGTCCCAAGTGCCGCCGCCGCGAAGCTCGCCGCGATCGCGGCGCCTGATCCGCTCGACGACCCGCACGATGTGCGGTCGAGTGCATAGGGGTTGCGGACCAGCCCGCCGACCGCGCTCCACCCGCTGATCGAGCTGGACGAGCGGATGTTGGCCCATTCGCTGAGATTGGTCTTGCCCAGGATCACCGCGCCGCCCTTGCGCAATTCGGCCACTACCGGCGCGTCGCGGTGCGTGACATTATCCTTGAGCGCGAGGCTGCCCGCCGTGGTCGCGATCGGATCGAGCGTCTCGATATTGTCCTTGATCAGGATCGGAATGCCATCGAGCGGACCGAGCCGCTTCCCCGCCTTGCGCCGCGCATCGCTCGCGCGGGCCTGAGCCAGCGCATCGGGATTGAGCGCAATCACCGCGCGCAATGTCGGTCCGGTACGATCCATCGCCGCGATCCGCGCGAGATAGGCCCGGGTGATCGCTTCGCTCGACGCCTTGCCTTTGGCCATGATGGCCTGAAGCTCAGGAATCGAGCGCTCCTCCACCACCGGCGCGGTCTGGGCCGAGAGCGGTGCCGCGATCACCGCTGCCAATAAAAAAGCCTGTCGAAAATGCCGCATCGCGCTACCCCCTTCATGCAAACCCGACCGGGCTTCACTCATACGGCAACTGTGCGGCACGGGATGCACGGCAGCAAGCCCGATGCGGAGTCACGGCGGATCAGGATACCGGCACAGCGACCGGCCCATCGCTTGCGCGGTATGTGATTCCGACGCCACGCGCCTGGCTTTCCTGCCGGAAGATACGTGCCTTTTCCGCATGGGACACGAACAACATGCCGGGCCGGGTCCATGTCATCCTCAGCCAGATGCCTTCGCCTTCGGTGCGAGCGGCGCCGTGACCGGAATCGGCGGTAAAGACCACATCGGCCTTCGCCGTATCTTCACCCGGCGCGCCGATCGCGACGCTGGTGGCATAGTCAGTCGTCGCGCCACAGTTGCGGACATAATGATAGGCGACATGGGTACCGGTGGGATCGAGCAACTTTTCGACCAGTGTGTTGCTGCATAGATCGGCCCCGTCACAACCGGAAAGACAGAATGTGGCGATCAGGAGCACCGGCAATTTCATGCAGACGAACATGACTGCCCCGGATCACAAAGGCCAGACATGAAAAGAGGCTGCCGGGGGCCTGTTCGGCACCCCGGCAACCTCCTGACATGGTCAGCGGCCGGAAGCTCCAGCTTGGGAGACCATGCGAACCGCTAAGCTCCGATAGACGGCGACGTTGATTGGGGGAAAATACCCCCCGCCGTCATCCCAAAAAGCCTAGCGGCGCGTCCCCCGAACGAACTGAACCGACCCCATTGCTGAACCATGAGACATCGGATCACCTCCTTTCGCTTGTTGAAACGGCGCACCCTGCTTGGGCACGACCTATATGTGAATCATCCGAATCACATATACAAGTCTTGTAATTCATTCTGTTTTAGACGAATCTCTTTCGTCGCCGAAATCGGCCGGACGCGTCTCGCCGGGGCCGATCGCAATGCGCCCGCTCCCATCATCAATGCCGCTTGAAATATTGCACGTCGCGTTCGTGCTTTTCCGCCGCCGCGCGCGTGTCGAAGGTACCAAGGTTACGGCGCTTGCCGGTCTTCTCATCGGTCTTTCTGGAATAAAGCCGATATTCGCCGGACTTGAGCTTGCGGATCATGGGCCTCGCCTCCTCTCGCGCCACAACGCGCGAGGCGAAAAGCATTTCCCGTCCGAGCACAAAGCCTAGCGGCGACAATCCTCGGTCACGCGGAGGATTTCAGCCCAGGCCGGCACGACCAAAGTCGGAAAACCGGCCTGCTGCACGACGAAGCGGCCGCGGCTGAACCCAATCGCGTCGAGCAGACTATCACGCGGCGTAAGCGACGCAGCGAGCCAGGCCGGCGTGCCACCCGTCGGCACCGTTTCGAGCGTGCGCATCACCGTCGAGGTGCGGATGGTCATCGGCACCGCACCGTTCGCGATTCCGGCGCGCGAGAGATAGATCGCGGCGGCATCACGGTCGCAACGCAGGCTCAGCACCGCATCGGCACCAGGCACGCCAAACAGCGCGATCGAACCGCGCCCATCCTGACGATAGGTCCAGTCGCCCGGAGTCACCGGCCAGTCGCGCCAGTCGCTGCCGAGCGGCACGGGCGTCGGCATCGGCGCAGGGGTCTGGACCGGCACGGGGCGGGGAATCGGGCGCGGCGCCGGCGTGGGCGGGCCCACGCAGCTGCTCAGCACGACGAGCAGGGCGAGGATGGGAAGCGAACGCATATGACATCCTATGGGCGAAGCCTGCGGTGTGCTCAACCGTGCTGACGACAATTTCCTTGCGCGAATGCGGCGGGATGGACGACGTAGCGGACCAGGGGAGGCCAGATATGGCATTGGATTCGAAGCGGCTGAAATCGATCATCGGCGGATCGGCGGGCAATCTGGTCGAATGGTATGACTGGTACGCCTATTCGTCACTGTCGCTGGTGTTCGCCGCGACCTTTTTCCCCAAGGGCGACCTGACCGCGCAGCTGCTCGGCACCGCCGCGGTGTTCGCAGTCGGTTTTCTGATGCGGCCGATCGGCGCCTATGTCATGGGCCGTTATGCCGACACGCATGGCCGCAAGGCCGGCCTGGCTCTGTCGGTCGGGCTGATGTGCGCGGGCTCGCTGATGATTGCGTTCGTGCCGGGATATGACACGATCGGAGTCGCTGCGCCGGCAATCCTGCTGGTCGCGCGAATGATCCAGGGTCTGTCGGTCGGCGGCGAATATGGTGCCAGCGCGACCTATCTATCGGAAATGGCGACGCGCGACCGGCGCGGTTTCTGGTCGAGTTTCCAATATGTCACGCTGATCGGCGGGCAGCTCACCGCACTAGCGGTCGCGGGCATCCTCCAGGCGACATTGAACAAGGCACAAATGGCCGATTGGGGCTGGCGCATCGCCTTCATCATCGGCGCGGTGCTGGCGTTGTTCGTCTATATCCTGCGCCGCCGCCTGGCCGAAACCGAAGCGTTCGGGAAACTCGACGTGAACCGGCCCAAGTCCGGCCTGATCGCCCTATGGAAGGCGCATCCGCGCGAATTCGTCCTCGTCGCGGTGATCAGCGCCGGCGGTAGCTGCGCCTTCTACGCCTATACCACCTATATGAAGACGTTCCTGACCAATACGAGCGGGTTCACGGTGCAGACCGGCACCTTCATCATGACCGCCGCGCTGATCGTCTATATGCTGGCGCAGCCGGTGTTCGGTCTGCTCGCCGACTGGCTGGGACGCAAGCCGATGCTGCTGCTGTTCGGCTTTGGTGGCATGATCGTCTCGGTGCCGGTGTTCAGCATCCTGGCGGTGACGCGCGATCCGGTCATCGCCTTTGCGATCATCCTTGTGCCGTTGATGATGCTGTCGGCCTATACCTCGATCAGCGCGCTGGTGAAGGCGGAGTTGTTCCCGGCCCATATCCGCGCGCTGGGCGTCGCGCTGCCCTATGCGATCGGCAACGCCGCATTCGGTGGGACGGCGGAATATGTCGCCTTGTGGTTCAAGCAGGGTGGCCTTGAATCCGGCTTTTACTGGTATGTCACGGCAATCATCGGCGCAGCGACCATCGCCTTTCTGATGCTGCCGGAAACCAAGCGCACCAGCTTGATCGAGGAAGACTAAGGAACCGCACCGCGCGGCAGTTGTTTGCCACCGACTCCAAAAGGGAAACCCGATGTCCAAAGCGTCAGACGAACCGACCCAATTGCTGATCCAGTCGAACAAGGTCGATGTGATGCCGGTGCGCAGCCGCGACGGCGACAAGATCGGCTCGGTTTACGCCTTCATGGTCAACAAACGCACCGGCCAGGCGGTCTATGCCGTGCTGACGATCGGCGGCTTCCTGGGCATGGGCAAGGCCTATTACCCCCTGCCCTTCAGTCTGCTCTCGTTCGACGCCGCCGCAGACACGTACATCGTCACAATCGACCGCCGTGTGCTGGAGGGCGGCCCGAGCTGGGCATCGAACCCGCCAGTGTTCGACCAGGCCTATGCCGACCGCGTGGCGAGCTATTACGGCGTCGGGAGGGAAGATCTGTCGCTGGGCGGTTTAAGCAGCGCGGGGCACGATCCGGTCTAGTTCGCCGTTCAGTGCGCGCTTGGCTTCTTCGAGATCGAAATCGTTCTGCAAGGCCAGGAAAATGCCCTCGGAAATTCCGAAATAGCGAGAAAGACGGAGGTCAGTCGCTGCGTCAACCACCCCCTTGCCGTCAAGCAATTCGGCCAGCCGCCCTGCATTGATTCCGCTCGCTCCCGCGACGTCTGCCAAGGAAATTTCGCTGCCGATCAGGAAGTCATGACGCAAAATGTCGCCGGGGTGGACATTGTCCAATCGGCCTTCATCCTTTGTGATAGTCCTCGATCCGGACATCATTCGCGCCTCCGTCCGACCAGCGAAAGGTGATCCTCGGTCATTGATACGAACGCTATATCGTAAAGGCGTGAAGCCTTTCAACTGCTCCAGTCGATTCCCCGGCGGTACGCGCAAATCCTGCAATACCTTTGCCCGATTTATGTAGCGCAACTTGCGTCGTGCGCTGTTCTGAATGTCACAAGGCAGACGACGACTTTGCTTGCCCTGCCAAACGCGCTCTGTTTCGACATCGGCAAAAGCGCGAATCATCTATCTAAACCCGTCTATACGACGCCAAGTCGCGTCGCCGGGACGCTTTGCCTGCCAGAAGCGCCAGCCGTTAACATTGGTGCCGCCACAAACGGCGCTTGCAGCCTCTGAGGGGCTGTTTCTCGGCATTCCTTCCTGATCCACCCATCCGGCGTTCCCAATCTCGGCGGAATATGCTCGCCCCTTATAAACTGCCTTAAACTGCGTTCCCTCTGGGAAGTGAACTTTGCCAAACCAAGCGCCAAGAGAGGCTCTTTCTGAATTGGGCAATTGGTCAACATTGGCGGGAATATTGAGTAATCTTCGAAGGACGCCGGTGTACGAATCGGTCTCGCTCTCGCGAAGCGTGGTCAACGCCTTATACACTTCAAAATCGATCTCTATCTGCATTCTCTATTTTGTCTCAGATAGATTAGATAGTCAAGCGCGTCGGCTGCTCTTGAACTTCTGGCTCTTGCCGTAGCGCGTCTTGCGTGTGCCGGGTTTGCCTTCGTTGGACCGCCCCATCATCGGCGCTTTCTGCTGATCGACCGGCAATCCCAATTCTTCCTGCTCCAGCTGGCGGATCTCGTCACGCAAACGCCCGGCGGTCTCGAATTCCAGATCGGCGGCGGCGGCGCGCATCTGCTTTTCGAGATCCTCGATATAGGCGCGCAGATTGTGGCCGACCATGTGCGGACGGTCGTCGTCGATCTCGATCGTGACCTGGTCGCGCTGCGACACGTCCTTGATGATGTCACCGATATTGCGGCGGATCGTCTGCGGCGTGATGCCATGTTCTTCGTTATAGGCGAGCTGCTTCTCGCGGCGGCGCCCGGTCTCGTTCATCGCCCGCTCCATCGAGCCGGTGATGCGATCGGCATAGAGGATCACGCGACCATCGACGTTGCGCGCGGCGCGGCCGATGGTCTGGATCAGCGACGTCTCCGAGCGCAAAAAGCCCTCCTTGTCGGCATCGAGGATCGCGACCAGCCCGCATTCGGGAATATCGAGACCTTCGCGCAGCAGGTTGATACCTACCAGAACATCATAGACACCAAGTCTAAGATCACGGATCAGCTCGATTCTTTCCAACGTCTCGACATCGCTATGCATATAGCGAACCTTCAGCCCCGCCTCGTGCATGAACTCGGTCAGATCCTCGGCCATGCGTTTCGTCAGCGTGGTGACCAGGGTGCGATACCCCGCCTCGGCGGTCTTCTTCGCCTCCACGATCAGGTCCTGGACCTGCTCCTCGATCGGCTTGATCTCGATCGGCGGATCGATCAGCCCGGTCGGACGGATCACCTGTTCGGCGAACACGCCGCCGGTCTGTTCCATTTCCCACCCACCCGGTGTGGCCGAAACATAAGTGGTCTGCGGGCGCATCGCCTCCCATTCGTTGAAGCGAAGCGGGCGGTTGTCGATTGCGCTGGGCAGGCGAAAACCATATTCGGCGAGCGTCAGCTTGCGGCGATGATCGCCGCGCGACATGCCGTTGATCTGGCCGATGGTGACGTGGCTTTCATCGACGAATAACAAGGCGTTATCGGGCAGATATTCAAACAATGTGGGAGGAGGCTCACCCGGCATCCGCCCGGTCAGGAAGCGCGAATAATTCTCGATCCCCGCGCACGACCCGGTGGCGGCGATCATTTCGAGATCGAAATTGGTGCGCTGCTCCAGCCGCTGTGCCTCGAGCAATTTGCCCTCAGGCACCAGTTCCTTGAGCCGTTCGGCGAGCTCGAACTTGATCGCTTCCATCGCCTGTTTGAGCGTCGGCCCCGGCGTCACATAGTGGGAGTTCGCATAGACCCGGACATAATCCAGGCTGGCGACCTTCTTACCGGTCAGCGGGTCGAACTCGACGATCTCCTCGATATCGTCGCCGAAGAATGACACGCGCCACGCGGTATCGTCATAATGCGACGGGAAGATTTCGAGATTGTCGCCCTTCACGCGGAAATTGCCGCGCTGGAACGCCGCATCGTTGCGCTTGTATTGCAGCGCGACCAGCTTGCGCACGATCTCGCGCTGGTCGACCGACTGGCCTTTTTTGAGGTCGAAGATCATCGCCGAATACGTCTCGACCGAACCGATGCCGTAAAGGCACGACACCGATGCGACGATGATAACATCGTCGCGTTCGAGCAGCGACCGGGTCGCGGCATGGCGCATCCGGTCGATCGCTTCGTTGGTCGAGCTTTCCTTCTCGATGTACGTGTCCGAGCGCGCCACATAAGCTTCGGGCTGGTAATAGTCGTAGTAGCTGACGAAATATTCGACCGCATTGTCCGGGAAGAACGACTTGAACTCGCCATAGAGCTGCGCGGCGAGAATCTTGTTCGGCGCCAGGATCAGCGCGGGGCGCTGCACCGCCTCGATCACCTTGGCCATGGTGAAGGTCTTGCCCGACCCTGTAACGCCGAGCAGCACCTGGTCGCGCTCGCCCGCCTGGGTCTGTTCGACCAGTTCTGCGATCGCGGTCGGCTGATCACCCGACGGCGTATATTCGCTGACCAGCTTGAACGCCTTGCCGCCCTCCACCTTGGGTGGGCGCGCGGGGCGATGCGGAATGAAATTCTGCCCGGTTTCGGGTTCTTCGAGGCTGGTGCGAATCTGGATGGCCATGGCGCGAATATGGGGCCGCCAGCGCCACTCGGCAACGCGCACGTCATCGATGATGTGCGGGTCTTTCGCGTGCATGGAGCCGCCGCATTTCCCTCAAAGCATTTCGCAACCGACTCGACACCCAAACCGCATCCGCTACGCTGCTCGCCTGCTCGGGGGAGAAAATCATGCGTCGCCTGTTCGTCACCGCCATTGCCGCCTGCGCGCTGGCTCAGCCGGCGCTTGCCCAAACTGCGCCGACCCCAATCGCGCCGACACCGCCCGATTATGCCGCGGCGGTGAAAGCGGATTACGACCGCGACCTCGCAAAGCTGTTCGACTGGTTCCACCGCAATCCCGAACTGTCGTTCAAGGAAGTAAACACCGCCGCGCGCATGGCCGTCGAACTGAGGGCGGTTCCCGGCATGGTCGTGACCGAGAAGGTCGGCGGTACCGGCGTGGTCGGTGTGCTCAGGAACGGCGCGGGGCCGACCGTGCTGATCCGCGCCGATATGGATGGTTTACCGGTCGAGGAGAAATCCGGCCTGCCCAATGCGTCGAAGGTGCGCCAGGTGGGGGTGGACGGGGTCGAGGCGCCGGTCGCGCATGCCTGTGGTCACGACACGCATATCACGGCGATGGTCGCGACCGCACGACGGCTCGCGGCGCTGCGCAACCGCTGGGCCGGGACGATCATATTCGTCGTCCAACCCGCCGAAGAGCGTATCGGCGGCGCACGCGCGATGATCGCCGACGGGCTCTACACCCGCTTTCCCAAGCCCGATTATGCGCTCGCCTTCCATGTCGATGCCGAACTGCCGACTGGTATGGTCTCGGCGTCGGAGAGCATCCAATATTCGTCGTCGGATTCGGTCGATATCACGGTCCCCGGCATCGGCGCACACGGCGCCAGCCCGCATATGGGCAAGGATCCGGTCTATATGGCGTCGCAGCTGGTGATTGCGCTGCAGGGCCTGATCAGCCGCGAGCGCCAACCGCTGGAACCGGGGGTCATCACCGTCGGCTCGTTCCATGCCGGCCTGAAGCACAACATCATCTCGGATGAGGCGCGGCTGCAAGTAACGGTGCGCGCCAATGACGAGGCCGAGCGCAAGCAATTGCTTGATGGCATCAAGCGCATTGCGCGCGGCATCGGTGAGCTCAACGGCATGCCGCAGGACAAGATGCCCGTGGTGAAGCTGGTCGAGGGAACCGGCGTGACCAGCAACTACCCTGACCTCGCACGACGCCTCAATCGCGTCATGAAGGCAACGCTGGGCGACGCGGCGTTCCGTCCCTTCATGCAAAAAGGCATGGGCGCGGAGGATTTCGCTTATCTGGTCGCGGCCGATACCGACGTGAAGGGCTATTATTTTTCGGTCGGCGGCACGCCGCAGGCCGCACTTGACGCGGCAACGAACGGCGGCCCGGCAGTGGCGTCGCATCACTCGCCACTGTTCAAGATCACGCCCGAACCCGCGATCATAACCGGCGCCGTGGCGATGGCCGCGGCGGCGTTGGATCTGATGAAACCGGCCGCCGCCGCCGCGAATAAATGAAGGGATAAGGCGCGTCACACCCACCATGAGGTAGCGGGCCCTCTTCACAGTAATTACAAGCAGCGGGCGATGGCAAGTCGCCCATCACGGGAGCGATTTTATGATCGGCTATGCGACACTCGGCACCAACGACCTCGACCGGGCGCTGGTCTTTTACGACGGTCTCGCCAGCGCGATGGGCGGCAAGCGGCTGTTGACCATGCCGGACGCGCGCGGGTTCACGCTATACGGTGCGGGGCGCGACAAGCCGATGCTCGCGGTGACCCGGCCCTATGACGGCGGCACCGCATCGGCCGGTAACGGCACGATGGTCGCGCTGGCGGCGGATAGCCGGGCCCAGGTCGATGCGATCTACCACAAGGCGATCGAGCTCGGTGGCAGCGACGAGGGTGCCCCCGGCCTGCGCGGCGGGGTCGGCGACCAGGCATTCTACGGCGCCTATTTCCGCGACCCTGACGGTAACAAATTCTGCGCCTATCGCACCGGGCAGGAATAGGGGTTCAGAGTCTGTTTGAAAATGCGCCCGAAGGCGCATTTGTCGGTTCCGGCCCACTCCCCCGTCCCGGCCACCCATTCAGGATATGCTGTGGGTGGCAGGGGGGCAGAACCGCCATGAAATTCGCTCTTACGTGAATTCCAAACAGATCTCAGGGCAATTGGCCGACGACGTTGCCAGGCGGGGTGTAGCGGCACACGAGATAATCGTCGCGGTCGTTACTGGCGATCGCACAACCGAACTCGGTCGTCCGGCCCCAGATGATCTGGGTATAATGACCGACATCCTGCCATTTGCCGGTGGTCGAGAAATTCGGGGTCGGCCCGCGGCGGTAATAACGTTGCTCGGCGACCCAATGGCCGATCATCTCGTCATAGCGATAAGCTCCGCGCGTGCCGGTCCACAGGTTTTCGCCCTCCGGCGTGTGCCCGCGCGGTTCCGTCGAATGTTCGAACCGGCCGCTCCGCGCAAGCTCCCGGGCGTAGCGCAGCGCGTCGGCGGCAAGCGCCGCGTTCCAGGCGAGTGGCGCCAACCCCGCTTTGCCCCGCGCGTCGTCATGCCCGGCGATCATCGCCTGACGCAGCAGTGCGTCGCCCCGCGCCGCGTTGCCCGCAAAGCTGCGTTCGTCGATCACGCGCTCGGGGCCGGCGGAACAGCCGGTCAGCAGCATCAAACTCAGCGCCAGAACTCGCATCTTCCCTAGCTCCTCGCGTGCGACCATAAGCGCGCCACCATGAACCCCATCGAAACTTCCCTCTACGCGCAGGACTTCGTTAACGCGCAGGACCTGGCTCTCTACGTCCATTGGCCGTTCTGCGTATCGAAATGCCCCTATTGCGACTTCAATAGCCATGTTCGCGAGAGTGTCGATCAGGCGGCGTGGCGTGCGGCGCTGCTCGCCGATCTGGCGCATGAGGCGGCGCTGACACCAGACCGGAAATTGGGATCGATCTTTTTCGGCGGCGGGACTCCCTCACTGATGCCGCCGGAAACGGTCGCGGCGATCCTGCGCGCGGCGGAGGGTGCCTGGGGGTTTGCCGAGGGTATCGAGATCACGCTAGAGGCGAACCCATCATCGGTCGAGGCGGCGCGTTTCGCCGATATCGCCAGCGTCGGCGTGAACCGCGTCTCGCTCGGGCTGCAGGCGCTCGACAATGATGCGCTCAAATTCCTCGGCCGGGCGCATGACGTGGATGAGGGACTGGCGGCGCTGGCCACGGCTCAGGCGGCGTTCGAGCGAGTCAGTTTTGACCTGATCTATGCGCGACCCGATCAGCCACTCGCCGATTGGGAAGCCGAACTGGCGCGCGCGCTGTCGTTCGGGACCGAGCATCTGTCGCTCTATCAACTGACGATCGAGCCCGGCACGCGCTTTGCGACCGAGGCGGCAGCGGGACGGATCGTCATTCCCGATGGCGATGCGGCGGCCGATCTGTTCGAGGCGACCCGCGCGATGACCGGCGCGGCGGGCTTGCCGGCCTATGAGATTTCCAATCATGCGCGGCCCGGTGCGGAGAGCCGTCACAACCTCGTCTATTGGCGATATCAGGATTATGCCGGGATCGGCCCCGGCTCGCATGGCCGGCGCGGCGGCCTGGCCACGGTGCGACGCAAAAAACCGGAAAACTGGATGGCGGCGGTCGAACGCAATCAGCACGGGATCGAGATCGAAGAGGCACTTGGCCCCCGAACCCGATCTACCGAAGCGCTGTTGATGGGCCTGCGCCTGCGCGAAGGCGTCGATCTGAATCGTATTGCCACGATCGGCCAGTGCGGCATCGCCGACCTGATCGACGAGCCCGCTGTGGCGAAATTGCAGGAACAGGGTCTGGCGACGCGCGATGGCGACCATTTGCACGTCACCGAAGCCGGCATGCTGCTGCTCGACGCGATTCTGCCGGTGGTAGTGAAAAGCGAAGGTTAAAGCTGCTTCGGGCAGGCTTGATCCACTATTCCCCGTTCGCCCTGAGCTTGTCGAAGGGCCGACAAGCTCAGGGCGAACGGAAATGGGAGTCCAGTCCCTCACCCTCTATCGTCCTCGGCCTTCGCCGGGGCGACGGGCAGGGGGTCACGTCGCCCAGGACCGCAGAACTACTTCCCGCCAAACCCGGTCGGTGCGGCGGAGACCACGACGGTCGTGCCGCCCCTGATCTCCTGCACTTCCAGCGCCCGCTCCGCGATATTGTCGCGGCCGAAGCGGAAGGCGCCGTCGATACCCGAAAAGCCACCCGCGTCGTGCAGCCGTGACTCGGGGAAATTATCGCCGACCGGCCAGTCGCGCGCGATCCTGACCGTCAGCAGCACCGCGTCATAACCAAGGCTCGACAGGCGGAACGGCGCAGCGCCGAAGCGCGCCCGGTATTTGGCGGCATATTGGCGGTAGAGATTATCCGGCACGCTGGCGAACCAGGCACCATTAAGCGCGGTCTTGCTCGCAATCGAGCTTTCGGAATTCCACAACTCCGTACCGAGCACGCGCGCGCCCGCGCCGCCACCCCTGCGGATCAGCGGCACGGCGGCGGCCGCGCCATTGCCACCATCGGCGATCAGCACCGCCTGATAGGGCGAATTGCGCGCCATGCGGCTGACCGCCGCACCGATCGATCCGGCGACGCGATCATAGGTCTGCAACGTGACGACCTGCCCGCCCGCGCCCTCGACCGCGCGCAGGAAGGACGTGGAGGCGCGTTCGCCATACAGGCCGTTCGGCACCAGGCCGGCAAAGCTCTCAACACCCTGCCCGCGCGCATAATCGACCACGCGCGTGATCGACTGCCCCGGCACATATCCCATCAGATAGGCGCCATTGCCTGCCGCGCTGGCATCGTTGGAGAAACTGACGACCGGCACGCCGGCGCGGCGCGCGATCGGCGCGATCGCACGGATATCTTCACCGAGCAGCGGCCCGAGAATAAGCTTGTTACCGTCGGCGATCGCCCGCTGCGCAGCAGCGGCAGCGCCTGCCGAGGTGTCATAGGTGGTGATGCGGACCTTCTCGTTCCTGGTGTCGAGCAGGGCAAGTTGAGTCGCGTTGGCGAGGCTCTGTCCGACCCCGGCATTGCCGCCGGTCAACGGCACCAGCAGCGCGACACGGTGGCGGGCGGTATCGACCGGGATGTCCGGCATGACTGGAGAATCGGGCGCTGGCCGCGTCGTCGGCGGCGCTTTCACCGTGCCGGGGCCACGCGGGACAACCGTCTGGCAGCCACCGAGAATCAGCGCACCGGCGACGATTGCCGCCTTCAGGAACGAAACGCCCCGTTGCGGTACCGATACACCCTCTGCCATGACTACTCCCAATGAACACGGAACTTACACCCGGCCTCTATATCGTCGCCACACCGATCGGCAATCTCGGCGATTTGTCGCCGCGCGCCGCTCATGTACTGGCCAACGCCGCCGTAATCGCGGTCGAGGACAGCCGTGTGACGGCGGTGCTGCTCCGTCATATCGGGGTCAAACGGCCAATGACACCCTATCATGACCATAATGCCGAAGGGGTGCGGCCAGGCCTTGTCGCGCGCATGGGCACCGAGGCGGTCGCTCTGGTCTCCGACGCGGGCACGCCGCTGATCTCCGATCCCGGTTACAAACTGGTACGCGACGCGCGTGCGGCGGGGCATAATGTCGTGACGGTGCCCGGGCCATGCGCGGCGATCGCGGCGCTGACCCTCGCGGGATTGCCGACCGATCGCTTCCTCTATCTCGGATTCCTCCCGCCCAAGGCGCAGGCACGCGCGACCGCCATCGCCGAAGTGGCGGCGGTGCGTGCGACGCTCGTGCTGTACGAATCGGGCCCAAGGCTGGCGGTGACGCTCGCGGCGCTCGCGGAAGGGCTGGGCGAACGCGAAGCGGCAGTCACGCGCGAGATCACCAAGCGATTCGAGGAAGCGGTGACGGGCACGCTCGGCGAACTGGCCGCGCGTTATGCCGATTCGCCGCCGCGTGGAGAAATCGTCATCATCGTCGCGCCGCCGGGCGAGGCCGCGCCCGCATCGCAGGACGAAGCGGAGGCAGCGCTGATCGAGGCGCTCGAACGCTTGCCGATGGCCAGGGCGGTGAGCGAAGTGGCGAAGAAGCTCGGCGTGGACCGCAAGGCGCTTTATGCGCGGGCGCTGGAGATGAAAGGGTGAACGGTGCTTCGTCCTTAAGCCCCTCCCTTGAAAGGGAGGGGCTGACTTTGGGTCGCGACCGCCGCATAGCCGAAGCCGCCGGCCGGCGCGGCGAGCGACTTGCCGGCTGGTGGCTCCGTCTCAAAGGCTGATGCATCCTTGCCGCCGCGTCCGCACTCCCGCCGGTGAAGTCGACTTGGTCGCACGACGCGGCAACCTCATCGCCTTAGCGAAGGGGAGAATTAGACCCCGCTTTCTCGAACAGCTGAAAGGGCGGATTGCGGTGATTAACGATTCGGTGGATAGCCAAACTCTATTGTTCGGGCGGCATATTTTTCGATAAGCTTTGGACCATGAACCAGCATCTTGGGTAATTCCGCTAACTGGTTGTCGTCCGCAATTCCCAAATGCTTGTCCTCAATCCATACCTCGCCGCCCGCAGTTCGTTTGGTCAATTTCCGTTCGCCATCGGTTATCTCGACTTGGCCGAGCACCTTCCATCGCTTGGATCGTAGCGCACTTCCGCTTGTAAAATAGACTTCGAACGGCCGGCTTTCTGTGTCTCCGACCATCGACCCAGAATTGGCGATTGCCCCGGGATAGAGTTTGATCGCGACAACGTCGGCAAAATAACTTGATGCAAAAATGACCTTGGCAAGAACGGCGCCCCCGTTGGTGGGTATGGCAAGAACGCTCCCTACAAATTTCTCGTTCAACGCTGATCTCCCCGCGACGCTCTCGCTCGCAAACTATCGCCACTTGCTGACCATTGGGCAACCGAGCAAGCTGTGGTCATGCGACCACCCCACGTCAAAACCCCCGAGACACGCCGCAAAGCGGAGGCGGCAGGTCGGCGTGGCGAACGACTGGCGGCTTGGTGGCTCCGTCTCAAAGGCTGGCGCATCCTTGACCGCCGCGTCCGTACGCCCGCCGGCGAGGTCGATATCGTGGCAAAACGCGGCAACCTCATCGCTTTTGTCGAAGTGAAAATGCGCGCCACCGCCGCCGAACTCGATTTCGCGATCGATGAACACCGCCTCGCCCGCGTCGCCGCCGCGGCGGAAGTGTTGATGCCGCGTTATGCCGGGCCGGGCGACGATATCCGCGTCGATGTCATCCTGATCGCGCCCGGCACGCGGCCACGCCATATCGAGAATGCCTGGATCGGGTGACAATTGCCCGCGTCACACCTATCTGCCGTTCGGGCTGAGCTTGTCGAAGCCCTGCGCATGCCCTTCGACAAGCTAGGGGCGAACGGAAGGTGTTTGAATGACCCTGAATGTCGCCGTCCAGATGGACCCGCTCGACAGCATCAATATCGCGGGTGATTCGACCTTCGCGTTGATGCTTTCAGGGCAATCTCGCGGGCACAGGCTGTTCCATTATACCGCCGAGGATCTGAATTACGCCGACGGCCGGGTCTGGGCGAGGGCGCATCCGGTGACGGTGCAGCCCGTCGCGGGCAATCATTTCGAATTCGGCGAAGCGATCTCCCTCGACCTGGGCGATGATGCGGATGTGGTGCTGATGCGGCAGGACCCGCCATTCGACCTGGGGTATATCACCGCGACGCATCTACTCGAGCGGATCGCGCACAAGACGTTGATCGTCAACGACCCGGCAAGCGTGCGCAACGCGCCGGAAAAGGTTTTCGTGCTCGACTATGCGCACTTCATGCCGCCGACGCTCGTCACGCGGTCGCTCGACGAAGCGCGCGCATTCCTGGCGAAACATGGCGAGATCGTGGTCAAGCCGCTGCACGGCAATGGCGGCAAGGCGATCTTCAAGGTCGGGTCGGATGGCGCCAATCTGTCCGCGCTGATCGAAGTGTTCAACATGACCTGGCGCGAGCCGCATATGATCCAGGCATTCCTTCCCGACGTGGCGCAGGGCGACAAACGCATCGTACTGGTCGATGGCGAAATTGCCGGCGCGATCAACCGTTTGCCGGGAGCAGGCGAGATCCGCTCCAACCTGGCGGTTGGCGGGTCGGCGGTGAAGACCGAGTTGACCGACACCGAACTGGCGATCTGCGCCGAACTGGGGCCGGAGTTGAAGAAGCGCGGCCTTTTGTTCGTCGGCATCGACGTGATCGGCGGGAAATGGCTGACCGAGATCAACGTCACCTCGCCCACCGGCATCGTCGCGATCGACCGGTTCAACGGGACCGATACCGCCGCGCTGATCTGGTCGGCGATCGAGGGCAAGGTGGCCGCGCGCGCCTGACTTGCGGACCTTTTACGGACCGCCGTTCGTCATGAGCCTCTCGACGAACGATTGATAAGCGGGATCAATGACCGACATCATCATCAACATGATCGCGTGGGGCGGTTATATCGGCATCTTTCTCCTGATGGCGGCGGAGAATGTGTTTCCGCCGATCCCGTCCGAAGTGATCATGGGCCTGGGCGGCATGGCGGTGGCGCGCGGGCAGATGCACATGGTGCCACTGATCATTTGGGGCACCGTCGGCACGGTGATCGGCAATTATTTCTGGTACGAGATCGGGCGCCGCCTAGGCTATCAAAGGCTACGGCCGTTTGTCGATCGCTGGGGCCGCTGGCTGACGCTCGAGTGGCATGATGTCGAAAAGCTGCACGCCTTTTTTCAGCGTCATGGGCAATGGGTGATCTTCGTGTTCCGCTTCATGCCGGCGGGACGTACGATCATTTCACTGCCCGCAGGCATGACGCGCATGCCGCATTGGCGATTCGTCATATGGACGGCGGCGGGCAGCGCGATCTGGAACACGATCCTGGCTGGTGCGGGTTATTATCTCGGCGCCAATTTTCATGAACTCGACCATTATGTCGGCCCGGTCACGGTGGCGACGATGGTGGGGATCGCCGGATTCTATCTGTGGCGTGTCGCGACTTGGAAACCGCGCGCCTGATCGTCCTCAGTCGGCGGCGGTCGGTGCACCGGGAGAGGAGCGGCCACCCGGTATCGCGTCGAGTTCGCGGCCGATGCGCGCCGCGAACTGTTCGATCGCGGCGACAATTGTGATCAGACTGATCGGCCGCGGCTCAGGGTCGATCGCGCATAAGGTACCGAAGAAACTGCCGTCTGCGCGCATGATCGGGACCGAAATATAGCTCTGGAACCCGTACATGACTGGCGTGGGATGGGTGCGCCATGCGGGTTCGTCGCGGACATGATCGATATAGACGCTGGCGCCGCTTCCCCTGATCTCGTCGCAGATCGTGGTTCGAACCTCCAGCTCCTCGCCGGCGTCGAGGCCGAATCCGATATCGTCCCGTACCTGGCAGGCGATCCAGCGGCTGTCGGTGACACGCGCGACTGCGGCGAAGCCCATGCCGGTGATCGTGCAGACATCGGCAAGTATCGCCTCGACGATTTCAATGCGCTGCACTGCGGCGACATCGGCAGCAAGATCGGGAGAAAGAGGAAAGCCGGTCGTCACAGAATCGTTTCTGTATCAAAACGACATAAAGTCAATTGATTGACGGCTATCAGGCGCGCGGATGCGCGTTGCGATAGACATCGAGCAGATGCGCCGCATCGACCGCGGTGTAGATCTGGGTCGAACTGAGGCTGGCATGGCCGAGCAATTCCTGCAGCGAGCGCAGGTCGGCACCGCGCCCGAGCAGGTGCGTGGCGAAGCTATGGCGCAGCGCGTGCGGGGTCGTGCGGTCGGACAAGCCGAGCCGTCCACGCGCGGCACGTACCGCGCGGCGGATCAGTGCGGGGTCGAGCGGCCCACCGCGCGCGCCGCGAAACAGCGCCTCGCCGCGCGCGATCGGCCAGGGGCACAGGGTCGCATAAGCCTCGATCGCCTCACGCACCTGCGGCAGTAAGGGGACTATACGGGTCTTGGCGCGCTTCCCCGTGACGCTGAGCGTCGCGCCGAGCGGCAGGATCGCGCCGGTCAGCGCCGCTGCCTCGCCGATGCGCAAGCCCGCGCCATAAAGCAGCAGCAGCACCGCCCAGTCGCGCGCGCCGATCCACGGCTCGGCGGCATTCTCCGCCACATCCTCGGCGAGCGACACCGCCTCATCGGGCGAGATCGGCCGCGGAATGCCTTTCTTGATGCGCGGCCCCTTCAAGCGCGGCGTGGCCCCCTCCCCACCGACAAAGGCGAGAAAACCACGCACCGCCGATAATTCGCGCGCGGCCGAGGCATTGCCCAGTCCCTCGCCCCGCCGAAAGGCGAGATAGGCGCGCAAATCAGCGGCGCTGATCCTGGCCAGTTGTTCGGGTGAGATGGCTTCGCCCCAATGGCCGGCCAGAAATGCGACCAGCCGATGCGCCGTCGCGACATAGGCGCGGACGGTGTGCGCCGAGCGCCGGCGATTCTGCTCCAGATGACCGAACCAGGCAGCAATCGCTGTATGCATCTATCGCAATCCCCGGTTTGCTCGTCTTTCGTCTCCGCGATGGTCCGTGACGCCGCCGCAGTTCCTGCCAGTATCGCCTATTTCGCGGGCACGATCATCACCTTGACACTCTCGCCCGATATCCCTGCGAGTTGCAGCGCATAGAGTCCCTTGGCGAGCTTGAAATCGACGATCTTGCGGATACCGGTGCAGATCGGGCCATGGCCGTGCGCAATCGACTGGAGCGTCCTGCCGCGCACCACGACATCGATCCGGGCGCCGCTGCTCAGGCCGACTTTATAGGTCGCCGGCTGCTTCACCGCGAAATAGGCGATCGCCGATTTTCCGGGACGCGTCGATGGCCCGCCGCTGGCCCATTTCATCGTCGCCGGATCGACCGCGACCGCGATGAAGGGTGTGCCGACGGTCAATTCCCTGGCATCCTTCGACGGCGGATTGTTCCATTGGGCGAATGCGGGCGGCAGATCGCCCTGGCGAACGCAGACGATCTCCGGCTTCTCCACCGGCATCGGCATGGTGTGCGGCGCCGCGGCGGCCTGGGCGAGCAGAAGAAGAGTGAGCAGCGGCACGAGCGGAACTCCAGGAACAATGAGCGTCGTCCCTTTCCACTAGCGCGCTTGAAAGCCATATGCACCTGTATGTCGTCCCGCGCCCGCGTCCTTGTGCTCAATTCCGCCCTTGGCCCGCTGGATTACCGCGTCCCGCATGGGCTGAAGGTCGAACCGGGCTCGATCGTCGTCGCCCCGCTCGGCCCGCGCCAGTTGCTCGGCGTGGTGTGGGAGCCGGAGCGGATGCCGTCGGATGCCGAGGTCGGCGACAATCGGCTGCGCAATCTGGTCGGCGTGGTCGATGTGCCGCCGCTCACCGATCCGTTGCGGCGGCTGGTCGAATGGACCGCCGATTATTATCTCGCGCCACCCGCTTCGGTGGTGCGCATGGCAATGCCTTCCTCGTCCGCACTGGAGGGCGCACGCACTGTCACCGAATATCGCGCGACCGGGCTGGTGCCCGATCGCATGACGCCGCAGCGTGAACAGGCGCTGGAGCGGATCGGCGATCGTCAGGGGCTGGTGCGCGAACTGGCGATCGCCGCCGATGTCTCGGACGCGGTGATCCGCGGGCTGGTCAAGACCGGCGCGATCGAAGCGATCGAAGTCGACATCGACAGCCCCTATCCGCTGCCCGATCCCGATTTCGGCCAACCGGCCTTGTCGGGCGACCAGCGTGCGGCGTCCGAAGTGCTGGTCGCCAACGTCGGCGCCCGCGCCTTTCAGCCGACCTTGCTCGACGGGGTCACTGGCTCCGGCAAGACCGAGGTCTATTTCGAGGCGGTCGCCGCCGCGATCCGCGAAGGGCGGCAAACCTTGGTCCTGCTGCCCGAGATCGCGCTGACTGAACCGTTCCTGCAGCGCTTCACCGCGCGTTTCGGATGCGAACCGGTCGCCTGGCATTCCGGCCTGCGCAGTTCGCAGCGGCGCCGCGCCTGGCGCGCGATTTCCAGCGGTCAGGCGCTGGTCACGGTCGGTGCCCGGTCGGCGCTGTTCCTGCCCTATGCCAATCTCGGCCTGATCGTCGTCGACGAAGCGCACGAGACGAGCTTCAAGCAGGAAGAGGGCGTTCACTATCACGCGCGCGACGTGGCGGTGATGCGCGGGCTGTTCGAGCAATGCCCGGTAATCCTCGCCTCCGCCACGCCGGCGATCGAAACGCGCCAGCAGGTCGCACTCGGCCGCTATGCCGAATTGAAGCTGCCTGGCCGCTGGGGCGCGGCGGAGATGCCGGCGATCGAGGCGATCGACCTGATCGCCGAACCGCCCGAGCGCGGCCGCTGGATCGCGCCGCGCCTGGTGCGCGCGATGCACGAGACGCTCGAGCGGCGTGAACAGGTCTTGCTGTTCCTCAACCGGCGCGGCTTCGCTCCGCTGACCCTGTGCCGGACCTGCGGGCACCGCTTCCAATGCCCAAATTGCACCGCGTGGATGGTCGAACACCGTCTGGTCCGGCGCCTCGCCTGCCACCATTGCGGCCATGTCGAGCCGGTGCCCCGCGCCTGTCCCGAATGCGCCAACGAGGACACGCTCGTCGCAGTCGGTCCGGGTGTCGAACGCATCGCCGACGAGGTCGCGGCGCTGTTCCCCGACGCGAAGACCGCGGTCGTCACCTCCGACACGATCTGGTCGCCGGCCAAGGCTGCCGAGTTCGTCCACCGCATGGAGGCGCACGACATCGATATCGTTATCGGCACCCAGCTGGTAACCAAGGGCTATCACTTCCCCAACCTGACACTGGTCGGGGTGATCGATGCCGATCTCGGCCTCAATGGCGGCGATCTGCGCGCGGCGGAACGGACCTTCCAGCAGATCATGCAGGTGTCGGGCCGCGCCGGTCGCGGCGCAAAACCGGGCCATGTCTATATCCAGACGCACAGCCCCGGCGCGGCGGTGATGCGCGCACTGATCACCGGCGATGCCGAGGCATTCTACGAAGCGGAGACCGAATCCCGCCGCGAGGCCGGCGCGCCACCGTTCGGGCGCTTCGCCGGCATCGTCGTGTCGAGCGAGGACAAGGCGGCAGCGCACGAGATCGCCATGCTCATCGGCCGCACCGCGCCCAAGATCGAGGGAATGGAAGTCTATGGCCCCGCCCCCGCCCCGCTCGCCATGCTGCGCGGACGGCATCGGCAGCGGCTCCTGGTCCATGCCCGCCGCGCGCTCGACGTGCAGGACGTGATCCGCGGCTGGCTGGGAAAGCTCGACTGGCCAAGCAAGGTGCGCGTAACGGTCGATATCGATCCTTACAGCTTCGTATAGCGGCGCTTGCGCCGGACTAGTCGTGGCGCTAGCCTTCCAGAAAATAGGGGATTATCGATGTTTCGTAATCTGTTGCTGACTGCCGCCTTGTTTATTCCTTCAGTCGCACACGCGGATTGGTACGTAGCGAGTTCGAAGCATTTCCTGGTCTATTCGGACGACAATAACGAGAGTCTGACGAGCTATACGCAGAGGTTAGAAAAATTCGACAAAGCTCTGCGCATCCTGCGCGGCGTACCCGATAGAGCGGTGAGCCCATCCAGTCGCGTGACTGTGTATGTGGTCAAGGATGTCGCTGCGGTGCGCGACCTGTTCGGCAAGGGAGGACGTAATATCGCCGGATTTTATGATCCCAGAGCGAGCGGATCGGTCGCCTTCGTGCCTCAGCGCGGGGACGGGGATTCGATCTACGCGCTCGATGCGCAGTCCATTTTTCTGCACGAATATAGCCATCACTTCATGTTCGCAAATTGGGGACAGGCGGCATTTCCATTTTGGTTCATCGAGGGCTTCGCGGAGTTTCACGCGACTGCGCGGTTCAAGCCCGACGGTAGCGTCGTGTTCGGCGCGGTGCCATTATACCGGGCCTATGGTGTGGATCGGGCCAACTCCATGCCAGCCAGCAAGATGCTGCGCCCCGACCCCGGCAAGATGTCCGACGAGGAACGCGGTGTAATCTATGCGCGCGCCTGGCTGCTGACGCATTATATGACCTTTGATGATAATCGGAGGAAGGCACTCGCTGACTATATCGCAGCGATCAATGACGGAAAATCGCCTGAGGAAGTCAGCGGGATGTTGGGCAGTCCGTCGAACCTAGACCTGAAACTCAATTCCTATTTGAAGCGGCCTTCCCTGCCTTCCGCCACGCTGACCGCTGAGCAGTTGAAGATTGGTGAGGTAAAGGTCCGTGCGTTGACGCCCGGCGAGGTCGCGACGATTCCTGCCTGGATCAGATCGCAGCGCGGTGTCGACACGGCCGGTGCAAAAGTCGTGCTCGGCCTCGCCAGAAAATCGACCGGAGCATATCCGGCGGACGCTGCCGCTCAGAACGTACTCGCAGAAGCAGAGTTGGATGCGGGAAACCCCGCCGAAGCGATCGCAGCATGCGATCGGGCGTTGGCCGTCGATCCACAATCTATCCACGCATTACTCTACAAAGGGCTCGCACTGACCGAAATCGCGACCAAGGCCGGTTCGACTGACGCCAAGCAGTGGCAGACGATCAGGAAATTGTATCTCGCTGCCAACAAGATCGATCCGGATGACCCACAGCCGCTGATTCTTTTCTATCGGAGTTTCATCAGCGCAAAACAGAAGCCAACGGCAAATGCGGGTGCCGGCTTGCTTTATGCCTATCAACTCGCCCCTTTCGACCTGGGCTTGCGCATAACCGCCGCCAAGTTACTTCTCGAACAGGACAAGGTGCAGGACGCCAAGATCGCGCTAAAACCGGCCGCTTATAATCCGCACGGGGGACCGATCGGTGAACTGGCGACCAAGATTCTCGCTGCCATCGACACGGGTGGGGCAACCGCCGGGCTGACGGTTTTGACTGCTGAGCAGGAAAAGGCCGAAAGAGAAGCCAAGGAAGGGAAGGGTAGCAAGGATCCGAAGGGGAAAGACCCAAAGGGCTAGTCGATGGCTGGCTGAACCGAGCCGCGGACCGGCATTTGCGGCTCGTTGACGCCAAGGAGCCAGGATCGCATGCTTGAAGCTTTCAGGATTTCCTGAAAGAAATAATAGACCTTTTAATCCGGAACGGCCCATGGCACGACTGATGCTATTTCTGGCGTTGCTGATGGTCATGCCGACCCCCGCCCGCGCCGACGACATCTCCGCCTCGGCGCGGGGGGTGGTGCGGGTCGTGACGATCGCGGTGGTCGATGAGAAGGTGGTCGATTTCGGCCATGGCAGCGGCTTTGCGGTCGCGCCCAACCGGGTCGTCACCAACGCGCATGTCGTCGAACTCGCCGCGCGTTATCCCGACAATGTCGTGGTCGGGATCGTGCCGTCGGAGGGCGACAAATCCTATGAGGGCAAGGTCATCGCGCTGGATGCGGCGCGCGACCTCGCGCTGATCGAATTCAAGGGCGTGAACCTGCCGACGCTCGCGCTCTATACCGGGCCGGTCGACGAGGGCGGGTCGGTCACCGCGCTGGGCTATCCCGGCAATGTCGATATCGCGACCGCGCGATCGGCCGCGGACTATATCCGCCCGCTCTCGCCGGTGCGGTCGGAAGGCGTGTTCTCCGGGCGGCGGATGCTGACCGATATCCAGGTGCTGCTGCACACGGCGAGCATCGCGCGGGGCAATTCGGGCGGCCCGCTGCTCGATCCGTGCGGGCGCGTGGTCGGCGTGAATTCCGCGCTGACCAAAAGCGAGGAAGGCGATTCGAGCTTCGGCTTCGCGATCGCCGATACCGAGCTGGCGACGTTCCTGCATACCGCCCATCAGCCCTATGCCGCGGTCGGCGTGCCGTGCACGAGCATCGCCGACCGGCTGCGCCAGGACAGCGACGCCGATGCGCGCGCGGTCGCCGATGCACAGAGCGCGAAGCTCGACGCGGCGGGCAAGGTGGCGGCGACACGTGAACAGGCGCTGATCAAAGCGCGCACCGAAGCTGCGCGGAGCAGCGAGAATTACATGGCGATCGCGGCCGTGCTGCTGGTCCTTGGCGCGCTCGTTATCGGCGGCGCGGGGATGCTCGAACTGCGCGGCGAGCGACGTGGGGCGATCTGGGCAGCGGGCGGCGGCGGCGTGCTGCTGGTCGCCGCGGTCATCATATTCCTGGTGCGGCCGTCGGGCGAGGTCACCTTGCCCGACGCGGTGGCGACGGCGGAACCGGTGGCGGTCAACAGCGATGCCGCGATCGGCAAGCTGGTATGCACCGTCGTGCCCGAGCGGAGTCGCGTCACCGTGTCCTCGACCGAGGATGTGACGCTCGACTGGGGTGCCGGCGGCTGCATGAACGGGCGCACCCAATATGCCGAGAATGGCAGCAAATGGGACCGCATCCTGGTACCCGCCGAGGAGCAGACCGTGTCGATCCTGCAGTTCGACCCGGCCAGGCGGGTTTATTCCAATACGCGTTACCTCCTGTCGGCCGGGCAGATGGATGCGGCGCGGAAAGTCCGCTCGCAAGTCACGGTCAAGGCGTGCTCACCCGACATCGGCGCGCGCGCCAATCTGTCGAGCCAGCAGGCGGCGATCCGCGCCGCACTGCCGCCCTATCCCAACGAGAAGATCGTCTATTCCTGCAAGACGGGCGGTTGAATCGGCTTTGGACGCATCCAGAAGGGTGCGACGAAACGGCCGCGGCGGTGTGCGATGACCAGCAGCGCGATACCGAACGCGGTACAGATGATCATTGCTGACAAAGACTGCTCGGCGCCGAACTTTCCGCCGGTGAGAATGTCGCTGCCCGGACTGTACGGCACCAGCATGCCCTTCGTTTGCAGACCCGAGATCGGAATGCCGTAGATGGCGCCCTGGGTGAAATTCCACGCGAAATGCAATCCAATCGCGGCCCATAGTCGACGGGTAATCATATAGAGCGCAGCGAGCATGATGCCGGCCTCCAGCGTGATCGCCACGCTGGCGACAAGTGTCGCATTGGGATTGAAGATGTGCCCAGCGCCGAAGATGGACGCCGAGATTGCCAGAGCAATCCAGCTGCCCAGCCAGGATTCGAGGATACGAAAAATGATGCCTCGCAGCACGATTTCCTCGGTCACGCCCGAGGTGATCGATATTGCGAGGACTGGCAGCATGACGCTCGCCGGATTGGTCCCGATCACGCGATAGCCGCCGAACAGCGCAATGATTCCGATGACGATCGAGAAGAGGATCGCGCCCATCAAAATGCCGGCGCCCAACTCACGGGCCCAGCCCGACAAAGCGAAATCCGCGACGGTCGGCCGTCGTTCGACGAACCGCACAAAGACGCAATAGAGGATGATGAAGATCGCCGCGACGATGATCGCCAGCACGACCGCCAGAAGGTCGTTATTAGCGTGAGGAACGAACCGGCTGATGAGATTCGAGAGGCGGATCGCAACGTAGACGAAGGCGATGCCGATCCCCAGCAAGACGAGCGGGAAATGCACGATCCGCCAGACCATGCTGTTCGGTGGCGTATTGGGTAGTGTCGGTTCCATGGCGTCCCCCTTTTTATGCCACCAGCCTAGCCGGACCCGGCGGCGGCGCAAGGGGCGCGGTCAGCCGCGATTGATCCGCGCGGCGAAGCAGCCGGGGGCCGCGTTATGCGCCTGAAGATAGGCGATGTCGGGATTGGCGAAGAGTTCGCGGATGCGCGCATCGGCATCACCGTCCAGCGCCAGGTTCGCGTCGCGCAGCATACCCGCCGCGTCGAACGCACGAAAGGCGAGCCGGCGATTGGCGAACACTGCCGGCAAGCTGTCATGAAGCTCGGCCGGGGCAAGCGCGCTTTCGCGCACATAGATCGCATAGCTGCTGCGGAACGGCGTCGCTGCCTTGTGATCCTCATAATTGAGCAGCAGCAAGGTCTCGCCCGGCTCGGCATCCTCGAGCGTGACACGGCACGGATAACCGGGCTTATGGTCGGCGCGGACCCGAACCACGCCCTGTTCGGCCAGCTCGGCATCGCTGCGCCCAAACAGCGGCGCGAACTCGTCGAGCGGCAAGCCGGAAATACGATAGGTCATCATTCGACTCCTTCACGATTGCGCAGCACGACCTTGCGGTCGATGCCATAAGCGTAGCCGCCCATGCTGCCATCGGCGCGCTGGGCGCGGTGGCACGGGATGACCACAGCGACCTGGTTGGCGCCGCACGCGGTACCCGCCGCGCGCACCGCGCGCGGGTTGCCGGCGATCGTCGCAAGTTCGGTATAGGTGCGCGTCTCACCGACCGGGATCTGGCGGAGTGCCTGCCACACCGCCTCCTGAAACGCGGTACCCCGCACGTCGAGCGGCAGATCCTGGTCGCGATCGGGCGATTCGACGCTGGCGACGACCCGCGCGGCGAGATCGGCTAGCGCCGCGCCACCGGGCACGATCTCGGCCTTGGGGAAGCGTTCCCGCAGCGCCGCCTCGCCCTCATCGAACGAGACGCGGCACAGGCCCTTGTCGGTCGCGGCAATCAGCATCGCGCCGAGGCTGGTATCGGCGATGGTCCAGCGGATCGTCACCCCCGCCCCGCCGCGCTTCCACGCGCTCGGCGTCATGCCGAGCCGCTTGGCGCCGCCTTCGTAGAAGCGGCTGGGTGCGGAGTAACCGGCTTCGTAGATCGCTTCGGTCACGGTCGCCTCCTCGGTCAGCGCGCGGGCGGCGCGTTGAGCGCGCAGGCCACGGGCATAAGCGGCGGGCGTCACCCCAGTCGCGCGCTTGAACAGGCGATGAAAATGATGCGGCGCATACCCGACCTGCGCGGCGAGATCGTCGAGCGCGACGACATCCTCCGCTGCCTCGATCAGGGCGACGGCGCGGGCGACGGCGATGCGGTCGCGGCCAACTTCGTCCGGCTTGCAGCGCAGGCAGGCGCGGAATCCGGCCGCGCGCGCCTCGGCCGCATTGCGGTAGAACAGCACATTCTCGCGCTTCGGGTGCCGCGCCGGGCAACTCGGCTTGCAATAGATGCGCGTGCTGGTCACCGCGCCGACGAAGCGCCCGTCAAAGTTGCGGTCGCGGGCGCAAAAAGCCGCCCATGCCGTGTCTGGATTGATCGTCTCGGTTTCCATGATGCCGATATAGGCGGGTAAAGGGGAGGCTACATCCCGTCGCTTGCGATCAAACTGTGCAGGCATGTCAGGAAGCCAAGACCGTCTTCGAGTTTCCATGCTTGCGGCGATAGCGCGGGTCGAACCGCGCTTGAATCGAACCGCACATCCAACTGCAGAGATATGACACACCGTATTGTGCCGTATCTTGATACGGTACACGCCATGTTCCGCTTGCGGATGCCCCAGCAATCGACCGAATTGAGCGGTTTAGGTAAATAATGCATTTATTTCAGCACATTAACTCATCACTATCGGACGCCTGACGACGGGACCGATACGGGGTCGAGATGATTGCATTGCATACAATGCATACAATGAATGCAACCAGATGTGACAGGCGGCAGCCTGGTCGCGATCAGGTTGCGACATCATCCCGAGGTTTCGGCAACGGGTCGCCGCTGTCCGCCGCAACCAGCGGGCGCAATACCGCGATCGTCGCGATGATGCCGGCGATCGGGATCAGCATGAGGTAAAACGCCGAGGTACCGCCGACCGCCGCGAACACGCGACCGACGATCAGCGAGCCCGTCGTGCCGCCGAGCGCCGAGAAGACCACGATCAGACCGACCATCGCCGATTGCGCCGCGCGCGGCATCGCGCTGAGGATCGCCGAATTGAGCGCGGGGTAGATCGGCGCCATGAACAGGCCGATCAGCGGGAAGACGAAGGCGGCAGCGGGCGCCGCCGCCCAGGTCGTGATCGCGACGCCGTGGGTAGCCTTGGCCAGCGGCAGCGCAACGACGATCAGCACCGCCATCGCGACCAGGCAGAAATTGAGCAGCGGGTACCAGCCGGTGCGCCGCACGATCACGCCCGCGCCGAGCCGGCCGACGGTGAGGCCGACGGCGAAGATCGATGCGGCCTGCACGCTCATCGGCGCCGAGAGATGCAGCATCTCGCGGTTGAAAGTCGGCAGCCAGGTGCCGATGCCTTGTTCGATCAGGACATAGAGGAAGATCGACAGGATGAAGACCAGGGTCAATGCCTTGGTCGCCAGCGCCAGCATCGCGCGGAAATCGCCGGCCGCCGTGCGCGTTTCGGCGCCCTCGCTCGCGGCGGCTTCGTCGAACGGCGATGTCGCAAGCAGGACGATCGCCAATGCCGCAGCGCCGGCGAGCCACCAATAAACGCCAAGCCAGGCGGGCGAACCCGGATTGCCCGCATCGATAAAGGCGCTGAAGATCCAATAGCCACTGAGCACGCCGAGCATGAACATGCCCTCGATCGTGTTGAGCAGGCCGGCATGGCCGCGCGGCGTGTCGGTGAGCAGCCCGACCAGCGAATAGACGCCGACCTTAGTCAACGCGAAGCCGATGCCGGTGCTGAGGAAAAGCAATCGCGTCATCCAGAAACTGTCGACGAGCGGCATGGCGAGACAGGCGAGCGCGACCAGTGCCAATCCCACCATCATGCCACGGCGATAACCGAAGCGGGGCAGGAACGAAGCGACCAGAAAGCTGGTGATCGCGATCGGCAAATCCTTGAACCCTTCGAGCGTGCTCGCCGAGATCTTGTCGATATGGAAATGCTCGATCGACTGCAGGATGACGGTACCGACGCTGTTCAACATCACCGCGAAAATCGCGTAACTGAGGAATATCGCGATCTTCAATCGTGTCGTGGCCACTCGCGATCCCCCCTGGTCTATCGTCGGTCGCAGCGCCGCTTCGGATCGGACGCTTGCACCTTTGGTCAAAGCTATTATGAAATGCATATCAAAGCAATGGATCAGCCGCCGGCATCCGGCGGACAGGCAGGGTACTGGGAGGATGCAGGTGGGACGAGCGGTACCGGATGCCGCCCTGGCGGCAATGCCGTTTACGGGCGATCAATGGCGTATCGTTGCCGAAGGCGCGGCCGCGTTGCTGGCACATGCCCCTTCGGTATTCGCGATTGGTAACGGCTTTATCGGCATGCGCGGACCCGAAAAGGGCTCCGGCGCGTCCGACATCTATCTCAACGGCGTGTTCGAGACGATGCCGATCGCCTATCATGAGGCAGCGCACGGCTATGCCGCGAACAGCGATACGCGCCTGCCCGTCGCCGATGCGACCAGGATCGACATCGCGATCGGCGATGTGCCGGCGGGCGATTTCACAAGGGTCGAACTCGATTTCCGTCGCGGCGTGCGCATCGAGACGATCGAGGCAAAAGGCTGCGCGATCAGGATCGAGCGGCTGGTGTCGATGGAACGGCGCGGGATCGTCGCAAGCCGGGTGGAAATTCACGCCGCAAACGGCGCAACGCGGGTCGCGGTGCGATCGTCGGTATCGCCGCCGCCGCTGGCCGGCGGATCGTCGGACAACGACGCCCCCTATGATCCGAGGGTCGGCCCGGCCTTCGGCAACAATCCCTGGGAGGTCATCGACGAGATCGCAGCGGGCGAGATCATCGGAAGGGTCGATCGGCTGCGGTGCACCGGGTTCGCTGTCGCCGCGCTTGCCTCCGGCGGCGAGACGGTCGAGCTGGCGAGCGGCGCAACGATCACGATCGATTGCGTCGCGAGCTATGCCGCGCAGCGCGGTCCCGATGCCGCCGACGCGGCACTGGCAACGGCAAGGGCGGCGCTGGACGCCGCACAGAATGCCGGCTTCGACACGCTTGCCACCGAGCAGAACGCCTGGTTCGACGCCTTCTGGGCCGATGCCGCGATCAGCTTTCCCGACAGTCCGGTCGCCGAACAGGCGTTGCGGCACGGCCTGTTCCAGCTCGTCCAGGCGGTCGGGCGCGACGGCGCGACCTCGATCGCCGCCAAGGGCCAGACCGGCGAGGGCTATGAGGGTCATGTGTTTTGGGATGCCGACAGCTATGTCCTGCCGGTGTTCGTCCATACCCGACCGGAGATCGCGCGGGCGATGCTGGCGTGGCGAATCTCGGGGCTCGACGCGGCGCGTGCCAATGCGCGCGCGATGGGGCAACAACGCGGCGCGCTCTACCCCTGGCGGACGATCGGCGGGGGCGAATGTTCATCCTTCTTCCCGGCTGGATCGGCGCAATATCACATCAACGCGGATATCGGCCATGCGCTGAAACTCTATGTCGAGGCGAGCGGCGACCGCACGATCCTGGCCGAGGGCGGTGCCGAGATGCTCGCCGAGACGGCGCGGATCTGGCTGGAGATCGGTTATCACGATCCGGCGCGAGACGATGCGTTCGTGATCAACCGGGTGACCGGGCCGGACGAATATTCGGCGCTGGTCGACAATAATCTCTACACCAACCTGCTTGCCGCCGAGCATCTGCGGTTCGCAGTTGCCGAGGCGCGCGCATTGTTGTCGGACGACGAGGCGGCGCGCATGATCCGGGCCGCCGAGACGATGTTCCTGCCGTTCGACGAGGAGCGACAGATACCGGCGCAGGACGATGGGTTTTTCGGCAAGCAACCCTGGCCGTTCGAGACCACGCCGGACAGCGACTATCCATTGCTGATCCATTATCATCCACTGACCATTTATCGGCACCGGGTCGCCAAACAGGCCGATGCGGTACTTGCGATCGTCTTGCTGCGCGAAGCGTTCGACCGCGAGACGCGGCGCGCGATGCTGAGCGCCTATGAAGCGGTGACGGTGCATGATTCGACGCTGTCGGCGAGCGTGTTCGCAGCGGCGGCGGCCGGCATCGGCGATGCCGATCGCGCCGCGCATTACTGGCGCGTGTCGGCGCTGACCGACTTGTCCAATTTGTTCGCCAACAGCGACCACGGATTGCACATGGCGGCGCTGGCCGGCGCCTGGAATGCGCTGGTCATGGGTTTCGGTGGCATGCGCAGCCATGACGGGCGGCTGAGTTTCGAGCCGATCGCGGTGCCGTCGCTCGGCCGTTACAGCTTTGCGGTGCGGTATCGCGGACGCCGGGTAATGGTCGAGGTCGATGGGACCGAGGCGCGTTACCGGATCGATACCGGTGCGGCGCTGACGATCTTTCACAACGACGTGCCGGTCGATCTCCTGCCCGGGGTGACGAGCCCGGTGGCGCTGATCCGATGAGCCGCTTCGCCGCCGCCATCTTCGATCTCGACGGGGTGCTCGCCGACAGCGCGACCGCGCATTTCGCGGCGTGGAAACGGATCGCGGACGAACTGGGCATCGGTTTCACCGAGGCCGATAACGAAGCGCTGAAGGGTGTCGATCGGATCGGGTCGCTGCGTCATATCCTGGCGCTGGGCGACGTCGCGATGGACGACGCCGCAATGACCGAGGCGGCGACGCGCAAGAACGGTTATTATCTGGATGCGGTTGCCACAATGTCGCCCGCCGACCTGTTGCCGGGCGCCGAAGCGCTGGTCGCGGCATGTCGCGCGGCGGGATTGCGCTGCGCAGTCGCATCGGCGAGCCGCAACGCGCCGCTGGTGCTCGACCGGCTTGGTATCGCCGGGCGGTTCGACTTCGTCGCCGATGCCGGAGCGGTGGCACATCCCAAGCCGGCGCCGGATATCTTCCTGGCGTGCAGCGACGCGCTTGGCGTGGCACCTGGGCAGGCTGTGGGATTCGAGGATGCGGCGGCGGGGATTGCCGCGATTCGCGCGGCGGGTATGGTCGCGGTGGGCATTGGCGACCCGGTCGTGCTGCACGATGCGGATGCGGTATTTGCATCTACTGCGGCGGTCGATCTTGCGGTGTTGCTCGCGCGCTAAGGCGCTGACCGAGCAGGCTCCCTAGCGCCGTTTTGCTGGCAGTCTGGCGACCTTGAACCAAATACTGTCCGGCTTCTGTCCAAAAAGAGCGGCATTATCTAGCCAAACTACCAATGCGATGAGGTCAGCTTGCCTCCGTGAGGGTAACCTAATCGTTTCCGATGCAGAGGGTCGATTCAATCCGCCCTCGGTTTGCCACACAAGTTGCCTTTTAGCAGGCGTTGAGGGTGTGTATTTTTTTTGCGGTACTAATGCCGCTAGATGGAGCTATTTTGACCATGGAATGTCCGACATTGGGTGGATTGCGGAACGACCGCTTTGGTCAGACATGTCGCGAAGCAGTCTTCATGTGGACCACGTCAGAGCGATCAACCCGCCGACCAAAAAGTAAACCGCCCATGGCGCAATCATCGCGGCTGTGCCGAAAAGCGCTCGTCGCCGCCATCCGGTCCAGATACTATCGCCCCTTACGATGCTCGTGCTGGCCGCGTAATTGTTCGCGATCATTCCGGCGATGAATGAGGCAAGGGCAGTCAGTCCGACGATCATAAGCGCCCTTTAGCCCATGAACGTAACGCAGCAATACGTTGTCGTATAGTGAGCCGTTATGTCCGCAACTGGTCGGAAGCGGTCTGGCCGCTTTTATGAATCTACGACCTTGCTTTTGGACAGACGCACGGGCGAACCGGGAAGGCCCAGCCGATCACGTCTCGCGGATGATCATCCGGGTCGGGAGCACGGTCGAGCGCGCGCGACCGCCATCGACTTGCTGCATCAGTTTTTCGACCAGGATCGCACCGGCGAGATGCGTTTCCTGTTCGATCGTGGTGATCGCCGGGTTGAAGTGCGCGGCGGGCGGAATGTTGTTGTAGCCGACCAGCGAATAATCGCGTGGTGCGACCAGGCCGGCTTCGCGGAACGCGCTGATCACCGCCATCGCCGCAGTGTCGGAAAAGGTGAACACCGCATCCGGCACGGGATGATCGCGCAGCCACGCCGCGGCCTCCGAATGGGCCGAGGCATAGGCCATATGTTCGACCGGCAAGCGGTCGATCACCACATCCGCCCCGGCATCGCGCGCGGCCTGGCGCATTCCTTCGAAACGGAGGCGGATCTCGGCATGGTCGGTATTGCCGATGAACAGCCAGCGTTTTGCGCCGCGTTTCAGAAACAGTTCGCCGGCAAAGGTCCCACCGAGGCGATTGTCGCTACCCACCGCGCAGTAATTATCGGCCGGTTCGACCGCGCCCCAGACGACGAACGGCGCCTTGCTTCGCGCCAGTTCCTTGAGCAGCGGATCGCGCCCGCCCTGACCGAGAAAGATGAAGCCGTCCGTCGCACGGGCGCTGAGCAAGTCGAGGCAGCTTTTCGCATCGACCAGTCCGGGCGGTGAGAGCAGCAGATCCTGATTGCGCACCGACAACGCCTCGGACACGCCGGCGAGCAGTTCGAAAATGAAGGGATCGGCAATGCGGCCGGCACGGTGCGAGCCGAAATCGAGCACGACCGCGATCGTGTCGGTGCGCAGCTGACGCAGTTTCTGCGCGTTGCGGTTTACCGCATAACCCTGCGCCCGTGCCACCTCCAGCACGCGGTCGCGCGTCGCCGCGGTGACCAGCGGACTGCCGTTGAGGACACGCGAAACGGTCGGCTTCGAGACATTGGCGAGCCGGGCGATATCGCCCATGTTCACCGCCATCGACCGAGGCTGCCGGTCGCCCCGGCCCTTCGGTATATCATTCACGGTGAGTGTCCGGCGTGCTGTTCATCGATATGCCATATCGGGTCTTGCCGCGATCAACAAACGCCGGTTCGTTTCCGATCCGTTGCAAGAATGCTTGAAATGCATTTCAGACTCGCATAGACCACGATCCATCGAAAGGCCCGCCAACCAATGACGGCGCCACGCAGGAGGAGGACAAGTCATGGCCCGGTTTCAACATCGTCTTACCCGTTTGTCGGCAGGACTGGCTCCGCTGGCGTTGATCGCCGCGCTTGCCGCCGCATCCCCCGCCTTCGCGCAGGAAACCCCTGCCGCTGACGATCAGGCGGCCGCCGCCCAAGCGGATGGCGCCGAGCCGGATAGCAGCGACATCATCGTGATCGGTACCGCCGGTGCCGGCACGCGCCGCCAGGATGCGGCGTTCGCGCTGACCACGATCGACAGCGCGGCAATCGAAAAGCTCGCCCCGCCGAGCACCGCCGCATTGTTCCAGGGCATTCCGGGCGTCAGCGCGGAGAGTTCGGGCGGGCAGAATGGCGCGAACATCTTCGTGCGTGGTTATCCGTCGGGCGGCGATGCCGAATATGTCACGATCCAGAGCGAAGGCGTGCCGTTCTTTCCGCCGTCGACCTTGTCCTTCCTGGAAAACACCCAGCTGATCCGGGTCGACGAGACGCTGAAGCGGGTCGAAGCGGTGCGCGGCGGGACCGGCGCCTTGTTCTCCTCGGGCCAGCCGGGCCTGACGATCAACTTCGTCCAGCGTGAAGGCAGCCAGGATTTCGCCGGATATGGCAAGCTGAGCGCGACCACCTTCGGTGAAGTGCGTGCCGATGGTTATGTGTCGGGACCGATCAACGACGACACGACATTCATGGTCGGTGGTTATTACGCCAATTCGCGCGGCGTGCGCGATGCGCAGTTCCGTGCCGAGCGCGGCGGCCAGATCACCGCCAATATCCGCCACGACTTTGGCGGACGCGGTTCGCTGCTGGTGTTCGGGCGTTATCTCAACGATCGCGGCCAGTGGCTGTTGCCGATTCCGGTGATCCAGAATGGCGACAAGATCTCCGAATTCCCCGGCTTCGATGCGGGCACCGGCACCTTTGCCGGCAACGAAACGCGGTTCGCCACGCGCAACGACGGGTCGAAGGTCGATCTGGCCGATGGACGCGGCGCGCGGATCGTCAATTTCGGGGTCAATTTCAATTACGACCTGAATGACAATTTCACCGTGCGCGACCGGATCAGCTATCTCAGCGGCGATGCCGACACGACCGGGATGGTGCCGGCCGGCGCGCCGCCACAAACCGCGGCGTCCTACGCCGCCGGCTTCTCCGGCGGCGCGATCGGCAGCCTGCGTTATACCAACGGTGGCGCGCTGGTGCCCAATGCGGCAAACCAGCAAGTCATCGAGGTCGGGCTATGGACGGTTCGCAAGCAGATCGAATCCTTCGTCAACGATTTCTCGGTCGCTTATAAGTCCGGCGGCAACACGCTGACCGTCGGCGGTTATTATGCGAACTATTCGTCCAACGATCAGTGGAATCTGGGCAATGCCCAGTTGCTGACCGCCGAGCCCAATGCCCGCCGGCTCGACCTGGTCCTGGCCGACGGACGCCAGGTGACGCGCAACGGATTTTCGGGCGGGTCGTTCTTCAACGTCAACGCCGGTTATACCGGTGAGGATATCGCATTCTACGCGGTCGACGAATTCCAGGTCACCGACAAGCTTCGCGTCGATGGCGGCATCCGCTGGCAGAATCACAAGGTCGACGGGACGCTGGAGAATAATAGCAACGGCGTGAACACCGACGGCAACCTAAATACCCTGTACGACAACAACACCGCGGTGCTGAACGGCACTTTCTCGACGATCAAATATCGCGGCGATGAATTCTCCTGGACGGCGGGCGCCAATTACGACGTGACCGACCAGATCGGCGCGTTCCTGCGTTACAGCCGGGGCCACAGCTTCCCGTTCTTCGACAATCTGCGCGATGGGCTGACGCTGACGCAGCAAGTCGACACTTATGAAGGCGGGATCAAGATCTCGACCGGCATGCTCAATTTGTACGGCACGTTGTTCCACAACGACTTCAAGGGCCTGACCACGACGGTGATCGTTTCCGGTGCGCCGATCGCCTCGGTCGGTGGCGCGAAGACCACCGGGTTCGAGCTGGAAGGAGCGATCCGGCCGGCCAAGGGCGTTTCGATCGGCTTTGGTGGCACCTATCTCGCGGCGAAGTATCAGGACTTCTTCACCGACGGTGGCGCAACCAACCTGACCGGCAATAATGTCCAGCGCCAGCCGAAATGGCAGTGGCACGTGTCGCCGTCCTATGAAGCGCATTTCGGCGACCATATTGCCAGCCTGTTCACCACGGTATCGTATATCGGCGATCGCTTCTCCGACGTCCAGAACACGCAGTTGCTGCCCAATTACATCAAATGGGACGCGGGCGTGGCGCTGGATCTCAACGACCGGGTCAAGCTGCAGGCGACAGTCGATAATATCACCAACGCGATCGGGTTGACCGAAGGCAATCCGCGCAGCCTGGCCACGCCCGGCGCCGGCGCCATTCTCGCGCGTCCGATCCTTGGCCGTTCGGCGCGTTTCAGCATCGGGTACAAATTCTGAGAAGTACGGCATCCGGGTTCGCGCCCGGATGCCGGTTCACGGATTTGTCTGCGCCAACAGACAGCGACCACTGCTAAGGCTTCGTCCAGGGCAGATCGCCATATTCCCACGCCCAGGGCACACCGGTATCGCCGAGCAATGCCCTGGTCAGGCGCGGGAAGAGCGGTTCGGCGCGGACGTCGTTGGACAGGATGACGACGCAGCGCCGTGCCTTTTCGACGCATACCCAGATATTGCCGGTGCTGTCGTTATGGCCGCCCTTGTAGAAGCCCGGCCCTTGCGGCCCCTTGAAAGTCACCACGCCGAGCCCCGCCGCGAGATCGGGATGGCGTTGCGCCACCGGTAGATCGGGCGCGAGCATCGGGAACTGGCTTGCCGTCCTGATCGGCAATTGCGGTCGGACGAGCGCCGCGCGTGACGCCGGCTTGAGTCCGTCGCCGCGCATATAGGACGCCGCGATCTTCGCCATGTCGGTGATCGTCGTGTCCATCGATCCGGCCGCGCGCGGTTTGCTGCGTTCGTCATGCGGCTCGACCTTGCCGTCGCCCTGCCAGCCATCGGCGAGGTTGGTGGCGAAATCGGGCCGCCACATCATCCCGGTGTGGGTCGCGCCGACCTTGTCGAAGATGCGCTTCTGCATCTCCGCACCGATGTCGAGGCCGAGCCCGGCTTCGAGCACGAACTGCAACAGGATGATCCCGTCGCCGGAATAGGAATAACGCGTGCCCGGATCGAAGTGGAAACGCAGTTTGCCGTCGGGTTCCATAAAGCCGAAATTAGCGAAGCCCGAGCCATGGTTGAGCAGGATGCGCGGGGTCAGCTTGCGCCAGCGTTCGTCGCCAGCGAGATCGCTCCACCGCGCATAACGGTTCTCGATCGTCGGACCGGCATAATCGGGCAGCGGCTTAGGCAGATAGTCGGCGATCGAGCGGTCGAGGTCGATGCGCCCCTCTTCGACCAGTTGCATGACGAAATTCCCGAACACCGTCTTGGTCAGCGAGGCGCCGTACATGACCGTGTCGGGGGTGAGCGGATCGCCGTTCGCGTTACGCGCGCCCCAGCTGCGCGCGAACACGACCTGGCCATGATCGATATAGGCGATCGCGATGCCCTTCGCGCCGGTCTCCGCCATGCCGGCCTTGACCAGCGTGTCGAGTGCAGGGTGACCGGGTTCCGCGATGGCGGGGGATGTGGAAGCGATCGTCAATGCCATGGCCATGCCCAACGTTCTCAGCATCCATCATCTCCATATCACGGCAGGTCGAGGTTAAAGCTTGGCACGCGGATTACCGCTGTCGCGCTTGGCGGCGAGCGACCGGGTGATGACGATCTCGGCAAGGCGTACACCCGGGATGAACAGGCCGGCCGCCTCAACCCCGGCATTGAGCAGAAATTCGGCATCGACCAGCTTGCCGACATGCTGCTCGAAGGTGGAGCCGCCAATGCGCGTCTCCCCGGTGACACCGTCGAATTCGACCACCGCCTCCTTGCCCTGCCAGCGATAGCGAAAGGCATAGACCGGGCGGTAATAGAGATCGATCAGATGGAGCGACAGTTTCTCCTCCTGCACGCGATCGGCCTCGATCCGCACGATCGAGCCGGCGAGCACGTCGCGCACCAGCATCGACGCCTTGGCTTCGGGTGGCACGACCACGGTGCCGGCCAGGGTCGCCGCCGCCAGTGTCCCGGCGTCCGACACATCGGCTTCAAATTTGAGATGGGCCGACAGCGCCGCATCGGGCGTGCCGCGGATCGCGTCGAACAGATAGTCTCGCTCCGTCTCGTCGCGGCAATGCTCGACCCCCGAGACAGTGAAGGCACCGTCTCTGACGGGCCGCAGCATCCCTTCCAGCATCACTTCCTGAACATTAGCCGCCACCGCCACGCGATAGTCGCGATTGCGCTGATAGACATGCAGCGCGGTGCAGGAGATTCGCCAGAAGGGCTGCAGCCGCCGTTCGCGATAGACGATCTCGAACTCTTCGTCGCGCGGCCGCGTGAGGAAGCCAGTCAGCTTCGCCATTGTCCCGAACGCCTCAACCCGCTTGGTCCAGGCACGTCCTTCTGCATGGTCCATCGAGAAGCGGTCGCGTACGACCAGTACCCGCTCTTCGGCCAGTTCGACGTCCATCGCCCCCGCTCCGCGCTATTAGGTTGAAGAGTTCGACACCGATCCATCGCGATGGTCAAGCGGCGCGCCGGAATCCGGCGGCAACGGCTCGGGTATCGGAAAGTGATCCCGCAGCCAGGCGGAGATAAGCCGCGTCGCTACCGGCATGTACATCAGGTCATGCCCCGCCCCGCGTTCGAGCGCGAAGGTCGCCGCCGGCTGTGCCTTGGCAAGCGTGCGGCCGTTACTGACCGTCACCACGGTATCGGCGGTGCCGTGATAGAGCAGGATCGGCGCAGTGACCCGGCCGATCTTGGCGCGATTGTCGAACCGGTCGCGAACCAGAATAGTCGGGATATAGGGGTAATGCTGTCCGACCACCCGCGCCAGACTGGAGAACCCGGACACGAGGATCAGGCCCCCGACCTTCTTTCGCGTGGCCAGTTCGGTGGCGACGCCCGAGCCGAGCGAATTGCCGATCAGGACGATGTCCTTGAGCGGCAGGCGATTATTCTCCAGCCAGTAGATGCCCGCCGCACCGTCGCGGTACAAATCCTGTTCGTTCGGGGTGCCGGGATTGCCTCCATAGCCGCGATATTCCGGCAGCAGCACGCCATAGCCCTGGTCGGCAAAGGCGCGCGTCGCCGCCTCGCTGCCGTTCACATCGCTGCCATTGCCGTGAAAGAAGACCAGGGTCGGCCGGCCCGGCCGCGGAGGATGATAGAAAGCGCGCAGGACCAACCCATCGCTGGTGGTGAGCGACATATCCTGGAAACCGGGCCCGGGACCCTCGGCGAGCGTCAGCCCGCCGCCCGGCGCCGGATAATAGAAGATTCGCTGGAAGATATAAAATGCGCCCAGCGCGGCCAGATAGAGCGCCAACACGCTCCCCAGCAGCCATGGCATTGTATCACCGATGCGCATCAACGTGCGTTCGCCTCGAACAATTCGAGTGTCCGTTCCTTGGCCAGATCGGCGCTCGGCTCATGATAATCCTTACGCCGGTCGGAGTTGAAGCCATGCCCGGCCTCATAGATATGAACCGTCGCGTTGGGATGATCGGCAGCCATGACCTTTTCCACGCCGTCCATCGGGATGCCGGTGTCGAAGCGCCCGAAATGCAGGATCACCGGTGCCTTGGGTATTTCGGCCGAAGCGCCGGGGATGAGGCTGCCATAATAACCCGAGGCGGCGGCGACGTTGTTCATCCGCGTCGCGGCGAACCAGGCGATCGAGCCGCCGTAGCAATAACCGACAACGAACACCGGCCCCTTTGCGGCAAGCGCATCGACACAGGTCTGCACATCGGCCAGCGACAAGTCGAACGGGTGGAGCTGACGCGCCAGTTCGATGCTGCGCGCGAGGCCCTCGCCGCCATATTCGGCCTCGAAGCCGGGGTGTTCGCGGTCGAACAGAGCG
The DNA here is from genome assembly GCF_054057355.1 of Sphingomonas sp. UYAg733. Classification (NCBI taxonomy): domain Bacteria; kingdom Pseudomonadati; phylum Pseudomonadota; class Alphaproteobacteria; order Sphingomonadales; family Sphingomonadaceae; genus Sphingomonas; species Sphingomonas sp. UYAg733. Next base: position 83,232 of record NZ_JBSRZE010000005.1, read on the forward strand.
GGTGCGAAGACTTCATAACCGTCAGCGGCATAGTCATCGGCCAGATCGCGGATATGGTCGGTGACGCCGAAGATTTCCTGTACCAGCACCAGCCCGCCGCGCCGTTCTCCCGCGGGCTGCGCCTGATAGACGCCGATCCCCGCGCCATCGGACATCGTCATCTTTTCCATCGTGCCAGTCATGCGCGTGCTCCATCGATCATCGACGGCAACTACTAAAGCGGACCGCGCGCTTGTCTAACCCTTCCGGTCAGGCGGCGCGGACATTGACGATCAGCCGGTTGATCTGGCCGCGCAGGGTATCCACGCCGCCCGCCACCCCTTCGGCTGTCGAAAGCGCACGATCGGCAGTCTTGCGCGAATGTTCGGCGCGTTCGCGCAGCACCTGCATGTTGGCGGCGGCGTCGGCCGTGCCGCCTTCGACCTCGGCGATGGCGACCGCGATCAGGCGGGCCATGCCGCGCTGTTCCTGCACCGCATCGGCGACATTGGCGGCGGATTGATCGAGATCGGCGACCAGCCCATCGATCGACTGGATCGTCGACAACACGGTGTCGCTCGCCGCCTTGACCGCGGCAAGCCGCCCTTCGATCCGGCCGGCGGCGACCTGGGTCTGGCGCGCCAGACCCTTGACCTCTTCGGCGACCACCGCAAAGCCGCGCCCCGCTTCACCGGCACGGGCCGCCTCGATCGTGGCGTTGAGCGCCAGCAAATTGGTCTGGCCCGCGACTTCGGCAATGACGTCGAGCACGCTGGCGATCTCGCCAACCAGCATGCCGAGCGATTCGGCGTGCGTGCGCCCCTCTATCGTGCGTGCGCGTGCCGTGCGCGCGCCCGTGCGCGAGGCGTTTGCCGCATCGCTGATGCGTTCGATCGCCTCGGCCAGCGCAGCACCCGAATGGCCGATAGTGCGCACACTCGCCGCGCTTTGTTCAGTCAGAGCTGCGGTGGCGAGCGCATGATGCTCGGTCGCCCCCGCTTCAACGGACATGGCGCTCGCCGTCTCGCATAGCGTGGGGCCGGCCAGCGCCAGCTGACCGACGATGGCGCCTGCCTCGACTTCGAATGCGGCGAACAGCGCATCGAGATCGGCGGCACGCCGCGCCCGCGCGGCGACTTCATTGGTCTGCGAGCGGCGCAGTGCATCAGCGCTGTGGCGCGATTCGTCGCGCAGGCGGCGCGCGTCCCGCGACCGCCGCCGCGCGAAATCGAGCGCGCGGGCAATCTCCCCGATCTCATCGCGGCGGTCGAGCCCGGGAATCGGCGAACCGTCGCGGTCGAGCGTGATCTCCCGCGTTGTTGCAGCAATCTCCGCCAGCGGAACTTCGATGCGCGACGCCAGCATGCGCATGCCCCACACGCCGATGAGCATCGCCAGGAGCGTGACGATCGCCGCCACACAATAGACCATGGTGAAGCCCCGTTCGAGCGCGGTCCGTTCCAACGCCGCATCGGCGCGCAATCCGCCGATCAACGCATTGCTTTCCACCGTCAGCGGATCGATCGCGGCATAGAGTCCGCCGCTGATGAAGAAATCGAGCTGATCGGCCCGGCGCTCCCGGAGCATTTTTTCCAGCCGGTCGATCGCGCGGTCGGCATCGCCGCGCGCCGCCGAAATCCGCGCAACGGCGTCGTCATGACGCTGATCGAGCCGATGCGCGCGAAAACTGGCCCAACTGGTGTCGATCACCGCCCGCGATTCGTCGATCGCACTGATCGCTCCTTGGGCCGAGAGGTTGCCGCTGTTCACCTTGTGCGCGGTGAGCAAAGCCGCCGCATAGGAATCATTGACCTGTTGAAGCTCACCCATCGGATAGAGCCGATCGAGCACGAGCGACCTGACGCCGTGGCTGGTGATCAGGGTGGTACCGATCAACGCCACTGCCAGCACGCCCTGAATTGCGAGCAAGGCCCAGACGATGCGGCGCAGCTGACTGCGGATGCTGCTGTCTTTGCCCCTGCTCCAGGCAAGCAACAGCTTGGCCGGCATCGTCATGACCCAGAATCGGGTGGAAAGGATTCGGGCGCGGAGCGGGGGGAGCGTCATGGCCAGCGCTATGCGAGCCAAGAGGCAAACACATGGTTAAGCAAATGTTACAGTTTAAAGAAAACGTCTGGTCCATGGCCTGCCTCAGGCTCCCGCAGTTAAGGTCGAACTTGCATCCGAGGGAACCCGATGCTAGTCGCGCGGCGACCCATTAAGGGGGCCGATTGCGGCCCTCTTTTCGTATGGGGTAAAACCCGTTGCAAACGAGGAATTCGACTCCGTGGAGACATCCAACGGTATTTCTGGCGGTAGCATCCAGGCGAGCCTGAGCGGACGCTACGCGACCGCGCTGTTCGAACTGGCCCGCGACGGCAAGATGATCGACGCGGTCGAGGCAAGCCTTGCCCGCGTGCGCGCCGCGCTCGACCAGTCGGCCGACTTCGCCACACTGACCAACAATCCGCTGCTGTCGCGCGCCAATGCCGGCAAAGGCGTTGCTGCCGCTGCCGACGTGATCGACGTCGACGACACGACCAAGAAATTCCTCGGCGTGCTGGCGCAGAATCGCCGCCTGGCCGAGCTGCCCGCGATCATCCGGTCGTTCCGCGCGCTCGCCGCGAATCACCGTGGCGAAACGACCGCCGAGGTCGTCTCCGCTCATCCACTGACCGACGACCAGGTCGATGCGCTGAAGTCTCAGCTGCGCACCCGGATCGGTCGTGACGTTTCGATCGACCTGTCGGTCGATTCCTCCCTGCTTGGCGGGCTGGTCGTGAAGATCGGTTCGCAGATGATCGATTCGTCGATCAAGACTCGTCTCAATACTCTCGCGCACGCAATGAAAGGCTGACAGCGAAAGCGCTGTCAGTGGGAAAGGCTAACAATGGATATTCGCGCCGCTGAAATTTCGAAGGTCATCAAGGACCAGATCGCTTCGTTCGGCTCCGAGGCACAAGTTTCCGAAACTGGCCGCGTGTTGTCGGTCGGCGATGGCATTGCGCGCATCCACGGGCTCGACAACGTCCAGGCGGGCGAAATGGTCGAGTTCTCCAATGGCGTGCAGGGCATGGCCCTGAACCTCGAGGCCGACAATGTCGGCGTCGTGATCTTCGGCACCGATTCGGAGATCAAGGAAGGCGATGTCGTCAAGCGTACCGGCACGATCGTCGACGTGCCCGTCGGCAAGGGCCTGCTCGGCCGCGTCGTCGATGGCCTTGGCAATCCGATCGACGGCAAAGGGCCGATCGTTACCGATCAGCGCAGCCGCGTCGAAGTGAAGGCGCCGGGCATCATCCCGCGCACATCGGTCCACGAGCCCGTGCAGACCGGCCTCAAGGCGATCGACGCACTCGTGCCGGTCGGCCGTGGCCAGCGTGAGCTGATCATCGGCGATCGTCAGACCGGCAAGACCGCCGTCGCGATCGACACCTTCATCAACCAGAAGGCGGCGCATCAGGGCACCGACGAGAGCCAGAAGCTTTATTGCATCTATGTCGCGGTCGGCCAGAAGCGATCGACTGTCGCGCAGATCGTCCGTGCGCTCGAAGAAGCCGGCGCGATGGAATATACCATCGTCGTTGCCGCGACCGCATCGGAGCCCGCACCGCTGCAGTTCCTCGCACCGTACACCGGCTGCGCGATGGGCGAATATTTTCGCGACAACGGCATGCACGCCCTGATCGTGTATGACGATCTGTCGAAGCAGGCCGTCGCCTATCGTCAGATGTCTTTGCTGCTGCGCCGCCCGCCGGGCCGCGAAGCCTATCCCGGCGACGTGTTCTATCTCCACTCGCGCCTGCTCGAGCGCGCCGCGAAGATGAATGCCGACAATGGTTCGGGCTCGCTCACCGCGCTGCCGATCATCGAAACCCAGGCCGGCGACGTTTCGGCATACATTCCGACCAACGTGATCTCGATCACCGACGGCCAGATCTTCCTTGAAACCGACCTGTTCTTCGCTGGTATCCGCCCGGCGATCAACGTCGGGCTTTCGGTCAGCCGCGTCGGTTCCGCCGCGCAGACCAAGGCGATGAAGAAGGTGTCGGGCTCGATCAAGCTCGAACTCGCCCAGTATCGCGAAATGGCCGCGTTCGCGCAGTTCGGTTCGGATCTCGACGCATCGACCCAGAAGCTGCTCAACCGCGGCGCACGCCTGACCGAACTGCTCAAGCAGGCCCAGTATCAGCCGATGCCGTTCGAGGAGCAGACCGCATCGATCTTCGCGGGCACCAACGGTTATCTCGATACCGTGGCCGTAGATGCGGTGGTTCGCTACGAGCAGGCAATGCTCGCCGATCTTCGCGCCAACCATGCCGGCCTGCTGACCGACATCCGCGAGAAGCGCGACCTGTCCAAGGAAACGACCGAGGCGCTGAAGAGCGCGCTCGCCGCGTTTTCGAAGACGTTCGCGTAACCCAGCCGGTAGACAGAAAGCCCGATGGCCAGCCTTAAAGCTCTCAAGATCCGCATCGGCTCGGTGAAGTCGACGCAGAAGATCACCAAGGCGATGAAGATGGTCGCCGCCGCGAAACTGCGCCGTGCGCAGGAAGCGGCGGTCGCCGCGCGCCCCTATGCCGTACGGCTGGAGCGCGTGATGGCCAGCCTGGCGTCGAAGATTGCGTTGAGCGAGTCCTCGCCCAAGCTGCTCGTCGGCACCGGCAAGGACCAGGTTCACCTGCTGATCGTCGCGACCTCCGAACGGGGTCTGGCAGGCGCGTTCAATTCGAACATCGTGCGCGCCGCGCGCCGCAAGGCCGAGGAACTGATCGCGCAGGGCAAGACGGTGAAATTCTATCTCGCCGGCAAGAAGGGCCGCGTGTTGCGCCGCTTCTACCCCGAAATGATCCTGCACGATCATGAGCAGGGCCAGATCAAATATGTCGCGTTTTCGGATGCCCGAGCAGTCGCCGACGACGTGATCGCACGCTTTGAGGCGGGCGAGTTCGACATCGCCCATTTGTTCTACGCCAAGTTCCAGTCCGCGCTGGTGCAGGAAGCCGCCGGCCGCCAGATCATTCCCGTTGCGATTGACGCCAATGCCGCGCCGGTCGACGATGGTGGCGCCGCCGTGACCTACGAACCGGACGAGGAATCGATCCTTGCCGACCTGCTGCCGCGCAACGTCGCGATTCAGGTGTTCGGTGCGCTGCTTGAAAATGCCGCGTCGGAACAGGGCAGCCGCATGACCGCGATGGACAACGCCACGCGCAATGCCGGCGACATGATCAATCGCCTCACGATCCAGTATAACCGCACCCGCCAGGCCGCGATCACGACCGAGCTGGTGGAAATCATTTCCGGCGCGGAAGCGCTCAAGTAATTCGATACGAGGAAGAGAAGATGGCAACCGCCCCTATCGCCGAAAAGCCCGTCCGCAAGCCGCGCGCGACCAAGGCCGCTACCCCGGAAGCAACCGCATCGGTCGCGACGACCAACAATGTCGGCCGTATCAGCCAGGTGATCGGCGCCGTCGTCGACGTGACGTTCGAGCAGGACAAACTGCCGGCGATTCTTTCGGCGCTCGAGACCGATAATAACGGCAACCGTCTGGTGCTCGAAGTCGCCCAGCATCTCGGCGAGAACACGGTACGCGCGATCGCGATGGATTCGACCGAAGGTCTGACTCGCGGCCAGCGCGTGACCGATACGGGTTCGCAGATCCGTGTGCCGGTCGGCCCGATGACGCTCGGCCGTATCCTCAACGTGATCGGCGAGCCGATCGACGAGCGTGGCCCGGTCGGCCACACCCAAACCATGCCGATCCACGCACCGGCGCCGTTGTTCGTCGATCAGTCGACCGAGAGCGCGATCCTGGTGACGGGCATCAAGGTCATCGATCTGCTCGCGCCTTACGCAAAAGGCGGCAAGATCGGCCTGTTCGGCGGCGCCGGCGTGGGCAAGACCGTGCTGATCCAGGAACTGATCAACAACATCGCCAAGGGCCATGGCGGCACATCGGTGTTCGCCGGGGTCGGCGAGCGTACCCGCGAGGGTAACGATCTGTATCACGAATTCCTCGACGCGGGCGTTATCGCCAAGGACGCCGACGGCAACCCTACGCCTGAGGGTTCGAAGGTCGCGCTGGTGTTCGGCCAGATGAACGAGCCGCCGGGCGCCCGCGCCCGCGTCGCGCTGTCGGGCCTGACCATTGCGGAATATTTCCGCGACGTCGAAGGCCAGGACGTGCTGTTCTTCGTCGACAACATCTTCCGCTTTACCCAGGCTGGTTCGGAAGTGTCGGCTCTGCTTGGCCGTATTCCGTCTGCGGTGGGCTATCAGCCGACCCTGTCGACCGACATGGGCGCGCTGCAGGAGCGCATCACCTCGACCAACAAGGGGTCGATCACGTCGGTGCAGGCGATTTACGTGCCGGCCGACGATTTGACCGATCCGGCTCCGGCCACGTCGTTCGCCCATCTGGACGCGACGACCAACCTCAACCGCGCCATCTCCGAACTGGGCATCTACCCGGCGGTCGATCCGCTCGACTCCACGTCGCGCGTGCTGACTCCGGCGATCGTCGGTCAGGAGCATTACGACACGGCACGCCGCGTTCAGGAGACGCTGCAGCGTTACAAGTCGCTGCAGGACATCATCGCGATTCTCGGCATGGACGAGCTGAGCGAAGACGATAAGCGCACCGTGAGCCGCGCGCGGAAGATCCAGAAGTTCCTCAGCCAGCCGTTCCACGTCGCCGAGGTGTTCACCAACATCCCCGGCAAGTTCGTGCAGATCGAGGATACGGTGAAGTCGTTCAAGGCAGTGGTCGATGGTGAGTATGATCACCTGCCGGAGAGCGCGTTCTACATGGTCGGCGGCATCGAAGAGGTCGTCGCCAAGGCCGAGAAGATGGCGCAGGACGCCTGATCTTCCTCCCCTCCCGTTTGCGCGAGGGAATCGAGGGGTGGGCGCCCGGCCCGAACAGGGCGCGACGATTATGGTGAGCGCGAGCCCACCCCCTGCCCCTCCCGCAAGCGGGAGGGGGGAAGGAAGAGAAGATGCTGCACTTCGAACTCGTCACGCCTGAAAAGCTCGTCCGCTCCGAGGACGTGTATATGGTCGTCGTTCCCGGCACCGAAGGCGACTTCGGCGTGCTCGAAGGGCATGCGCCGGTCATGTCGACGATCCGCGATGGCGCGCTGTCGATCTATCGCACCGAAAAGGGCGAGCCCGAGACGATCGCAATCGAGGGCGGTTTCGCCGAGGTCAACGCCAATGGCCTGACCGTGCTCGCCGAACGCGCCGCCTGAGGCGCCCGCCGTTCCCCGCGACGCAGCGGAGCTTGCTGGATAGCCCAGCTACATGGCGCTGTAACTCCAGCGCATCCGCTTGCTGCCATAGCTCAGCGAGATTTTCGCATTGAGAATTTTGCCTTCGCGCCAATAGCGGATGCGCTGTGGGTAATCATGCGCCACGCACCGCCCGTGAACGCGCGGTCGGACCGTTTCTGCCTGACGACCTGCCGTAATTCCCAATGTTCTGAGCTTGAGAAGCGGAGCGCAGCTGCATCCGAAATATCGGAACGCAGGCGAAACAAATTTACTAATTCTTAAAATCATTTTTGCAAAATGTCCGCATGGGCGGGACAGAATTATGGCGCAGCGGGCGACCGATCCTGCATGGCGCCCTTGCGCTTCAGGCAGCCGTCCTCATCCTTTCTTATATCGCCACCGGTCTGACAATAGATTTTGTGAGCATTGCGCTGATCCTGCTGCCGATCGTCGTGTGCACGGGAATCGCGGTGGCGTATCGCAATCGCACGGATGCGCCGAAGCTTGCGATGGCGGCCGAGGCGGTGGCGATCCTCATGGCGACATTCTCGCTGGGAACGCTCATCACCTATGCCGCCGGAGCGGCCAGCTACCCCTTCCCTTATGCTGATACGAAGTTACGGGCGGCCGGCCTGGCGCTGGGGTTCGACTGGCTCGCCTATGCGAGAACGATCAACAATTACCCCCTGGCTTGCCGCACCCTTGAGCTGGCGTATAATTCGTTCAACGCGCAGCCCTTGCTGTTGCTCCTGGTCCTTGTTGTGTCCAATCAGATCGCGAGACTGCGGATTTTCCTGCTCGCAATGGCGGTTGCGCTGGCGGCGACCTCGATCATCTTCATTTTCATGCCGGCAGTCTCCGCTTATGGCCATTTCGGCGACCTCGCGCGGCAACTCACCAACATCTACCCCCCGGAGGGCGACACCCACGTCACCATCCTGTTGCAGCACATCGAATTTCTCGAAGGCCTTCGCGACGGAAGTTTCCGACAGGTCAGCGCGCAAACCCTGACCGGGCTGATCACCTTCCCGAGCTTCCATGCCTGTGTCGCGTGCCTTTATATCTGGACCGCCTGGTCGACGCGTGGCCTGCGCGTTCCCGTGCTGTTGCTCAACCTCCTGATGCTGGCCGCCTCACCCTTGTTCGGCGCGCATTATATCGTCGATCTGATCTCGGGCGCCGCTGTCGCCACATTCGGCGTGGCGTCGGCAACTTTAGTCTTTTCGCCCGATCGTACCTGGAAACCGCGCTTCCGGTCATCCGCGCCCGCGGTTGACGGTCTGGTCGGAATGGCAAGCGACATACCGTCAGCTCCGATTAGCTAATTGTCAAAGCTTGGCGGTTAAGCATTTCGTTCAAGCATGAGGAATGACACGGCATGAGCGCATTCGGGCGTCGTCCAGGGGTAGGATCCGCATCCGGTAACCGGCCTGCGTTCGGTGTTGCACGCCCGATGCAGGGCGGCGCGGCACGTCCGGCCGATGCGGAAAGCGGTGGCGAACAATTCCCGCCCTTGCCAATGCCGGGCGAATCCGACGCGCAGCCGATGGGCAATATGCCGGGCGTCAACCAGGACGCGATGCAGCGCCTCGCCGACCGCCAGTCGGCATCGGGCGATGCTGGCAACAGCCGCGTCGAGGGTTTCGAAAGTTCGATCCACAAGATCAAGGAACAGGTGCTGCCGCGCTTGCTCGAACGCGTCGATCCCGAAGCCGCCGCGACGCTCGACAAAGATGAACTGGCCGAGGAATTTCGCCCGATCATCGGCGAAGTGCTCGCCGAGCTGAAGCTGACGCTCAACCGCCGCGAGCAGTTCGCGCTGGAAAAGGTGCTGGTCGACGAACTGCTCGGGCTCGGGCCGCTCGAGGAACTGCTCGCCGATCCGACGATCACCGACATCATGGTCAACGGCCCGGAGCAGACCTATGTCGAGCGCAAGGGCCAGCTGGTCCTTGCCAACATCCAGTTCCGCGACGAGGAGCATCTGTTCCAGATCGCGCAGCGCATCTGCAACTCGGTCGGCCGCCGCGTCGACCAGACCACGCCGCTCGCCGATGCCCGGTTGAAGGACGGTTCACGCGTCAACGTGATCGTACCGCCGCTCAGCTTGCGTGGTACCGCGATCTCGATTCGTAAATTCTCCGCCAAGCCGATCACGCTCGACATGATGGCCGGCTTCGGATCGATGAGCCCGAAAATGGCCACTGCGCTGAAGATCGCCGGCGCCTCGCGCTTCAACGTGGTCATCTCGGGCGGTACGGGTTCGGGCAAGACGACGATGCTGAACGCCCTGTCGAAGATGATCGACCCGGGCGAGCGCGTGCTGACGATCGAGGACGCAGCCGAACTTCGGCTGCAACAGCCGCATTGGCTGCCGCTGGAAACGCGGCCCGCCAACCTTGAAGGCCAGGGCGAAATCTCGATCCGCGACCTGGTCAAGAACGCGCTGCGTATGCGCCCGGACCGGATCATCCTGGGCGAAATTCGTGGCTCCGAGTGTTTCGACATGCTCGCGGCGATGAACACCGGCCATGACGGATCGATGTGCACGCTCCACGCCAACTCTCCGCGCGAAGCTCTCGCGCGTATGGAGAACATGGTGATGATGTCGGACATCAAGGTGCCGAAGGAAGCGATCAGCCGGCAGATAGCCGATTCGGTCGAGCTGATCATCCAGGTGAAGCGTCTGCGCGATGGGTCGCGCCGCGTGACCAACATCACCGAGGTGATCGGCATGGAAGGCCCGGTCATCGTGACGCAGGAATTGTTCAAGTTCGAATATCTCGACGAAAGCGCGGACGGCAAGATCGTCGGCGAGTATCGCTCGATGGGCTTGCGACCCTATACGCTGGAAAAGGCGCGGCAGTTCGGCTTCGATCAGGCGTTTCTCGAGGCGTGCCTGTAAGAGGTTCGATCAGGAAATTGCCCGATTAGGCACCGTCGCTCAGGGCATGTTCCGGGGTGGCGGCTGGTCGGCATGTAAACCCTTTTCCCCAAGCCACCGATGCGGCTACGGCAGCACGACATGCGTTTCATTGCCGCCCTCTTCCTGTTGCTGCTCACTGCCGCGACGCCACCGGCCGACAGCCTGGCGCGCGATGCCGAGGCGCGCTGGGTGCCGTTCGACCTGACGCCGGGCAACCAGATCCGTTTCACGCTCGATGTCGACGGCAAACCGGTCAGCGCGATCCTCGACACCGGGGTGAGTTTTTCGGTGCTGTCGCGCGCTTATGTCGACAAGGGGAAGCTGAAAGTACGGAGCGGCGGCACCGCCAATGCGATCGGCGGCGTGGTGCCGCTCGGCTGGGTCGATACGCAATCGATCACCCTCGGCGGATTGACCCGCACCGGCGGCAGCATCAGCGTTGCGGTGCTGCCAGCCAATGCCACGGGCAGCGCGAAACCGATCGAAATGCTGGTCGGTCGCGACCTGACCGCCGATTATGCGCTGGATATCGATTATGATGCGCGGCGCTTTCGCTTGCTGCGCTCGGGCCGGATGCCGTTCAAGGGTGACAGCGCACCGCTTTCCGTATCGCGCGAGCGGCTCGTCTATATCGGAGAAACGACGCTCAACGGGCGGCGGTTGCGGCCGATGATCGTCGATACCGGTGACGGCAACAGCATCACCCTGTCGGCCGAAGCCTGGGCGACGACCGGTATCATCCCCGCTGCACGAACCTCGACCATCTCGTTCGGGCTTGGTGGGCCGATCGTCACCGAACTGATCATCGTGCCCGAATTGCGCACCGGTGCGCTGGTCGCGCCCTATGTCGATGTCCAGATCGAACAGGCAGGCGGCTTTTCACAGTCGATGGGCATGGCCGGACGGATCGGATCGGGTTTCCTGCAGAAATACCGCGTGCTGCTCGATCCCAAGGCCGGGCATATGGTGCTGGCGCCCGGCGCGTTGGCGCGCCAACCGACCCTGCGATCGACTAGCGGGCTGCTCGTCGCCGCCGAGAGCGACCGGCTGCGCGTGTTGCACGTAATGCGCGGCGGCCCGGCAGAGCGCGCCGGATGGCGCGCGGGCGACATGATCTGCGTCATCGACGGCACGCCGGTGCCCGACAATTATTCGTCGAACCCGATCGCGACCTGGTCGATCGGCGCGCCCGGCCGCGTCGTTTCGCTCGATCTGTGCGACGGCACTCGAAGAACGCTGGTTTTGCGGAATTTCTACTGACGATGGACCTGTCGCCGTCATCGCGCTGGAAGGCGGCGGCCCTTCTGCTGATCGTCACGGTGGCGCTGCGGATGTGGGATTTCGGCAATCCCGTCGTCCATGTCGATGAACAATATTACCTGCTGGTCGGTGACCGCATGTTGCAGGGCGATATACCCTATATCGACATATGGGACCGCAAGCCGATCGGCCTGTTCCTGCTGTTCGCGGGCATTCGCCTGCTGCCTGGCGACGGTATCCTCGCCTATCAGATCGTCGCGACGCTGTTCGCAGCGGGCACGGCTTGGATGGTGGATCGGGGCGCGATGCGGCTCGGCACGGCGCGTGCCGGCGCGCTGGCGGCGGCGATCGCCTATCTGATCTGGCTGTCATTGCTCAATGGTCGCGGCGGGCAATCGCCGGTGTTCTACAATCTGTTCGTGACCGGCGCGGCGCTGCTCACCCTGCGATTGCCCGCGTTGGCCGAAGAAAGGAAAATCCGCGCAATCGTCATCAACGGGCTGATCGTGTGCCTGCTCAGCGGGATCGCGATCCAGATGAAATACACGCCTGCGTTCGAGGGCGCCTATTTCGGCCTGGTCCATCTCTGGTTCCTGCACCGAGCAAGGGCGCCGCTACCGATAACCGTCGGTGCCGGGCTGATCTGGATACTGGCGGGGCTGACGCCGACCCTTGCTGCGATCGGTTGCTACGCCTGGCAAGGGCCGGCCGCACTCGATTCCTTCTGGTTCGCCAATTTCGCATCGATCACATTGCGGCCCGGCTATCCGATCGAGCAGATCGGGATGCGGCTGCTGGGTATCGCCGCGCAATTGTCGCCGCTGATCGTGGCGGCCGGTATCGCCTGGCGTTGGCGCAGGCGGGTCGGCCTGGTCGGCGAGGGTGCGATCATCGCGTGGGGCTGGCTGGGCGCAGCGCTGATCGCTTTCGCGGCGATCGGCACCTATTTCGACCATTATGCCCTGCCTTTGATCGCGCCGCTGACGCTCGTCGCGGCACCGGCGCTGGCACGATCGTCGCGCATTCTGATCGGCGTGCTTGGCCTGGCATTACTGTTGTTCATAACCAAGCTGGCGATGCAATCGCGCGATGCCGAGGGCGCGCGCGAGGTCGCGCGGATCGTCAAAGCGAACAGCGGCCCAAGCAACAAGGGGGAATGCCCATGGATCGCGATCGGCGACACGATCACCTATCGGCTTGCCGAGTCCTGCCTGCCGACAGCCTATATATTCCCCAATCTGTTGGTCTATTCCACGGAACATGGAGCGACGGGCATCAATGAAGCGGCCGAGGTGAGGCGCATTCTGGCCAATCGCCCGCCGGTGATTGTCGCCTCGTCTCGCCCGCTGCAGATCTGGAACCGAGAGAGCACGACCATGGTCAGCAACGCGCTCGCCAGCGACTATCGCCTGGTGTTCAGTACGCCACGCAGCAATTATCGGACACTCGTCTATCTGCGCCGCGACCGGGCGTTCAGGCGTGGAATGCCAGAATGACGAAGATGGCGGCGGCGATCAGCGCGAGCATCTGAAGCGTCGGCCAATTGATCAGGCCGACCCGGTCGAGATCGGCACGACGCTTGCGGCGATGGTCGCCCAGGCCCGCCAATATGGCGGCCAACACGGCAATGGTCGCAGCGACCCAGAACGGAGCGCCCGGCATATCGAAAAAACCGCCGATCAGGTGTCGAGCTTTTCGATCTTCTCGTTGAGCCGGGTCAGTTCGGCCTTCAGCGCGGCGATCTCGTCATCCTTGCTGGTCGCAGCGGCGGCGGCGGCGGCGGCGGCAGGCGTATCGCTGGTCGGCTGGCCCGGTGCCGGCCCCGAACCGGGCTTGAACGCAGTGGTCGCGGCCTCGAACATCGCCATGTTGCGCTTGGCGATTTCGGCAAAGGGCGAATTGGCGAACGCGCCCTCGACCGCGGTCTTGAACTGTTCGTGGTTGCGGCGGAAGCTGTCCATCGACGCCTCGAGATAACCAGGCACCATCGCTTGCATCGAATCACCATACATCGCGATCAGCTGACGCAGAAAAGGTACCGGCAGCATCGTCTGGCCGCGCGATTCCTCTTCCATGATGATCTGGGTCAGCACGTTGTGCGTGATATCTTCGTCGGTCTTGGCGTCGACAACCTTGAAATCGCGGCCTTCGCGCGTCATCGCGGCAAGATGCTCGAGCGTGATGTAAGACGACGTCTCGGTGTTATAGAGTCGGCGGTTCGCGTATTTCTTGATGATGACGGGGCCATCGCCCGGTGTCTGCTTCTTCATGGGAAAGGTCCCCGCCCAAGTGGTTGGCTCGGCTCTAACACCATTTCATGCCGCACCGCAACACGGTCCACGGCCGTTACCCTTGTTTCTGGATATGTTGCGCAGCGAAACCGCAGCATCGCCGGCACGACGGGCAGCGGCACTGGCTGGATTGCGCGCGTACCAGGCGGCGAATCGAGGGGAAGCGCGAAAGACGGCGCCGGCGCGCTTTCGCAAAGGGCGTTCGCGGTTGCGGGATTACGGCAAGAGCGAAAGCGGCGGACGGCCGATCATCGTCGTGCCGTCGCTGATCAATCCGCCCTTCATCCTCGATCTCGCACCCGATATGTCGCTGCTGCACTGGCTCGCGGCACAAGGCTTTCACCCCTATTTGCTCGACTGGGGAACACCGGGCCCGGAGGCGCGCGGGATGGATGTGACCGCGCATGTCGAACAGTTACTGTTGCCGCTGATCGCCAAATTTGCCGAACCACCAATATTGGCCGGCTATTGCCTGGGTGGAACGATGGCGCTCGCCGCCGCGTGCGCGGTACCTGTGGCCGGGCTGGCGCTGATCGCGGCACCATGGCACTTCGACGGCTTCAGCAAGACGGCCCGCGCCGACATGGTGGATTTGTGGAAAGCGGCGCGACCCGCGTGTGAAGCGATGGGAATGGTGCCGATGGAAGTGCTGCAATCGGGCTTCTGGCGGCTCGATCCGGCGCGCACAGTCACGAAATATGAGGCATTCGCGGCGATGGAGCCGGGCAGCGCCGGCGCGTCGATGTTCGTCGCGATGGAGGATTGGGCCAATGCCGGCGCTCCCCTGCCCTTCGCGGCGGGCGAACAGACGTTCGAGCAGTTCATCGGCGGCAATGTCACCGGGCGCGGCGAGTGGCGCGTGGGCGGCGGCATCGTCGACCCTAAGGCGCTGACGTGCCCAGCGATCGAGTTCGTGTCGCTCAGCGACCGGATCGTGCCCGCGGCGAGCGCGGCCGACCTACCCGACCGTCGCGACCTGGGCGCGGGGCATGTCGGGATGATCGTAGGGCGCGGCGCACGGGCCCAATTGTGGGAGCCGTTGGCGGACTGGATTACTGCCCTGCCCGCGCCTAGATAGCGCGCTCAGACTAGAGACAAGGCAAGGAACCTCCATGACCGATATCGTCATCACCGCCGCCAAGCGCACTCCTGTGGGCAGCTTTCTCGGCGCGTTCGGCTCGGTTCCGGCGCATGAACTGGGCCGGATCGCGATCGAGGCGGCACTGGAACAGGCGGGTGTCGATGGCGCCGATGTTTCGGAAGTGATTCTCGGCCAGGTATTGACCGCGGCACAGGGGCAGAACCCGGCGCGCCAGGCGTCGATGGCGGCCGGCGTACCCAAGGAGATCCCGGCCTGGGGCGTCAACCAGGTATGCGGATCGGGCCTGCGCGCGGTCGCGCTGGCAGCACAGGCGATCGCGACCGGCGATGCGACGATCGTCGTTGCGGGCGGGCAGGAATCCATGTCGCTAAGCGCACACGCGCAGAATCTGCGCGGCGGGCAGAAAATGGGCAATCTCGCGCTGGTCGACACGATGGTCAGCGACGGGCTGACCGATGTGTTCAACGGTTATCACATGGGCATCACCGCCGAGAATCTCGCCGAGCAATATCAGGTGACGCGCGGACAGCAGGACGAATTCTCGGTCCGCTCGCAGAACCTCGCCGATGCGGCGCGCTCGTCGGGCCGTTTCAAGGACGAGATCGCGCCAGTCACGGTCAAGGGTCGCAAGGGTGACACGATCGTGTCCGATGATGAATATATCCGCAGTGGTGTGACGCTGGAGAGCGTGTCGGCCGTGAAACCCGCCTTCAAAAAGGACGGCACGGTGACCGCCGCCAATGCCAGCGGATTGAACGACGGCGCTGCCGCGCTGGTACTGATGAGCCGCGAGGAAGCCGAGAAGCGCGGCTCAACCATTCTCGCCACGATCAAAAGCTGGGCATCGGCTGGCGTCGATCCTTCGATCATGGGTATCGGGCCGGTCCCCGCGACCCGACGCGCGCTGGAAAAGGCCGGCTGGACGATCGGCGACCTCGACCTGATCGAAGCCAATGAGGCCTTTGCCGCGCAGGCGCTGTCGGTGGGCAAGGAGCTTGGCTGGGACGCGGGCAAGGTCAACGTCAATGGCGGCGCGATCGCGATCGGTCATCCGATCGGCGCGAGCGGCGCGCGCGTGCTGACCACGTTGATCTACGAGATGCAGAAGCGGGATGCCAAGAAGGGCCTGGCGACCCTGTGCATCGGTGGCGGCATGGGCATCGCCATGTGCATCGAGCGGTAGTCTTATACCCCTCCCCTGAAAGGAAAGGGAGAGGAAGGCGCTTAACGCCATATCCGATCGAAGCGTTTGCCCAGGCCGGTCAGCAATTCATATTGCGACATGCCAGACAGCGCTGCGGCCTCCGGCAATGCATAGTCGAGCGACAGCCAGTCGCCTTCGCTGAGGTCCGGCGTACGCGATACGTCGACCGCGATCAGGTCCATCGACACGCGGCCGAGCAGCGGCAATCGCCGTCCATCGGATAGTGCCACGCCTTTGCCCGAGAAGCCGCGGAAATAGCCATCGGCGTAGCCAAGGTTCAGGATCGCGACCTCGGTCTCGGCAAGCGCGGTGAAGATCGCATTGTAGCCGACCGTGCCGCCCGCCGGGACGGTGCGGCGTTGAAGGATTTGCGCTGCCGGCGTCACCACCTGACGGATGATACCGTCGAACTCAGGCCGCGGTACGCCACCATAAAGGGCGAGACCAGGGCGGGTCAGGTCGAACGCATAATCTGCGCCGAGCCCGATCCCGGCAGAGTTCGCCAGGCTCAGGCGCTTCGCCCGCGTGCGTCCGGCCAGCGCAGCGAAAGCGATGCGCTGGCGCTCGTTCATCGCATGATCCTCGTCGGCGCAGGCGAGATGGCTCATCAGCGTCTCGACCTGCAAGCCGTCGAGCAGGCCGTTCGTCACATCGCCGATCGCCAGGCCGAGGCGGTTCATGCCGGTATCGACCATTATATCGCACGGTCCACCGCCGGCTTGTTTCCAGCGCGCGACCTGGCTTGCGGTATTGAGGACCGGGCGGGCAACCCCGGCCCGCGCCAGTGCCATATCCTCCTCGCGAACGCCGTGCAGCACCGAGACCTGCACATCCAGCGACGCGATGGCATTTGCTTCGGCCCAGTTTGCGACAAAGAAATCGCGACATCCGGCAGTGGCGAGTTGCTTCACGACCTGTGCCGCGCCCAACCCATAGCCGTCCGCCTTGATCGCGGCGCCGCATGCCGCGCCACCACTCATGGCGGCGAGCGCGCGCCAATTGTCGACAAGGCCGGCACGATCGAGGTTGAGCCGTAAGGGGGCGTAGGTCATGCCGTTGCGGTTAGCGTCGCTTGATCGGGCGCGCTAGGTCCTAGTCGGCGCTCGCCATTCCCGGCCTGGTTTCCGACAGACCCCACACCGTCACGACCAGCGCCATGGCGACCACGGCCATGGTGTACCAGAGGCCGGCATAGGGGTCACCTGTGCGCGCAACGATGAACTGGCTGATGAAGGGCAGGAAACCGCCGAAATAACCGGTGCCGAGATGATAAGGGATCGACATCGAGCTATAGCGGATACGCGGTGGGAACATCTCCGACAGCAACGCCGCGACTGGCCCATAGGTCACCCCCGACAGCGCGCCGAGGATCAGGATCGCAAACAGGATCACGGCGATGTTGAGCGGCGATGGCACGACCTTGTCGAGATTATACCCCGCATCCGCCAGCGCCTTGTCGAGGCCCGCCGGGCTGGTGTCGGGAATAGGGTTGCCGCCGATCATCACCACCGTCACCGGGCTGTGCGCTTTGGTGTATTGCACGCCCTTTTTCGAGAAATAATCGAGCAGTATACCGCATTTGTCGGTCTGTTTGGCCGCGAACGGGCTGTACGAACAGACCGGACCGGAAACCACCACCGGCGCGCGCTTCGCCGCCCGTGCGAGATCGGGATTAGCTGCGCTGCCGATTGTCCAGAAGATCGGGAAGAGCAGAACCAGGGTCAGCGCATAACCGATCACGATCGGCGCCTTGCGCCCGACCCTGTCGGACAGCTTGCCGAACAGGATGAACCAGAACAGTCCCATGCAGCAGCCAACGCCGACGATCAGCTGTGCGGCGGTTCCTTCGACCCGCATCGTCGTCTGCAGAAAGGACAGGACGCTGAACATCGCGGTGTACCAGATCACCGTCAGGCCGGCGGCGATGCCGAACAGCGCGACGAACAGCCGTTTGAGATTGCCGGGATAAGTGAAGCTTTCGACGAACGGATTCTTGGCCATTTCGCCAGCCGCCTTCAACTTCTTGAAGACCGGGCTTTCCGACAATTTGAGCCGCATCCACAACGAAACCGCGAGCAGCAACAGCGAGAAAAGGAACGGGAAACGCCAGCCCCAGCTTTCCCACATTTCGGTCGACATCGACCATTTGGTGCCGAGCACCACGGCGAGGCTGAGGATGAAACCACCAACCACGCTGGCCTGGATGAAGCTGGTGTAATAGCCCGATTTGCCCTTGGGCGAGTGCTCCGCGACATAAATCGCAGCCCCGCCATATTCGCCGCCCAGCGCCAGTCCCTGCAGGATGCGCAGGCCGAGAACGAGCATCGGCGCGGCAAAACCGATTGCGGCAAACGAAGGAATCAGCCCCACGCCGGCGGTCGCGACACCCATCAGCGTAATGGTGACGAGGAAGGTATATTTGCGGCCCAGCTTGTCGCCGAGATATCCGAACAACACCGCGCCGAGCGGCCGGAAGCCGAAGCCGACCGCGAAGCCCGCCCATGCGAGCAAGGTCTCCATGGTCGCGTTACCCGCCGGGAAGAAGGTGCGTCCGATGATGCCCGAGGCAGCGAGCGTGCCGTAGATGAAGAAGTCATACCATTCGAACACGGTGCCGAGCGACGACGCGGTGATGACCAGGCGGATGTCCTTCACCGACGGTTCGGACGTCATGTCAGGCTCTGACGCGATATCGGCTGCCGTGGTTATGGCCATTGTCTTCTCCCCCTGGACGACAAAGGGTTTAGCGGGATTGTCGAGAGCGGCAAGCGCCCGTGTTGGCTCGATCGACTCTGCCGATGTGCGGAACGGTCAGGCGCGGGTGAAGTGCATGACCCAGTTGGTTTCCCAGGTCTTGCCGCCATCAGCCGACAGAGCCTGACGCCATTCCGCGCTGTTGGCCGCGATCGCCGACCATACGAAGCGCAGCTTGACCGGCTTGCCGCGCAAACTGTCATCGGCGAGGAAGGTGCCGACGCAGCCCTGAAAATTACCCTTTACCGGCACGTCGAGCGTGTGCGGCGTGCGTCCGTCGAGCCACCAGATCGCCCAGAGCCCGGTCTTTGGATCATAGGAGCGCAGGCCGACTGCGCGGTAAGCGCCCGCGGGAACATCGAGCCAATTGTCGTCGACATTGCCGACACCGCCCATCGTCGGCTGCATGACGCATGTGCCGTTAAAGTCCTGCCACGCGTCGCTGCCGGTCAGCCGTTCTTTGAGACGGCGATGCTTCACGCGCCACGACCCGATCAGGAAATCGAAATCATGCGCGTGATCACCGTCGGCAAGGGCAGCGGCGAAGCCAGGGGTCGCGGCGACGGCATCGGCCAGGGCAGTGAAGCTGAGCATGTCGCGGCGGTCGATCATCGGGCGTCCTCAATTGGTGGACGTCCTGTTTAGTCGCCTGATCCTGACACGGAATGTCAGGATATTCCGCCGCTACACAATTTACCGTCAGTCCCCGTCGAGCATTCGGATGATGGCGGAGAAATCCAGTCCACCCTGCCCCTCGGCATTGAATTTCTCATACAGTTCGGCTGCTTTGGCGCCCATTGGTGTGTCGGCATGCGCGATGCCGGCGGCTTCCATCGCGAGACGTAGATCCTTGAGCATCAGCGCGGTGGCGAAGCCGCCCTGATAATCATGGTCGGCCGGCGTGTCCGGGCCGACGCCGGGCAGCGGCGCGTAGCTGGTCATCGACCAGCTCTGACCCGACGAAACGCTGGCGATGTCGAAGAATTTCTGCGGATCGAGACCGAGTTTGCGCGCAAGCAGGAACGCCTCGCACGTGCCGACCATGGTGATGCCGAGCAGCATATTGTTGGCGACCTTGGCGACCTGACCCGTGCCGCTGGCGCCGGCATGGATCACTGCTTTGCCCATATCGGCGAGGAAAGGCTGGGCGCGTTCGAACGCGGCGTCGCTGCCGCCGACCATGAAGGTCAGCGTGCCGCCATTGGCGGCGGCGATGCCGCCCGAGACGGGCGCATCGACCGCGGTGTAGCCCTTGGCGGTCGCGGTTTCAGCGACGCGCTTCGCGGTGGCGACATCGATCGTCGAGCAGTCGATCAGGATCGCGGATTGCGGCGCGGCGGTGAAAATGGCATCGGTATAGACACCCTCCACATGCTTGCCTGCGGGGAGCATGGTAATGACCGCATCGGCGCCATTGAGCGCTTCCTCGACGCTCCCGGCGGGGAGGCAGCCGGCCTCTTTGGCCCGCACCAGCGCGTCGGCGGAAAGGTCGAAGGCGCGGACGTCATGGCCCTTCTTCGCGAGATTGGCGGCCATGCCGCCGCCCATGTTGCCGAGACCGATGAATGCGACGCGTGCCATTTCTTCTCTCCAAATTCACTATCGTCATCCCAGCGAAGGCTGGGATCTCCGCGGTGCTGACGTTGTGCGCTCCCCGTTGAGACCCCAGCCTGCGCTGGGGTGACGCTTATTCGCGGGATGAGGTGTGAGGTTACTTCCCCGTCCAGTTACCCGGACGTTTCTCGACGAATGCGGCCATGCCTTCCTTCTGGTCGGCAGTGCCGAACAAGGCGTGGAACAGGCGGCGTTCGAACTGGATGCCCTGGGTCAGGCCGGTCTCGAACGCTGAGTTGACCATCTCCTTGTTGGCAAGCGCGGCGAGTGGCGCCATGCCGGAGATCGCGGCGGCGGTCTTCAGCGCCTCGTCGAGCAGTTCGGCGGCGGGCACGATGCGGCTGACCAGGCCGGCGCGTTCGGCTT
This sequence comes from Sphingomonas sp. UYAg733, assembly GCF_054057355.1. NCBI lineage: Bacteria > Pseudomonadati > Pseudomonadota > Alphaproteobacteria > Sphingomonadales > Sphingomonadaceae > Sphingomonas > Sphingomonas sp. UYAg733. The sequence continues at coordinate 104,005 of NZ_JBSRZE010000005.1, forward strand.
CCTCGGCACCCATCATTCGGCCGGTCAGGCACATCTCCATCGCTTTGGCCTTGCCGACCGCACGGGTCAGTCGCTGCGATCCACCCATGCCGGGCGCGACGCCGAGCTTGATCTCGGGCTGGCCGAACCTGGCGGTGTCGGCGGCGAGGATGAAGTCGCACATCATCGCCAACTCGCATCCGCCGCCAAGCGCGAAACCGGCGACGGCGGCGATGATGGGTTTCCGCGTCGCGGTGAAACGCTCCCATCCGGCAAAATAGTTGCCGCCGAACATGTCGGCGAAGGACTGGTCGGCCATTTCCTTGATATCGGCGCCGGCGGCAAAGGCTTTTTCGCTGCCGGTCAGCACCGCGCAATGCTGGCTGTCATCGGCATCATAGGCGGTCATCGCTGCGATCAGTTCACCGAGCACCTGATTGTTGAGCGCGTTGAGCGCGTGGGGGCGATTGAGCGTGATGAGCGTGACGGCGTCGCGCCGTTCGACGAGCAGGGTTTCATAGGTGGCCATGGGATCAGTCTCCGTCGGCATTTGCAGGAAGCGGGGTCCAGGCCTGGCTGGCGGGCAGCGGCTGGAAGAAACCATCGACCATCGCCTCGGTCACGCCTTCTGGCGTGGCGGGGTTCCAGGATGGTGCATTGTCCTTATCGATCAGCAGCGCGCGAACGCCTTCGGCGAAATCGGGGTGGCGGAACATGCGCGCGGCGATGCCGAATTCCATCCGCATCTCATCGACGAAATGCAGTTGGCGCGGGCTTTCGACGAGCATGCGCAGCGACACCTTGCATGCAGTCGGCGATTTGGGACGCAGTGTTTCGTGCTGCTTGATTGCCCAGTCGGAGCCGTCGGCGTCGAGCGCGGCGAGGATCTCTTCATAATCGTCCGAGGCGAACAGGCGGTCGATCGCGGGCAGATATTCGATGATCTTCGCCGGCGGCGGGACGGCCGCGGCACCGGCGAGGATCGATTCGACCTTTTCCGGCGTCGCGCAAAGTTCGGCCTTGAGCGCTTCGAGTTTCTCGGACGGCACATAATAATTGGCGAGGCCAAGTGCGATACAGTCCGCGCCGTCGAGCCGCGCGCCGGTCAACGCGAGATACTGCGCCGCGCGACCACGCAGTCGCGACAGATACCGCCCGCCCCCGACATCGGGGAATAGACCGATCGCGGTTTCGGGCATCGCGAAGATCGTGCGTTCGGTGACGACGCGGTAACGGCACGGACAGGCAATGCCTACCCCGCCGCCCATCGTCACCCCATCCATGAACACCACACCGGGCTTGGGATAAGTGTACATCAGATGGTTCAGGCGATATTCCTGGAAGAAGAACGCATGGCCCGCCGCGCCGTGCCCTTGAGCACTGCGCGCGATCGTCACCACGTCGCCGCCGGCACAGAAACCGCGCCCCTCGGCATGGTCGATCATGACCAGGCGCACACTGCGGTCCTCGCGCCAGTCGAGCAGGGCGCGGGTCATCTGCTGCACCATGGGCAGGTCGAGCGCGTTGAGCGCCTTGGGCCGGTTGAGGCGCAGACGCCCGGCGGCCCTATCGCGATAGGCGAGCGTTTCGGTAAGTGTGGACATATCATTCATCGGTGCATGCAAACTCAGTGGGTGATGGAGACATAGGAGCCCGGGGCGGGCTCGATCGGGTTGGCGGGCTTGCGCGGAGCGACGCGCTTGTCCGAGCCCGCAGCGCTGAGCCAGCCGTCCCATAGCGGCCACCATGAGCCGGGATGCTTCTCGGCATCCGCAAGCCATTCGTCGGCGGTCGGCGGCATCGTGTCGGCGGTCCAATAGCCGTGCTTGTTGGCTGCGGGCGGGTTGATCACGCCGGCATTGTGCCCCGACCCTCCAAGGATGAAGGTGACCGGCCCGCCGAACAGTTTCGCGCCGTCATAGACCGCGCTCCAGGCCGAGACATGATCGTCCTTCAGCGCGACGAGCAGGATTGGGGTCTTCACGGCGGAGAGGTCGATCGCGACGCCACCAACCTCGAAGCCAGCGCCTTCCTTCAGCGCATTGGAGAAGAGCAGGCCGCGATTATAGGATTTGAGGAACGCTTGCGGAATGCGTGCGCCATCCTCGAACCAATAGAGCAGATCGGACGGCGGCGCGGCGCGGTCGAGCAGGTAATGGTTGATCACTGACGACCAGATCAGGTCGTTCGAACGCACCGCCGCGAACAATTGCTGCAGCTCGGTCGAATCGATGAAACCGCGCTTTTCGAGATGCTCTTCGAGCGCATCGAGATGCGCCTCATGCACGAAGGCGGACCAGTCGCGCATATCGGCGAAATCGACCATCGATCCGATCAAGGTCGCGCTGCCAACTTCATCGGCGCGCTTCTTGGCCGCGAGGTAGGCCAGCGTGATCGCGACCAAGGTGCCGCCCAGGCAGAAGCTGAAAAAATCGACCTTGGCCTTACCCGTCTTTTTGCGCGCTTCGCCGAGCGCAGTGACGATGCCATCAAGGACATAATGTCCGACGCCGCAGTCGCGATGGCTCTCATCGGGATTGATCCAGGAGATGACGAACACAGTGCGACCCTGTTCGACCAGCCAGCGCACCATGCTGGAGCGCGCCTGCAGGTCGATCATGTAGAATTTGTTCACCAGCGGCGGCACATAGAGCATCGGCTCGGCATGCACGTCGGGGGTGACGGGATCATACTGGATCAGCTGGAACAGATGGTTCTGGAACACCACGCTGCCCGGCGTCGCGGCGATGTTGCCGCCCTTTGTGAAAGCATTCTCGTCGGTGCGGCGGCGCACGATACCCTTGCCCGACGCCATATCCTCCAAGAGGTGCGCGAAGCCCGCCGCGAGATTGGCGCCGCCGGTTTCGACCGTGCGCTGAATCACCTCCGGATTGGTCATCGCAAAGTTGGTCGGCGCGATTGCATTGAGATACTGGTCAAGCACGAACGCGGTCATCGCCCGATCTTCGGCCTTGTCCAGACTATGCGGTCCCTCCGCGACGTCGACTACGGCGCGCAACTGCTTGGAGGCGAGCAAATAAGCGTCGCGCAGCGCGCGAAAATAGGGCTGCTCTTCCCAATCAGGCGCGGAGAAACGACGATCACGCGGCTTTTCCGCATCGGGGTTGGGTAGCCAGGCCTGAGTCCAGAAATCACCCCATTCACGCGCCGCCTGAAGCTGCACATCGAACAATTGCTGCGGGTTCGAACCCAGCCCTATGGCGAAGCCAGAGATGGATCGGAACAGCGCCAGCGGGTCATAGGGCTGGCTCGCCCCAGTCCGGATCGGCGCGCGCGCGGCTGCACCGAGCGCGCTCGACACGTTGGCGAGCGCGTCCTGCCACAATCGGGTGACGCTCGGCGTATCAGGCTGATCGGTCACTGGCGGGTCAGCTCACGGCCGACGATCATGCGCATGACCTGATTGGTGCCCTCGAGGATCGAATGCACGCGCAGGTCGCGCCAGAAACGCTCGATCGGATAATCCATCAGATAACCATAGCCGCCGTGCAGCTGCAGCGCGCGATCCGCCACGCTCGATCCGGTGTCGGTCGCCAGGCGCTTGGCCATCGCCGCGAACTTGGTCTTGTCGGGCGCATTGGCGGTGACCTTGGCCGCAGCGATATAGAGCAAGGCCCGCGCCGCTTCGAGATCGGTCGCCATGTCGGCCAGAGTGAACTGCGTGTTCTGGAAGTCGGCGATCGCGGTGCCGAACTGCTTGCGGTCCCTGGTATAATTCACCGCCTCGTCGAGGCAGCGCTGTGCGCCACCGAGTGAACAGGCACCGATATTGAGGCGACCACCATCGAGGCCCATCATCGCGATGCGGAACCCCTCACCCAGCCCCCCGACGAGATTTTCCCCGGGCACGCGGACATTGTCGAAGATGACCTGTGCGGTCGGCTGCGAATGCCAGCCAAGCTTGCGCTCGTTCGCGCCGAAGCTGACGCCAGGCGTATCCTTTTCGATCACCATGCAGCTGATCCCCTTCGGACCGTCCTCGCCGGTGCGCACCATCGTGACGTAGATCTCGTTCTCGCCGCCGCCGGAGATGAACTGCTTGGTACCGGTGACCAGCCAGTCGTCGCCATCCTTCACCGCGCGCGTCTTCAGCGCGGCGGCGTCGGAGCCGGAGCCGGGTTCGGTCAGGCAATAGCTGGCGATCTTGTCCATTGTGACTAGGCTGGGCAGGAACTTTTCCTTCACCGCCTGCGCGCCGAAGCGATCGATCATCCAGCTTGCCATGTTGTGGATCGAGATGAACGCGCTGGTCGAGGCGCAGCCATAAGCCATCGCCTCCATGATCAGCGCGGATTCGAGCCGGCCGAGATTGATCCCGCCCGATTCCTCCGAGACATAGATCGATGCGAAGCCGAGCTCGGCCGCTTGCTTGATCGTGTCGCGCGGAAAAATATGCTTCTCATCCCATTCTGCCGCGAACGGCGTGATGCGATCTGCGGTGAACTTGCGCGCCAGGTCCTGGATCTCGCGCTGGTCATCGGTGAGGTCGAACTGGTTGGTCATGGTTTCCACTGTCTCTCGTGTCCGACTGCCCTCAAGAGGGCCTCTTCATATCTACGCGATTGCCCTAGCAGCGCTCGTAACGGAAGGTCGTATCGGGCGATTGTTCGGTCCGCAGCAATGCCGTGCCCGCCGTGACAAGCTCGAGCGTGGTGCGCTTCTGCCAGGTCTGGCCTTCGCCTGTATAGTTCAGATCGGCGATCACCTTGTACTGCGACACCGGGGTCAGCGACGCGACCTTGGCGGTCGATTCGTAGAAGCTCAATTTGTCGGCAAAGACCGTCACCAGCCCCTTGGTATCGGTACGGCTGAAATCGCAATCGGCCGGGGTGATACCCCAGCGACCAAGGAACGCCGGGGGCAGCATCTTCGCCGCCCTGGCCGGACTGGGCGTAGCGCTCCGGGGCAGGCCGATCGCCGCGGCCTGAGTTTCGTTTTGCTCGACCACCGCCTCGATATTGGCCGCCGCCGCCACTTCCTTTGCGTCTTCCGATACATTCGACGAACAGCCGGCGAGCGCCAGGGCAGCGAGGGCGACGTAGCGCGTGCGCATCATGCCGCCGGACATTTGATGTAGCGATACGAAGATGCCGGCTCTTCTTCCGTGCGAAGCAACGTCTTGCCGCCATCAGCCAGTTCGAACGCGGTCTTGCTGTTCCAGGTCTGGCCTTCTCCGCTGAAGGCGAGATCGGCCATGAGCTGAGTAGGCGAGATTGCCTTGAGCGACGCGATCCTGGCGCGCGATTCGTAGAATTTGAGCGCATCGGCGGACACCGTTAGCAAGCCCTTGTTATCATCGCGCTTCGGATCGCAGTCATTGGCGTTCATGCCCCAGCGACCCTGATAGGCGGCGGGAAAGGCGTTGGCGATTTTCGTGACGGGTGTCGGCATGGCGCTTGGCACGTCGTTCGCATTGCCGGCGGTCGCATTGCCGGTGATCGCGACGCTGTCGTTCGTCATCTGATCGGGCGCGGTGGCGGTGCCGGTCTGGTTGGCGGTGTCGGTCTCGCCGATATCGATCGTGACGTTCGACGACGTGGTCGGTTTTCCGCAAGCGGCGAGCATGCAGGCCAGCGCGACGGGGATGATCAGTTTCTTGGTCATGGCGAAAACGGTGCCTCCAGATGTCGAGAGGGCGAACTTTGCCCCGATTGCATCGGCTGTTAACGCATCCGGCGCGAAACCTCTCCCTCCAACACACGTCGCATGACCATCCATGTCGCGATGGACGACGAGACCGGGGCACGTCATATCCCGTGCGATATGACCAAGCTGATCCTGCTCGATACGGCGATGCGGTTGCTGGCGATCGGCCAGTTGTTGCTGATCGCGATCGTGATCTGCCGGGGTCGCGCCCCGCGACCGGTGCGGGTGGCGACGGCGCTGCTGCTGACCGGTGTCGCATGCTATCTGACGCTTGCGACGCCACTGTTCCGGCCGATCAGTGGACCATTCTGGGCGCTGCTCCAGCTTGCCGCGCAAAGCGTGCCGTTGCTGTTGTGGATCTTCGCGCATTTGCTGTTCGAGCGCGCGATCGACCGGCGTGCCGCAACCGCTGGTTTCATAGTGCTGATTGGCTGTCGGGCCGGATTCTATTTCGCGGCGATCTGGGCGCCCGAAGCGCGTTTGTGGATCGAATTGCTTCAGCACAGCGTATCGCTGTTGCTGATCGGTCATGCGGTCCTGATCGCGATGCGCGAACGCGGTGACGATCTGATCGAGAAGCGCCGGCGCTTGCGCGTCGGCTTTGTGGTGGTGGTCGGCGTGCTCGCGTTCATGGTGGTCGTGCTGGAGATGCTGTTCGGGTTCGAGCGAGCGGGACCGGGCATCGCAATCGGCCAGGCCTTTGCGATCCTCGCCGCGACCACCGCAATGGGTGTCGCCCTGCTGCAGAGCGATCCCGAGCTGCTGTTCGATCCGGCCCGGCCAGCGCCGATTCCCGTTCCGAACCTCAGTCCCGCCGAGCATGTACTGCGGCAGAAGCTCGATGCGGTGATCGCCGGGGCGATCCACCGCGAACCGGGGCTGTCGATCGGTTCCCTCGCGGAACGGCTCGGCGTACCCGAACACCGGCTGCGCGGACTGATCAACCAGCGGCTCGGCTACCGTAACTTCTCGGCGTTCCTGAACCATCACCGCATCGCCGAGGCAAAGCTGTGGCTCGCCGATCCGGCGCGGGTCGATCTGCCGATCCTGACCATGGCGATGGATCTGGGGTATGGCTCGCTCGCGCCGTTCAATCGCGCGTTTCGCGAAGAGTCCGGCGTGGCGCCGAGCGAATTCCGTCGTGCGGCAATCATCGCCGGGTAAAAAATGCCGATCAATTGCGGAATCGATCGGAGATTTTCAGCCGCGCGCAGCCATCCATCGATCGATAGCGTAGCGCCGGTCGAGAAGACCTGCCCCGACGGAGCCGTGCCATGATCGAGATCCTGAAAACTATTTCCCTGCACTGGGCGCACAGTTTCCAGATCGAGATGATCCGCTACCTGATCGGTGCGGCGGGTGTTGCGCTGACCTATTGGTTGTTGCGGCGCTGGACCGCGGCGCGGCGCATCCAGCAACGAAGCGCGACGATGGCCGACCGCCGGCGCGAATTGCGCCTTTCGGTGCAAACGGTTGCAATCTTCGGAGTGGTGAATTTGATCACCTTCGCGGCGATTGGCGCTGGTATCGTTCGGATCGGTCATACGCCCGATCTGGCGATGCTGGCCGTGCAGTTGATCATCATGGTCATCGCCCACGACGCCTATTTCTACTGGATGCACCGCGGCCTGCATCTGCGCGCGATGTTCCGTCGCGCCCACGCCGCGCATCACGTCTCGCGCACCCCGACCAGTTGGGCATCCTATGCCTTCGCGCCGATCGAATCGGTGACCGAGTCGCTTTATGTGCCGGTGTTGCTGATCGGCATGTCGCAGGTCGCGCCGATCCAGCCGCTCGCCGTGTTCATCTTTCTCGGCCACCAGATCGCGCGCAACGCGATCGGCCATTCCGGGCACGAACTGGCATGGAGCGGCTTCACCAAAAGCCGCTGGTCCGGATGGCTGACCACCACCACGCATCATGACCTGCATCACAGCGAAGGTCGTTATAATTTCGGGCTGTATTTCACCTGGTGGGACCGGATGATGGGCACTGAACATCCGCGTTACCACGAGAAGTTCGAGGCCGTCGCGGCACGCGTGAAGGCTTCACCCGAACTGATAGCCGCGTAACGGGTGGGCAAGCGACGAGTCATCGTGCCCGCATATGCCAGCACGATGATCCAGATCGCCGCTGCCTCCACAAGCTGGATCAGGCCAGCTTGGCCATCACATCGCCGAACAGTTCCTCGTCCGACGCCAGTACCTTGGGCGTGGCGAGCGGCTTCGACACCCAGGTCTCGTTGATCAGGTCGCGCCAAGTGATGTTGTTGTTGGTGCCGTTACCACCCCAGGAACCGCAGCCGAGCGAAAAAGTCTGGCGCATGCCGTTCCACAGATTGCCGCTGTTCGAGGCCGATTGCGGCTGATTGACCATCACGCGGCTGGTGCGCGTCGCATTGGCGAGCTTCATGATGTTCGCGTCGGAACGCGAATAGATGCCGCAGCTATGTCCTTGCCCCTGATAGGACTGGATCGCGTTGGTCAGGCGGATCGCGTCGTCGATGTTCTTCGCTCGGTACAGCGCCATCGCCACCGTCATCTTCTCCCCTGAAAACGGATGGTCGGGGCCATAGCCGGTCTCCGGGATGATGAAGAACTGCGTGCCGTCCGGAATCTCGAAGCCGGCGAAATCGGCGATGAATTTCGGCGTCTGCGCGACCACCTTGGCGTTGATATGCCCGTCGACCCAGAGCACGTCCTCGAACTTCTGCTTCGCTGCGGCATCGAGGATGAAACCGCCCTTGGCCTCCAGCTTGGCGAGCATCTCGTCATAGATTGCGTCGAGCAGGATGACGCTGTTGTCCGACGAACAGGACGCGGCGAGATCGAGCGTCTTGGAGACGCGGATCTTCTCCGCCGCATCGTCGAGATCGGCGGTGTCATCGACCGTGATCACAGCATTGCCGACACCGACGCCGAGCGCCGGCGTGCCGCTGGAATAGGCCGCGGTGACCATCGCGCCGCCGCCGGTGGCGAGGATGCGGTCGCACTGCTTCATCAGTTCATTGGTCTTGTTGACCGATGGCGTATCGATGCTGATCACCAGATCGGCCGGCGCGCCCATCGCGACGATCGCTTCGCGCATATAATCGCAGATCAGCTTGTTGGTCAGTTTGGCGCGTGGGTGCGGCGCGATGATGATCGAGTTGCGCCCCTTGATCGAGCTGATCGCCTTGATCACCGGGGTCGCCTCGGGATTGGTCGAGGGCGACAGCGCGCCGATCACACCGACCGGTTTGGCGATCTTGACGATGTTGCGGACCGGATCCTCCTCGATCACGCCGACCGACTTGTCGTCGATGATGTCCATCAGGGTCGCGCGGGTCTTGCGGAAGATCTTGAGGAACTTGCCGTCGTAATTACCGAGCTGCGTCTCATCGACGGTGAACTGGGCGATCTCCTTGGCGCGATCCTCGCGCGCGACCGACCACACCATTGCGCGGATCAGCGCATCGACCTGCTCTTGTGTGTAATTCTCGATCTGGGTCTGGGCGGCACGTGACCGGGCAACCAGCGCCGCGACTTCGGCGGTATCGGCGGCTTCCTGTTCGGTGACGAACTTGACGTTTTCCTGGCCCATATCGTGTTCCTTTGGCGCGTCGCGTGCCCCGTCGGCCGCGGAATCACGACCGTGAGGCGAGTGAGAGACTGGAGGATGTTTCGCGAGCCGGGCTGTAATGCCTTGGTGTCCGGCCGTCGGGTCGATCCTCTCGGCTTTTTAGTTGCGTGGCTTATCTCACTAGGCATTTCTGCCTTCAAGTGCCTATAATCGCCGCTGCCATATGCATTTTTGCATTAGGCGTGGTTTTTGCGGGGACCGGTTGCGCAACTGGGACGATCTGAGAATTTTCCTCGCAGTGGCGCGGGCCGGGCGGATCGCGCCCGCCGCGCGGCTGCTCGGGATCGATGTGACGACCGTGTCGCGGCGGCTCACGCGGCTCGGTGCGGAGACCGGTGCGCCGCTGTTCGAGACATTGGGCGGCGACCGGCGACTGAGCGAGGCGGGTCAGGCGATGCTCGTCCATGCCGAGACGATCGAGGCGGCAGTGATCGCGGCGAGCGAGGGCGACCCGAGCGGCGCCCTGGCCGGGCATGTTCGGCTGAGTCTCGCCGAAGGGCTGGCGACGCATGTCGTGGCGCCGGGCGTGGCGGCGTTTCGCGCCGGGCATCCCAATATCCGGCTCGACCTGATCACCGCTTCGGGCTTCCTCAATCCGTCGAAGCGCGAGGCGGATGTCGCGGTGATGCTGGCGCGGCCGCGCAACCGGCAATTGCGCGCGACCAGGCTCGCCGATTATCAGCTCAAGCTCTATGCGACCCAGGCCTATCTCGGCGCGCACGACATGCCGGCAAGCGCGGCCGAGCTCGAAGGACATACGCTGATCAGCTATGTGCCAGAACATATCCATGCGGTAGAGCTGGATTATCTGTCGGAGATCCACGACGGACTCGTCGCGCGGGCACGCAGCACGAGCATCAACGTGCAGCACGCGATGATCCGGTCCGGCGCGGGAATCGGCATCCTGCCGAACTTCATTGCCACGCGCGACCGTACGCTGGTGCCGGTCCTGCCGTCGGTGACACTCGGCCGCAGCTTCTGGCTGGTGACGCATGAGGACACGCATGCCACTCCCCGAATCCAGGCGGTGATCGAATGGCTGCGCGGCTGCGCGGCTGGGATCAGCTGACTTGGGGATCAGCGGTCGAGCATGAAGCGATAATGGCCGGTCAGCTTGTACGCGAACAACGCATCCTCTTCGCGTGCACCCGCGCCGATATTGTGGATCACCGCCAAGTTGCCGCTGCGCCCGCGCCGGTCGGAAACGATGCCGATATGGGGCAGCTTGTCGGCGATCAGGCTGGTGAAGATGTCGCCCGACCGCCAGCCCTGCGGCGATGTCGGGAGCGGCAGTCGCGCGCCGTTGCGAGTCATCAGCGTCTGGAGGTTGGGGACGCGGCGATGGTCGATATTGCGGTCCGGCCGGCGCAGGCCCCATCGCGTCGGATAGGCCGAAAACGCCGCACGCATATCGGCGTTGACCAGTGCCTGCAGGTCGATGCCGAACGCATCGCGATACGCACGGATAAGCACATCGGTGCAGACGCCCTTGCTGCGCGAAACATCGCCATTGGGAAAGGCGAGCGAGGTATAGGCTTGGTCGTAATGCAGCGTCACGCCGACCTGACGACGCGCGGCCGCGATCAGCGTGGTGGCCGTCCGGCCGCCGGGCTGTGCGTGCGCCGGTGTGGTCGCGGCGACAGCACCGAGCCCGAGCAGAAAGGTGCGGCGATCAAGATGGGCGGTCATGCGCGGAAGGATAGAAGCGACGTCCGACACGGCAAGGGTAAATACCACTCCACCTCCGTTGGTGTGGTGCGTCGAACGCTCGCTCCTTCAGCGTCCGACCGTCACGAGCAGCGGAGGACCGTCAGGCGTGTCGACCCAGCGCGCCTGGACGCCGAACACGCTGCAGATCGCCTCGGGCGTCAGCGCATCGGCGACCGGGCCGAAGCCGACCATCCCGCCGTCTTTGAGGAGCAGTACATCGTCCGCCGCGCGCGCCGCCAAGCCCAGATCATGAAGCACGATCGCAACCCCCGCCCCGGTCGAGGCGACCGCTCGCAAGCGGTCGAGAATGTCGATCTGGTGCGCGGGGTCGAGGCTCGCCAGCGGCTCGTCGGCGAGCAGCCAGCGCGGTTCACCCGCAAGCACCCGGGCAAGCAGCACGCGGGCGCGCTCGCCGCCGGACAATTCATGGATCGGGCGATCGGCGAAGTCGATCGTCCCGGTCGCCGCCATCGCGCCCGTGATAGCATCGAGATCCGCCGCCGACGGCGCGGCGTAAGGCGCACGGTGCGGCAACCGGCCGAGCGCGACCACATCGGCGCCGGTAACGTTCCAGTGCACGGCGGCGTCCTGCGGCAGATAACCGATCAGCCGCGCGCGTTCGCGCGGATCGAGCGCGGCGACATCGCGCCCGCCGAGGCGAACGGTACCACTGGCGGGTGCGACAAGTGCGGCGGCGGCCTTGACCAGGCTGCTCTTGCCCGCACCGTTCGGGCCGAGGATCGCGGTGATGCGCCCAGGCCTTAGCGTCGCGGTGATGCCGGTCAGGACCCGCCGCCGCGCCAGCGTGACGCCGAGCCTGTCGAAGCTCAGCTCCATGACAGCCTCCGCCCCTTGAGCAGCAGCAGGAAGAAGAACGGCCCGCCGATCAGCGCCATCACCACGCCGAGGCGCAGTTCGCCCGCGCCGGGAATCAGGCGGCACAGGCTGTCGGCAACCAGTACCAGCGCGGCACCGCCGAGCGCACTCGGCAAAAGCAAGGCGCTCGGCCTGTGCCCGAACCATGGACGCAGCAGATGCGGCACCACCAGCCCGACAAAGCCGACCACGCCGGTCACCGCAACGCTCGCGCCGATCGTCAGGCCGGTACCGAGCACGACCAGCGCCTGCAACCGGCCGAGCCGCACGCCGAGCGATCGGGCGGCGGCTTCGCCCAGCGTCAGCGCGTCGAGCGAACGGCCGGTGAACAGCAGCAGCACCGCGCCCGCCGCCATGAACGGTACCGCCAGCGTGACATCGTCGAGGCTGCGATCGGTAAGCGCCCCCATCAGCCATTCGATCACCTCGGCCACCGCATAGGGGTTAGGCGCGACCGAGATGAGGAAGGCGGTCAGCGCGCCCGCAAGGCTGGCGAGCACCGTGCCGGCAAGGATGAAATGCACCGCGCTCGACCGACGCCAGGTCAATGCGGCGAGCAGCATCATCGACCCGCTCGCCCCGGCCATCGCGCAGGCGAAGACGATCAGCGGACTGGCGGCGACGCCGAACACGATCGCCGCGACCGCGCCGAGCGCCGCGCTCGACGAGACGCCGACCACGCCGGGATCGGCCAGCGGGTTGCGCAAATACCCTTGCAGCACCGCGCCCGACAGGCCGAGTACCGCACCGATCGCCAGGCCGAGCACCGCGCGCGGCAGGCGCAATTCGATGATGATCGCCCAGCGTGGATCGGTGGAGAACCAGGCGGACAAGGGCACCCAAGCCTTGCCGGCGACGAGCGACAGGCCGAACGCAACGACCACGAGCAGGATCAGCAGGGCAAGCTTCAGCCTCATAGCGACCGTCGGATATTGGCCAGCATGCCGAGCGCTGGAATGATCGACGGTCCGCCGCAATTGACCAGATTGCGCGGAAAATGCGCCTCGGTCGTCGTTGCGCCCGTACGCATGAGAACGCGACGGCGCAGCGTCGCGGTACGCGAGGTATCGCCGGGCGTCATGATTACGCGTGGCGGTCGTGCGGCGATGGTTTCGATCGGTAGGTTACCGGTCGATGCAAGGCCGTAATCCGCCGCCGCATCGCGGAAGCCGGCCGTGATAAGGAGTTCGTCGAGCAAGGTGCCGGAGCCGTTGACCAGATCGCCGGCGATATAGAGCAGCGCCGAAGGTCGCGTGCTACTCCCTTCCCGTTCGGGCTGGGCCGCAGCGGCGACCGCCGCGTCTATGCGCGCGTTGAGCGCCCTGCCCCGTGCTTCCGCGCCCAGCGCCGCGGCGACCGCGGTGATTTGCGCCTTGCTTCCCTCTACGGTTGTCGGTGAATTCATCACTAAAGTCTTCAATCCAGCACGTTCATAGGCTGCGCGTGTGGCAAGTGGGGTGAAGCTGCTGGTCAGCACCAGTTCGGGGTCGAGCGCGATGACCTCCTCCGCCGTACCCGCCGTCGATGGGAAACGCGACGCCACCTCTGCGGCGATCGAGCTGGCGGCGGGATTATGCGAATAATGGCTGATCGCGGTGATACGATCCGGTTCGACCAGCTCGATCAGGATCGCATCGGCGCAAGGGTTGGTCGAGACGATCCCGCCGCGCGCCACATGTGCGGGCTGGGTGCAGCCGGCAAGCATGAGGGCGAGCAGCAGGATCGCCGGTTTCATCAGTCGAACTTCACGCGCACGCCACCATAAGCCGCGCGACCATAGGTGCCATAACCATAAACGGTGCTGTACTGCTCATCGAACAGGTTATCCACACGGCCATAGATTTCGAACCGGTCGGCAATACGGATCGAGGCATGGAGGCCCGCCAGCACATAGCCATCGAGACTGCGCGTGTTCGCAACATCGTCGAAGCTGTCGCCGACTTGGGTCAATGTGGCGCCGGTCGACAGGCCGAAAGACCAATCATAGTCCATCGACACGCTGAACGCATTGTCCGCACGGCGCGCCAGCTTTTTATCAAAACTCGCAGGATCGAGTGAACGATCGCGAGCGTCGATATAGCTATAGGCCGCAGTGAAGGTCAGCGCATCGGCCGGGCGCAGCGCGAGCGTGAATTCCGCACCCTTGGCCCGGGTCTTGTCGATATTACGATAATTGCCGGTGAAAGGGCCCGTAGCGAAAAAATCGATCTGGTCGCGGGTATCACGCTGGAACAGGGTCACAGATGCTTTTGCTCGCCCTGCAAGCAAGGACTGGTCGACACCGACATCGTAGCTGCGTGACCGTTCAGGCCGGAGCAGATCATTGCCGCTGAAGCCGTCGTAAAGCTGATAGAGTGACGGCGCCTTGAATCCTTCGCCATAGCTCAGTCGAAAATTGGTGGCGCCGTGATTGGGCGAATAATTGGCATTCGCGCCGATGGTCGTCGCGCCACCGAACTGGCTGTGATCGTCGTGGCGCACACCAGCCGTAAGCGAAAGACCCGCAAGCGGCTGCACCACGGCAAGACCGTAGACGCTGTCGGTATTGGCCTTCCGATGATCATCCGATCCGAAGCCGGCAAAATCATACTCCGGCTTTTCATGCTCATAGCCGAAGATCAGCTTGGCTTGCTCGATCGGCTGCAACACGCCTTGATATTCGAAGCGCAGGTTTTTCCCGGAATAGCCGTAATCGGGCGTATTCGAGCGTACGAAATAATAGTCGCGGTCATGCTTGAACCAGGTCACCGCGAAGCGGTTCTTGAGCAGGCCATTGAACAGTGCTGCGTTGACCCCGGCATAGCCGATATATTGCTTCGACTTGCTAACATCTGTGCTGTCGGCTGGTGCGCCAAAGAAGCTGTCATAATCGAGATCGGCATCGATATAATAGCCGCGCAGATCGAGGCTGATATCGTCGCTGAACGCGACCTTCAGCTTCGCGTTTGTGGTCAGGTTCTTGTAGCCGTCCTTCTCGGTCGCCCCGAATGCCTTGCTCGCCGAAGAGATACCATCGGTATCGAAATAGGAGACGCCGGCGCCGCCCGAAAACATTCCGCTGCCGCCGGAGATATCCGCCTTTGCACTGACGGTGTTGCTGTAACCATAGTCGGCCGAGGCATTGGCTGCGAAGCCGTCGGTCGGGACGGCGGTCATCACATTGACCACGCCGCCGATCGCCTGGCTGCCGAACGCCACCGAGTTGGAACCGCGCAAAACTTCGATGCGCTTGATGTTGCCGACCAGCAGATTGCCGAAATCGAACATGTCGCCGATCCCGCTCGGATCATTGACCTTGACGCCGTCGATGAGCACCAGCGTCTGGGTGGTTTCCGCACCGCGCAGTGAGACGCCAGTGACCGTCCCGGTGGTGCCGGCGCGGTTGAAACGCACGCCAGGCGTGGTCGCGATCAGTTCGGCGACGTTGATCTCCTGACGGCGGCGGATCGTGTCGGCGTCGATTACAGTGATTGCCTGACCGACCTGGTCGACCGGCTGTTCGACACCGGTCGCGGTGACAACGATTTCCTTTTGCATCGCATCGGCGATGATTATGCCTTCGCCTTCAGCCGGCACTTCCTGCGCGAAAACGGGAGTCGCGGCGAACAGAGCCGCGCCGGTCAGCAAAATCTTACGGTAATCAAACATGGTATGCCCCTTTGCATGGGGCCAACTGCCGGATGTCGGGACGACAGCCGGCCAATGGCCCGGTCCATGTCGTTCGCTCAAAGGTTTCGCCCCCTTCGGGCCACACCCTCGTCCGCCCGGGTCTTCCCGCCCGCGCAGTGGATCGACTGTGTCGGGCAGGTCTCCTGACTTCCGGGTCTTCGTCTGCGCTCCGCCTTCCCAGGCCCGATCGGCCCAGTGGCATAAATGGAACACCGGCTATCCGGTTACAGTTGCGGGAACAGCGCCGGATTGGCGGACCTCAGGCCCACGCACCGAACTTCCCTTTTGCTTCCCGTCTCCGGGAACCCGTCACGACGCGGCCCCTACGCCGCCCGTTGCCGCAGTGCAACCAACTGTCGCCGAACGCGTTAGTAAATTTGGAGGAAAGAAAGAGGATAACGAGCCATTCGCAGCTCATTTCCTTGAAGGAACTGGTCGTGAGAACGTTAGATTTGAAGCATCTGCCACCTCAACCGCCCCAGGATGTGGGACGGACCATGGCACCCGGTGCCGGCCTTGTCCTGGCCGCCATTATTTCGATCCTGCTATGGGCCGCTATCGGTGGAATTATCGCGGCGTTGTGACTGCCGACGCTTTAACGGTTGGGATGCCCGCTTTAGCTCGCCAGCAGAGTCGCATTCCCGCCCGCTGCCGTCGTATCGACGCACAACGTCCGCTCGGCCGCCAAGCGGGCAAGATAGTGCGGGCCGCCCGCCTTCGGCCCCGTTCCCGACAACCCCTCGCCGCCGAATGGCTGGCTGCCGACCACCGCGCCGATCTGGTTGCGATTGATATAGATGTTGCCGACCCGGGCACGCGCGACGATCCGCTCGATCGTCGTGTCGATCCGGCTGTGCACGCCAAGAGTCAGGCCGAAGCCGGTCGCGTTGATCGCATCGATCACCGCATCCAGGCCGGCGGCGGGGAAACGCACGACATGAAGCAACGGGCCGAAATGTTCCTGTTTCAACGCCGCGATACCGGGAATAGTAAAGGCGGCAGGCGCAACAAAGTCGCCCCGGCTCGCCGGCACCGCTAGGCGGCAAACCGTGGTGCTGGCCAGTTTGTCGCTATGTTTTTGCAATGATTCACGCGCGGGCGCGTCGATCACCGGACCGACATCCGTCGACAGCTTGCGTGGATCGCCGATCGTCAGCGCCTGCATCGCGCCGCCGATCATTTCCAGCACGCCATCGGCGATATCATCCTGCAGATACAGCACACGCAGCGCCGAACAACGCTGCCCCGCGCTTTGGAAGGCGGATTGCACCACATCGCGCGTGACCTGTTCGGGCAGCGCGGAACTGTCGACGATCATCGCATTTTGCCCGCCGGTTTCGGCGATCAAGGGCACGATCGGCCCATCCCGCTGCGCGAGCGTGAGATTGATCGACCGGGCGGTATTGGTAGACCCGGTGAACACGACGCCGCCGATGCCGGGGTTGGCGACCAGCGCCGCACCGACATCGCCACCGCCGGGCAGCAGATGCAATACATCGGCGGGGATGCCGGCCTCACGCAGCAATTCGACCGCGCGCGCCGCGATCAGCGGCGTCTGGCCTGCGGGCTTGGCGACGACCGTATTCCCTGCCGCGAGCGCGGCGGCGATCTGGCCAGTGAAGATGGCGAGCGGGAAGTTCCACGGGCTGATCGCCGCGATCACGCCGCGACCATGCAGGGTCAATGTGTTGGACTCGCCGGTCGGGCCGGGCAGCGGATCGGCTGCCCCGAACTGGCGTCGGGCTTCGGTTGCGTAATAGCGCAGGAAATCGACCGCCTCACGCAGTTCGAGGATCGCGTCGGGCACCGACTTTCCCGCCTCGCGCACGCAGAGCGAGAGCAGTTCGTCGGTGTGCCGTTCATAAAGCATGGCGGCAGTTTCCAGCGTCATGGCGCGGCTCGCGGCGGCGACCGCATCCCAATCCGGTTGGGCGGCCTGTGCCAGCGCCACCGCCTTGGCGACGGCATCGGGCGATGCGGCGATGACCTTGCCGACCGTGATGCTGCGATCGAACGGCGCGGTGACGGGCGTGGGAGCGCCCTTCAGGCGCGCCTTGCCGACCATCGGAACCGCATCGGGATGCCATGCCTCGAGCGTGGCGAGGCGCGTCATCAGCGGCACACGCACCAGCGGATCGGACAGGTCGATCCCCGTCGAATTCAGCCGGTCGGGCGCGAACAATTGGCTGGGCAGCGGAATACGCGGGTTGCGGCGTATATCGAGTTCGGCCGTCACCTCGACCGGATCGGCGATGATCGCTTCGACCGGCTGATCGGCATCGGCGAGGCGGTTGACGAACGAAGCGTTGGCGCCGTTTTCGAGCAGCCGGCGCACGAGATAGGCGAGCAATTCCTTGTGCCCGCCGACCGGGGCATAGATGCGCACGGCCGTCGGCGTGCTGCCTTCGCCTTCGCGCAGCACTTCGTACAGTTCCTCGCCCATGCCGTGCAGGCGCTGGAATTCGAACACACGCGTGCCCGCCATCGCCTTGACCGCCGCGACGGTCGCTGCATTGTGCGTGGCGAAACCCGAATAGATCGCGTCGTCGGCGGCAAGCATACGGCGCGCGCAGGCGAGATAGGACACGTCGGTCGACGCCTTGCGCGTGAAGACCGGATAATCGGCGAACCCGCCGACCTGCGTCACCTTCACTTCGCTGTCCCAATAGGCGCCCTTGACCAGCCGGACCATTATCTGGCGCCGGTAACGACGGGCAAGCGCGATGGTCCAGTCGATCATGGGCACGGCACGCTTTTGATAGGCCTGGATGACGATCCCGAAACCGCGCCAGCCATTCTTGAACAGACTGTCGTCGGCGACGAGGATCTCGATCAGGTCCATCGACAGGTCGAGCCGGTCGGCTTCCTCCGCGTCGATCGCGAGACAGATGTCGGCGGCACAGGCATCCACGACAAGCTCGCGCAGGCGTGGCAGCATCTCCGCCTTGATGCGATCCACTTGTGCCCATTCGTACCGCGGATGGAGCGCCGAAAGCTTGACCGAGACTCCATCGACTCCCTCCACCGGCCCCGCGCCACGCGCCTTGCCGACCGCCGCGATCGCGGTCTTGTACGCCTTGAAATAGAAATCGGCGTCGGCCTGTGTCCGTGCCGCTTCGCCCAGCATGTCGAAGCTGTGCGTTTCAACGCCCGAGGCGCCGCGCTTCAGGCCTTCGCCGATCGTACGGCCGAACACGAAGTGATGGCCGAGGATGCGCATCCCTTCGAAGATCGCACGACGGATCACCGGCTTGCCGAGCCGCGCCACAGCGCGCTTGGCGACCGCCGCCCAATCTTCGCCCTCGCTCGGGCCGACAACGCTGCCGGTGAGCATCAGGCCAAAGGTCGAGGCGTTGACGAACAGCGACTGCGAGCGGCCGAGATTGGCACTCCATTCCTTGCCGCCGATCTTGTCGGCAATCAGCCGGTCGCGTGTCGCTGCATCGGGGATGCGCAGCAATGCTTCGGCCAGGCACATCAGCGCGATACCCTCATCGGTCGATAGTGCGAAGCTGTGCAACAGGCTATCGACCGCATTGCCCTGCCCCCTGGCCCGCACGCCCTCGACCAATTGCCGTGCCAGCGCCTGGGTGGCGGCGAGTTCGGGGGCCGGACTCTCAGCCTCGATCAGGCGCCGCGCGACGCATGCCTCCTCCTCCATGCGATAGGCGGCGTGGACGGCGGCGCGGCTTAGGCCGGGAAGTGCGATCGAGGACATCGGCGAATACTCGTCTTGATGCTGGTGACGCCCGCCTTTATCGCGCTATCATCTAGAGAATAAAGACTGCAATTTTCCGAAGATTCAGATATATTCACTGCCATTAGGGAAAATTGCAGGATATTATCTGGTGAGTAGCTTGACGAGGACCGACGCCATCGACCGACGCATCCTCAAGGCGCTGCAGCAGGATGGGCGCATGTCGAACCTGGCGCTGGCCCGACAGGTCGGCCTGACACCGACGCCGTGCCAGGAACGCGTCAAGCGGCTCGAACGCGACGGTTATATCAGCGGTTATGCGGCGCGGCTCGATCCCGTCCTGCTCGACCTTGGCTTGCTGGTGTTCGTCCAGGTGACGCTCGACCGGACGACCACCGACGTGTTCGGCCGCTTCGCCGCCGCGATCCAGTCGTTCGCATCGGTCACCGAATGCCATATGGTCGCCGGGGGGTTCGACTATCTGCTCAAGATACGCTGCCGCGACGTGGCGGACTATCGCCGCATCCTGGGCGACGAACTCGGCTCGATCGACGGCATCGCGCAAACCCACACCTATGCGGTAATGGAGGAAATCAAGACCGAGACTGCATTGCCGGTCTGACCCCTGCCCCATGGGTTTAGCCAAGAATATCCGCGCTGTCGGCCAGTTGGATGTCGTGCATCTGATCGAGATAGGCTTCGAGATAGGCTTTGTGCGACGCGCCGACGATGACCAGCGCCCGGATTCCGGGCTGCGGCGCCAGCATATCGCGGATATTGCCCGCCATGCGCAGATTGCGCGTCTCCCAATAGCCGAGATAGTGGCGGCCGAATTTCTGCGGCGACGGCTCTTCCAGCGCGGCACCGAAATCGCTGTCGAACGCCAGCTTGCCCTGCCCGGGCGCGTTATAGGCGCGATACATGTTCAGGATGCCAGTGCCCGTGCCGCTGTCTTTCTCCAGCGCGGCACTCGTCGCGTGCCGCGCAGCGGTCGCCGGATTGTCCCACGCTTTCGAAATCGCTGAACCATAAGCTTCGTCGACGACGACAGAATCGGCAGTGTGGTCGTCTATCGCATGGACCCGTTCCTGACCGAGAAGCGCGGCGAGCGGCGCGGCGATCAACATGGTCTCGTTGCGGCGAGTCCGCAGCGCGTCGAGATGCGCGACGAGTGCCGCGTTAAGCCCATCGCCAGCGGATCGGTCCGCTGGGCTCAAGCGCAACCACTGGACGAGTGCGGATGCCTGTTCGCCGCCGGCCAGGAACAATGCCGCCAGATGTCGCCGCTGGCCCGGCGTCGGCTTGGCCGGCCAAGCGGCCAGCGAGCGATCGATCTCGGCCGTCGCCTGGGTAACGCTCAGCCGGGTGGCCGTATTTGCCGGCGATGTGTCCCAGCAATAGCTTGAAATCGTATCGCGATAGCGATCGGGATAGTGCCGGAGAAAATCGCATTGCGGGCCGGAAAGCGCTTCGATCGCAATCGCCTGCGGTTTCCAGGCGCGAAGCCGATCGATGAGTGAATCCAGCGCGGCGGGCGCAAAGGCAGCCGGCAGTTGCGACAGATGCGGCGAGCCAAGCACGAGCAACTGACTCGCCCCGCCGACTTTTGGCCCTTTGAGCGACGCCGGGTCGAAATCCGTATGATATTGCTGTGCGTTGGCCGCAGCGACTGCAGTGCCCGCGGCCATGGCCATGGCCGCCATGATCCATGCATTCACCATAACCATACCCCGCTGCTTTCGCTCAACTGTATCATTTAACTAATACAGTTTGCCGATGTAGCGCAAGGGTGTCTCGACACTTGACCCGCCAGCGTGCCGAGCAACAAATACTCGCGCCTCGAAGCGCGGAGCGGGCAGGAGGTGGGGGCTCTTAAAATCCTGCGTCGAGCCGGACGCCGGCATAACGGCTTGAATCCCGTGCCGACTGCCAGCTGGTGCCGAACGCGGCGACGCCCGGAGCGATTCGACCATGGCTGCGACGACCGCGATCGTGATGACACTGATATAGCAGCGTTAAAGTTGTATGATAACTTTCCGGGTTCGCCACAACGCCGCGTCGATGAAGGTCAACCGGCCGGCTGATGCGCTTGCACGAGCAGCCGATGCCGATCCAGGCTCTTCTGCATATGCAGCCGCGCCGCGAGACCAGCAGCCCGCAGGCCGACAGTCGCGCAAAGGCTTCGCGCGCCGCGGTGCGGCTGACGCCGACGGTATCGGTGATCGCCTTTTCGGTTGGAAAGCGCGCGCCTAGCGGGAATTCTCCCGAATCGATGCGCTGATCGAGTGCGCGGACCAGTTCGTCGGCGAGCCAAACGGCTTTGATGGTCACTACGCAAAAAAATATCAGCAATTCGCAACCACGCCAGCGATATCGGCAAATTTGTCATACAACATTACATTGATAGGGCTGACGCGCTGGGCCCCAGATACACTAAAGCCCCGGAAATCCGAGGATTTCCGGGGCTTTAGATGGTGGGCGTGGCAAGGATTGAACTTGCGACCCCTGCGATGTCAACACAGTGCTCTACCACTGAGCTACACGCCCACGCGCGGGCCCGAAGGCCATGCGAGTTGCGCGCTCTAGCGAGGGTTGCCGCCTCGCGCAAGCGCGGATGAAGTGTTTAAAGCCCGCCGGTGGCGCTTTCCTTTTCGAACATCCGGTCGACCTCGAGCACCAGGTCGCGCAGATGGAACGGCTTGGACAGGACGCGCGCCTGCGGCATCTGCTTGCCTGCCTTGAGCGTGACCGCCGCAAAGCCGGTGATGAACATGACGCGCAGGTCCGGGAG
Source organism: Sphingomonas sp. UYAg733 (assembly GCF_054057355.1). Classification (NCBI taxonomy): domain Bacteria; kingdom Pseudomonadati; phylum Pseudomonadota; class Alphaproteobacteria; order Sphingomonadales; family Sphingomonadaceae; genus Sphingomonas; species Sphingomonas sp. UYAg733. The sequence continues at coordinate 126,015 of NZ_JBSRZE010000005.1, forward strand.
CATCTCACCGGCGCGCTGGGCGAGTTCGATGCCGTCCATCTCGGGCATGACGATATCGGTCAGCAACAGGTCGAAATGCTCGGTTTCAAGCAGTGGAATCGCGGCGGTGCCGCGGTCGACCGCGCTGACGGCATAGCCAGAACGCTCGAGCGCACGCGTCAAATATTCGCGCATCACCCGGTCGTCTTCAGCCAGCAGAATCCTGATCATTTCGGTCCCACTCATTTGCGAAGCGCCAGTCTATGCGCAAAGCCCTTAAGAAATTCCAGCCCGCGTCCGCGCATTGCGATGATAAAGCGCCCTCTCTACGGTGACCGCAATGGCCAATGCCGCCCTGCCCTATGATCTTTACGGCCCGCTCGCGCCGGTCAGCCCGGTCATCCTGTCGGTGCCACATGGCGGGCGCGATTATCCGCTGGCGCTGCGCGCGGCGATCCGTGTCCCACTGACCGCGCTCCGCCCGCTCGAGGACCGCCATATCGATACGCTGGCGATCGCGGCGCGGCAAAGCGAGACGATGCTGGTACAGCTACGCGCCCGCGCCTGGATCGACCTCAATCGCAGCGAGAATGAACGCGACCCGCATATCGATGCCGGGGCGGACCGGCGCGCGCTGGGCCTGCAGTCGGCCAAGCTGCGCGGCGGACTCGGGCTGATCCCGCGCCGCCTGGCCAGCGCCGGCGAGATCTGGCAACGCAGGCTGGACGGCGAAGAGGTGATGGCGCGGATCGCCGGCGATCATCGCCCCTATCACGAGTTGCTCGGCCGGTTGCTGGTGGCGGCACGGGCGCGCTTCGGGGTGGCAGTGCTGCTCGACCTGCATTCGATGCCGTCGCTCGCCTCGGGCAGCCAGATCGTGTTCGGCGATCGCTTTGGACGCTCTGCGGCGGCGCGCTTCGTCCACCGGCTCGAAGCCGAGACGATGGCGGTGGGGCTGAGCGGAGCAACCAACACGCCCTATGCCGGCGGACATATCCTCGACCGTCACGGCATGCCCGCGAAGAACATCCATGCCGTGCAGGTCGAATTCGATCGATCACTGTACCTGGATGCCGCCCTCGATGGCCCCGGCAAGGGCCTGCGGGAAGCGGCACGCTTGCTGCGCTGCATGATCGATGCGCTCGCCGACGAAGCGCTCGCCGCGCCCGCGGCACTCGCCGCCGAATAATCTGCCTTGCCAATAAAAAAACCACCCCGGGCATACGCCCGAGGTGGCCAAGGTTCAGGGAGGAGATACACCCGAGGGTGTATCGCGAGGCCGCGCGAAAGGGGGGACACGGGGCCTCGTGACACTGATATAGGAAGGTGGTTTTCGGGGTTCAAGGGATTTTTCTATTAGCGCCATGTGTTTGTTTCTCAGGGGCATCCTTGACAGTTCGGCGTCCCGACAAGCCGTATCGCTATCCCGCGCCAGGCGCATGGGTGGCACGAGATAGCAGAGTCAGCGCGCGACTTCGGTCGACGCCATATCGGGCTGGCGAACGTCGTCGATCGCCCTGTTGCGCTGCGCCGCAGCAGCCGCGACAGCCTGTTTCCGGCAGCGCCGGATTTCATTCTGGCCGGCAAGATCGAAATCGGAAGCCCAGCCGCAGGCCTTGCCGACGACATGGTCGATGCGGCGGTCGAGCGACCTGACGCCAGCGTCAGTGCGCAGGTCGAGATCGGCATGGCTCACCCGGTACGGCAAATTGCCGGGCACCGTCTCTTGCGCCGACACCGGCGCGACGATGGTCGCGGCGGCCAGAGCCACCAGCGTGAAAAGCATCTTCATTTTCTGTCTCCGAAACTGGGGGAATTCGGCACCGGTGCGAATTCTTTCTACACCCCCCTTTGCCCATTCGACGAACAACGATGTTGCACTGCCGTTATGCAAAAGTGCAGAACGTCCAGATGGTCGACTGGAATGACATCCGATATTTCCTGGCTGTGGCGGACACGGGCAGCACATTGGCCGCTGGCCGCGCGCTCAAGGTCAGCCAGACGACGGCAGCGAGGCGAATCGCGGCACTTGAGGATGCACTGCAGGTCGCGCTGTTCGATCGCAGCCCCGGTGGTTATCGCCTGACCGCGGCTGGGGCGGACCTGCTGGTCCATGCACGCGCCGTGCAGCGTACCACCCAGACGCTGACCGACGCCGCCGCATCGCAGCAACGCGAAGTCAGCGGCACGGTACGTGTCACCACGCAGGAAATCTTTGCGGTGACCATTCTCGCGCCGATCCTGCGCGACCTGCATCAGGCCTATCCGGCAATCCGCATCGACCTCGATACCAGCGAGGAATCTCGCGATCTCGCGGCGGGTGCGGCCGATGTGGCGCTCCGCACCGCGATACGCCCGACGGGCGCCGGCCTGGTCGGGCGCCGGCTGTGCGACGATGTCTGGACGCTCTATTGCAGCCGCGCCTACGCGGCCGAGCATGGCCGCCCGACACGACGCAGCGAGTTGATCGGCCATCCGCTGATCGGGGGCGGCGAAGCGGGCCTGTGGCGGCTATATCGCGAATGGCTGCAGGCCAATGATCTGGAAGCGGCGGTGGCCATGCATCACAGTTCTGCGGCGGGCCTGCTCGCCGCGGTGCGATCGGGCTTCGGCCTGGCTGTTCTCCCCTGCCTCGTGGCGGACAATGACCCCGACCTGCTGCAATGCCTGCCGCCGCTACGCGACGATCCACATGGCCTGTGGCTGCTGACGCATGAACGCCTGCGCCATACACCGCGCGTACGTGTAGTGCTGGAATTCCTAGCGGAACGATTTACCCGCCTGGCACGCACTCAGTCCGGCAGCCTGGGGAGCCGGACGATCGGCGCATAACCGCAGCATCGCTTCGGCGATCTCCCGTTCGCCAGGCATGGCTTCGTTCACGCCGGGGCGCTCGAGATAACTGACCTCATCGTTGGAATGGGCGCGGGTGTTGATGTTCATAATGTGAAAGAGCGAACCGGCGGTAAATGAAGCGCCGTCCGGGAGTGGTGCTAACGGTTCGAGATGCGGGATTGAATCGGCGGGTTCATTCCGGCCAGCCTCAGCGCGTTGGGGACTGCCGCGATCGTTCGACTTCCCGTCGCTGCGGGAAGTTTTTACGGCAAATGCTTTTTTGAGCGTTCTGCGGGAATTTACGGGAAATCCTGCGGGAATTTTGTCGGAGCACCATGGGAATTTTCCGAGTGCTCACGGGAGTATCGGGAAATGGCTAACGGGAGTCATGGTCTGCTCGATTTCTGGCCTGCTGATTCAAAAGTCCGTCGAATGGGCTCTATCCGTGACGGACAAACCCATGCGCCGGAGAACAGGCATGGGCACCCCGGCAAGCGATGTGAATCAAACCGACATGCGGCCGAATGTTGATCGAAGGGTAAAGCAGAAGAGTGTTGGCGCGAACCTTCTTCGCTGACGGCAAATGAGTTCGAACGCCAATCCGCCTTAAATGTGGATCGCCTTGCCCCGCACGGCCATCGCCGCTTCCTTGATCGCCTCCGAATGAGTTGGATGTGCGTGGCAGGTATAGGCGATGTCCTCACTGGTCGCGCCGAATTCCATCGCTTGTGCGGCCTGCGCGATCATCGTGCCGGCGGGCACCGCGATGCACCACACGCCGAGCACGCGGTCGGTCTTTGCGTCGGCAATGATCTTCACGAAACCGTCCGGCTCATGGTTGGTCTTGGCGCGACTGTTGCCGGCCATCGGGAACTTGCCGACCTTGATCTCTCCTTTTTCCTTCGCGGCTTCTTCGGTAAGACCGACACCGGCGATCTCAGGCCAGGTATAGACCACGCTCGGGATCACATCGTGGTTCACGATGCCGGTCAGTCCGGCGATATTCTCCGCGACCGCGATGCCTTCATCTTCGGCCTTGTGCGCGAGCATCGGACCGGGAACGACGTCGCCGATCGCCCAGATACCGGGCACGCTGGTTTCGAAACGATGGCCGATGTCGATCTGACCACGCTGGTTGGTGGCAAGGCCAGCCTTGTCGAGCGCCAGCCCGTCGGTGTTGGGACGGCGGCCGATCGAGACCAGCACGCAATCCGCCTCCAGCGTCGTCGCTTCGCCACCAGCGGCGGGTTCGAGCGTCAGCGTCGCCTTATCGCCATTGACGGTGACCCCGGTCACCTTGGTCGACAGCTTGAACTCGATGCCCTGCTTCTTGAAGATCTTGTTCGATTCCTTGCGGATCTCACCATCGAAGCCAGGCAGGATCTGGTCGAGGAATTCGACGCAGGTAACCTTGGCGCCGAGGCGACGCCACACGCTGCCGAGTTCGAGACCGATCACGCCGCCACCGATGACGACCAGATGCTCGGGCACCTTGGCAAGTTCGAGCGCGCCGGTGCTGTCGACCACGATTTTCTGGTCGATCTCGACGCCCGGCAGCGGAGTCACGCTGGACCCGGTGGCGATGATGATATCCCTGGCGGTGACGACCTTATCACCGACCTGCACGCTGTGCGTATCGACGAAGCTGCCCCGACCTTTCAACCATTCGACTTTGTTCTTCTTGAACAGGAAGGCGATGCCCCCGGTCAGCTGCTTGACCGCGTCGAGGCGCTGGCCATGCATCGCTTCGAGATCGAGCTCGGGCGTGACCTTGATGCCGAGCTTGGCGAAGGTGCCGTTGGCCGCCGCATCGAAATATTCCGACGCATGGAGCATCGCCTTGGACGGGATGCAGCCGACATTGAGGCAGGTGCCGCCGAGCGTCTCGCGGCTTTCCACACACGCGGTGCGCAGGCCGAGCTGCGCGGCACGGATCGCCGCGACGTAACCGCCGGGGCCGGAGCCGATCACCAGAACGTCGAAATCATAGTCAGCCATTGCTCTTCTCTCGCTTCCCGGCGCAGGCCGGGGCCTAGTCGGGTGACATATGGGGAGAGCGATGCGCTTCGTCGCGTCCGCCTTCCCGACTGGGCCCCGGCCTGCGCCGGGGAAGACGTGATTTAAAGATCGATGAGTATGCGCGTCGGATCTTCGATCGCGTTCTTCAGCGCGACGAGGAAAGTCACCGCCTCGCGGCCGTCGATCAGGCGATGATCGTAGCTCAGCGCGAGGTACATCATCGGGCGGACGACGATCTGGCCGTCGACCACCACCGCGCGATCCTCGATCCGATGCAGGCCAAGCACCGCGCTTTGCGGTGGGTTGATGATCGGGGTCGACATCAGCGAGCCGAACACGCCGCCATTGGAGATGGTGAAGGTGCCACCCTTCATCTCTTCCATCTTGAGCGTGCCGTCCTTGGCGCGCTTGCCGTAATCGCCGATCGTCTTCTCGATCGCGGCGACGCTCAGCTGGTCGGCATCGCGGATCACCGGCACGACCAGTCCGCCCGGCGAAGATACCGCGACCGAAATATCGGCATAGTCGTGATAGACGATATCCTCGCCATCGATCGACGCGTTGACGGATGGAATATCCTTCAGCGCCATGCACGCGGCCTTCACGAAGAAACCCATGAAGCCAAGGCGCACGCCGTGCTTCTTCTCGAACAGGTCCTTGTACTTGGTCCGCGCCTCGATCACCGCGGTCATGTCGACATCGTTGAATGTCGTCAGCATCGCCGCGGTATTCTGCGCTTCCTTCAGGCGCTTGGCGATCGTCTGGCGCAGGCGCGTCATGCGAACGCGTTCTTCCTTGCGTCCGGTCGATTGCGCGACCGACGGTGACGCGACCGGCGCGGCAACGGGCGCGGGCGCGGCGGCCGGAGTGGTGGCGGCGGCGATCACGTCATCCTTGGTGATGCGGCCATCCTTGCCGGTGCCCTTGACCGTCGCCGGGTCGACACCGTGTTCGAGCACCGCACGGCGCACCGAGGGCGAAAGCGCCGCAGGACTGTCGTCGGACGCGAGGACCGGCGCAGCGGCCTCCGGTGCGGGCGATTCCAGGACGGCGGGCTGCGGCGCCGCAGCCTGAGCGGGCGCGCCTGAGCCGGCGTCGATCGTCGCGATCATCGCGCCGACCTGCACCGTATCACCGACCTTGACCGCGTGCGCACCCATCACGCCGGCGACTGGCGACGGCACCTCGACCGACACCTTGTCGGTTTCCAGGCTCGCGATTGGTTCATCGACCGCGACCGCATCGCCGGGCTGTTTGAGCCATTCGCCGAGCGTGGCTTCGGTGATCGATTCGCCCAGGACGGGGACTGTGACTTCGGTTGCCATCGTATCTTCCTCGTATCCGCGTCTGCGGACTTATGATTTACGCGTGCGGCGGATTTCTTCGCGGACATTATGGCCGAGCGCGTCGGCGACGAGCGCGGCCTGTTCCATCTGGTGACGCTTCATCAGGCCGGTCGCCGGCGATGCGGCAGCAGCGCGGCCGGCATAGCGTGGCCGTTGAACCCGTCCGGCGGCTTCGCCAAGGCACGCCTCGATGAACGGCTCGACGAACGACCAGCAGCCATTGTTCTTCGGCTCTTCCTGCGCCCAGACCACATCCTCGAGATTGGCCATCGCCTTTAGGCGCTTGACCAACGGTTCGCCTGGGAAGGGATAAAGCTGTTCGAGCCGGACGATCGCGGTGTCCTTGTCTCCCGCCGCGTCGCGTGCCTCGATCAGGTCATACGCGACCTTGCCGGTGCACAGCACGAGGCGCTTCACATCGGCGTCGGCCGGAGCCGAAGGATCGGACAACAGCCGCATGAAATGGCTATCGCCCTGAAAATCCGTCGCCTTCGACACCGCCATCTTGTGACGCAGCAGCGATTTCGGTGTGAAGACGATCAGCGGTTTCCGGAACGACCGGTGCATCTGCCGCCGCAACAGGTGGAAATAATTGGCCGGCGTGGTGCAATTCGCGACTTGCATATTGTCCTGCGCGCACAGTTGCAGGAAGCGCTCGGGACGTGCCGAGCTATGCTCCGGCCCCTGCCCTTCATAGCCATGCGGCAGCAGCAGCACGAGGCCATTGGCACGCAGCCATTTGGCCTCACCGGCAGCGATGAACTGATCGATCATGATCTGCGCGCCATTCATGAAGTCGCCGAACTGCGCCTCCCACAACACGAGTGTCTTGGGGTCGGCCAACGCATAGCCATATTCGAAGCCGAGCACGCCATATTCGCTCAGCGGTGAATCGAGGATCTCGACCCGGCCATGCTCGATCTGCGCGAGCGGCAGATATTTATGCTCGTCGGTCTGGTCGACCCATACGGCATGGCGCTGGCTGAACGTGCCACGGCCCGAATCCTGGCCCGACAGGCGCACGCCATAACCCTCCGACAGCAGCGAGCCGAAGGCTAATGCCTCGCCCGTCGCCCAGTCGAAATTGGCGCCCGATTTGAACATCTGGCGCTTGGCGTCGATCACGCGGCCGAGCGTCTTGTGGATCGTCAGGTCTTCCGGAACAGTGGTCAGCGTGCGCCCCAGCGAGTCGAACAGCTTGAGTTCGATGCCGGTTTCGAGATTGCGGCGCGCGCTCTCCGCATCGGCAGGCGCATGCAGCCCCGACCAGCGTCCGGCGAACCAGTCGGCCTTGTTCGGTTTATAGCTTGCGCCAGCCTCGAACTCGCCTTCGAGCAAGGTCGTGAACTGCTTGATATTGTCGTCGATCCACGCACGATCGATCACCTTCTGCTCGATCAACCGGTTGCCGTAGATCTCGCTGACCGGCGGATGCTGGCGGATCCGGTCGTACATCAACGGCTGCGTGAAGCTCGGCTCGTCGCCTTCATTGTGACCGAATCGGCGATAGCACCACATGTCGATCACGATATCGCGGCGGAACTTCTGGCGGAATTCGATCGCCATCTTGCAGGCGAACGTCACTGCCTCCGGATCATCGCCATTGACGTGGAAGATCGGCGCCTGGACGCCCTTCGCCACATCCGACGGATAAGGCGAGGAGCGCGCGAATTGCGGGCTGGTGGTGAAGCCGATCTGGTTGTTGATCACGAAATGTATGCAACCGCCGGTGTTGTAACCGCGAATGCCGGAGAAACCGAGGCACTCCCACACGATCCCCTGACCCGCGAACGCCGCGTCACCATGGATGAGGACGGGCAGCGACCCGGTATGATCCTTCAAATCGTCGGCAATGGTCTGGATCGCACGCGTCTTGCCGAGCACGACCGGGTCGGCGGCCTCCAGATGCGATGGATTGGCGACGAGCGACATATGCACGCTGATGCCGTCGAATTCACGGTCGGTGCTGGTGCCGAGATGGTATTTCACGTCGCCGGAGCCAGCCACGTCATCGGGATTGTCCGACCCGCCGCCGAATTCATGGAAGATTACCCGGAACGGCTTGGCCATCACGTTCGACAGCACGTTCAATCGGCCGCGATGCGCCATGCCATAGACGATCTCGCGGACGCCCATCTGGCCGCCATATTTGATGATCGATTCGAGCGCGGGGATCATGCTCTCGCCGCCATCGAGCCCGAAGCGCTTGGTCCCGACATATTTGCGGCCGAGGAATTTCTCCCACTGCTCGGCCTCGATCACCTTGTTGAGGATCGCCTTCTTGCCGAGCGGCGAAAACTCGATCGCCTTGTCCTTGCCTTCCATGCGGTCCTGCAGGAAGCGACGCTCATCGACATCGGCGATGTGCATATATTCGAGGCCGACATTGCCGCAGTAATTGGCGCGCAAGGTGCTGACGAGTTCGCGCACAGTGGCCCATTCCAGGCCGAGCGTGCCGCCCATATATACCGGCTTGTCGAGATCCGCGCCGGAAAAGCCATGATATTCGGGCGTCAGATCGGCGGGCAGCTCACGCTTGGACAGGCCAAGCGGGTCGAGGTTGGCAGCAAGATGGCCGCGTACGCGATAGGTGCGCACCAGCATCATCGCGCGGATCGCGTCGGCGGCCGCGCGCGTGACATCAACCTGCGGCGTCGCTTCGGTGGCGGCAACCGGCTTGGGCGCGGCGCCCTTGGTGGGCTTGGCCGCAGGCTCCATTTGCGTCGGATCAAGCGCGGCGGTCAGGTCGTCGGTCGTGCTTAGCGGCCAATTGGGCTGTTCCCAGCTTGGCCCCTGCGCCGACCCTTCCAGGCCTTCGAACCAGGCGCGCCACGACGGCTCGACGCTGTCGGGTGATGTCTTGTAGCGCGCATACAGCGTTTCGATGAACGCGGGGCTCACGCCGCCCGCGATCTCGCTGAAATCCTGGCCTTCATAGCCCATCGTCTTCGTCCTCTTTTCCCTCTCCCCTTGTGGGAGAGGGAGGGGCCCATCGCGAAGCGATGGGAGGGTGAGGGGGACATTCAAACGCCTGTCCCCGTGGCTCCCCCTCATCCGGCCCTTCGGGCCACCTTCTCCCACAAGGGGAGAAGGAAAGTAGTTAACCGTTCAGTACCGCGAGCAAGGTCGTGCCGAGCTCCGAGGGGCTGTCCGCCACCCGGATACCGGCGGCTTCCATCGCCGCAATCTTGTCTTCCGCGCCGCCCTGACCGCCCGAGACGATCGCTCCGGCGTGACCCATGCGACGACCCGGAGGCGCCGTACGGCCCGCGATGAAACCGGCCATCGGCTTTTTGCGGCCGCGCTTCGCTTCGTCGAGCAGGAATTGCGCCGCTTCCTCTTCCGCCGCGCCTCCGATTTCGCCGATCATGATGATCGATTTGGTCGCTTCATCGGCGAGGAACAGCTCAAGCACGTCGATGAAGTTCGTGCCGTTGACCGGATCCCCGCCGATGCCGACGGCGGTAGTCTGGCCAAGCCCTGCATTGGTCGTCTGGAACACGGCTTCATAGGTAAGCGTGCCGGACCGGCTTACAACGCCAACCGAGCCCTGCTTGAAGATGCTGCCGGGCATGATGCCGATCTTGCATTGGTTGGGGGTCAGTACGCCGGGGCAGTTCGGGCCGATCAGGCGCGACTTCGAACCCGAGAGGGCGCGCTTGACCTTGACCATGTCGAGCACCGGAACGCCTTCGGTGATGCACACGATCAGCGGCACTTCGGCGTCGATCGCCTCGAGGATCGAATCCGCGGCGAAGGGCGGCGGAACATAGATGACGCTGGCGGTCGCGCCGGTCGCCTGAACCGCCTCGTGCACGGTGTTGAAATTCGGCAGGCCGAGATGCGTCGTACCGCCCTTACCCGGCGTCACGCCGCCGACCATCTGCGTGCCGTAAGCCAGCGCCGCTTCGGTGTGGAAGCTGCCGGTCTTGCCGGTCATCCCCTGAGTGATAACCTTGGTGTTCTTGTCGACGAGGATGCTCATTATATCTCCAATTCTACTCGTACAGAGCAGCCATCGTTGTGTAACGGTTTGTGCTCGTTGTGGGCCACGCACTGCGGGTTATAATCCGTGCGTCCACCTTGCGCCCATCAGCAACCTTACCGCTAGCGCGATAATATCCCGGTAGGTCCGTCTCGCGGCCGCTCAAGCCATTGGCCTTCATTCGTTCACGAAAGAGGTCGAAATATGGGAAGATCGTGCCCTCGTTTTCTTCAGTCCTCAGGAAACACTGGATACCAGATTTCTTGAATCCCAATCGCCTAATAACGATCAACTGAAACGGCTTGCCGTCGATAGTAAGCGACCAAGACTGGTTCTCACCCAAGTCTTTAACGACAAAGTCCGACGGTAGCGCCGTTTCCCGCAAGGAAGAATCCTTCGACAGTCCGGCTGTAATTTCGGAGACCGTATATGGCTGCGAGAAACAATATTTTTCAAACGCCGCCACTACCGCAGTTCCCGATCCTCGCTCACCCTCTTGAGCAAGCGCGCCAGTACCTGCAGCTAGAAGGAAGATCGGAATGAGAGAAGCAAGCGCGCGCCTCCCTAACGTCCGAGTGATCATGCCAGGCTGCCGTCGATCGCCTTACACGCCACAAGCAGTTCCTTGACCGCCTCGACCGACACGGCAAGGTTGGCCTTGGCCTCGTCGTCCAGCGCGATCTGGACGATCTGCTCGACGCCGCCTGCACCGATCACCACCGGCACGCCGACATAGAGATTGTTCACGCCATATTCGCCCTGCACATGCACCGCCGCCGGCAGGACGCGCTTCTGGTCGTAGAGATAGGCCTCGGCCATCGCGATGCCGCTGGTCGCTGGGGCGTAATAGGCCGAACCGGTCTTGAGCAGCGCGACGATCTCGCCGCCGCCCGAACGGGTGCGCTGGACGATCGCGTCGATCTTCTCCTGGGTCGTCCGGCCCATCTTGATCAGGTCGGGCACCGGAATGCCCGAGACGGTCGAATAGGAGATGACCGGGACCATCGTGTCGCCATGGCCGCCGAGCACGAACGAGGTGACGTCCTTGATCGAAACCTTGAATTCATCAGCGAGGAAATGGCTGAAGCGTGAGCTGTCGAGCACGCCGGCCATGCCGACGACCATGTGATGCGGCAGGCCGGAGAACTCGCGCAGCGCCCACACCATCGCGTCGAGCGGGTTGGTGATGCAGATCACGAATGCGTTCGGCGCGTTGGCCGCGATACCCTCGCCGACCGCCTTCATCACTTTCAAATTGATGCCGAGCAGATCGTCTCGGCTCATCCCCGGCTTGCGCGCGATACCGGCGGTGACGATAATCACGTCGGCGCCGGCGATGTCGGCATAATCATTCGATCCGGTGATCATGGCGTCGAAGCCTTCGACCGGGCCGCACTGCGAAAGATCGAGCGCCTTGCCCTGCGGCACACCTTCGACCACGTCGAACAGGACGATATCGCCAAGCCCCTTCAGGGCCGCGAGATGGGCGAGCGTGCCGCCGATGTTACCGGCGCCGATCAGCGCGATCTTCTTGCGGGCCATGATGTTCCTTTACCGGAAATAAGTGCCGCAAACGCGACGGGTTCAGTGTGCCGCGAAAAGCGGCTGGCGCGACGCGACTTAGGCGCGTTTTGACGTCGGGGCAACCGGTAAAGGCGCCTCATTCTCGCCTCATGATGCAACTCATTCGCAATTGCAGTAATGTGCTTACATCCGCTCGATATCGACATAGCGGCGCTCGCCCGTCGCGTCGTTATACCAGACCGCAACCGGCCGCCCGCTATCGTCATCAATGAACCGTTCACTCGTCTCCCGCCAGTTCCCGTCAGCCGGCCGGGCTTGTATCGCGCCATAGCGCGACCGCTCGAACCCAATGCCTGCGAGCGTCAGCCCGACGATCAGCGCGATCGGCCATGCCGCCGGATCGATAAAAGCCGCGATCAACGCGATCGTGAACACCAGCGCCGCGATCACCAGCACCATTGTCCGCAGCATCATTCGGGTGCCGGATCGAGGATGACGGCGGTGCCATATGCGACCACCTCATTCATCGCCTGGGCGATCTCTCCGGAATCGAAGCGCATCATCACCACCGCATTGGCGCCCATCAACGCGGCGTTCTGCACCAACCGGTCGATTGCATGGCGGCGCGTTTCCTCGACCAGCTTGGTATATTCGGGAATCTCGCCACCAACGATCGAGCGCAGGCTGGCGGTGATATTGCCGCCGATACCCCGGCTGCGCACGACAACGCCAAAGACCTGACCAAGTACCGCCTTCACATTATGGCCGGGCACGTTTTCGGTAGTGGTGACGAGCATCGAGTCCCTCCTAAAATGATGTGCCAGCATAGAAGATTTCGCGCGCGCAATACACTCGATCTTAAACCGATTGCCGGCATGCCAACGCCATGGCCGGACCGAAACCCCGCACGATTATCGCACTTGATCTGCTGCGCTTCGCCAGCGCGCTGATGGTCGTTGCCTTTCATTTCGGCAGTGCCTTCGCGCTCGCACCGAGTTCGACCGGCGCGGAAATGCTCGCCGGCCTGCGGCTATCGACCGCCGGAGTCGGCGCGACTTGGTTCGGCTGGGTCGGGGTCGAACTGTTCTTCGTTATATCGGGCTTTGTGATCGCAATGTCGGCGCAAGGGGCGAGCACCGCCGACTTCCTGCGCCGCCGCGCATTGCGCCTGTTGCCCGCCGCATGGATTTGTGCGACTGTGACACTTGGGGTGCTGTGGCTCGCCGCACCCTCCCCCTTCCTGCCGCGGCAATGGCTGGTTTCGATTGGCTGCTGGCCGATCGGTGTCGGTATCGATCCTTCCTATTGGACGCTCGGCATCGAACTGGCCTTTTACCTGCTGATCGCAACCGGCCTGGGCCGGGCCGGTACGCTCCGAGGAATCGAGCGCCGCGCGCTTTGGATCGGGGCGCTCAGCACGGCCTTCTGGCTCTTCGCGCGACTCGCCGACTGGAACGCGCCGCAGATGATGGATTACCGTCCGTTCCAGCTCGCCATGCTGCCGCATGGTTGTTTCTTCGCGCTCGGTGTGCTCGCCTGGGCGATGCTCCACGACCGGGTGAGCGGCCATAGGATGGTGCTGTTCACGCTGCTCACCGCGACCGCGTTCGCGGAGGTCGCGGGACGGACGGTCGAACGGACCCAGGCGCTCGGCATCGAGGTCGGGCCGGTACTTCCGATCGCAGTGTTCGCCACAGGGCTGATCGTCGTGCTGGGCTCGATCAGATTGCAGCCAATCCTCGAAAAACTGATCGACGCCCGACTTGCTATGACCTTGGGTTTGATGACCTATCCGCTCTATCTGATCCATCAGGAGGCCGGCGCGGCGCTGATCGCCGCATTGATGCACGCCGGAGTGCCGATGGCCCCGGCGTTCGCCGCGACGCTTGTACTGGCGATGGGCTTCTCCTGGTGGGTCGCGCGCCGCGCCGAACCCATGGTCAAAGGCGCGATCGCACGGGCGCTCGACACGGCCGTTACGGCCATTGCGACTGGCCGGAATGCCGCCGCTATGCGGCGCCAGACGCCGCTTTGACAGCCCGGCCGCCGGAAGCGCCGGGCGCTATGCCGCGCCGTGCCCCGCCGCCAAATATTCCTCCGAGCGCATCTCCTCCAGCCGGCTGACGGTGCGGTCGAATTCGAAGCGGCCATCGCCTTTCTCATAAAGCTGATCGGGCTCGGCATCGGCCGCCGCGAGCAATTTGACCTTGTGTTCGTATAGCGCGTCGATCAGCGCGACAAAGCGCGCCGCCTCGTTGCGGCTTTCCGGGCCGAGCTTGGGGATGCCGACCAGGATGACGGTGTGGAATTTCCGCGCCACCGCGAGATAATCGGCGGCGCCCCGTGCTTCGCCGCAGAGCTTCTTGAACGCGAACACCGCGACGCCCTTCAGGCTTTTCGGCACATGCAAGGTACGCCCGCCCTGCACTGCGATATCCTCGGCCGGCACATGATCGCGATCCTCCGGCGGATAATCGGTCAGGCGGAAGAATGCGGCGGAAAGCTGCGCGGTCGCCTCCGCGCCGTTGGGGACAAGCCAGGTCTCCTGCGACCCAAGACGGTCGCGGCGATAATCGACCGGGCCGTTGAGCGCGAGCACGTCGAGCTTGGTCTGGATGAGATCGATAAAGGGCAGGAAATGCTCGCGGTTAAGGCCGTCCTTGTACAGGTCGGTCGGCACCCGGTTCGATGTCGTGACCATTGTCACGCCGCGCGCGAGCAATTCGGTGAACAGCCGCGACAGGATCATCGCATCGGGGCTGTTGTTGACGATCATCTCGTCGAACGCGAGGCAACGCGTCTCCTCCGCGATCGCCAATGCAACGGGAAGGACCGGATCACCCTTCTCCTTGGCCCGCTCGACGCCAAGGCGCTGATGCACTTCGAGCATGAATTCCTGGAAATGAACGCGGCGTTTTCGGCGAATGTCGAGCGCGTGGAAGAACAGGTCCATCAGCATCGATTTGCCGCGCCCGACCCCCCCCCAGAGATAGATGCCGCGTGGCGCCTCGGGCTTTTTGCCGAGTGCGCGCCACAATGTGCTGCCGCGTTTCGGCGTCGCCTCGAGTTCAGCGGCGAGGATGTCGAGTCGGCGCGCGGCATCGGCCTGTGCCGGATCGACTTGCAATTCGCCGGCCGCCACCAGCGCCTGATAAGCGACAAGGACTTTACTCATAGAAGGTTGGCTGGGTTCATAAGAGATTGGCGGGCGGAGTCGATTTGCGCAGCGTGCCGGTGAAGCTGGCAATGGTCGGTTCGCCCTCCTGTACGATCAGGCCGCGCAGAAACAGCATCCGGCCGGTTTCACGCAACAGTTCGATATGCGCCTCGATCGGCGCGCCGACGCGTGCGCCGCCGATGAACTGCGCCGACAGATCGAGCGTCACCGCGCCGCCCGCGCTCAACACACCGAACCCGCGGCTGGCGGCGAACAGCGCAACGTCCATGAAACCGAGCAACGCGCCGCCATGGACATTGTCGCGCATATTCGAATGCCGGTGCTCGGGCATCATGCGCACCCGCGCGATGCCGCCCTCCACCTTGACCTGCAACGGCTCGATGAAGCCGTTGAATCGGGTCGGATCGCGAAACCGCCAGCTCTTCCAGCCGGGCTCGCTCGGGTCGTCTTCGTAACTGAACGGCGGACTGACGATCTCGGTCACGGGACCTATATTACCCGCTCGACTTCCATCTTCTTGATCTCAGCGATCGCCTTGGCCGGGTTCAAACCCTTGGGGCAGACATTCGCGCAGTTCATGATCGTGTGGCAGCGATAGAGGCGGAATGGATCTTCCAACTCGTCGAGCCGCTCACCGGTCATCTCGTCACGGCTGTCGGCGAGCCAGCGATAGGCCTGTAACAGGATCGCCGGACCGAGGAACTTGTCGCTGTTCCACCAATAGCTCGGGCACGAGGTCGAGCAGCAGGCGCACAGGATGCACTCGTACAGCCCGTCGAGCTTTTCGCGATCGGCCGGCGATTGCAGGCGCTCCTTGCCCGAGGGCGGCGGCGTGACGGTCTGCAGCCATGGTTTGATCGACGCATATTGCGCGTAGAAATGGGTGAAGTCGGGGACCAGGTCCTTGATCACTTCCATGTGCGGCAGCGGCGTGATCGTCACATCGCCCTTCACATCCTCGATCGCGGTAGTGCAGGCGAGGCCATTCTTGCCGTCGATATTCATCGAGCACGACCCGCAGATACCCTCGCGGCACGAACGACGGAAAGTCAGCGAGCTGTCCTGTTCCGACTTCATCTTGATCAGCGCGTCGAGCACCATCGGACCGCAACTATCGAGGTCGACCTGGAATGTATCGTAGCGCGGGTTTTCGCCGCTATCGGGATCGTAGCGATAGACTTTGAAATTCTTGACCGTCTTCGCGTCCGCAGGCGCCTTGTGAACCGTGCCGTTCTTCTTGATCTTGCTGTTCTTGGGCAGCGCAAATTCGGCCATCGCTTCAACGTCCCATCGCTTGTCGCGGGCGCCGTACCGCTCATGCCGGCACCCCGTGTCGGCATGCCGATACATGAGGTGGGGCGGGGCCGCAAACCCTAGGTCACGGCCCCGTCACACTTTCTTCAGGACGCCTGATCGATCAGCCGTCGCGCGCTGCTCCAATCCAGTCCGCGCGTGAGATACATCACCGCCGCCAGCGCCGCGAAGAGCAGCAACGAGCCGATCAGCAAGGAATAGGCCTCCAGGCTGAGCAGGATGTACAGCACGCCGTACAGCGCGGTGAGCAGCCCGGCGATATAGGCTCCGCGCCGCCAGCTGCCGAGCACTGCCGAGGAATAGGCGGTGAGCAGGCCGATGATCGCACCCGCAGCCAGGACATAGGCAAGCGAGAACCCGACCACCTCGGCAAAGGCGAGCAACATGACGAAGAACAGCACCAGCCCCGCGCCGACCAGCAGATATTCGACCGCGGTGACGCGCACGCCGCCGATCACATCGAACATCAGGAAAGCGATGAAAGTGAAGCCGATGAACAGGAAGCCGTATTTCACGCTGCGATTGACCTGGCTGTAGAGATCGACCGGCGTGACGAGATCGACTCGCGCCTCGTAATCCCCCGCAGCCTGGCGCAACGACACGGTGCCGCGTTCATAGGGCTTCTGAACGACCTCCGCCTTGATCTGTTCGCCAGCGACGAGCGCGCTGCTGAGCGCGAGGTTGCCGACGCGCCAGGTCGCGGTGAAGCCGCTGTCCTTGACCTCATGCGTGGTCGGCAGAAAACCGCCGGTGAAGCTGGGATGCGGCCATTTCGAGTTGACCGTCCAGCGCGTGTCGCCGGCTTGCGGCTGCAAGGCCAGCCAGCCATTGCCGCGAAAGGCGTAATCGAAGCTGACCGCGATCGCCCGCTCGCGCAGCGGTGCCGCGTCGAGCCGGGTGAAGAAACCCGAGCCATTGGTTTCGGACGGGCCGTTGCCCGGCTGAAGCGACAAGCGCTTGCCATCGACGGTCACCGAAGGCGGCGGCCCGAAAAGGCCGCGCGCATCACGCAAGCCGAAGCGCAACTCGGCGCGATCGAACGCGAGCTGGTCGATCGTGACACCGAAGCGCTGCAGATCGGCGGGCAACGCGAACTTCGCATAGCCCGTATTGCGCGCCTCATAGACCACCGCGTCATAGATCGAGCGATGGCGTCGTTCGGGCTTCAACTCCGACTTGATGTCCGCGACGCTCGGCGAAACGGTCAGTTCACGCCAGACGGTATTGGTCCTCACGGTCTGCTTGCCGCCTTCATTGACGGTCTCGCTGACCTGCTCGCTATAGGGAATGATCAGCACCGGACCGGCAATGGTCTGCGGCCCGCCCCACCCGTCGGCGATCGAGGACCGCGCGGTCTCCGATTGCGATTGCCGGTCATAGACCAGCAGATAAATAGCGAAGAGCGGAATCGCGAGCAGCGCCCCGACCAGGATCGCGAACAGCAGCTTGCGTCCCGGCGGACGTTCGGCGACGACATAACCCGACATGATCAACTCCCTCTGTTGGAGGGTCCGCGATAGGATGCGGTCCGGCCAGGGGCCAAAGTTGATCGAGTGAAAGCTTCGTGCAGAAACTGTGCAGGCCGCCCCGCGTTAAGGCGCCTTTGCTCCACCCGATGCCGCGATCCAGGCGTCGATCTTCTTTTCCAGCACCGGCATCGGCAACGCGCCGGTGTCGAGCACTTGCGCATGGAAGGCACGCGGATCGAACTTGTCGCCGAGCGCCGCCCTGGCCTTCGCCTTGGTGCGGCTGATCGTCAGTTGGCCGATCTTGTAAGCCAGCGCCTGACCCGGAATGGCGATATAGCGCTCGACCTCGGCGGTCGCATCGGTCCGCGCCATCGGCGAGTTGGCGAGCATATAGTCGATCGACTGTTCGCGGCTCCAACCCTTGGCATGAATGCCGGTATCGACGACCAGGCGCATCGCGCGCAGCATCTCGTCGTTCAGCCCGCCCATGCGCTGATACGGGTCGGTCTCCATGCCGAGCTCGGACCACAGCGTCTCGGCATACAGGCCCCAGCCTTCGGCATAAGCGGTATTGCCGCCAAAGCGCATGAAGGCGGGCAGCGCGGCATTCTCCTGCGCCAGGCTGATCTGGAAATGATGCCCCGGTTCCGCCTCGTGCAGATAAAGCGTCTCCATCTCCCACATGTAGCGCGAGGGAAGATCATAAGTGTTGTAATAGAACACGCCGGGCCGCGTCCCGTCCGGCGTACCGCCCTGATAGGAGCCGCCCGCGTCGGTCTTTTCCTTGTAAGCCGGGACTGGTCGGATTTCGAGCGGGGTCTTGGGCAGGAGCGAGAATTGCTCCTTGATCCGTGCCTCGATGCGCTTGCCGATCGCGCGATAGCCGTCGCGCAACTGGTCGGCCGATTTGGGCGCGAATTTCGGATCGGTGCGCAGGAAGGTGAAGAATTCGGGCAAGCTGCCCTTGAAGCCGACCGCCGCCTTCTGCACCTCCATCCCCTTCAGGATGCGCGCGACCTCGGACAGGCCGAGCTGGTGCACTTCCTCGGCCTTGAGCGGCAGGGTCGTGTTCGATTCGATCAGATAGGCATAAAGCTTGTCGCCCCCGGGCATGCCGGACAGGCCGACGCTGTCGCGCGCTGCGGCGAGATAGGTATTGGCCAGGAAATCGCGCATCCGCTTATGCGCCGGCAACAGGACGTCGCGGATCTGCGTCGTATAGGCGGCACGCAGCCGCGTCTGATCCGCGGCGGGAATGCCCGCCGGAAAGGTCTTGACCGGCCCGTAGAATGCCGAGGTCTCGACGCCCTGTGCGAGGATATTATCGAACTGCTCGGTCATGTTGCGTACGGTCAGCTTGGGCTGGACCACGCCGGCCTTCATGCCTTCGCGGAAGCGCACGATCGCCGCGTCGAGCAATGCGGCATATTCGACTCCGCGCTTCAGGTTATTCTCGTAATCCGTCACCGTCTTGAACGGCGCGCCGCCCTGACCGGATACGAAATCGGGATAGAATGTCTGGAAACCGCTGAAATGGTCGATCGGTCGAACGATGGTCAGCGCAACGATCTCCGGGCTCAGGCCGCGCAAGCCGATCTCGGCCGAATGGCGGAACACGTCATAAGCAATCTGGTCGACATGGGTCAGTTTGCCGCGATCGATCTTGTCGAGCGCGCGGAGATCAGCTTCCCCCGCGCTGCGCTCTCCAGCAATATAGGCATCCGACAGAAAATCGCCCAAGCGGTCGGCATACCGTAAATCACCGCGAAAGATGCCCGAAAGCGGATTGCGCTTCAGCGATGCTTCGTCGCTGTCATAGAATAGTTGCTTGAGCTTCGCGTCCTCCGCGCCGTCGCCGGCGATCGGCGTGGGCGGCGGCAGCGCTTGCGAAAAAGCCGGTGTGGCAGCGGCGGCACAGAGCAGGGCGGCGGTCAGCAGTTTGAAACGCAAGGCTGTTTCCTCGGATCGATTGATGCACTGTCTTATGGCGCTAAAGCGCTTGCGACAAGCGTCAGATCACATCGAGTACCAGGCCCAACTCGCGTGCTTCCTCCGCCTCGATATACCAGTTCGACGGCGCTTTTTCGCGCAAATCCTCGAACTCCACCCGGCTGTTCTTGACGATGTCGCGAAATCCTTCTTCCTCGATCAGGATCGAATGCTCTACTTCATGAAGCGCCGCCTTGATCGATGCGACGACCATGCGCAGCGGCCCGTTGAGGTTGATCGTCTTCGAGATAGTGCGTTCATGAATCATCAGTCGCGTGTGGCGCGTCAGGAAGCGGCGATCGACCGGAAAAGCGGCCATGAAGGTCGCGCCGGCAGAATAGACCGCAACCTTGCCGAGGAACAGGATCTCGCGCCCGTCATGATCCTCGAGCAGGCGGATATCGTCGGCCATGGTGCGGGCGACCTCAGGGTCGCCGCCCAGCGTGGTCAGCGCAATGACCAGTGCGCCGTCTTTCGGGCAGGCATCGAGCTGCTGGCGGAAGCTCTGATACATGAACTGGTCGACCGGGCCGGACAGACGGATGTGCGGCTTGGCCAGCAGCGGGTATTTGGTGTCGTTACGCATGTGGGCCGAACAAGTCGGAGCTTCTGGTGTTCCCGCGCAAAGGGAATTCTTCACGGCAGTCCACCCCTGCTGTGCCGAAGCCGCTGCCCGCTCACGCGTCCGTCAGCACACCTCTGCGGTATAAGCGGGCAGCGGCCCCGGCGGCACCCGCGCCGCCGAGAGGTAGAAACTGTCTGCGCTCAGATGATGGTTCGTACCATAGGCGGCCGCCAGTACATCGTGCAGCGCCGAATCATACGCAGCGAGGTCAGTGTCCGACAATACGACCCGCCCGCCAAAGGTCGCCACCTTGTTCGAATTAAACCAGAATTGTGTGCCCTCCGCCCAATATTCGTCGATATTGACCGCGGTGTATTCGCCCTTCCACAAACCCTGCTTCAGCGCTTCGGCATAAGCCTGCTCGACCCTCGCATAGAGCTCCGGATCAGCGGTGTGGATCGCCGCGAGGATGTTGTGCGAGAATTCATGGACGAAGATGTTTTCGCCATAATAACGCGAGTTCTTCCAGCCGAGCAGGTTCTCGACCGTACCGGTGGTCAATACCCCGGCCATGCCGCGCGCCCGGCTGTTCCAGTAATCGCGGTCGGTCATGCTGCCGATGCGTTCGTCATAGTGCTTGGCCTCGCAAAAGGTCAGTCGCGGGTCGCCACGCACCGGTTTTTTCCAGTCGCGCTGTTCGGGAATATCGACCGTACCCTCGTCGGCGGCCATGATCGCTACGCGCTGTCCTCGCGCGATCAGTGCCCGGTTCAAATCGGGCCGCGCGGCGAGCATCGCCAAAACGATATTGCGCGCCTTCAGCAGCGCTTCGCCGGAAACTTTTTTCGACGACACGATCGGAATGCCGTTGGCATCGACATAACGCTGGTAGAATGGGTCGAGATGGAGCGTTGTCGGGGGCTTGCCGCTTGTAGCAGAGGACGAAGCCGGGGCCAGCAATAACAAGGCGAATGCGAGTTCAAACCGAGCCATCGCCGCTTTCTCCCGATCTCCTTACGATGGTTTCAACCGTCGCATGGATCATTCCGCCAGAGCTTTATATTCGTTGCAGGGCACCTCACCATCGACCTTCACGCGATAGTTGCGCGCGCCATCAGCCCAGGAGGACGCTTCGCGGTGGATGGTTAGGACCGCCATGCGATCCTCAATAAACCCGCTTCTTCGGCTTGATATACTCGATATCGTCGGTGAGCGTGTAGTCGTGCACTGGGCGCAGGCCGAGCGTGGTCGTGCCGCCCTTGCCGCCCCAGCCCTCGAATGTCGCGGTGCTGTGCTTCATCCAGTTCTTGTCGTCGCGCTCGGGGAAATCCTCGTTGACGTGGGCGCCACGGCTTTCCTTCCGGTTGGCGGCGGACTCCATCGTCACCACTGCCTGCGCGATGAGATTGTCGAGCTCGAGCGTCTCGACCAGATCGGTGTTCCAGATCAGCGAGCGATCCTTCACATCGATATCGGTCATGCGCTGATAGGTTTTGCCGATCAGGTCGACGCCCTCGCCGAGCAGCGCATTGTCGCGGAACACCGCGCAATGCTTCTGCATCGTGCGCTGCATCTCAAGCCGGATCTCGGCGGTGGGCGACCCACCCGTCGCGTTACGGAAATGATCGAGGCGGCCGAGCGCCAGCTCTTCCGAACCCTTGGGCAAGGGCGCGTGACTGGTGCCGGGCTTCAGGGTTTCCTTGAGGCGCAGGCCGGTCGCGCGGCCGAACACCACGAGATCGATCAGCGAATTGGAGCCGAGCCGGTTGGCGCCGTGCACCGAGACGCACGCCGCCTCGCCGACCGCGAACAGGCCAGGGACGACGGTATCGGGATTGCCGTCTCTCAACTGGACGACCTCACCGTGATAATTGGTCGGGATGCCGCCCATATTGTAATGCACGGTCGGCGTGACCGGCAGCGGCTGGCGCGTCAGGTCGACACCGGCGAAGATCTTGCCGGTTTCGGTAATGCCGGGCAGCCGTTCATGCAGCACCTTGGGATCGATATGGTCGAGATGGAGATAGATGTGATCCTTCTCCTTGCCGACGCCACGACCTTCCCGCATTTCCATCGCCATCGAGCGTGACACGACGTCGCGCGAAGCGAGATCCTTTGCCGACGGGGCATAGCGTTCCATGAAGCGCTCGCCTTCGCTATTGGTCAGGTAACCACCCTCCCCGCGTGCGCCCTCGGTAATCAGCACGCCCGCGCCATAAATGCCAGTCGGGTGGAACTGAACGAATTCCATATCCTGCAACGGCAGCCCGGCGCGCAGCACCATGCCGCCGCCATCGCCGGTGCAGGTATGCGCAGAGGTCGCCGAGAAATAGGTGCGGCCATAACCGCCGGTCGCCAGCACGACAGAATGGGCACGGAAACGGTGGATCGACCCGTCATCCATGCACAAGGCGATCACGCCACGGCACACGCCGTTTTCCATGATCAGGTCGAGCGCGAAATATTCGATGTAGAAGTCGGCGTCGTACTTCAGGCTCTGCTGATAGAGCGCGTGAAGCATGGCATGACCGGTGCGGTCGGCGGCGGCGCAGGTCCGTTGCGCGGGCGGGCCTTCGCCCATATTCTGCATCATGCCGCCGAACGGGCGCTGATAGATCTTGCCCTCGTCGGTACGGCTGAACGGCACGCCGGCATGTTCGAGTTCGTAGACCGCGGCGGGCGCTTCACGCACCATATATTCGATCGCGTCCTGGTCGCCGAGCCAGTCCGAGCCCTTGACGGTGTCGAACATGTGCCAGGTCCAGTGATCCGGGCCCATATTGCCGAGGCTGGCGGCGATGCCACCCTGCGCCGCGACGGTGTGGCTGCGCGTCGGGAATACCTTGGTGATGCACGCGGTCTTCAGGCCCGCCTCGGCGATACCCATCGTCGCGCGCAGGCCCGAACCGCCCGCGCCGACGACCACGGCATCATAGGTATGGTCGATGATCTTGTACGCTGAGCCAGAAATGGGGGGCATTATAAAGGCGTCCCGGTGAAGGCGATCCGGAGGATCGAGAAGATGGCGACCGCGGCAGTCCCAACGGTGAAGAAGTTGAGCGCGATCATCAGCACGATGCGACCTTCATCATGCTGATAATCCTCGATCACGACCTGCAAGCCGAGCCGGAAATGGTAGAAGACCGAGGCGACGAGCAGGATCAACGGGATCGCGACCCAGGCCGACGACATCCAGCCATGCACCGTGGCATAGTCATAAGCCGGCAGTTGCGCGATCGCGACCATGAACCACAATGTCAGGAACAGATTGGCGCCGGCGGTCAGCCGCTGGTGCCACCAGTGATGCGCGCCTTCCTGTGCGCTGCCCAGGCCGCGTACGCGACCGAGATTGGTGCCGTTGCCCATCTTATTTGCCCCCCAGGAGATAGAGCCAGAAGACGATGGTCAGCGTGAGCGACGCCACGACGGTCAGCCATGCCCCCATCTTGTTGATCTTGAGCTCGTAACCAGCACCGGTATCGAGCACGAAATGGCGGATGCCGGTCGCCATATGCTGAAAGAAGGACAGCGTCAGCCCGATCCCGACGACATAACCGATCGCGCCGCCCCACAGGCCGGTGAAGACGTGCATGAAGGTCGCGTAGCTGCCCTTGCCCCCGGCCAGAGCTGCAAGCCACCACACGAACGCGGCGGTGCCGACCGTCGCCATACCGCTGCCGGTGATCCGATGGATGATCGAGACGGTCATCGTGATCGGCCAGCGCACATGCCACACATGGGGGCTTAATGGGCGGGCGGCGGGCGGTTTGGTGGCCAAGGGCTGGTCCTTCGTCAGGCGGTGCCCGACCTATTAGTCGCCATGTGCCGCGATGCAAGACGAGAACGGCTGTTTGAAAATGCGCCGAGGTCGCATTTTGGCGGTGCCGGCCCGCTTCCATTTTCAAGCCGCACCCTAACCGCCCCTTAACCAAATACGGTTAGCTCTTGGCCAACAACCACGGGACCATACCGGGTCGCACAAACGGAGTTTTCGCTCTTGGACGCCAACGACCTGCCTGCCCCCGGCACGATCGCCGCGAAAATCGATCTGACCGCGCGCCTGCGCGTGTTCGATTTTGACGGCTCGCTGGCCGGCGCGAGCCGCGAGGCCTGGGCCGTGCTCGAACCCGATATCCGTGCTGTATCAGAGGCCTATTGGCAGCAATGGTTGCGCTGCTTCGCCGATGAGCGCATCTGGGCACCGCATGAAACCGACAAGATGATCGAGGTTGGCTGCACCTTTTTGAAGAACCGTTTCCTCGACACCAATGGCCGCAGCTGGGTCGAATCGGTCGAACGATCGGTCGCCGCCGCCTATACCAACGACGTATCGCCGCTCGCCCTGCTGTCGATGATCAACGCGAGCGACCGCGCCGCGCTCAATATCATGACAAAAAAAGTCGATCATGCCGATCCAAAGCTGTCGATCCTGATCGACACGCTGATGCGCCTCTCCGCGCTGGAGGGTGAGATCACCGTCGCGATCTATAACGCCTATCGCGAGCATAGCGCGCAGGTCGGCCGTGACCGGCTCGCGACAGAATTCCGCGAAGGTATCGCGCAGATGGTCGAAAGCGCGACGCAGGAATCGGGCGTACTGCGCGGCCAATCGCTCAGCACTTCCAACTCCGCGCGTGGCATGCTCGGCAAGACGTCCGAAGTCGCCGCCGCCGCCGAGCAATCGGCGGTCGCGATGCGCGAAGCGGCGCACACCGCCGCCGGCCTGATCCGCGCGATCGAAGATGCGCGCACCGAAGTCGAGGCGGCACGCGAGATCGCCACCCGCGCCTCGACTCAAGCAAGCACTGCGGTCGGCATGTCGGAAACGCTGTCCGATCATGCCAAATCGATCGAATCGATCCTGGGGCTGATCCGCGACATTGCCGGACAGACCAACCTGCTCGCACTCAATGCGACGATCGAGGCGGCGCGCGCCGGCGATGCCGGTCGTGGCTTCGCGGTCGTCGCGCAGGAAGTGAAAAGCCTCGCCAACCAGACAGCGCGCGCGACCGACGACATCGCCGCCAAGATCGCCGCGATCCAGTCGGCCACACGCTCGACCGTCGATACCAACGCATCGATCAAAGCGACCGTCGCCGAGGTGCAGGAAAGCGCCAACCGCATCCGTTTCGCGATGGAGGCGCAGGCACAGACCGTCACCGCGATCACCGCAGCGGTCGACGAAACCGCGCTCGCCGCGGATTCGATGTCGAACACAATCGCCGCGATCCGCGAGGACACCGAAACCGTTGCATCGGACATCGATCGCGTCGGCAAGGGCTTCGATTCGCTCGAGGCAAGGCTGGGCACACTCAAGAACAGTGCAGGCGAGTTCTTCGCCAAAGTCGCTGCGTGAGCAATTGAGAGGACGATCGATTGGCACAGTCAAATAGCAGCGCTTTAGGCAGCTGGAGCGGCGGCGCGCGCAGCGCCGCCGAACGCGTCGGCGATTATGACTGGGACCGCGCGATCGCCGCGGCCAGTGCCGAGATATCCACTCTGGTCGAAGGGTCGGAGGAAACGATCGCTCGCGCGTTCTGGAATCACTATATGTCGCTACCATCGACGGCACATATCAGGCCATTGATGAGCAGCGAATTGCTGGCGAAACGTATCGCGCGCAGCACACGCTATACCAAGATCAAATATGCCGACCCGTTCGGCGACCAGTGGATGACGCTCGCCTTCGGGCATGCCAGCGAATCCTACGAAGCCAGTGTACCGCTTCCCGCTTTGCTCTCGTCACTGAGTTTTGCGCATAGTCAGACGCTGAAGATCATTGCCGGGCGGCTGAACGGCGACACCGGACGCGCGCAACATCTAGCGGACGTCGTCCAGCGCCTCGCGCTGGTCGAGGCCGATGTCATGACCACCTATCTGGGTAGTTGCGATGCGGAGCGCGCGCGCGACGAACGCCGAGCCCGATCGACCCAGTTCAGCGAAAGCATCGGCCAGTCGATCGAGGGTACGGCGACACTCGGCACGCGCATCCGCGTCCAGGCGAAAGGCGCCTCGACCTCAGCACGCGGGATGATCGGCAAGACATCCGAAGTCGCCGCCGCCGCCGAGCAATCGGCAGTCGCGATGCGCGAAGCGGCTCACACCGCCGCCGGCCTGATCCGTGCGATCGAGGATGCGCGCCGCGAAGTCGAGGCGGCGACCGATATCGCGACGCGCGCGTCCGGCCAGGCCGGCGACGCGGTCGGCATGTCGGAAACGCTGTCCGATCATGCCAAATCGATCGAATCGATCCTGGGGCTGATCCGCGACATTGCCGGACAGACCAACCTGCTCGCACTCAATGCGACGATCGAGGCGGCGCGCGCCGGCGATGCCGGTCGTGGCTTCGCGGTCGTCGCGCAGGAAGTGAAATCGCTGGCCAGCCAAACCGCACGTGCGACGGACGACATCGCCGCCAAGATCGCCGCGATCCAGTCGGCCACACGCTCGACCGTCGATACCAACGCATCGATCAAGGCGACCGTCGCCGAGGTGCAGGAAAGCGCCAACCGCATCCGCTTTGCGATGGAGGCACAGGCACAGACCGTCACCGCGATCACCGCAGCGGTCGACGAAACCGCACTCGCCGCGGACTCTATGTCGAACACTATCGCGATGATCCGCGAGGACACCGAGAATGTTGCGAGCGAGATCGACACGCTCGAGCGCGATTTCGAAGAGGTCAACGAACGGCTGATGACGCTGCGCGGTGCGGCCGACAGCTTCTTGGCCAGCGTGGCGACCTGACTCCACCGCTCTCCCGGGGGAAGGTGATAATATGCGCAGATAGCGTCCACGGGGTGACGACTTTGGCCAGCACAGCTATGCCGCGCGAATGACCACCAATATCCTCCTCACCGGCAGCAGCCGGGGCATCGGCGCGGCGATCGCCGGCGCACTCGACTGCGGCGACGTCCGCCTGATCGGCCACGGCACCAAAAGCGGCATTCCGGCCGATTTCGCCGATCCAGCAGGCCCGCAAACCTTGTGGAATACCGCGCTCGAACAGCTCGATGGCCGGATCGACGTGCTGATCAACAATGCCGGTATCTTCGAAGCGAACCCGATCGACCGGGCGCAAGCCGACTGGGTCGCTGATTGGGAGCGTACGATGCGCATCAACCTGACCGCATCCGCCGAACTGTGCCGCCTCGCCGTTCTCCACTGGCAGGATCGCGCAAGTGGCGGCCGGATCGTCAATATCGCGAGCCGCGCCGCCTATCGCGGCGATTCACCCGAACATTGGCATTATGCCGCGTCCAAGGCCGGCATGGTCGCGATGACCAAATCGATCGCGCGTGGCTATGCTGCTCAAGGCATTCTGGCCTTCGCGATCTGCCCCGGCTTCACCATGACCGGCATGGCCAGCGATTATCTGTCGAGCCGCGGCGGCGACAAATTACTCGCCGACATTCCGCTCGGCCGCGTCGCCGAGCCCGACGAAATCGCCACCGCAGCGAAATTCCTTGCGCTGGAAGCGCCGGCATCGATGACGGGGTCGGTGATCGACGTGAACGGGGCAAGTTATGTCCGATAGCTGGAAGCTCACCCTCCCTTGCACCCGTGCCGAGGCCGAGGCGATCGACGCGGCCGACGATCTTGGCATCGATCCGGCACCGGTGCTGATGACCAGCGAAGAGGTTGCCGACGATCCGCTTCGCTGGCGCCTCGATGCCTATTTCGAAGGCAAGCCGGACAAGGCGGGGCTTGCTGCGGTGCGTGCGCTGGCGCCGAGTTCGGCCAAGATTAAGGCGACTGCCGAGCGCGTGCCCGATGCGGATTGGGTTACGCTCAGCCAGTCGGGAATCGAGCCGGTCCATGCCGGTCGCTTCTACGTCCATACCGATGCCAACAAGGGCGCCATTCCGTCCGGCGCACGTGCTTTCCGCATCGAAGCGAGCCGCGCCTTCGGCACTGGTCAGCACGAGACGACCACTGGTTGCCTGCTGACACTCGATGCGATGCGCGCGCGCGGCGAACGCGCGCGCAACCTGGTCGATATCGGCACCGGCACTGGTTTGCTCGCTTTCGCGGCGATGCATTTATGGCCCGGCGCCTATGCCACCGCGTCGGATATCGACGCGGCGTCGATCGATGTGACGGCGGAAAATGCCGAGCTGAATGGAATAAAGCTTGGAGACGGTCCTCGCCTGCTCGCGCTCGCCACCGCGCCAGGACTCGAACATCCCTTGCTGATCGGCCGCGCGCCCTATGACCTGATCGTCGCCAACATCCTGGCCGGCCCGCTGATCGCGCTCGCGCCAAATATCTGCATGGCGCTCGCCGAAAATGGAACGCTGGTGCTGGCGGGCCTGCTCAAGAGCCAGGCCGATGCGGTGATCCGCGCCTATCGCCGGCAGGGGCTACGCCTGGCAGGGCGGATCGACACCGGCGACTGGCCGGCGCTCCGCCTGCGCAAGCGGGTGCGCCATGGCCGCGATCGCGTGACGCGGCTCGGCCCGGGCGGCGCGGGCGAAACGCCCGGCTTTGGGAATTGGTGATTTTGCTCGTCCCCGGCACGGGGAGGAGGAGCTCTAATTCTTGGGTTTGACCGCGATGGCGTCGACCTCGACCAGCAATTCCGGCCGGGCAAGACGCACGACATAAACCAGCGTCGAGGGTGGCACCGCATCGCCGAGAACCGCCTTGCGGATCGCCGATGAGCGTTCATAGTCGAGCGGCTTGACCAGATAGGCGGTCAGCTTGACGATATTGTGCGGGGTCGCCCCCTGACTCGCGAGGATCGCCACGACGTTGCGCAGCGCGCGCTCATATTGCGCCTCCGCATCGGCGGCGATGCTGCCGTCGGGCGCATTGCCGACTTGTCCGGCCACGTAGAGCATATCGGATCCCGCCGGCACCACTGCGAGATGCGAATAGCGTCCAATCGGCGGTGCGACGGTCGACGGGTTAGAGATTTCCTGCGCGGGTGCGGCGGTCGGCAGGATCAGCGAACAAGCCAGAATAGCGATCGTCTTCATGCGCAGGCCTTTCCACTGATATAGGCCTGCGTTCCGCGCGTCATCACCTCGTCCTGCGGCAGGATTTCGGCGACGGGAACGTCGGGCAGCGCCTTCAACGCCTCGTAGAGCGGCGCGAAATCGGTTTCCACGGTCAAGCGAAGCAGTTCGTCGAAACTCGGGATGACGAAGTAATTCTGCTGAAAATCGTCGATCCGGTACTCGGTGCGCATCACCCGCGCGAGATCGAAGCCGATCCGGTTGGGGCTCGGATCGTCCAGCGCGAAGCGGCTTTCGGCAAAGCTCGACACGATGCCCGAACCATAGATGCGCAGGCCCTCGGGCTCGGCGATCAAGCCGAACTCGACCGTGTACCAATAGAGCCGCCCGAGATATTTCAGCGCATCGAGCCCGAGCGCGCGCTGCCCGCCACGACCATAGGCCTCGAGATAATCGGCGAACACCGAATCGGCGAGCATCGGCACATGACCGAACACGTCGTGAAACACATCGGGTTCCTGCAGATAGTCGAGCTGATCGGGCCGGCGAATGAAGTTGCCCGCGACAAAGCGTCGATTGGCCATATGGTCGAAGAATACCTCGTCCGGCACCAGCCCAGGCACGGCAACCACTTGCCACCCGGTCAGCTTCATCAGCTGTTCGGACAGTTCCTCGAAATCGGGAATGCCGGGTTTGGACAATTTGAGCACGTCGAGCCCGCGCAGATAGGCATTCGACGCCCGCCCCGGCAAGAGTCTGGCCTGCCGTTCGAACAGAATATCCCAGGTCGCATGCTCTTCGGCTGAATAGTGCGACCAATCCTGCGCTATCGTCCAGTCACCCGCGGCGCCCTCTGGCGGGGCGTCGAGCACATGCATATCCTCTGTCATGCAAATGGCATATCACAGCGCGAACGCGGCAGGAAATGGAGTGCGATGTCAGGGCGCTGGAACAAGATCATCAGCCTGGCGGTGCTGGGATTCGCGACATTCTCCACAAGCTATGGTGCGGCCGGGATGGTCGGCGGGGCACTGCCGACCAATAACGGCTGGCGCGCGCCGGAGACGGGCGTGCGGATCTTCGTCGAGAGCAATGGCATCCATACCGGACTGGTCATGCCGGTGGTCGCCGAGGGGGTGGACTGGAGCGATCTGGCCGAAGCCAGCGATATCGCCGACCCACGCTTCGCCGCACATCCCTATATCGCGATCGGCTGGGGCGAGCGGGCCTTTTATCTCGAAACGAGAACCTGGGCCGATGTGAAGGTCCCGACGATCCTCGGTGCGGCGATCGGCAGCGACCGGACCTTGATCCATGTCGAGCATGTCGCCATGCCTCGCCCTGGTCCGGATGTCCGCGAAATCGTGCTGCGTCCGGAGGAGTATCGCAGGCTCGCCGCGTTTGTGCGGGCGAGCTTCCGGGTCGAGAATGGCCGCACCAAGCACCAGTTCGGTTATGCCAGTTACGACGCGTTTTACGATGCGCGGGGCAAATACAGCGCGATCGCGACCTGCAATGCCTGGACCGGCGATGCGCTGCGCCATGCCGGTGTGCGGGTCGGCGGCTGGACGCCGTTTCCGGTCAACGTGCTTGGCTGGTTCGCAAGGTGAGCGCGCAGGGGAACGGCCATGCCCCACCATCCAAGCTGCTCTGGGCGGCGGAATTGCCGCGCGCGGCGTGGGCCGTCGTGTCGCTGCTCGGCGCGCGCAAGATGCTCGATGCGGCGCCGAGGGGTGATGGCCGGCCAGTGCTGCTCTTGCCTGGCTTGGTCAATTCGGACCGCTCGAACTTCGTCATGCGGCGCTATCTCGAGCGGCTCGGTTATCGGGCGGAAGGTTGGGGGCTTGGCCGTAATATCGGCCGACGCGCGGTCGGCAACGATGGTGAAAAGCTGCTCGACCGCATCCGCGCACTCCATGCCGATACGGGCGTGCCGGTGACGTTGATCGGCGTCAGTCTCGGCGGGATCATGGCGCGATTCGCGGCACATCGCCTGCCCGATATGGTGCGTGAGGTGATCACGGTCAGTTCGCCATTTGCCGGATCGCCACGCGCCACCAATGTCTGGCGCGCGTTCGAACTGCTGAGCGGCGACAAGGTCGATAGCGAGCGCGTGACGCAAAAGGCGGCCGAAGTGGTGCGCCCCCTGCCCGTTCCGTCGACCGCCATCTGGAGCCGCAGCGACGGACTGGTCAACGGCATGATCTGCCACGTGGATGACGACCCGCAATGCCGCAATGTCGAAATCCGCGCGAGCCATATGGGCGTGCAGTTGCGACCGGAGGTGCTGCGGTTGATCGCGGATATCCTGGGCGAAACCGCTTAGGAGTCTGTTTGAAAATGCGCTGAAAGCGCATTTCGGCGGTGGCGGCTTCAAAACTCGCTCTTCCGCAAGTTTTCAAACAGACGCTACGCCGCCTCGCTCACCTTGGCATAGATGCTGTTGATCGGGCGTGACATCACCCGGCCGACCATCGGTTCGAAGAAGTCGAGCGGCGCGCTGTCATAGTTCGGGTCGAATGCGGCCTGGTCGTATTTCTCGCAGAATTCGGCACAGGCTTCGAAATGCGGATGGCCGCGATATTGTTCGCGCATGTCGCGGTCGCCACCGATGTAATGGAAGAAATAATAGCCCTGGAACACGCCGTGGGTGTTGGCGATCCAATGCACTTCCTCCGACACGAACGGACGGAGCATCGCCGCACCGATCTCGGGATGGTTGAACGAACCGAGCGTGTCGCCGATGTCGTGGAGCAACGCCATCACGACATAGGCCTCATCACGGCCATCGCGATGCGCGCGGGTCGCGGTCTGCAGCGAATGCTCCAGACGATCGACCGGGAAACCCCCATAATCGCCGTCGAGCAATTTCAGGTGAGTGAGGACACGCGCCGGTAACGCCTTTGAGAATTCACGGAAATGGCTGCCGATCAGGGTCCAGTCCTGCTGGGTACCTTCGGTCATGGCGGTGAACTGGGCACGGTCGGCGGTTGCGGTCATTGCGTCTCTCCTGCTCGGCGTCCCATACCGTACTTTGCGCTGCCATCCCAGTCACTGTAAGGAGTGGCCGATGCCTGCCCTCCCCATTCCGGCGATCCCGGCGCTGACCAAGCCCGATATCTTCTCGCGCCCCTTCTTCGAGGAGAAGAGCCGCGCCTTCTGGACGCTGCAGGCCGCGGGCTGGACCGGCTATCTCATCCTGCGCAGCGTCTCGAGCATTTCGAACGGGCCGTCGCTTGACGTGATCATTCCGGTGATCATCGAATCGATCGTCGGTTATTGCATCACATTGCTGCTCTCGACGCTGTACGGCTATTATCGCGGACTGCCGCGGATCAGCGCGATTCTGCTGACCATCATCACGCTGGCGATCGCGACGATCCTCTATTCGGTGCTCGACGCCTTTTCCTTTTCGTTCATCAAACTGGCCAATCCGGGACTCAATCTGAACCTGGTATTGGGCACCATATTCCTCAATTTCACCGTGCTGGCGGGCTGGTCGGCGCTATATTTCGGAATCAATTTCTACTTGATCGTCGAGGAACAGATCGACCAGCTGGCGGCGCTGGAGAACACCGCATCATCGGCCCAGTTGGCGATGCTCCGCTATCAGTTGAATCCGCATTTCCTGTTCAACACGCTCAATTCGATCTCGACACTGGTGCTGCTGAAACAGACCGAACGCGCCAATGCGATGCTCAGCCGGCTGTCGTCCTTCCTGCGCTACACGCTGGCCAACGAACCGACCGCCCATGTCACGATCGCGCAGGAGGTCGAGACGTTGAAACTCTATCTCGAGATCGAAAAGATGCGCTTCGAGGACCGGCTGCGGCCCAGTTTCGAGGTCGACCCGCGCGTCGCCATGGCCCGCCTGCCTTCTTTGCTGCTTCAGCCATTGGTCGAAAACGCGATCAAATATGCGGTCACGCCGAAGGAAGAAGGCGCCGAAATCGCCGTGGTTGCGCGGCTCGCCGGGGATCGGGTGCAGATCGCCGTATCCGACACCGGACCGGGCTTGAATGAAATGAAAGCACGTCCATCCCTTTCAACTGGGGTCGGCCTTGCCAATATCAGGGAAAGGTTGGCGCAAGCTTATGGCCCCGACCACCGTTTCGAAACCCGATCCTTGCCCAGTGGCGGGTTCGAGGTCGAGATCGAGATTCCGTTCCAGCTCGCTGAGCCGGTTAGAGAGGTTGCATGACGATTAGAACGATATTGGTCGACGACGAGCCGCTGGCGATCCAGGGCTTGGAGCTTCGACTGCAGGCGCATGACGATGTCGAGATCATCGACAAATGCCAGAATGGCCGCGAGGCGATCCGCGCGATCAAGACGCACAAGCCCGATCTGGTGTTTCTCGACATTCAGATGCCCGGGTTCGACGGTTTTTCAGTCGTTCAGGGCCTGATGGAGGTCGAACCGCCGCTGTTCGTGTTCGTCACCGCCTATTCCGACCACGCCCTGAAGGCGTTCGAGGCGCAGGCGGTCGACTATCTGATGAAACCGGTCGAGGAGAGCCGGCTGGCCGATACGCTCGATCGCGTGCGCCAGCGCCTGACCGAAAAGCGCGGCGTCGAGGAGATCGACCGGCTGAAGGAAGTGCTCGCCGAGGTCGCGCCCGATTCGGTCGAGAATATGAGCGACGGCGGCGACCAGGTATCGTCGAACCGGTTCGAGAAGCTGATCAACATCAAGGATCGCGGGCAGATCTTCCGCGTCGATGTCGATACGATAGAACGCATCGACGCGGCCGGCGACTATATGTGCATCTATACCGGCGACAATACGCTGATCCTGCGCGAAACGATGAAGGATCTGGAAAAGCGGCTCGACCCGCGCCGCTTTCAGCGGGTACACCGCTCGACCATCGTCAATCTCGATCTGGTCAAGGAAGTGAAGCCGCACACCAACGGCGAATGTTTCCTGGTGCTGGGGTCGGGCGCGCAGGTCAAGGTGAGCCGAAGCTATCGCGACGTGGTCGCGCGGTTCGTCCACTAAGGCGCGAGAAACAACTCCGGGGTCGCATCCTTATGTCGAAAGCACTGACCTTTGCTGCGCTGCACGTCGCCGGCGACCCGCTGATTCTATATAACGCGTGGGACGTCGGCAGCGCACGTGCGGTGGCAGGGGCCGGTGCAAAGGCGATCGCGACTGGCAGCTGGTCGGTCGCCGCCGCGCAAGGGTTCGACGACGGCGAGGCCCTGCCGCTCGAATTCGTACTGGCCAGCGCGACGCGGATCGCCGGGGCGGTGTCGCTGCCGGTGACGATCGATTTCGAGGGCGGTTATGCGGTCAAACCCGACGATGTCGCGGCCAATGTCGCGCGGCTCGCCGCCACCGGAGCCGCCGGGTGCAATTTCGAAGACCAGATCGTCGGCAAGAACAAGCTCCACTCGATCCCCGTCCAGATCAAGCGAATCGCTGCGGCGCGCACAGGGGCCGGCGCGGACTTCTTCATCAATGCCCGGACCGACATCTTCCTGCAGGCGAGCCAGGATACACACGACAAGGTGATGGTCGATGCCGCGATCAAGCGCGCCGCAGCCTATGCCGCGGCGGGTGCTAGCGGTTTCTTCGCGCCAGGCCTCACCGATGCGGCGCTGATCGCGCGGCTGTGCGATGCGGTCGAGCTACCAGTCAACATCATGGCGTTTCCCGGCGTGCCCTCGACCTCGGTGCTAGCCGATGCCGGCGTCTCGCGGATCAGCTATGGCCCGGGACCATACCGGTCGGCTATGAAAGCGATCGAGGCGGATGCGCAGGTGGCGTTCGCCTGGCGGTAACGTCGCGCCAGGGACATCGACGCGGCGCTTTATCGGTGCCTTTTTACCTTCAGAACAAAGTTACATCTCCACCGTTATCCCGCGAAAGCGGGGATGGCGGTGGAGATGATCACATCGGAAAACCTGGTCCAATCCAGCGGATCGCGCGCTAGAATCCCTTGCGAACGGTCACCCCGATCGTGCGGGGCTGGCCCACGGCGAAGCCGAGCCGGGCGCGGCCGCCACGTTCACGATCGAACGACAGCAGCGGATTTTCGTCGAGCAAATTGTTGACATAGATCGACACGCCGAGATCGTTCGGCAGATTGACTCCCGCACTCAGGCCGACGAGCTGATATTCGGGTAATTCCAGATCAACCACCGTTGCTGCGTTCGCCGGGGCACCTCCAAAGGGCAGGCCATGCACGAAGCTGCGCGGGTTGTTTTCCTGGTCGCCGGGCTGCGTAAAGCGACTGCCCACATGCTGGAAGCTCGCACCGATATAGCCTTCGGTTTCGGCGCCCAGCGGGAAGCTGTAATTTGCGCTTGCCGAAAGCTGGAACTTTGGCACCGACGGCAAGCGGTTGCCGTCCTTGATCCCCTCAATCACCGAACCATCGGGACGGGCCAGCGTGGAATCGAATTCAGACCGGAGTAGACTCCCTGAAAGCGCCAATTCGAGCCCCTGGACCGGCCTCATCGAAAACTCGGCCTCAACGCCCATGGTATGCGCCTTGGGCACGTTGAACACGACACGCGACGAACAGCTTCCAGCGTCCGCCGTCACCTGCAGATTCTTGATGTCGGTATAGAAAGCAGCCGCGTTGAAGGTGATCCCGCCAAAACGCGTCTTGACCCCGCCTTCATAGTTCCACAGCGATTCATCGTCATAGCGCGGCCGGTTGCCGAAGGTCGCGGCATCGGGGCCGCTCGCACCGCCGCTGCACAGCGGAAGATTGAGCGGGTCGTTCACCCCACCGAGCCGGAAGCCTTTCGACACCTGCGCGTTGAACGTGACGCTCTTGGACGCCTCGAAACTCACCAGGGCGCGCGGCGAGAAGCCCTCGGAAGAGGTCTTGTCGCGATTATTGTCGAGATTGGTGAAGAAGCCGCCCGATTTGAAAACCCGTTCTTCATTGAAGGTATAATAGCGGCCGCCAAGCGTTGCCTTGAGCGCATCGGTCAGCGCGTAGCTCGCTTCGCCGAAAATCGAGAGCTGCTTCAGCTTATAGGGAATATCGGCGTTATAGGGCGAATCCGCCGCAAATCCGTTGCGTTGCGAGAGAGAAAAGCCGGCACCGAACCGCGCATCGGCGAATGCGTCGGTGCCGGGCGTGGGCAGGCGTTGCGCATATTTGCGGTCCACGGACGAATAGAAGCCACCGACGAGCCACTGGAACGGGCCGCTATCGTTCGAAGCAAAGCGAAGCTCCTGAGTGAATTGCTTCACCTTGGTGGTGTCGACCAGATTGGAGGGCAGCGCCTGCCCTGCCGGCGCAAAACCGACATCGATAAAGACGCTGTTGGTGAGCGCGCTGGCATCGCGGCTGACCAGTATCTTGCGGTCGGTATAGCTGGTGACCGAGGTAACGGTGACCGGCCCGCGTGTGGCCTCGATCGTCAGGTCGCCCAGCAGGACCCTATCCTCGAACTTTTCGTCGAGCATCAGGTATTGCTGGCGTTCCTGCAGCGTTACCGGCGGCCGTCCGCCGGCAGTGGTGGTGTAAGGGTTGGCAAAGAGATTATAGACTTCCTGTCGATTGAAGCCGTTGACGTGGATTTTCTGATACACCACACGCGGCGTGATCTTGAGATCGTCGATCGGCTCGAGCAGCAGCGAAGCGCGTCCGCCGGCCCGCCAGCCATCATTGACGTTCTCATCGACCTTGCCACCCGGTCGCAATGCATCGATGAAGCCGCTATAGCGGGTATAATAGCCGACCACACGCAACGCGGCTTTATCCGACAAGGGCAGATTGATCATGCCCTTGAGCGAACCGCCGACATCGCCTTCACCAACGACGTTGATATTGGCTTCCACCTTGCCCTCGACCCGGTCCGTTCGCGGCTGATTGGTGATATAGCGCAAAGTGCCACCGACCGAGCCAGATCCGAACAGGGTACCCTGCGGCCCGCGCAGTGTTTCGATGCGATTGAGATCGAACAGATCGAGGTCCGGGGTGAACAGCGAGAGCGAAATCACCGATTCATCGAGATAGACGCCGACCTGCTCCTTCACGCCCGGCTGATCGCGCGCGACCTGGCCGGCGGAAACGCCGCGGATCGCCACCTGGCTCTGGCCCGGCCCGAGATTCTGCACCGCAAGACCCGCGACATTGCGCGACACATCCTCCAGCGAATTCGCATGAGCGCGCTCGATATCCTCGGCCGTCTGCGCATTGATCGAGAAAGGCACGTCCTGGATCGACATCGAGCGCTTGGTTGCCGTGACGATGATATCGTCGCTATTATCCTGGGGGGCTTCCTGTGCATAAGCCGGTGCTGCAAATACAACGATCATTGCGGCGCCAATAGCTAGCCGCGTCTTCAGCTTATTTTCCGGTCGGTTAGTCATGGTTATTCCCTCTCCTGAATGCGCGCTGTCTCCGCAGCGCGACATTGGAATGGAGAGAGCTTAAAAGCGCCGGCAATGAGTGGCAACTTGGCTGCAGCGATTTCGCTGCGGCGTGGCTATTTTGCATCAACCGCGACCGATGGCGGAGCCAGCGGCCAGTTCAGGTAATGATGAAAATTGCCGCGCTTGGACCAGCTGCCCGGGCGGATTTAAGCTTCCGGCGAGTCCTCAGTCCCTTCGGCGGGGCGCTCGAACCACGCCTCGACCGGACCGCTATATTTCAGCGTCAGCGGATTGCCCTTGCGGTCGACCTTCTTGCCAAGCGCGACGCGAATCCAGCCTTCGGAGATGCAATATTCCTCGACGTCATGGCGCTCTCGCTCCTTGAAGCGGATGCCGATACCGCGCGCCAGCTTTTCTTCGTCGAAGAATGGGCTGCGCGGGCTGGAGGACAGGCGGTCTGGTGGAGTGTCGGTCATGGCGGCGGGCTTTGACGCAAAATCGATCCGGATGCCAGCCCATATGAAAGCGGCGCGGGGTTACCCGCACCGCCGTCGATCTCATAACTGCCGGATCAGTTGCAGACCCGAACCCGCACGCGCTGACGATAATAGGGATCCCAGCGCCGTTCGACATGGCAGCGGGCGTAATTATCGCGGTACTGATAAGCGTAATAACCGTCGTTCGGATAATAACCGCGCTGACGGTAATAACCGTCGTCGTAATTATAATCATAGCCGCGGTCGTCATAATATCGTTCGCGGTCGCGGCGGCTGTCTGATGCGATTGCGGCGCCGATCGCCAGGCCGGCGATACCAGCGACAACAGCCACGCCAGCGTCGTTATTGTCATGGTAATAATGGCGACGATAACGCTGCGCATCGGCGGGCGCGGCAACGGTCAACGCGGTAGCGGCCAACGTCGCCCCGAGCACGGCCTTCTTCATCATATTCATCATTTCGACCTCCTCAGATCAACCAAGCTATTCGCCGGTGCCAAAACGCGGCAACACCCAGCTTGTTGCATGGAATAATCGAGTCGGGCTGAACCGAGCCGGAATGACGTGTTAAGCGGGGGTTTAGCTTGGCATCAGGCCCTTGGACGCTTGTGGAGGATCGCATGGCATATTGGCTGCTTAAATCCGAACCCGACAGTTATAGCTGGGACGATTTGCTCACCGAGGGACAGACCGAATGGACCGGCGTGCGCAACCCCGCCGCCGCGCTGCACCTGAAGGCGATGGCAGTCGGCGACCGCGCGCTGTTCTATCATTCAGGCAAGGACAAGGCGGCGGTCGGTATGGTCGAGGTGACGCGGACCGCGCGACAGGATGGCGACCAGGCGCGCTGGGTCTCCGTCGCGGTCAAGCCGATCGAGCCTTTGGCCAAACCGGTGACGTTGGCGACAATGAAGGCGGAGCCGAAACTTGCGGGCATGGAAATGCTGCGGCAATCGCGACTGTCGGTCAGCCCGGTGCGCGCGGCTGAGTGGGCGATGATCGTGAAGATGGGCGGCTGAGCTGGTCCGCCGTGCCCGGCCACCAGTGCAGACCGTCAGTCAGCTGGCCGCTGATCCGATCCACCACGACAGGATCGATTCCCCCGCCCGCTTTCCGCCCCGACCAGTTGCGACAGCTCCCGTTCCCCGAAATAGCGCCTGCCCCACGCGCCGAGGGCCTGCAGGATCGGCCGATAGTCGCGCCCGCATACGATCAACACATCTTCGTCGCGCGGCGGCCGCTCGCTATAGCGACGGTGTTCGAACAAGCCGTCAGTGACCATGCGGCAAGTCGGCGGGTGAGGATCGAGATCGTTCACTGCCAATCGTCAGGGTTCGGTTCCAGGATCCAACGCGTCAGCGCGCTCCGCCGCCATGCTTTCCATCGTCACATAATCGAGCTTGCCCGTGCCTAGCACCGGCAGTGCCGCGACGATGCGGATGTCGCGCGTGATGGCCAGTTCGGGCACGCCGTTGGTGCGGCCCCATGACTGGAACGCCGCCGCGGTCGCGCCGGCCTGGGTGGTGAACAGAACCAATTGCTCCCCCTTTCGCGCATCAGGGCGCGTCACCACGGCATGCTCGTCGGCCGGCCAGAGTTTCGCCGCATAACCCTCGACCGCGGGAAGCGAGACCATCTCGCCGCCGATCTTGGCGAAGCGTTTGGCGCGGCCGCGGATGGTGACGAAACCGGCGGCATCGATCGTCACGATGTCGCCGCTGTCGTGCCAGCCATCGGCCGGCGGCTGCAACACGCCCGGCGCATCGGCCTTGAGATACCCGGCCATGATGTTCGGCCCGCGGATCGACAGGCGCCCGCCCTCCTCGATCCCCGGCACAGGCTCCACCCTCGCTTCGACACCGGGCAGCAGGCGGCCGACCGATCCGGCCTGGAAATGCATCGGCGTGTTGACCGCGATCACCGGCGCGGCCTCGGTCGCGCCATAACCTTCGAGGATGCGCAGGCCGAATTTCTCGGCATAAGTCCTGCGCGTCTCGTCCCTCACCCGTTCGGCGCCGGCAAAGATGTAACGCAGCGAATAAAAGTCATACCCATGTGCCATCCGCGCATAGCCCGACAGGAAGGTGTCGGTGCCAAACAGGATTGTCGCGTTCGAATCATAAGCGAGCGCGGGGACGATGCGATAGTGCAACGGACTTGGATAAAGCAGCGTCTTCACCCCCGACAGGATTGGCAGCAGCGTGCCGCCGGTCAGGCCGAAGCTGTGGAACACCGGGAGCGCGTTGAGCACCACGTCGGAGCGATTGAAGTCGATGCGCGCCGAAAGCTGCAGACAATTGGCAAGCAGATTGCGGTGGGTCAGCACGACGCCCTTGGGCAGCCCTTCCGATCCACTGGTAAACAGGATCACCGCCGGAGCACCCGGCGAAACGCGGTGACGCCGATGCGACCGCCCGGCCCAGCGCGTCGCGACCAGCGCCCTCAGCTTGTCCAACGGACCGATACCGGCGCCGATATCCTCGAGATAATGGATCGCGATGCCCGCCGCCTCAAGCCCAGCGATCGCCTCGCCCAGCTTGGCCTGATCGATAAAGGCGCGCGCGGTCAGGATCGTGCGAATCTCCGCCGCAGTGCACGCCGCCTTCAAATTGGTCAGCCCGGCGGTATAATTGAGCATCGCCGGCACGCGGCCGATCGCCTGCAGCGCGAAGAAACTCACCACCACGGCGTTGACGTTGGGCAGCAGAACGCCGACCGCCTCGCCCGGCCTGGTCAGCGCCGCGAACGGGCGGCCGAGCGCGAGGCTGCCGGTCAGCAGCCGGCCATAGCTCAGCGGATCGCGCTTCACGTCCTCGACGATTTCCGCATGGCCGCCATTGATGTCCTTGGCATCGATCAGCGCCTGATAAAGCGTGCGATCGAGGTCCGAGGTGGCGAAGATCATATCGCTCATCACGTCGTA
This sequence comes from Sphingomonas sp. UYAg733, assembly GCF_054057355.1. NCBI lineage: Bacteria > Pseudomonadati > Pseudomonadota > Alphaproteobacteria > Sphingomonadales > Sphingomonadaceae > Sphingomonas > Sphingomonas sp. UYAg733. Next base: position 166,937 of record NZ_JBSRZE010000005.1, read on the forward strand.
CAGCTTGCGTCCGGCGGCGGCGCGGCGCTGGCGCGCGGTATCGCCCTCCACGTCGAAGCGCAGCGGCGGCAGGATGGTCAGCTCGATCTTCGGGAAGGCGCGCAGCCGGACTTTGCCCTTGAGCCGCGAGAAGGGCGAATATTGCGCGCCCGAGATCCGCACCGGCACGATCGGCGCGTCGGCCTTGTCGGCGACCATGCCGGGGCCATCGAAAATCTTCATCAGCGCGCCGGTCACCGTGATGCGTCCTTCGGGAAAGATCACCAGCGTGCGCCCCTCACGCACTGCCTTGACCATCGCCTTGGCCGCCATCGGGTTGGTCGGATCGACAGGGAAGGCGTCGAACATGCCGAGGAACGGCTTGACCCACCATGCCTGGGCGATGCGCGTATGGACCGCGAAGGTCGGCTTGCCCGGCAGGAAGGCGGCGAGCAGCAGCCCGTCGAGGAAGGAGACGTGGTTGACCACGACAACCGCGCGCTCGCCCGGCTGCGGCATATTCTCCGTGCCATGCACCTCGACCCGGTAAAGCAGCACGAGCAGGCCGCGGATCATCGCCTTGAATATGGTTTCGGGCAGCAGCCAGCAGGAGATCAGCGCGATCGCCAGCGTCGCGAAGCCGGTCGCGCCGATCACCCCCGGCACGCTGGTGCCATTGGCGAGCAGCACCGTGACCACCGCGACCAGCAGCACCGTGACGACCGCGTTGACGATGTTGTTCGCGGCGATGATGCGCGACCGTTTCTCGGGCGCGCTGTGCGTCTGCAGAATGGCGTAAAGCGGCACGATGAAGATGCCGCCGGAAAATGCGATGCCGACCAACGCGAACAGAATATGCCAGCTCCCCGCCGTGGCGAGGAATGCATGCACATCGGCATTGGGCGTGACGATGGTGAAGGTACGCGTGGCAATCCACAGGTCGATCAGGAAGATCGACAGCGCCAGCGCGGAGACCGGCACATATCGCGCCGACACCTGACCGCCGAGCAGCTTGTTGACCACCAGCGATCCGATCGCCACCGCGACCGAGAAGACCAGCAGGAACAGCGTGACGACGTGCGGGCCGGCGCCGAGCGTGCCGCTGACCAGCGGCGCGAATTCCGACAACAGGATCGCGCCGACCGCGAAGAACCAGCTGATCCCGAGGATCGCCAGCCACACGCCACGCCCCGCCTGCGCCGCGGCGAGTATCTCCCAGGTGCCCTTGAAAATATTGCGCTCGATCTTGAGGTCCGGCGCCACTGCCGGCGCTGACGGCACGGCGAGGCTGGTGAGGAAACCGAGCACCGCCACGCCGGTCGCGACCAAGCCAGCCTCCCAGGGCGGGATCACGCCGCCGAGCAATTGCCCGGCAAGGATCGCGAGGAACGTGCCGGCTTCGATCAGCCCGGTGCCGCCCATCACTTCATTGGGGCCGAGATGCTGCGGCAGGATCGAGTATTTAACCGGCCCGAAGATGGTCGAATGCACGCCCATCAGGAACAGGCAGGTGAGCAGCACCGGCACCGACTGGAACCAGAAACCGGCGAGCGACAGTGCCATGATGCCGATTTCGGCGAACTTCACCGCGCGTACCAGCCCCGCCTTGTCCCATTTGTCGGCAAGCTGCCCGGCCAGCGCCGAGAGCAGGAAATAGGGCAGGATGAACAGCCCGGTCGCGATCGTCGCGAGCAGTTCGGCCTTTTCCGGCGCCGCCTTGTAGATCGTGAAATTGGCGAGGAAGAGCATCGCGAATTTGAGCAGATTGTCATTGAACGCGCCGAAGAACTGCACGACGAACAACGGCCCGAACCGGCGTTTGCTCAGCAGCGACAGATCTGGTGCGGACATGCTCTTACTCCCCTTTGGACGGTGGGTAGCGGCGAAAACTTAACGGGCGGCAACAGATGGACGGCGGCGCGATTTTCAGTGTCGGACGCAATCATAGCATGAATTCATCACTGTTCAATATTTGAATTAAACACTGTTCATTTTATTTCGAGCGTTTGTGACGGGACGAAAAATCGACTTCCACTTACGCGAATATGCGGTCGAGTTCCTCGTTTTCGTCCGGCGCGGCCGGATCACGAGGGTCATAGCCATATTGGTTTTCGCCGCCAGGCGAAGGGATGAAGATAATTATCAGCGACAATAATCCGCCGAGTATCTGACCGATGAGCGGTGCAAACCAGATCAGCAGCCACCACCCCGAAATACCGAGATCGTGAAGACGACGAACGCTGAGCGATAGCGCGGGAATGACGGAAGCGAGGCAGAAGAGCGCCGCCGTATAACCCGGCTGTATAATCCCTTGGCCGGCCAAGCCTGTCACGCCGTTCATCAAAATGACAAGCAACGCGACTAGGAATAGGATGGCGTAGAAGCTTACCCAGAACAGCAGGCATTCCAGGCGACGCGACCGTCCCTTGAAATCGAAATAATGGCGCCAAGGCCGCGTCAGCAGATCCATCTTCACCCCCCGGCTGAGACGGGAAGATTAGCCGCGATTTAACCTGGCGCCAAACGCTTACGCCGCCTTGGCGCGGCTCGCGCGCTTGCGTTCGTTCGGATCGAGATAGCGCTTGCGCAAGCGGATCGAGCGCGGGGTCACTTCGACCAGCTCGTCATCGTCGATATAGGCGATCGCCTGCTCCAGCGTCATGCGCCAGGGCGGGGTCAGGCGGATCGCGTCGTCCTTGCCGCCCGATGCGCGGAAGTTGGTCAGCTGCTTCGCCTTCATCGGGTTGACCTCAAGGTCGTCCGTCTTGGCGTTCTCGCCGACAATCATGCCCTCGTAGAGCGCTTCCTGCGGTGCGACCATCAGGATGCCGCGCTCTTCCAGCGGCCCAAGCGCATAGGCATTGGCCTCGCCAGCGCCATTGGAGATCAGCACGCCATTCTTGCGGCCTTCGATCTTGCCCTTGTGCGGGCCATATTTCTCGAACAGCCGGTTCATGATCCCGGTGCCGCGTGTGTCGGACAGGAATTCGCCATGATAACCGATCATGCCGCGCGACGGCGCGCTGAATGTGATGCGGGTCTTGTTGCCACCCGACGGACGCATGTCGGTCATCTCGGCCTTGCGGATGTTCATCTTCTCCACGACCGTGCCGGAATATTCCTCGTCCACGTCGATGATGACGGTTTCGTAGGGCTCGGTCTTGGCGCCGGTCTCGTCTTCGCTGAACAGCACGCGCGGGCGGCTGATGCCGAGTTCGAAGCCCTCGCGGCGCATCGTTTCGATCAGCACACCGAGCTGAAGCTCGCCGCGGCCGGCGACTTCGTAACTGTCGCGGTCGGCGGCTTCGGTGACCTTGATCGCGACATTCGATTCGGCTTCGCGGAACAGGCGGTCGCGGATCATGCGGCTGGTCACCTTGGTGCCTTCGCGGCCGGCCATCGGCGAATCATTGACCGCAAAGCGCATCGATAGCGTCGGCGGATCGATCGGCTGGGCATGCAGCGGCTCGCTCACGCTCGGGTCGCAGATCGTGTTGGACACGGTCGTTGTGGTCAGCCCGGCGATCGAGATGATGTCGCCCGCGCTGGCTTCATCGACCGGCACACGCTCGAGGCCGCGGAACGCCATGATCTTCGACGCACGGCCGGTCTCGACGATCTTGCCGTCATTATCCAGCGCGTGGATCGCCATGTTGGTCTTGACCGAACCGGAGAAGATCAGGCCGGTCAGGATGCGGCCGAGGAAATTGTCGCGGTCGAGCAACGTCACGAGGAACTTGAACGGACCGTTCGGATCGGCGCTCGGCTCGGGCACATGCTTGACGATCGTCTCGAACATCGGGGTCAGCGTGCCTTCGCGCGCATTCTCGTCGGTGCTGGCATAACCGTTGCGGCCCGATGCGTAGAGCACGGGGAAGTCGAGCTGCTCGTCGGTCGCTTCGAGGCTGACGAACAGGTCGAACACTTCGTCGAGCACTTCCTGGATGCGCGCGTCGCTGCGATCGACCTTGTTGACCACGACGATCGGACGCAAGCCGAGCGCCAGCGCCTTGCCGGTGACGAACTTGGTCTGCGGCATCGCGCCCTCGGCCGAATCGACCAGCAGGATGACGCCGTCGACCATCGACAGGATGCGCTCAACCTCGCCGCCGAAATCGGCGTGGCCGGGCGTGTCGACGATGTTGATGCGCGTCTTGTGCCCGTGATGATCGTCCCACTCGACGCTGGTGCACTTCGCCAGAATCGTGATGCCACGCTCTTTTTCGAGATCGTTCGAATCCATCGCTCGTTCTTCGATGCGCTGGTTGTCGCGGAACGTGCCCGACTGACGGAACAGCTGATCGACCAGGGTCGTCTTGCCGTGATCGACGTGCGCGATGATCGCCACATTGCGGAGGCTCATAAGTGTATCCGGTGCTTTGCTTGAGATGTAGCGCGCGCCGATAGCGCAAATGCTGCGCCGCGGAAAGGGGCTGCGGACGCGAAACGGCCGCTGGGCCGAACGAAACGGCTCGATTGCGTCGATCGCATCACACAAGAGACAGTCGCGATCACATCAGTTCCAATAAGAACCAGCTGCCCGGAATCGAGACGTTTATCGCCCGCTAACCTTATTTGGCCACGGTCTCGCTGGCGATATCATCGGCGTCGGGGGATTTGTCGGGTGAAGCTATTCGACTGGTTACAGCATCTTCAGCACGGCATGGCGCAGGACGGCATGGGCCAGGGCCAGGCCGAAGCCGTGCGCTGCGGCGCGCGACCGAGGCGCTTCTACGACGACGCGCGCCATCGTTCGCTGGGCAAGGTCGCCAAGGTGATGGTCGAGACCTGGGACACCGGCCCGTTCGCGACCGATATCTGCTGGCTGCTCGTCGATGCCGAGGACAGGATCCTGTTCGTGCTGCCCACGGGCGCGCTGGACGGCAAGGCACTGCTCGCGCGGATCGGCAAGAAACCCGGCTTCGACAAGGTCGCGCTGCGCCGGGCGATGAAATCGACCCGCAACGAACGCTTCACCGTGTGGCAGCGCGAGCGCATTGCCGCCTGAGATCGCACTACCGCACTCGTTTCTTCACTGACGAAGACGGCCAGCCAGGCCAGCTTGCCAAACCCGCCCAGCGTATTACATCGTTAATACAGTTGAACCGAAGAGCGTTCGGCGGCATCTAGGGCTCACACATGACGCTGGAGACAAGCATGGCCCCCGCAACAGATGGCGCAACCGACACTGCGACCGAGACCAAGACGCCCAATCTGGTGCTGACGCCACCCGATCCCGTGCCCGTCGTCGCGCCCGAAAAGGCGGTCGGACTGGTGCCGGTCGACGATTCCACGCGCACGCAATTGCAGACCCGGGTCGAGACCTTCATCGACGACCTGATCGCGCAGGACGTCAATTCGCCCGAGTTCGGCAAGCGCGTCGATGCGATCAGCGCGATGGGCCAGAAGGAAATCCGCGACGCGGCCGGCCAGTCGAACCGCTTCCTCGACCGGCCGACCCGCGCGATGGATCAGGAAACCGGCGTCGGCAAGGATCTGGCCGAGTTGCGCCGTACCGTCGAGGATCTCGATCCGGGCCGGCGCGGCAACCTCACCGCGCCACGCAAGATTTTCGGGATCATCCCGTTCGGCAACAAGATGCGCAATTATTTCGACGGTTATAAATCGTCGCAGACGCACATCGCCTCGATCCTCAAGTCGCTGACTGGCGGCAAGGATGAGCTGTTGATGGACAATGCGGCGATCGATGTCGAACGCGCCAATCTGTGGACCGCGATGGGCCGGCTCGAACAGATGATCATGCTGTCCAAGACGATGGACGAGAAGCTCGAGGATAAGGCCAATGAGCTCGATCATACCGATCCGGCCAAGGCCAAGGCGATCCGCGAGACCGCGCTCTTCTATGTCCGCCAGCGTACCCAGGACCTGCTGACTCAGATGGCGGTGACGGTGCAAGGGTATCTCGCGCTCGACCTGGTCAAGAAGAACAATGTCGAACTGGTCAAGGGCGTCGACCGCGCCTCGACCACCACGGTGTCGGCGCTGCGCACGGCGGTGACGGTGGCGCAGGCGCTGACCAACCAGCGCCTCGTACTCGAACAGATCACCGCGCTCAACACGACGACCGCCGGGATCATCGATTCGACCGGCAAGCTGCTCAAGAGTCAGACGGCGCAAATCCACGAACAGGCCGCGGCATCGACTATCCCGCTGGAAACGCTGCAGCGCGCGTTCCAGAACATCTATGACACGATGGACGCGATCGACACGTTCAAGCTCAAGGCGCTCGATTCGATGAAGACCACGGTCACCGCGCTGGGCAATGAAGTCGAGAAGTCGAAGGGTTATATCGCCCGTGCCGAGGGTCAGTCGCAGGGCGGCAAATCGGGCGGCGAGACGTTCAAACTAGAGGCCCTATGATTATGGGTATTGTGAAATGACCGACGTCGATCGCCAGATCGCACGCAGCACCGAATATCTCGACCGTACGCGGGATCGCGCGGCCGCGCTCTCCGCGCGACGGCGCAAGCGCCAGGGGACCGAGGTGTTGACCCGGCTCGGCCGGATCGCTGCTGTCGATGTGACCATCCTGATCGCCGCGATGGTGGTCGGCTGGATCATACCGCTGGGCATCGGCGGTGCGATGCTGGTGATGGCCGCGCTGATCGCGGCGACGCTGGCGCTGGCGATCTTCCCGACGACGCCCGACGTGAAACCGGAGACGTTCGGGCAAACGCCGCTCAAACTCCTGCCGATGAAGACCGAGCAATGGCTCGAATCCCAACGCCCCGCCCTCCCCGCGCCGGCACAGTCACTGGTCGACGGCATCGGCGTTCGGCTTGAAGCGCTTACCCCGCAAATGGTCGACCTGAACGAGCAGGAACCAGCCGCGGCGGAAGTGCGCAAGCTGATCGGCGAGCAATTGCCCGAACTACTCAAGGGCTATTCGAAAGTGCCCCAGGCGCTGCGCGGTATCGAACGCAATGGCAAGACGCCCGACCAGCAGCTCGCCGATGGGTTGAAGGTGATCGAGGAACAGATCGCCGGCATGTCGGCGCAACTGGCCGAGGGTGACCTCAATCTGCTTGCGACACGCGGACGGTTTCTGGAGATCAAATATCGCGAGGATGGGTTGGGCAGCTGAATCCCGACTGCGTGATGAGCGACCCGGAAAAGCGGACGGTCCGCTAAACACCAGCACGTACCTTCGGGCAGGGATCGTTCCGTCCCACGGTCGCGTGATCGCCTTCATCGCGAAAAGGCGTTTGGTGGAGAACGGTGCCGTTTGCGCTCACATGCGCCGTCGTTGAAGACTCGGGAGGGTGACGATGAATTTCCTAAAGCGACTTTTTGGCCAAAGCGAAATAGCTCCCGCCGCGCCCGCGGAATCTCTCCTCATCAACGCCTATGCCACAGTCCGTGACCTGCCGCCGCTCGACTTCCCCCATCAAGGGCGTGGTCGGCGCGATCTTTCCGACCCCGAACTTGCGCCCCACCTCAAAGGCTTTATCGACTATGTAATGGGGCGCGGCGACGGCCAGATGACGACAATGCGCTATCATCTGTGGCGACATCTCCAGCGTGTACGCAACCACATTAGTTTCGAAGCCATCACCCCTGATCTCCCACACGTCGAGGGGTGGGCGCGTATGGCCAATGCCGTGCTCTTTCTTCCTGACGGATCGGTGCGTGCGCCGGACATGGCCGTCATCATGTCCGCTGAGGGCGAAACAGCACCATCGGCAGCCCTGCCGTATCAGCCCGACGCCATCGCGCGCCGCGAGCGGACACGCGAACGGCTAAAGCTCATGGACCCGCAGCCGCCGGCAAGCATGCCACCCGCGATCGGCGAAGCCGAAGTCGTGCTGCGACCTCCCGCCGAAGTCCTGCAGCGCGCGCTCGCACTATTCTATGTGGCCGTGCGCGCGCAGGCACATCGCATCGGCGTGGAACCAATCCCGGGAGGGCAACGCGAACATAATCCGATCGGCTTTGCCTCGCTGACACCGCAGGAGGCCGCTTTTGTCGAATCCGGCGCATCCGACGTGGCGACCGCTACCGCGATCACATGGCGGTTCGAGGCAGCCAACACGCTGTTATGGGCACTCGGCTTCGATGCGGCACATATCGCGGACAGTGAACGGATGATTGATGTAGATGCGCTTTGGCTGTCCGTAGCGAGCGCCGCGCGTGACGAAGCGACAGAAGTGGCGCAGCTGCGTCCAGTCGGGCAAATCCTCGATGCGCTGGACAGAGCTTGGCTTGAACATTGGGTCGCGCGGCAGGCCAACCAGAAAGGCATGCCCCTCGTAGCGATAAGCGGCGACATCGTGGCGGAACGCCATGCTGCGCTCAATTGGCTGGCCAGCTTTCAGAACGATTTCGACGTTTCCTGGGACGATACGGATACGCCGACCTGATTCAGGATGCTCTAATGAGCGGTCAGCGTCCGCGATACGATTCTCCCACCTGGTTCCCGTTCGGCCGCTTGCCGGCTTTCAAATCGGCGCCGATCGCGTCGGCATAAGCGCCGCCTTCGAGCACCAGTCGTGCGCGCCCCTTCGCCGCCGTCGCGTCGGCCGGCCGTCCGAGATAGCCCGACGGCGTGATCGACCGGGCCGTGTCCCCGCCCTTGCGCCAGGCGGCGAGCTGATCGGGCGTCAGGCCAGTCGGCGGCAACCGCCTGGCGATGTCCTGCCGCACCAGCTCGGGCGCAAGTTCGAGCATCTCGGATGTTTCCATCTCGCCGGCATGAAGATCCGGCTCCCCGGCCGGCGGCGCGGGCCATTCCGCAAAGATCGCGCCCGATTGCCCCGACACCAGCCCAAGCCGCTTGCCGAGCGGTGCCGGCACCACGAAGCGTGCATCGATGATCTTCTCGTCATTGGCGCGCCGTACCGCCGCCGCGATCGTCCCCGCATGGGCCGCGTCGAAATGCCCGGTGACGCAGTAGATCCGATTGATCCCCGCCTTCGCCATGCTGCGGAACACATCCAGCATCAATTCGGTCATCACTTCCGGGCGGATCGTGATCGAGCCGGCAAACGCGCCGGTCACGTTGTTCACACCCCAATAATAGGGCGGCACGATGATGCTCGACACGCCGCGACGATCGAGCGTCGCCGCGGCGATGCGCAGCTGCCCTGTTGGCACCACGACATCGGTCATCAGCGGTAGGTGCGGTCCATGTTCCTCGATCGCACCAAGCGCCCATAAGGCGATCGCGCCATGCGACGCCTTCGCTTCAAGATCCGTATAAGGCTCCGCCGCGATCGTGCCGGCGAGCGGGGAAGTCCCTGAGGTCTCGCGCGCGGCAGCTGCCATGGGCGCGCCAGTGGCCACCAGTGCGGCGAGTATGCCACAAACCCCATATCGGCGTATGTGACCTAAATCGTCATTGAAACTCATTGGACGTCCTTCGATCGCTGGGGACATAGGTTGTCGGTATGACGGTGCCAGCGTCTCCACACCGCATTTGCAGACGAAATTCGCTGACGGTCGTCCCGCTGGTTCAGTGTCGCGCCGAACCGGCGATCGGCGGCACGTAAAATGCTGCAATCTCATCGATAAACCGCTGAGGGTCGCTGCCCACGAGATTGGTCAACACCACGATCGCCAGATCATCATCGGGATAGATGAAAAAGGCGGCGCGACCACCACCAATGCCGCCGACTATCCGGTGTGGCATAGCGCGTACGACCGACCAGCCCATTGCCCATTCGCCGGGTGCGCCGCTGTTAAGGGTGTCGGCAGTCCAAAGACGCGTCAGACTGTCCGGCTTGGCCAAAAGCTTGCCTCCCTGCAGGGCGACGATCCAGCCCGCTATCTCTCGTGCCGATGCATTCATGCCCGCGCCGGTTCGCGTGAAAGGCGGCAGGTCGTCCCGCCAACGACCCAATATCTTCGTTACCGCGCCGCCATGACCTGATCCGTAAAAGCTATAGGGTGTCGCGGCGCCGGGGACGATGTCGAAGCCATCGCCGAACAGAACATGCGTCATGCCGGCCGGCTTGAACTGCTTGGCCGCGAAATAGTCGGCAAACGGCATGCCGCTCTGCTTGTCGATAATCTGCGCCAGCAAAGCATAGTTGGTCTGGTTATAAGCAAACCGAGTGCCTGCAACAGATTCCAGCGGCAGCGCCTTCACCGCTGCCCAGGCTGCGGCCTCGCCGCCGCTGCCGATTAACCCATTGCCACCGACGATATCCGGCAGGCCGGAGGTATGCGCCAGAAGTTGACGGACCCGGATGGCCTGCCATCCGGCCGGCAGACCGTCGATATAGCGCGAAATGGGTGCGTCGAGCTCCAGTTTCCCGGCTTCGACCAGCTGCATCGCGGCGACGCCCGTGAACGATTTCGTCGCCGAATTGATCGGAAATAAGGTGTCCGGCGTTACCGCGACCTGATGTTCGACATTGGCGACGCCAAATGCCTCCGACATCACGATCCGGCCACCGCGCACGACCGCAACCTGCGCCCCGGGAATCCCCTTGGCAGCCATTTTCTCGAGAATGAAGGCGCGCGTCAAAGCGTTGGCATCCCGCTTGGCGACCGGCGGCGTCGGTGCCGGGTTGGCCAGAACCGCTGCTGGCAGCAACAGCGTGATGGCGGCAGCACACAGCATCGAGACGAATCTGGTCATGGCCGGGCAACCTTCCGATGTGAATTAGGCGTTCCCGATAGACGCAAGTTCCGGGTACGCAACGTCAAGCCGACGAGAATGGGGCAAGGTCTTGGTTTGAATTTGCGGGAGCCTGGCCTCTTCTGCGACAGTTACTTAAACCCAGAATTCACAATGTTTCGCAATATCAGTATATTACCTCATGCGTCTCGCGCCGGAGATATGACACAATAGGGTGTGACATATCTCCCCTCGCCCCGTCGTGCGGCTCGATACAAATGCATTCAACCCCCGCTATCGCACCAAGCATGGAAACTCGGCCCCAAGCCTCAAACCCGTGCGGGTTACGATGACGCCCTCAAAAAAATGAGCGGTACCGGCGAGCGCCACCTGGCTGATTCAAACGCGCCGCAAATGCGGCCACCATCACTTTAACGGCATTTTCTTCAACCGCCGACGCGCTCTTTCACATGATGAAGAACAACGAGAATGGCTCCGTTTATGGCTATCAACGGTCGCCGGCTATCGGGGCGAATGGATTCCGGCGCGGCGTCTCAGTCCAGCAGTTCGATCACGCCACCCAAATTGACTATTGCGACAGCGCCTTGGCCCGCTCGCTCAACCGCTCGACCGCCGCCGCATGGATGCCCGGCGTCGTCGCCAGCACACCAAATGCCTGCGCGCTCGGCGTGTTGAACTTGAGCGGCTGGCCCAGCGCATCGCTGACCGTCGCGCCCGCTTCGGCCGCGATCAGCACCGCCGCCGCGACGTCCCATTCATTGCCCCAGCGCAGGGTCGCGACCAGGTCGGCCTGGTCGGCGGCGACCATCGCGATGCGCAGCGCGATCGAATTGGGCTTGTCGACCGCGACCAGATCGCTGTCGACCTTGGGCAGGACATCGGTCGGCACGCGTGCCCCGGAAAAATCGGTGCGGTCGCCGGCATGGACCGCCACGCCGTTGAGCGTCGCGCCTTTGCCCGCCTCCGCGCGCCACACTTCGCTGCGGGCGGGCGCATCGAGCACGCCGATGATCGGCTGGCCATGTTCGACCAGCGCGATCGACACCGCCCAGCCGGGCCGCCCGCGCACAAAGTCGCGCGTGCCGTCGATCGGGTCGACCACCCAGAGCCGGTCGAGCGCGAGCCGATCGGCATTGTCGACCGTCTCCTCCGACAGCCATCCGGCATCGGGCAGCAGCGCGGACAGGCGCTGGCGGATCAGGACATTGACCTCCAGATCGACCTCGCACACCGGGTTGCCGGGCGCCTTTTCCCATTGCTTGAAGTCGGTGCGCCATTTGGCAAGGGCATGCGCGCCCGCCTCCGATGCGATCACCGCGATCCGGTCGGCCAGGCTGTCAGGCACCGGCGACCGTCATGCCGTCGATGCGCAGCGTCGGCACATTGCTGCCATAGCGGAATTCGAGATCGTTCGCGGGAGTCAGGTTGAGGAACATGTCCTTCAGATTGCCCGCGATGGTGAATTCGGCAACGGGTCCGGTAATCTCGCCGTCTTCGATCAGGAAACCCGCCGCACCGCGGCTGTAATCGCCGGTCACGCCGTTGACACCCATGCCGATCAGTTCGGTGATATAGATGCCGTGTGCGATGTCCGCGATCAGCGTTTCCGGCGGCGTGCTGCCCGCCGCCATGAACAGATTGCTGGTCGCGACACCGGGATTGCCGCCAACGCCACGCGCGGCATGACCGGTCGGCTCGAGCCCGAGCTGACGCGCCGAGCCACTGTCGAGCAGCCAGGTTTCGAGCATACCGTCGGACACGAACTCGGTCGGCGACACCGGCAATCCCTCGCCGTCGAACGGACGCGAACGCAGGCCGTGCGGACGGTGCGGATCGTCGGCGATCGTCACGCCCTTGGCGAAGATGCGCGTGCCGAGCGAATCGAGCAGGAAGCTGGTCTTGCGCGTGATCGCCTGACCCGAGACCGCGCCGATCAGATGGCCGATCATGGAGGAGCCGACGCGCGGGTCGAACACTACCGGCATCGCACCGCTCTTCACCGTCGCGGGATTGACCCGCGCGACGGCCCGCTGACCGGCGCGGGTGCCGACAATGGCTGAATCCTCCAGGCCGGAGCGGTGACGCGCGCCGTGATGGGCATAGTCACGCACCATCGCCCCGCCCTCGCCCGCCAGCACGCTGGCCGAGATGCCGTAACCGGTCGCGACATAGGCTGCGGCAAAGCCATGGCTGGTGGCCAGCGCCCAGATCGAGCGCGACGCACTGGCGCCACCGCCTTCGCTGTTCGACACACCGGGCACCGCGCGGGCGGCGTCTTCCGCCGCGAGTGCCGCCTGTTTGAGCTCGGCGGGGGAAACCTCGCCGCCATCGTCGAGATCGAGTTGCGGCGTGTTGCCGCGCATCAGGCGATCCTGCGGTGCGAGGCCAGCCCATTCGTCCTCGGGCGCCTCGCGCGCCATCGCGACGGCGCGGTGGACCAATGCCTTCAGCGCATCGACCGAGAGATCGGAGGTCGAGACGCTGGCGGAGCGCTTGCCGACGAACACGCGCAGGCCCAGTTCGGCGCTTTCCGAGCGGCCGACATCTTCAAGCGCACCAAGCCGGACGGACACGTCGAGCGCGGTGTCGGCGGCGTAAACGGCGTCGGCGGCGTCGGCCCCGGCGGCGGTGGCGCGGGCGACGATATCAGCGGCGCGGTCGCGCGCCTGGTCGGTGGTCAGCATCGGGCGGACTTAGGTGTGCCAGGAGGGTCGCGCAACCTTCTAAAGCCCCTCCTTCCATGGGAAGGGTTGGGAAGAGTGTGATCGCAAAGCGCATCGCTCGGCGCGAAGCGCCGACCGGGGCGTCGAGCTAAGCTATCCGCCGCTTCACGTCTTTCGCTGCGGCCTAAACTAAGGTGCGGTCCCCACCACAAGGCACGCGCAGAACATCAGAAACCCGGCAAAGCGGTTACTCCGAAACCGGCGCAATGCCCCCGCCCCCTCAGCCGGATCGAGCGTCACGACCTGCCAGAGAAAATGCAGCGCCACCGGAATCAGCGCGACAAGCGCGAGAATGTCCGGCCGGATCAGCCAGATCGCCCCGCCCCAGAACGCCAGCGCCACGACATAAAAGGCACCGACCCCCGGCCGAACCTTGTTGCCCATGCGCAGCGCGGACGAGCGCACCCCGATCAACGCGTCATCCTCCCGATCCTGCAGCGCATAGATCGTGTCGTAACCGATCACCCAGGCGATCGACCCGGCATAGAGCAACAAGCCCGGCACGGTCAGCGCGCCCGCGATATCGCTCCACCCGACCAAAGCCGCCCAGGAGAAGACGATGCCAAGCCATGCCTGGGGCCACCAGGTGATGCGCTTCATGAACGGATAGGCGGCGACCGGCGCCAGGCTGAGCACCGCAACGACCGCCGCGTAAAGATGCAACTGCAACAGAACGGCGAGGCCGATCAGGCAAAGCAGTGCCAGCCAAATCCATGCTGCGGTCAGCGACACCACCCCACTCGCCAGCGGCCGGCTGCGCGTGCGGGTGACCAGCTTGTCGAGATCGCGATCGACGATATCATTATAGACACACCCCGCCCCGCGCATCGCGATCGCGCCGAGCAACAGCCACAGGATCAAATCCCAGCGCTCGATCGCCCCACCGGCCAGCGCAACCGCCCACGCGCCCGGCCAGAACAGCAGCCACCAGCCGATCGGGCGGTCGAAGCGGGCAAGAAGCGCGAATGGGCGGGCGGCGGCGGGCAGCGCACCGACCAGGCCGCGATGTTCGGTGTCAGGCGTGAGTTCGGCGGGAGGCATGCGGCGTGTCTAGGGCGTGCGCTCATGCCGGGCAACGCGCTTGGGAATTATCGCTGCGTCTGGACCGGATCGATGGCATTTTCTACCGCGACCGCCTGATCGCATGCCGCACATCGCTGCAAGCACAGTTGCTGCGAGCCGCGAGCGAATGCCTGACAGGATGCCGACACCCGCCGCGACGTGACCAATCCCGGTCGCATAAGCCCGGACCAGCGGACCGGGCAGCCAGCCTGGCACCATCGCCGCGGTGAAATCGGCATAGGTGAAATGGCTCAGCCCGAAGATCAGCGGGCAGACGCCGAACAGGTAGCGCGGCAGTCTGGCGACCGCGCCCTCACCGGCGCGCCTCGGTCGCCATGCGGATCGCCAGCCCGCCGAGCACCGTCGCCATCAGCCAGCGCTGCAACGTCGCCCATAGCGGGCGCGTCGCGAGAATCCCGGCGATCGAGCCGGCGGTCAGGGCGACGACCGAATTCACACTGACGCTGACCGCGATCTGGATCGATCCGAGCACCAGCGACTGGCCGAGGATACTGCCGTGTTCGGGCGAGATGAAGTGCGGCAGCAGCGACAGGTAAATCACCGCAGTCTTCGGGTTGAGCAGGTTTGTGAAGAAGCCCATCGCGAGCAACCGGCGCGGCCCGTCCACCGGCAGGTCGCGCAGCTGGAACGGCGAGCGCCCACCCGGCCGGACCGCCTGCCAGGCGAGGTAGAGCAGATAGGCCGCGCCGCCGAAGCGCAGCGCATCATAAGCAAACGGCACTGCCATCATGAACGCGGTGATGCCGAGCGCGGCGCACAGCATGTAGAGGACGAATGCAGCCGCGACACCGCCGAGCGAGATTAACCCGGCCTTCGGACCTTGCGCGATCGAGCGCGAGATCAGGTAGATCATGTTCGGCCCCGGGGTCAGGGCCATACCGAATGCGACCAGGAAGAATGCGATCAGGCTGGCGGTGGTCGGCATGCACGGCTCCTTTTTTGACGTTGCAGCGCTGCTAATTCGGTTGCCAGCCGAAAGCGACGGAGCTTCGCTTGGAGCGCGAAAAGCCCGGCTTTGCGTTTACGCGACCGCCGCGCCGGGCTATCCCGCTCCCATGCCCGCCATCCCTTCCTGGCCGCCGCAATCGACGCCGCGGCTGTTTGTCGAAATCGAACTCTCGCCCGGATCGATCCGCGTTGACGGACCGCAAGCGCATTATCTCGTGTCGGTGATGCGCATGAAGGTCGGTGACCCAGTCAAACTGTTCGACGATGCGACCGGCGAATGGCTCGGCGTGGTGAGCTCGGTGGGCAAGCGCGACCTGATGCTCGACGTGACTGAGTGCTTGCGCGAGCGCGAGGCTGTGCCCGATCTGTGGCTGTGCATGGCGCCGTTGAAAAAGGGGCGGATCGACTGGGCGATCGAAAAAGCGTGTGAACTCGGCGTTGCACGGATCATCCCGGTGCTGACCCGGCGCACGGTGGTCGACCGGCTCAACCTCGACCGGCTGCGCGCGCATATGATCGAGGCGGCGGAGCAATGCGGACGAACCGCGATCCCCGAGCTGGTCGAGCCGGTCAAGCTGACAGGTTTGTTGCGCGACTGGCCAGTGGGGCGAACTCTGTTCTTTGCCGACGAGACGGGCGGCGTTCCGGCGTTCGAGGCAATGCGCGGCGCGGTCGGAGCGGCGGCGATCCTGGTCGGGCCGGAGGGCGGATTTGACTCCGAAGAACGCGAGACGATTCGTGCGCTATCGGATGCGGTCGGGATCGGATTGGGCCCGCGAATCTTGCGGGCGGATACTGCGGCGGCGGCGGCCATATCTGTTTGGATGGCGGCTAAAGGCGACTGGTAATCATCCACCCCACTAGCGCCGCGCCCCGGCCGTCGCTACATGCGCGCCATGAGCACGAAGACCGTTTCAAAGAGCAACGCAGCGGTCATCGAGAGCCGCGATCAACTCGTCGCCAGCTTCGCCAAGGGCGAGAAGCCGATCGAGGATTGGCGCATCGGCACCGAACATGAAAAGTTCGTCTATTCCCTGTCCGACCATCACGCACCGAGCTATGACGAACCGGGCGGGATCAAGGACCTGCTCGACGCGCTGACCGACTATGGCTGGCGCCCGGTGATTGAGGGTGGGAAAGTCATCGCGCTGTCCGGCGCCGATGGCAGCGTCAGCCTGGAACCCGCCGGCCAGTTCGAACTATCGGGCGCGCCGCTCGACAATCTCCACGAGACGTGTGCCGAAACCGGTCGCCACCTGGAACAGGTCAAGGCGATCGGCGACAAGTTCGGCATCGGTTTCCTCGGCCTCGGCATGTGGCCAGACAAGACCCGTGCCGAACTGCCGATCATGCCCAAGGGGCGCTATGCGATCATGCTGCGGCACATGCCGCGCGTCGGGTCGATGGGCCTCGACATGATGCTCCGCACCTGCACCATCCAGGTCAATCTCGACTACGAAACTGAAGCCGATATGGCGAAGAAATTCCGCGTCGGTCTGGCGTTGCAGCCGCTGGCGACCGCGCTGTTCGCCAACTCGCCGTTCACTGAGGGCAAGCCGAACGGCATGCTGTCGTACCGCAGTCATATCTGGTCGGATACCGACCCGGCACGCACCGGCATGCTGCCCTTCGTGTTCGAAGACGGCTTCGGCTACGAACGCTACACCGACTATGCGCTCGATGTGCCGATGTACTTTGTCTATCGCGACGGCAAATATATCGACGCGGCTGGCCTGAGCTTTCGCGACTTCCTGCGCGGCGATCTGGCGGTGCTGCCGGACGAAAAACCGACGATCGACGATTGGACCGACCATCTGTCGACCGCCTTTCCCGAAGTGCGCCTGAAGACCTTTCTCGAGATGCGCGGTGCCGATGGCGGGCCGTGGAACAAGATCTGCGCGCTGCCCGCTTTGTGGGTCGGCTTGCTCTACGACAACGGCGCGCTCAACGCGGCATGGGACGTGGTCAAGAACTGGACGATTGAGGAGCGCCAGGCGCTGCGCGACGCGGTGCCGAAGCTGGCGCTGGATGCGCCGATCCCAGGCGGGGGCAAACTGCGCGATATCGCCGGCGAAGTGCTCGACATCGCCAATGCCGGACTGAACGCGCGCGCGCGGATCGATGCATCGGGCAGCAACGAGACGGGTTTCCTCGACCCGCTGCGCGAGATCGTGCGGTCGGGCAAGGTGCCGGCTGAGGTGCTACTCGAGCGCTATCATGGAGTTTGGGGCGGCGACGTGTCGAAGGTTTATGATGAGATGCGGTTCTAAGGCCGGACCGCCTCACTATCTTTTTTCGCTAATTCTCAAAATTTTCTTAGGCCGTGTCGATATTCGGTTTGCTCGCTCGACGTGTCATCAGAGTGTATCTTCAACGGGGTGCAACATCCCGGGGTCGCTCGGATTGAACGGAGCTAGAATCATGCGTGTTATGGTAATCATGAAAGCGAACGCCGACAGCGAAGCCGGCATCATGCCGAGCAAGCGGCTGCTGACCGAGATGATCGCGTATAACGAGGAATTGGTGAAGGCCGGCATGATGCTCGCCGGCGAAGGCTTGCATCCATCCTCGAAGGGCGCTCGCGTTCGGTTCGACGATGACAAGACCAGCGTCCTCAACGGGCCATTTGCCGAGACAAAGGAGCTGATCGCCGGTTTTTGGCTGCTGCAGGTCAAGTCGCTGGACGAAGCGATCGAATGGGTGCGTCGCGTGCCCAATCCCGATGGCGCGCATCACGAAATCGAAATCCGCCAGGTGTTCGACGCGGCCGATTTCGGCGAAGCGCTCACGCCGGAGTTGCAAGCGCGCGAAAAAGCGATGCGCGATCAGACCGGCAATTACGGCGAATAAGATGCGCTTTGCCTCCGCCGTTCCCCTGCCTAGACTATCGGCATGGGAACGGCGGATACCTTGCGAGCGGTCGAGACGGTGTGGCGGATCGAGTCCGCCAGACTGATCGCCGGTCTGGCGCGAATGACACGCGACCTGACTCAGGCCGAGGAACTGGCGCAGGAGGCACTCGAAGCAGCGTTGCGGCAATGGCCGGATGCGGGCGTGCCGCGTAACCCCGGCGCGTGGCTGATGGCCACCGGCAAGCGGCGGGCGATCGACGGTTTCCGGCGGTCGCGCATGATGGATGAGAAACACCGCGAACTGGCGGGCGATCTCGATGTCCCGGACTGTTCCGTCGAAGACGACATCATGGCCGCGATCGACGACGAGATCGGCGACGAGTTGCTCGCGCTGATCTTCACCGCCTGCCATCCCTTGCTGACGACCGAGGCACGCGTCGCCCTCACCTTGCGGCTGATCGGCGGCCTGTCGACCGAGGAGATCGCCAGCGCATTTCTGACCTCCGAGGCGACCGTCGCGCAGCGCATCGTGCGCGCCAAGAAAACTCTGACCAACGCGGATGAGGCTTATGAAGTGCCGCGCGGCGCGGCGCGCGATGCCCGGCTCTCGTCGGTGCTCGAAGTCATCTACCTGATCTTCAGCGAAGGCTATTCACCCGCGGCGGAAAACGCCTGGACGCGCCCTTCGCTGTGCGAGGAAGCGATGCGGCTCGGCCGGATCCTTGCCGGGCTCACGCCGGAAGAGGCGGAGGTGCACGGGCTGCTGGCCTTGATGAAGTTGCAGGCGTCTCGCTTGCCGACACGGACCGGGCCGGACGGTGCGCCGGTATTGCTGCTCGATCAGGATCGGGCGCGCTGGGACCGGGTGCTGATCCAGCACGGACTGAAGGCGCTATCGATCGCGGAAAGACTCGCCGATCCGGCCGGGCCCTATACGCTGCAGGCATTGATCGCCGCCTGTCACGCCCGCGCGTTGACGCCGGATGCGACCGACTGGAAACGGATCGCATCACTTTATGATGAATTGAGCCGCTCGCTACCCTCACCCGTGGTCGATCTCAATCGCGCGGTGGCCAGATCGATGGCGTTTGGACCGGCGGTCGGACTGGCGCTGGTCGATGAGCTCGTCGCCGAAGGGGCGCTCGAAAATTATTACCTGTGGTTCAGCGTCCGAGGCGATTTCCTAGCCAAGCTGGGGCGCACAGGCGAAGCTCGCGACGCACTGCTCAGGGCCGCATCGCTTGCGCGCAGCGATCGCGAGACGGCATTGCTGGAAGCGCGCGCGGCCTCGATCGCTTAGCCCTGCTTTGCCGCCGGCTTGCCCATCGCCCAGGCGAAAAAGCGCGGCACCACACCATTGCGTTCCATCCAGGCGGAATATTCCTGATAGGCCGGGTCGAGGCCGAGATGACGTTCCTCGGTCCGGGCGCGCCAGTAATAGATACCAGCGACCACGCCCATCAGGATGGTCGCGCGCGCCGCATCGGTCATGCTGCCGGTGGTGAGGATCGGAATGGTCGAAATCCACCAGAACAGGTTCTTCGACAGATAGGCCGGGTGGCGTGAAAAGGCATAAGGACCGTGAGTCAGGATGCCGCGATGCGTCAGATTCGAGAAGCGGAAACCGAACGCCATTGTCGCCCAGGCATAGATCGCCGTCAGCGCGACCAGGACCGTGCCGATCAGGGTCAGGATGATCGGGTGACCGGCGAACCAGACCGACCATTCCGACGTGCCGGGATGGTAATCGAACGGCCCGTTATCACCCATAAGGATAAAGGGCGGATAGCAGATCAGTGCGCCCATCCATCCGGCGGCAAACGGGTTGGCGGTGCGGATGTGCGAATCGAGCGGGCGGAAAGTGAGGATGTACCCGACGGTTGCGAAGGCGACGTCGATCACAAACATGAAAGTGATCAGCCAGTTGGCGAGCGCGACCGGATCGCGCAGCACCTGCGACGTATCGCCGCGAATGAATTCACCAAACCCGCCAGGCACGATCGCGAGCATGAAAGCGAGGAAGAATCCCTTCACCGCCCAGCTGCGCAGATGGTTGTAGATCGATTCCTTGTCGATCGGTTCCTTCAGACCCATCAACCAGGCGCCAAGCGCCCAGGATCCATCCTTCGGCTCGATCGCGCGGCGGTCCATCCACAGGATATAAGGGACCGACAGTGCGAACAGCACGGGTGCCGCGATCTGGAAGCACCACATCGAGAATTGGAAATTGCCCTGCCAGTAGAACCGCCCGACGGCGTAGATCAGCGCAATACCGGCCCAGGTGACCCATAGGCCGGCAAGCTTGGTCAGGCTGATGTCGAACGTCTCGCGCCACGGTTTCAGCGCCGACCAGTCAATCCCGGTGGTCGGGTTGAGGTGGACCTTATCGACCAGTACCGCCCATAGAACCATCGGCACGCCGCAAGACGCGACATTGGCCAGGGCTGAATATGGTCCATCCATCTGATAACGACGCGCGACCGCAACCCAGATGAGCAGCCCGGCCAGACCGGCCAGGCCGCAGCCGGTGCTGACGGCGGATTTGGGCCGAGGATCGGCCTTGGTGGCGCGCGCGAGGGCGGTATCGTGGAACATGGCCGCCATCGATACGCCCGAATGGTAAGCAAGCCGTGAAGGATAGCGCACCAAGGGCCTCGATCGACATATCGGTTAAATGCAAGCGCGGCGATATGACCCGACACGGACCGTAACACGGCCTTGGCCTCGCGCCGATCACTGCCGTGGCGAAGCGTCACGGCGTTCGGATCGACCCTACCAATGCCGATCCGGGTTTGGCCATCACCGTCCGGCTTCGTCACATGCCAAGTCTGACGCCCAGGCGGAAGGCGACCGCCGCATGGCCCTGCTGCTCTTCCGCGCTCGCTTCGGCGTTAAGCGCGAACGGCCCGCGGCCGCCGGCCACGCCGATCCGCCCGATAAAGCCGCTTTCGCGGTCTTCTGGCGTGAGCGTAAAGCTGTCACCGGTCGAAAAGCGCGCGATAGTGACGCCGAGCGATCCGCCGACGATCTGGCGCCGTCCACCCTCCAGGTCGAGCCGCATCCAGGTGCCTTCGGGATCGAGGCTGCCAAAGTCATAACCCAGTGCCAGCGAGCCGGTGGCGGCCAGTTCGTCACTGGTGCGCTTGCCGACGATCAGGTTGAAGGCATCGCCCCCACCGGTTTCGGTATGGGACCCTTCGCTCAACCGGTAATAGTCGATCGCGCCGATCGGTCGGAGGTGCAACCGCTTGCCGACGCGAAGGTCGTACGCGGCAAAGCCAGCCGCCGAATAGAGCTTTCCGTTCCATTTGCTTTCGGCAACTCGGCTGAACGACTGATTGTTGACGCCACCGTCGAAGCGGCGGGACCCGTCGAACTTGATCGTCGCCGCAGACCCGCGAGCACCCACCGCCAGGGCACCCCAGCGCGCGCGCCAATGCACCGCCGCCTCATATTGGTTTGCCTGGATTTCATTGTCGTTCGATCCGTCGCCATCGTTACCGGTCAGGTACGCCAGCGAGACGCCGACACGCCCGACCGCGCCGAGCTTGACCTCGACGCCGGCGTTCAGGCCGTAGCCACTGACGTCATAGGCCGAACTGTCGCCGAGATTCTTGGATGTTCCCCAGCCAACCTGCTGAAACCATACGCCCCAGCCGCCCATATCGGCGATGTTCGGATTGGGATCGCGCAGGAAGCGAGCGGTGGCGCGCGACCCTTGCGTGACGGATTCGAACACACCGCCGGCATAGTCGGGCAGGAAGCTGGAGTAACGCTGGCGGAAGGTCTCGCCGTCGCCGATGCCAAGGATCGTCGCGGAGATCTTGGCATCCCTGTCGATCACTGCGAAAACCGCGTCATACGCCGCCGCCGATCCCGAGGTGATGCCGAGCTGGCTGGCGCTCTTGCGCGCGATGGTCAGCTTGATCGCGGTGTTGGCCGGATCGGCGGCCAGGTTGCCGCTGAACAGGAAAGGCAAATACATGTCGTTCATCGTCAGGTTGTTACCCCCGGTGATGCTGCCCGCCCTGACGATGGTGTAGACGCCCGCCGCGCGGTTGACGCTGTCGAGACGAACCAGCACCTTCGACCCCGCCGCGAAGCTCGCATTGCCGGTAACGTCATAGACCGTCGACGTGCCGCTTCCGGCGTTGATGTTGACGCTGATCGTGCCGGCCGCGCCGACCTCGAGCGAGGACAAACCGACCGAGCCGGTGTTGCGCAGGTCGAGCAAGCCCGAGATTCTTGCCGCCGCCCCGCCGCTGTTGAAGAGATAACCGCGCATGGCGGTGCCCGTGCCAAGCGTCAGCGCGTCGGCGCCACCGCCGAAATCGATATCGCCGGTAATTTTCGATGTGCCCGACAGGGTCACCGTGTCGGCCCCGTTCTCGAATTGAAGCAGACCGGTATGAGACGTGCTGTCGCCAAACGACACGCTGTTCGCGCCGGTGCCGAAAAACATGTCGCCATTGGTCTTTGCGGTGCCAACCAGCGTCATGGTGTCGGCGCCGCTGCCGAAGCGGACTGCACCGGTCTGAATCGCGTCACCGCTGAGCGCGAGCCGGTCATCACCCGCGCCGAAATCGGCGTTGCCGGTGTATGAGCCATCGGCAATGTCGAACAGGTCGTTGCCGCTGCCGAACAGGACCGCGCCGTTGATCTGCGGCGCGGTCTTTCCGCTCTCTACCGCGACCTGCTTGACGGTCGTTCCGCTTGTCACCGATCGCACGTCGATTGCGATGTTGCGCGTCGGATCGGTCGAACCCGAAGCACCGATCCCGCCGCTATTCTCGATCAGCTTCAGCGTGCCCGATCCGTCGTAGATCGCGGTGGCTGTGCCGAGGCCGGATGCGCTGGCGGCGATTCCGCCGCTATTGCGAATGGTGGGAAGGGATGCGCCCGCCTCGATCGAGATCGCGCGGGTCTGATGAGTCGAATCGGCGCCGCCTGTCGCCGTGATCGTGCCGCTGTTGACCGTTTCGAGCATCGTCGTACCCGCACCCAGCTTCAGCGCGGTGGCATTGGCCTTTCCGGAAGCGGCGATCGAACCGGAGACCGAAATGCCGTTGCCGAGGTTGACCGCATGCCCCTGCCCGCCGATCGACATACCCGTCGCGTTGACCTGAGCATAGATGCCGTTGCCGGCGATCGACCCATTCACCACCACCGAATGGCTGCCGGCGTTGCCCGCGACCGCGCCGATCGTCAGGTCGCGAGTCGCCGAGCCGATCTCGACCGCAGGAGCAGCGCCGTTGGAGACGATCTTCGCGGTACCTTCATCGGCATCGGGCACGCCATCCTTGTCCTCGTCGGGATCGGTGCTGACCTTGTCCGGCGGTGGTGCATCGAACAATATGCCGCCGCCGACATTGCCGGAAACCCTGACCGCCGGACCGCCCTGCAGCAAATCGTCCGAATCCAGCTTGGTCGAATCGACGGCGGGATTGCGATAACCGGTCGCGGTGATGTTGCCCTGGACGGAAAATTGTCCGCCGATATCGCCATCCGCCGCGACGCCGACCGCGCCCGCACCCTGCACCGCGATCGTGCCGGTGAGCCGCACATTGCCCGACACCGCGTCGGTGCGCACGCCCACCGCGCGGTCGCCGGTTACGGTGATCGTGCCGCTGCTGGTGACCGATCCGGTCACCTGGCCGCCCAGCCGGATGCCGCCCGAATCATTGCCCTCGACGGTGATCGTGCCGCTGTTGACGATGCTGCCGGTGAACGCCGCGCCATCGGCGGTGCGGATGCCGAAGCGGTTCGACCCCTGTGCAAAGGGGCCATCGATGTCGCCGTCGCTATCCGCGTCGGTCGGGGCGTAGGTTTCGTCGATGACGATCGAGCCGCTATTGGTGATCGTGCCGGACCCGTCCGCTGCGATGAAGATGCCATTCGCGTTGCTGGCGTTGCTGATGAGGATCTTGCCCTCATTCTTGACGTTGTTCGTGCTATCGAGCGTCACCGCGTTGCCGCCGGTCGGTTCGACCGAACCCGTCGAGGTGATGGTGATATCCGAAGGCTGGCCGCTTGCCGCGGTCGATGTCGACACCGGCGTCGTTACCTTGGTGGTGATGGTGGTTTGCGCCACGACTGGCACGGCGGCGAACAGAATTGGCGTGAGGCAGGTGGTGGCAAGCAAATGACGCATAATTTCCTCGGGGCCGCTGATGTGCTCGGGGAAATGACGGCGCCTGCCGGTCCCTCCCCGACATCCAGACGGAGCCGGTCGGAAAAACCCGCAGCATAAGGCTCAAAAACTCGCGTCGAAGCCGATGCGGATGCTGCGCGGACGAAGCGGCGTGATCTGGTTTGCGCCGCCCATCAGAAAGGGGCTGCCGAGCGCAAAGCGATTGCCTTCCTTGTCGAGCAGATTGGTCAGCGACAGGGTCAGGCCGTGCCGTTCGTCGCCGATCCTGAGTTCGGCACCGGTGTCGAGCGTATTGCCTTGCGGGCGGCCCAATATGGGGCCGATGCCAAGCCGCGACTGGCCGACATAACGCGCGTTCGCATCGAGCGTGAGGTAATAGGCACGCCCGACCGGTGCCGAATACCGCGCCCGGACCAGCCCGCTGGCATCGGCGACATTTGGCAACGACGGCCCGGCACGATCGGCAGCATAGGGCATTGGTGGCCCGACACGATCGGCGGCATAGGCCGCGACGAGGATCGTCGACGGCGTCGTGACCTCGGAACTGTTGAAATAGACCGAACCCTGCAGGTCAAGGCGCGGCAACGGCCGCCAGCGCACGCTGATCCCCGCCGAGGTGATCCGCCCATCGCCGATATTGGCGGTGACGGGAAAACCCGACGCGTCGATCAGATCGGCCTGAATATCGCGCCAGCGCGTATGCGCGACCGTCACCGCGACATCGAAGCGATCACCACCGCCATAACGCAGGCCGACCTCCCCGGTCTCGACCGCATCACCCTTATAATATTGGATGATGTCGGTGCCGACAGACAAGCCGCCGGGACGATAACCCTGCTGATAGCGGACAAAAGCGGTGATCCGCTCGACCGGTCGCAGCGATATCGCAAGCGAGGGCAGGAAGCGCGTCTCGGTGCGCCTGCCCTGCGCTTCCTGGTCGAGGCGGAACGCCAATTCCTCGGGCCGATCCAAGGCTTGGCCGGACAGTCGCGAATGGGTCAGCCGCCCGCCACCGGTCAGCGACAGCCAGGGCAGCGGCACGATCGTCGCCTCGCCGTACAGCGTCGCTTCATCGACGCGATTGCGCACCCCGACCACGCCCGACCTGAAGAACGGCACGGCGATCAGCGTGCCGGAGCCCGCCACCGACGCGGTAACCAGCCCGGCGGGCGCCGTCACGCCGCCCACCGGAACGAATTCCAGATCGAAGGTCCGGTCCTGACGCGTCGTAGTGCTCAGCAGGCTCGCACCGATCACCCATCCATCGCCATTATCGCCGCTGTGCGACAGGCGCGTTTCGGAACTGATCATCCTGATCCGGCTGACCTGATCATAGGCCTTGGCCAGGCCGCCCGGCGGCGTCGCGTCGAACCGTTCGGCGACATATTGATCGACGATACCGGTCGACGACACCAGCCTGGTTGCCCCCCAATCCTTGCCGATCACCAGTTCACCGAGGAGATAATCGTTGCGATAGGGCTGGGCGAGCGCGCTCGACCGGCTCAGGTCGTGGCGGTCGGCATATTGCGCGTCGTCACCGGCAATACGCTGGAAAGTGCCCGACAGGTCGATCGTCCAGCCATCCCCCGGCGCCGCGCGCAACGCGGCGCGCCCGCCGATCGTTTCGACCCGGTTGACGTCGGTCAGGCCACGCCCGCGATCGTCGATATAACCGCCGTCGATTCCGCCATAGGCCAGCGCGCGCAGTGCAAGCGTATCGTCGGAGATCGGCAAATTGACCAATGCGCCGGCATCCCCGCCGGGCTTGCCATGTTCGGTGAAGGCTAGCCCACTCCATCCGCGCGCCGCGGCGACGCCCATATCGGGTGCCTCGGGCACGATACGAATGATTCCGCCAAGCGACCCCGCGCCGTACAGCGTACCCTGAGGCCCCTCCAATACCTCGACCGAACGAACGTCGTAGAGCCTCAGGCTTGGGTCGGGCGCGCTATAGTTGATCCGCGTGTCGCCCCAATATTGGCCGACCGTCGACTGGGTCGGCCCGGTGAAGCTCGAATCCGCCACGCCACGAATGAACAGCTTGTTACGGCCGGCGCCGAGATGGGTCGACGCGACGCTCGCCACCCGCGCCTCGATCGCGTCCGACCCCTGCCCGCCTTCCGCCAGCGACAAATCGCGGCCCTGGATAACCGCCGCCATGCCCGGCAGGTCGCGCAGTCTCCGGTCATATTTGGCGGCCGTGACAATGATGTCGTCCATGACCGGCTGCGGTTCGGGCATCGGCGGCGTCGGCCGTAACGGTGTTCTCGGCTTCGGCCTGGATGGAGCAGACACCTCGATCACGAATACCCCCGGCGAGACCTGCACGGCGGTCGCGCCGGTGCCACGCAGCATCCGATCCAGCGCCTTTGCCGCGTGGATCCTGCCCGAAACCGCGCGCACCCTGATGGTGGCGATGCGTCGGTCGCGCAGCCCGATGCTGACGCCGGTCTGCCGGCCGAGAATGACGATCGCCGCATCGAGTCGCGTGGCGGGCACGCTGACGCTGGACAAAGTTTCGGGACCGCCCTTCGCCTCGGCCGAGGTCGCGGCGATCTGGCAGAGGGCGGGAAGAAGATATTTAGCGGTGCGCACGATCCGCCCGAGTCAAAGACCAGCCGCGTCCGTTGCGCTCGGCCTGAACGCCGAGCAAGGGCGCGATCGGCGCGATCGGATCGGCCGCCTTCTGGTCAATGTTGATGATACCGGTAAAACGCATGGTCGCGGCATCGGCGGTCGTATCGACCGGCCGGCCGAGATTGCGCGACAGATCCGTCACGACGGTCGCCAGCGTTGCATTGCTATAGACAAGCTGCCCGCCTTGCCACGCGCCGACGCCCGAAATCTCGGCCTGTGACCGGATCGGTCGGGCGCCATCGACCGCGCTGAGCGCTTGCCCGGGGTCGACCCGGACCGCATCCGTATCGGGCGCAAATACGACCGCGCCTTCGCTGACTGACACCCGTGTCGCGCCGTCATCGCGGATCAGGTTGAACACCGTCCCGGCATCGACCAGCCGGGTGCCGCCGACATTGACCTCGAACGGATCACGCTCGTTATGGCGAATGGTGAACAGCGCCTCGCCGCGATCGAGTGTCGCGCGACGCGGCGCAGAGTGATCGAGCACGATCCGCGTCCCGCCATTGAGCGTAATGCTGCTGCCATCGGCGAGCGCGAGCGTGCGATGGACACCGGGCGCGGTCTCGATGACATAGGGCGACGCTGTGTCGCGCAACGTTGCATAGCCGACCATGCCGACAACCGCCGCCGCCATCGCACCACCAAGCCAGACGCGGCGTGTGACGCGCGGTATGACGGGCTGCGGCGCCGGGATGATCGGACGCGGCGCCGTCTCGAGCAATTCGGCGACCCCCACATCGTGCGCGACCGCGGCATCATAGGCGGCACTATGGATGGCATCGGCTTCCAGCCAGGCGGTGAAACCGTCCCAATCATCGAACGCTGTGTCGTGCAGCCGCATCGCCCAGAGCTGCGCCTGGTCGCGGATCGAATCGTCAAAAGGCGGAGTCATGCGCATGTCCCTGACAGGACGGAGGCGATCGCGTCATTCCGCATCGTCGCTCTCCCGAAGTGCGCCGAGCGCGCGGTACGCCCGTTGCAGATCCTTTTCCACGGTACTGAGGCTGACCCCCAGCTCGCGTGCGATCAGCGCCTGGCCGGTGCCATCGAGCCGGTACATCCGGAACACGTGCTCGGTGCGCGGGCCGAGCGACGACAGCGCCGCCTCAACCGCGCGCAGTCGTTCGCGTGCAAGCAGCGCGCGCTCGATGCCCGGTTCGGCGACGGCCATGTCGGTCGCCTCGACA
The DNA here is from genome assembly GCF_054057355.1 of Sphingomonas sp. UYAg733. NCBI lineage: Bacteria > Pseudomonadati > Pseudomonadota > Alphaproteobacteria > Sphingomonadales > Sphingomonadaceae > Sphingomonas > Sphingomonas sp. UYAg733. The sequence continues at coordinate 195,103 of NZ_JBSRZE010000005.1, forward strand.
TAATCCTGCTCGCGCCGCGCACGGCTGGTATTGGCGCGATAGCGGTCACGCATCAGGTTTTCGGCGGCGCGGTAGAGATAACCGAGCGGCGCCGCGACCGGCTGGGCCGGAGTCGATGAAACCCGCTCCCAAAGCTCCTGCAGCAGATCCTCGGCAGCATCACCCGCCCCACGCGCCGCCAGGAACCGGAGCAGCCGCTCGCGATTCTCCATGAAGACCTGGGCCAGTCCGCTTGGTTGAGGTTGCGCCATCGCGTGTCTCAAAGCACCCAATTCTCCGATTGCCAAGCGTCAGTGTGTTCGGCGAACGCGCGGAGCCGACTTGCGCCGCCATCCACCCCACGCTATCCGCACGGCACAGTGACGCAAGCGGATCGCGCGATCCGCCGTGCCATGCGGGTATAGCACAATGGTAGTGCAGCAGCCTTCCAAGCTGAATACGCGGGTTCGATTCCCGCTACCCGCTCCACCCTTTGCCAGCGTGTTACGGCCGTAACTTCATCCGTTCCAACGCGTCGTCCAGCGTCGCATCGGCCTTGGCGAAACAGAGCCGCACGACATTGGTCACCGGCGCCTCGACATAAAATGCCGAGACTGGAATCGCCGCGACGCCGGCCTGTTCGATCAACCATTCACAAAACGCCCGATCGCCCATATCGACGCCCGAACGATCGAGGTCGATCGACAGGAAATAAGTCGCCGAACTCGGCAGCACGGCATAACCGAGCCCGATCAAGCCGGTCGCGAGCCGGTCGCGCGAGCGCTGGAATGCGGCGCGCATTTCCACGAAATACGCCGCATCCTTGCCCAGCCCATATGCGGCGGCGGACTGAAGGTTGGGCGGCGTGGTGAAAGTCAGGAACTGATGCGCCTTGGCGAGTACCGCTGCGATGCGCGGTGCGGCGCACATCCAGCCGACCTTCCACCCGGTAAGCGAGAATATCTTGCCCGCCGAACCGATCTTGACCGTCCGTTCACGCATGCCGGAAAAGGTCATCAGCGAGCGATGAACCGAACGATCGAACACGACATGTTCCCACACCTCGTCGCAGATCGCGATCGCATCATGCGCGACGCAGAAGTCGGCGAGCAGGGTCAGTTCCCCGTCCAAGGCGATCGTTGCGGCCGGGTTGAGCGGCGAATTGAGGATGACCAGTTTCGTGCGCGCGCTCGCCACTGCCGCCAGCGCGTCGGCGGTGATGCGCCAATCGGGCGGTTCCAGTCGCACCAGCCTGGGCACGCCCCCGGCACGCATGACCAGCGGCCAATAGGCATCATAGAGTGGCTGGAACATCACCACTTCGTCGCCCGGCGCGACCAGTGCGAAGATCGCCGCCGCCAGCGCTTCGGTCGCGCCCGAGGTGATGATCACCTCCGCTGGCGTCAGATCAAGCCCCTGATGCACCGCATAATGCGCCGCGACCGCATCGCGCAGTACAGGCACGCCGAGCATCGGCGGATATTGGTTCGACTCTTCGATCAACGCGCGCGCCGCCTCGGCCAACACATCCTCCGGCCCACGCCCATCGGGAAAGCCCTGCCCCAGATTGATCGCCCCCGTCGCGCGCGCCCGCGCCGACATGGTTTCGAAGATCGTCGTGCCGAGCGAAGTGTAGAGCGGGTTCATGGAGAGCGGGCTTCGCGGCGTTCGGTCCGGCGAGTCAAGCGCGGCAAGGCTTCAGTCCTGCAGCGCCGCACGAAAATGGAAACAGTCGATGCCCAGCCCTTCGCGAAAATAGAAGCGATGCGCCTGTTCGCGAATCACGCGCGACACGAGCTGCAACTCATTGCAACCGGCCACCCGCCCTTCCGCCTTCAGCCAGTCGAGCAGGCGCGCGCCATAACCCTTCGACCGGACGCGTTCGTCGGCGACCAGGTCGTCAATGCTGAGCAGCCGCCCGCAATAGAGCATGTCCATCACGCGATAACCGGCGACGGCGCGCACCACGCCATCCTCGACGAGCGCCGCCAGCCGGAAGCCGTCGGAAGCCATCAACCCGCGAATCCGGGCGAGATAGGTGTCGGCAACAACATCGGGACGCAATTGCCGCATGACATCGAAGGTCGCGGAGATCTGTTCGTCGGTGGTGGCTTGCTCGATCAACTTGGCGGTCCTCGTCCGATTTCAGATCACGGTGGGCCTGGCGCCGGATTCAGGCGCCGCGATGTCATGAGTATCGCCGGAAAGTGGCGTCGCGCACATCGATGGGCGGTGTAGGAATTCGTCGAACCAAGCCGACAGCAAAGGGCGGCCTTCGCGGAACGAGGGCAGGTCGCGGAACGCCAGCCAGTCGAGCGCCGTCGCCACCGCGATATGGCCGACATGGATATCTGCCGTCACGTCCAGTTCGCGTTCTAGCCAGTCATAACTCGCCACGAGTTTCTCGACATAACCATCGCGCAGCGGCGGATAACGCAGCGCTTCGGGACGGCGCACCGTTTCCCAGCGTACCGCGATCCCCGCATCGGCCAACCCCTGCGCCACCGCTTGCACACTCAACGCGTGCCAGCGCGCCTCGCCCTGTTCGGGGATCAGCTTGCGGCCCGGATTGAGCGTGTCGAGATATTCGCAAATGACGTCGGAATCGAAGATCGGCCGCGCACCGCTACGCAGGAGCACGGGTACCTTGCCCAGCGGATTCTCCGCGAACACCTGATCGTTGCGCAGTGTCGGGCTGGTCTCGTGATCGACCACAGTGATTCGGTCGGCCACACCCGCCTCGTGCGCGAAAACGAGCGCCTTGCGAGCGTATGGCGAGTGGGTCTGGTAAAGCAGGGTCAGCGACATGCACGGTTCCTCCGAGGGTCAGCGTCAACGGGTGGTCTGACGACGAGACCCGAGCGTTTCCGAGCCAAGTTTGCTCGCTCGATCAGATGCTTTAACGACGAATGCATGGCGTTTGGCGGCGGATTAGGCGTCGCTCGCGCTTTTTTCCTGCACCGGCCTCCGATCGACGTCGATCAGGCGCGGCTGCCGTGTTCCGCCAGGATGATCGCCGACTGCACCGACTGCACGCCGGCAACCGCCGACAGCCGATCGATCAACCGCGACAGCTCCGCCACGCTGCCCGTTCGCACGACCGCAACCGCATCGATCGGTCCGGCAGTCGAATAGAGCGAGACGATCTCCGGCCAACGCGCGAAACGCGCGATGACCGGCGCACAAGGGCGCTCGCCGAGAGTCAGCGACAGGATCGCTTCGACCGTGGCGCCATCGTCTTGCCGCCTTATGACCGCCACGTAGCCGATGATATCGCCGCGCCGTTCGAGCCGCGCGATCCGTGCCTGTACCGAGGTGCGCGACAGATTGACCATCTGCCCCAGCGCCGTCGCCGATGCGCGCGCGTTGTTCTTCAGCGCGGCGAGGATCCTGCGGTCGGTCGCATCCGGTTCACCGTCGTTTCGCACGTTTCAGCCCTTCATTCTCGACGATATGCCGGCCTGCGCGGCGTCTTGCGCATCGCGGCCGGATCGTCCCCGCCCTATCATGGGCCAAGCCAATCTATTGATCGAGAGAGTCGTGATGCACACCGTTCGCAGCCTGGATTTCACCGGTACCCGCGCCTGGGATGCCCTGACGATCGGGCGGGTCGACGACGTGACGGTCAGGCTGCACTGGACCGACCAGCCCTATCGCTGGCACGTCAATGACGGCGCCGAGATATTCGTCGTGCTCGATGGCGTGGTCGATATGCATATGCGTGACGATGCAGGCGAAACGGTCGCGCGGTTGAACGCCGGCGACATCTTCTGCGCCGAGCCCGGCGACGAGCACGTCGCCCATCCCGTCGGAGCGGCGCGCATCCTGGTGATCGAGCGCGCGGACAGCGTGTAGCGGTTCACACCTCCCAATAAGGCGGGTCGCCAAACGCCCTTCGCAGCCATTCGGTCAGCGCGATGATCTTGGCCGAGGAACTGCGGTTCTGCGGATAGGCGATGTTGAGTTCGGCACCCTCCGCCTCGACACCGACATCGATCCGGACCAGCGATCCGTCGGCAAGGTGTCGATGGATGAAGAAGGTCGGCAGCAGCGTGATGCCAAGTCCGGCCAAAGCGGCGTCGCGCATTACCACGCCATTGTTGACGCGAAGCGCCGCGCGTGGCCGTACCACCGTCTCGCCCGATCCTTCGCGAAAACGCCAGTCGGTCTCTCGATTGGTATAGAGGATCGCCCGCGCCATCGCGAGATCGTCAAGCGACGCTGGCGTGCCGTGCGCCGCGAGATAGGCTGGCGATGCGACGAGCAGCCGGCGGCTCGACCCGAGACTTTTGGCGATCAAATTCGTGTCGCGGATCGGGCCGTGGCGGATCACCGCGTCATAACCATCCGCCGCGACGTCGATGAATCGGTCGTCGAGATCGAGGCTGAGGTCGATCAGCGGATGTGCGGCGAGGAAAGGATAAAGCGCCGGCCCGAGATGCAGGCTGCCGAAGCTGATCGGCCCGGCGAGACGCAGTGGGCCCGACAGCGTACCGCGCCGCTGCGTCAATTCCTCCGCCGCCTCTTCCATCTCGCGCACGATGCGCCGCGCGCGTTCGAGAAAGGCCTGGCCGTCCTCGGTCAACGAAAGCTTTCGTGTCGTGCGTTGGATCAGCCGCGCGCCGGCGCCGCGCTCGAGTTCGGCGAGGCGTTCGCTGACCACCGACTTGGCCAGGCCCATGCGTCGCGCCGCCTCGCTGATCGATCCGGCCTCCGCCACCGCGACGAACGCCGCCACCCCGTCGAGCTTCATCATCGTTCGGCAATCCCGTAAGCCGATTTCGGAACTTGCCGTCTAGTGCGTACGATGCGTGAGGTCCATCTTGCGGTCCAGAGCCTGGCACGGCCGTGCTCGATACAGGGAGACTATTCATGTTCCGCACGCTGATCGCCGCCGCACTGGTTGCGCTACCCCTGCCCGCCCTGGCGCAAGGGGAAGCCTTTCCAGCGAGCTTCAAGACACAGGAAATCGCGACCAACGGCACGACGATCCATGTCCGGGTCGGCGGTAAGGGGCCGGCAGTCACGCTACTGCATGGCTATGGCGAGACCGGTGACATGTGGGCACCGCTTGCGGCCGACCTGGCGCGCGATCATACCGTGATCGTGCCCGATCTGCGCGGCATGGGCCTGTCGACCAAGCCGGCTGGCGGATACGACAAGAAAAACCAGGGTGCGGACGTCGCCGGCGTGCTCGACGCGCTCAAGGTGACGAAGACCGATCTGATCACGCACGATATCGGCAACATGGTCGGTTATGCCTTTGCCGCGCAATATCGCGCCCGGATTGGCCGCTTCGTGCTGATGGATGCGCCACTGCCCGGGGTCGGGCCGTGGGAGGATATCCTCAAAAACCCGCTGCTGTGGCATTTCCGTTTCGGTGGTCCGGACATGGAACGATTGGTCGCGGGGCGTGAGCGGATTTATCTCGACCGGTTCTGGAATGAATTCTCCGCCACGCCGGCGAAGTTCAGCGAGGCATCGCGCGTCCATTATGCCGCGCTCTATGCGATGCCCGGCGCGATGCATGCCGGCTTCGCGCAATTTGCCGCGTTCGACCAGGATGCGATCGACAACAAGCAGTTCCTCGCAGCGGGCAAGCTGACCATGCCAGTGCTGGCGATCGGCGGCGAGAAATCGTTCGGACCGATGATGGCGACGGTGATGCGTTTCGCCGCGACCGATGTGCAGCAGGCGGTGATCGCCGATGCCGGCCATTGGCTTATGGAGGAACAGCCCGCAGCAACGGTCGCCGAAGTGCGCAAGTTCCTGGATGCCGGAAAATGAGCGCCCCGCGCTACCTTGTTGCGGCGCTGGCACTGATCGCCGGCGCCGCACCCGCCCAGGAAAGCCAGCGCCGCTTGACCCCGGCCGAGGCGGCTAGCCTGCCGATCGTCGGTGCCGGGGCCGGCACATCGGGCGTCGCCGGGATCGAAACCCGGCTGCTGGCGGGCGACCCGACCAAGGCCGGCCCTTATACGATCGCGATCCGCGTCCCGCCCAATATGCGGATCGCGGCGCACACTCACCGTGACGATCGATCGGCGGTGGTCGTCTCGGGTCTGTGGCATTTCGGCTATGGCGGCGTCGCCGATGACACTGCCTCGCGCGCCCTGCCGCCGGGCAGCTACTATACCGAGCCCGCCGCCGATCCGCATTTCGCCTGGACCGGGCCGGAAGGCGCGACAGTCTTCATCACCGGGGTCGGCCCGTCCGACACCCATTACACAACAAAGGATCGACCATGACCGACTTCACCGGCAAGACCATCCTCGTCATCGGCGGCAGTCGGGGCATCGGCGCGGCGATCGTGCGGCGCTTCACCGGCGACGGCGGCACCGTCGCATTCAGCTATGCCGGATCCAACGATGCGGCCCAGGCGCTGGCGAAAGAAACCGGCGCGACCGCGATCCAGTCCGATGCCGCCGATCGCGACGCGGTGATCGATCTGGTCAAGGGTCGCGGCGCGCTCGATATCCTGGTGGTCAACGCCGGGACGTTCGTTGCCGGTAATGCGGCCGAGATCGACCCCGACACGGTCGACCGGATGATCGATATCAACGTGCGTGCCCCCTATCATGCCGCGGTAGAGGCGGCGCGGGCGATGCCCGAGGGTGGAAGGATCATCGTGATCGGATCGACCAATGGTGATCGCATGCCTTTTGCCGGGGCCGCCGCCTATGCGCTGACCAAGGCCGCGCTGCAGGGCATGGCACGCGGGTTGGCACGCGATTTCGGTGATCGCGGGATCACCGTCAACATCGTCCAGCCCGGCCCGACCGATACCGACATGAACCCCGCCGACGGGCCGATGAGCGGCACGATGCACGACCTGATGGCGATCAAGCGTCACGCGACCAGCGCGGAAATCGCCGGCATGGTGGCTTATCTCGCCGGTCCGGAGGCCGGCATCATAACCGGCGCGATGCACACGATCGATGGCGGGTTCGGCGCATAGGGCAATCAGCTATTGCGCTCCCCGCGTGCTTGCTTCCAAGCTGGCGACCGAAACGAGGCTTTGGCCTTCGGCGCGGGTTGATCGGTTAGCGTATGGTTCTTCAGGCACAAAGAAGCGCATCGACGATCCAGGCGATCATGGCAGCCGCGCGCGCGCTATTTTCGGAACACGGTTATGAGGCGGTCAGCGTCGATCTGCTCGTTCAGCGCGCCGGCGTGGCCAAGGGCGCGTTTTACCATCATTTCGCCTCCAAGCGCGACCTGCTGGAACGGCTGATCGACACCGTGCAAGGCGAACTGGCGATGCAGATCGCGACCAAGGCGTCAGGCGGCCCGGTGACGTCGAACAGCATCGCGCTCAGCGTCGGCGCCTATCTGCAGGCGGCGATCGAACCGGATCGCAAGCGTATCCTGCTGGTCGACGGACCGGCGGTGCTCGGCTGGCAGCGCTGGCGGGAGATCGACGACCGTTATTTCGCCGCCGCCACTCGCGCCGGCATCGGTAAGCTGATGAACGCGCCGGCCGAGTCCGAAGAGGCGGACGCGGTGACCCGGCTGGCGCTGGGTGCGATCATGGAAGCGGCACTGGCATGCGGCACGTCGGCCGATGCCGCGGCAAGCGCGCGCGACTTCACCAGCGCTTTTCAACGCATGCTGTCCGGGGTCGAGCGCGAGCGCTGACGCCCCGTTCGACTTGACAGGATACCTGTTCCCGTCAATAACAGACCGGCAGTCTGTTATTGACGGGAACCATCATGCCTGACGTCCGGCGGGTCGAACAATTCATGACAATGGTCGAGGCTGGCGACTATGTCGCCGCACTCGAAACCTTTTACGCGGAGGACGCCGCGACCAGCGAGAACGGCGCACCGCCGCGCGTCGGTCGCAACGCGCTTATCGCCGCGGAACATAAGACGCTCGCGCGCAACAACGCGGTCAGGGGCAAGCGACTGAGCGCGCCGTCAATCGATGGCGACCGCGTGGCGATCGCGTGGCGGTTCGAATTCGACGGCCTGGACGGGATTACCCGCGCGATGGAGGAAATCGCCTGGCAGCGTTGGTCGGGCGACCGGATCGCGGAGGAACGGTTCTTCTACGATCCCCGTCAGCTCGCCGCGCCAATGGCGACAGGTTGAGCGCGTTCAGGCCGGCCGCGCATCGATCGCCGCATCGACCAGTTGCGTCACGATCCGCCTGATCGCCATCGCGTCGCGACCCTTGGCGAGCTGAGCGTGGAAAGCCTGGCTGGTCAGTGCCGTCAGGACATCGGTCAGTTCGCTACCCGGCTCTCCCGTGATCGCCATCCGTTCGAGCAATATGCCGATCAGCTTGTGCCGCCGCTCATGACGTTCGGCGAGCGCAGTGCCGAATTCGGGATCCGCCGCCGCCGCATCGTGAAGTCGGGCGACGGCGCCGTCGCCGCCCCAAAAATGGGTAAAGATCGCCACCGCCTCACGCAGCGCGGCCCGGGGGTCGGCCATCGCCATCGCGCCGGCAAGGCCATCGAGCCCGCCCGCCGCGGCGCGTTCGTCGAACAGCGCTTCAAGCAACCCTCGGCGCGACCCAAACTGATTATAGACGGTCAGCCGCGTTACCCCGGCACGCTTGGCCACACCTTCCAGCGATAACGTCTCACCCTCGCGCAGCACGGCCCCGGCAGCGGCGAGCAACCGGGTACGCGTCGCGGCCGCGACCGCATCGCGCGCGGCACTGGTATAGGGACGTCGTTCGGTCACTTGGCACCTAGCTCTGCATTGACTATACAATTAGTATAGTGATTCGTTCGGAGACATGCCATGCAAAACCTGCTCATCATCGTGCTTTCGCTTCACGTGCTGGCCGCGACATTCTGGGCCGGAACGACCTTCGTCCTCGCACGCGCCGGCGGCAATGGCGCGGCGGCGCTGACCCGGCCGCGATTTGGCGCGGCACTGATCGCGTTCCTGACCGGGGGCTATCTGTGGCACGCGGTCCATGAGGGCAATTTCGGCACGGCGGAAAAGATATTGGCGGCGGGCATCGGCTGCGCGATCATCGCGGTGCTGGTTCAGATCCTTTCGGCGATCAAAGCAAAGCGGCAACGCGAGGCTGGGACGCTCCCCGCGCAAGGCGGGAACGCGGCGGCCGAACGACTTTCGGCCGTTTTACTCGTCGTCACCGTGATCTGCATGGCAGCGTCGCGTTATGCCTAAACCCGCTTCGCTAGCTTGCTCATCCCCGTTTCAGGAACGACCTGTGATAATTGGGCGCGAGTGGCCAGCACATCGTCGCTTTTGGGTCGCTTTGGGTGGTGACCCAGTTGCGGTGGCCCGTCGCCGGGTCTAGGCGATCCGGCGATGCGTTCGGCGCCTTATCAATCCGCGTCGGACCGGCGTCGCGCCTTTGGGCGCCGCGCCATATCGCTTGCGCTGGCGCTGGCGGTCGAAACGCTGGTCGGTCTGGCGCTATGGTTCATCGCCGCACCCGAATTCCGCAAGCCACAGGAAAAGACCTATCCGGTCGCCACGTTCCAGATGGCGCCCGAAGCGAAGCTCGCGTCGGTGCCCAAGCCGCGCGCGAAGACGGTTGCCAAGAAGAAGCGGCAGGACAATAGCGGTACCGCACCGCGTGTACGGACGCCAGAGATCAAGCCGCCGGTACCGCCGACCCTGCCGTCCAAATTCCTGCAGTTGAACAGCGAAGAGTTCGCCGCCACCGACGTCTCCAAACTGCCGTCGCATCGCGACGACAATGGTTCTGGCGACGATCAAGGGTCGGGCAAGGACAGCGCCTCAGTCTATGGACCGGGCGATGGGCCGGGCGGCAAGACGCTTTACGGCGCCGAATGGGTGCGCGAACCAAGCCGTGCCGAACTCGCCACCTACATGCCCGCCAATCTCGAAACCGGATCGGCGATGATCGCGTGTCAGACGATCGCGGCAACCGGGTCGAAAATTGCCGCTCGCTCGGCGAATCACCACCCGGCTCGGGTCTGGCGCGTGGGTTACGTCAGGCTGCCTGGCAATTCCTCGTCCGGCCGCCGCGCATCAACGGCAAACCCGTGATCGGCGCATGGGTCAGGATCCGGTTCGATATAAAGGTCGGCATCGTCAAATAGGCGCGCGCGTCCTACCCAAAATGCGCTGGTTGGTCTTCATCATTTGAAAGAGCGGATCGGCGATCGATGAAAGTTGAATGGGCGCGATTGCGACGGGTTTGAATCGCGCCGCGCGACGGGCGCGGGTGAGATATGTCACACCCTATTGTGTCACATCTTTCGACCCGCTCGCCGGAGATATGGGACACCCTATTGTCCCATATCTCTTGCGAGGCTCGGATATCAGATGCTCACCTCCGACCGCGCGCGACCATCCTCACCGAAGATACTGAGATATCGCGCGATTTCGGCCGGGTCACCGGTCGCCTTGGCCGGGTTGTCGGACAGTTTCACCGCCGGGCGGCCATTGGCGCGGATCACCTTGGCGACCAGCGAGATCGGCTCCAGGCCATGCGCCCCGTCAGGATCGCAATCGCGGAAATCATTGGTCAGGTTGGTGCCCCAGCCGAAGCTCATCCGCACCCGGCCATGGAAGTGGCGATAGGTCGCCTCGATCGAATCGGTGTCCATGCCGTCAGAGAAGATCAGCAACTTGCTGCGCGGATCGCGACCATGCGCTTGCCACCAGGCAATGATCTGTTCCCCGCCCTCGATCGGCGGCGTGCTGTCGGGGCGGAAACCGGTCCAGTCAGCGAGCCAGTCGGGTGCGTTGCGCAGGAACGCGGTGGTGCCGAACGCGTCGGGCAGCGCGATGAGCAGATTGCCGTCATAATGCGCCCGCCAGTCCTCCAGCACGCGATAAGGCGCGGCGGCGACGCCCGCATCGTCATCGGCCAGTGCTGCCTGCACCATCGGCAGTTCGTGCGCATTGGTGCCGATCGCCTCCAGGTCATTGTCCATCGCCAGCAGCACGTTCGAGGTGCCGATGAAGCGCTCGCCCAGCCCCTCCTTCAATGCCTCGACGCACCAGCGCTGCCACAGAAAACCGTGTCGCCGCCGCGTGCCGAAGTCGGAAATGATCAGGTCGGGCAATTGCCGCAGCCGCTCGACCTTGCTCCACAGCCGCGCCTTGCCACGCGCATAGAGGATATCGAGCGCGAAGCGGCCCTTGCCCTTCAACACCGAGCGCGAGCGCAATTCGTTGATGATCGCCAGCGCAGGGATTTCCCACATGCTGGTGTGAGTCCAGGGGCCGTCAAAGGTCAGCTCGAACTGCCCGTCGACGGTGCGCAATTCATAATCGGGCAGCCGGAAATCGGCGAGCCAGGCGATGAAATCGGGCGCGAACATCCGTTCCCGCCCGTAGAAACTGTTGCCGGCGAGCCAGATCAGCTCCTTTTTGCCGAAGCGCAGCGTACGGGCATGGTCGAGCTGGTCGCGCAGTTCGCGTTCGTCGATCACATCGGCAAGCCGGACCGTCCTGCTGCGGTTGATCAGGGCGAAGGTCGCCTGCACATCCGGGTGCAAGTGCCGGATCATCTGCAGCATCAACAGCTTGTAGAAATCGGTATCGAGCAGCGAGCGGACGATCGGGTCGAGCCGCCAGCCATGGTCATAGGTGCGAGTTGCGATGTCGGTGACGGGCATGGAAATCCTTCCAGCTCAACCGGTGACCAGATGCAAGGCGTGCGCCGCCGGGCCGAGCGTCACCCGACGCCCCCAGTCAAAGGCAAGGAAATCCTGTTCGATGCCGTCGGCGAAGATCACCCCGCCCTCGTTCATGCGCGAGACCACGCCGAGCAGATCGCCGCTGAGCTTGCCGAAGCGCATCGCGGTACCGGTCGCCTTGCTCGGAAAGGGCTCGCGCACGAAATAACACACCGCGCGTTCCTCGGGCGTCAGCGCGACCTGTTCATGCGTCGCCTCCATGATCGAACGCGCCCAACCCGTCGCACCGGTGCCCGACGCGACGATCAGGCCGCTGGACGAATGATCTTCGCGAGTATCGCCGGTAGCGATGCTGTAGCGTGCCGATTGATGGCTGCGATGGCCGACGAACACCTCGTTGAGCGCGAGCAGCTTTTCGCCGGAATCGAGCACCGCTTCGACCATGGTGCGATGCTCGACCGGCGCGTCGCGCGCGATACTCGCCGGCAGCAGCCGCGCGAGCCGGTCGAGCGGCACGCGCACCAGCACGCCGTCATAAAGGTCGGGCGACGGATTGATGCCGAGCACCGGCTGGCCCGATAGATATTTGGCGACATTGGCGACCAGTCCGTCCTGCCCGACCGGGATCACCACATCCTCGGGGCCGAACAGAAAACGGTCGAGATCGGCGCGACCGACCAGCGCCTGGCGCCATTCGTCGGGTACCAGCGCGCGCGCGGCACGCAGCGCGACATGGAGTTCCTCGTGGCGCCGTTCGACCGTCTCGATCTTCTGCCCGCGCGATTCGAGGAAGAAGCGTGCCTGCCCGCGCGTCGCATGGCGCGCGAGCAGGAGTTCATAGTCGGTCTCACGCGTGACGAAGACCGCGCGCGGCGTGTTGGTGGACATCGCCGCGCTCAGTTCGCCGGAGCGGCGGGGGCGGGGGCGGGGGCCGGTGCCGGTGCCGGGAGCGCCGGCGCCTCACGACGGAACTCGCCGAGGATGCTCGCCAGCAGATCGGGCGTCACATTGACATGTTCGATCGTGCCGATGTTGCCGGCCAGTTCGCGCGCGGCGAGGCCCAGCAGCACGGAAGGCGGCAGGTCGCGGTAAATCGCGATGCGCTCCTGCTCCGCCCCAGCCTTCGCGCCCTCGACAGTGCGGATACGTTCGGCCTCGGCCGCCGCCTCGACTTGCTGCGCATCTGCCACGCCGGTCGCGCGGTTGCGAGCATTCTCCGATTCCTCCGCGATCAGCGTCTTTTCGCGCCGCGCCAGTTCGGTCTTGTTGGCCAGTTCATTCTCCGCGATCGCGCGTTCCTTGTCGACCGCGAGCGCACGGCGTTCGAATACCGCCTCATCGGCCTTTTGCTGCAGCGCCTCGAAAGTCGGAGTCTGCAGCGCACGCTCCAGCTCGCTCGACGGTGCGAGGTTGGTCAGCCGGATCGCGGCGACGGAGATGCCGATCTCGCCCAGTGCGGAATCGCGCGCCAGCGCCGTTTCGAGTGCGACACGCAGCGATTCCGGGCCGGCGTCGAGCAGCGCGCGAACTGGGGCCTGCGCCAGATATTGCAGCGCCGCCTGGTTGACCAGGCCGGCGAGCCGCGTCTCGATGCGCTGGATCGGTTCGGACTGATAGGCGCCGGTGAGCAGACCGATGCTGAAATCGACACGGGAAGCGAGCAGTTGCGGATCGTCGACATGCCAGGTCAGCGTGCCCTGCACCGCGACCGCCTGGAAATCCTGGCTGCGGCCCTTCACGAACAACGCCATCTCACGGTCATCCATCGGCAGTTCGGCGATGCTCGCGGTCTGCGGCCGGAACCAGAAGACCAGCCCGCGCCCGCTCTGCCGCACGCGGCCGTTGCGGTAACGGATGACATGATTGCTGGCGTCGCTGCGCAGTTGGGCGGCGAACCCGAAATTCTTGATATAGGCCATCATTCAGCTCCTTCGGACGGGTTGCGGTAACGATAGAGTTCGGCGGGGCGGAACGACGCCCCAGTCTCGCGCTCGCCGCTCGGCGCGAGCCAGCCGCGATCGAGCATGCGGCGGCGAAAGCCGGGTTTGTTGAGCCGCACGCCGAGGATCGCCTCATGCACGTCCTGCAGCGCGCGCAAGGTGAAGAGTTCGGGCAGAAGCGCGAAACCGAGCGCCGAATAGTCGAGCTTGCCGCGCAGCCGAAGCATCGCGACGCCGAGCATCGCATCATGGTCGAACGCCAGCGGCAGCGTCTCGCCGTCGGTCGACAGCACCGCGACCGCCCCGCCCGCCTCTCCCGCCCAGGGCACGACGAGCTTGGCCAGAGTCAGGTCGGGCGCAGCCTTCAGCGCGGCGGCGAAGCTGGCGGCAGGGAGCAGCGCGAAATAGGCGACGCTGACGATGCGCATGCGCGGATCACGGTCGACCGCACCGAAGGTATAAAGCTGTTCGACATAGACGTCGCCCATATGCGCCTTGTCGGCGAGTAAACGATGCGCGGCTTCATCCAGTCCTTCGCCGATCCCGACGAACCCGCCGGGCAAGGCCCAGCAATCCTGGAACGGATGCGTAGCCCGGCGGACCAGCAGCACCGCAGGTGTGCCGTCGACAATGCTCACCAAGACCAGATCGACCGCAACCGAGGGCTTCTCGTATGCGGTCGGATCATAATGGTCGAGGAAGCTCAACTCGTTCGCCGTCTTGCTCATGGTCGCACCTTATATGCGTTATGCGCTTTACTTATGTGCGATTCGGATATATGTCAAGCCGTATCGGAAGGAAGTCCGTGATGAAGAGCTTCGTGGTGGTTGTGGATATGCAGCGCGACTTCATCAACGCCGATGGCGCATTGCCGGTGGCGGGCGCCGAAGCGTTACTCGCACCGATGACCTCGTGGCTGCGCGCGTTGCTGCCCGACGAGACCGCCGGCGTGCTGTTCACCGCCGACACGCATGAGCCCGACATTTATGCTCACTCGGAAGAGGCGAAACAGTTTCCGCCGCACTGCATGCGCGGCACACCGGGATGGGCATTGCTGCTCGACCCGGCAGCGGTCGATCCGGCGATCTCCTGCTACCGCCTCGAAAAGGGCGTGTTCGACATGTGGGCCGAAGCGGATGTCATGATCGAGCGACTGGACGGCGACGTGCCTCCGGTACCGCGCGAGGAATTCTTCGCGAGGTTGAAGCGGGACGGCGTGGAACATGTCCTGGTGATCGGCGTCGCCGCTGATTTTTGCGTTCGCTGGGCGGTCGAGGGGCTGATCGAGCGCGGTTTCAAGGTGACGATCCCGCGCGGTCTGACGCGGGGTATCGGGCGCCAGATCGACGCGGTTGCCGCCGACGAATGGGACGGTGCGGATGCGGCCGTCGCTTAACGTGCCCCCCGCCGTCATACGGTCACAGGCTGGCATCTCTCCGCGAGGCTTGGCACGCGTGCCTATCACCTGAGACCCAATCTGAGCTGGGGGTGACGTAGTGATGGATATTGGCGATCGGCGATCCAGCCATTACGATCCGCATCAGGATCGAATGACGCAATCGCTGGAGGGGAAGCATATGAGGATTCTGCCGATCGTCGCGGGCATCGTCGCCGCGACAGCGACGCTTCCCGCAAGCGCGCAGAGTATCAAGCTCGTCGACCGGGAAATGCAGAAGCTGGTCGATGGCGGTGAACTCGCCGGGGTGGCAACCGAGGTGTGGAAGGATGGAAAGCAGGTCGGCCGGTCCGGCATCGGCAAGCGGGATCTTGCCAGTGGCGCACCGATGATGCCCGACACAATCGTACGCGCCTTTTCGATGACCAAGCCGGTGACCGCGGTCGCGATGATGATCCTGTACGAGCAGGGCAAATGGAAACCGGAAGACCCGGTCGCGAAATTCCTGCCCGAATTCGCCGATGTGCGGGTGTTCAAGGGGTTGGACGCGGCGGGAAAGCCGATCCTCGAGGCGCAGGTCGCACCGCCGACCATGGCGCAGCTGCTGACCCATACGGCGGGTTTCCAATATGATTTCGAGGGCGGCTGGGTGTCCGACCAATATCGCGCGGCGGAGCTTTGGCGCGCGACGAGCAGCAGCGATTTCATTGCCCGCATCGCGCATCTGCCGCTCGGCTATCAGCCCGGCACGCAGTGGCATTACAGCGTCTCGATGGATTTGGAGGGTGCGATCATCGAACGCCTGTCGGGTATGACGCTGGCCGAGTTCATGAAGCGACATATCTTCGATCCGCTGAAGATGTCCGATACCGGCTTTTCGGTGCCGACCGCCAAGCTGCCGAGACTGGCGGCGCTCTATCGCTGGCAGGATGGCAAGCCGCAGGTCGAGCAAGGCCCGTTTGTCGAAGCCCCGGACAAGGAACCCGGTTTCGCCTCGGGCGGCGGCGGGCTTTACAGCACAGCGGACGATTATGCGCGGTTCGGCCGGATGCTGCTCGGTCTTGGCACGCTCGGCGGCAAGCGGATCATCGGCGAAGCATCGGCACGCATGATGATGTCGAGCCATTTGTCCCCGGCGATCGCCGGTGGCGGGTTCAGCGTCGGCATGCAGCGGATCCGGCCGGGCTATGAATATGGCTATAACGGTGTCGTCGTGACTGACCCCGCCGCCGCCAAGGTCGCGCTCGGCAAGGGCAGTTATTTGTGGGACGGCTATGCCAGCACCTGGTTCTGGGTCGATCCGGAACACCAGATCGTATTCGTCGGCATGGTGCAGCGCGCTTCCGCGCCGGGCGTGCCGTTGCTGCAGCCGATTTCGCAGGCGGCGATCCGCGACACCTATTTTCCGGAAGGCGCGGCCAGGTGATCATGTGCGGCGGGTGAGGCCAAGCCCCCACCCCATAACGGTTTCGGCAAAGGGAATTACCGCCTCAGCAGCCTAACTGCCCGCCGGATAGCGGACGAGCGTCTGCCGGATCGCCCCGGGGCGGGCGGCGGCGCCCGCCTCGTTGACGAGATGCGCGATCGTCCCCTTGCCGCCACCGAGCGAAATAGTCGTAACGCTCACGAACCGCACGCCGGGTTTGCGGGGTGCTTCGATCGCGCTTTCCAGTACGATGCCCGGGTCGGCGGTGAAATTGGCGTAGACGCCAAGGCCGATCGCCTGATGATCCTCGACCCGGTCGGCGACCTTGTACGCCGCCCAGCCACGCGTCTTGCCCGCCATATATGCGGCCTGGCCTGGGGGATCGTAGGGCAGCTCGTTCTGGTAGAAATAGGTTCGGCCGCGCTCGCCATTCCACAGCGTCTGGTATTTCTGAAAATGTTCGACAAACAGCGCGTACAAGGCGACATCGTCGCCATTGACCACCAGCCCCTGATCGCCAGTGCTTTCGTCCCAGCCGACATGGACCCGGCCGCTTTCCCGATCGCCATGGTCGGCACGCCAGATCCACAGATGATCGCCAAGAACATGGTCGCTGTTGATCTCGAGACAGGTCGTCGCATTGCCGACCGTCGCGCCACCGACGCGGAAGAACAGGTCGGACAGCGAGATGGGATTGTCGCGATGATCGCCCGCCGCGCCGCGTGGGCCAACCTCCATCAGCACCGGAGAGTTGGCTGGACCGGCATCGATCAGCAGCCCGGCGATCACCACACCGGGCACATCCGCCACCTTCAGCGCCATCGCCCCGGCATCCGCCAGCACGGTCGCAAGGCCGAGACCCAGCACGATCGTGTTCGCGCGATCGACGCGGAGCGGTTCGGTCAGCCTGTAAATGCCGGGCGTGAGCAACAGATTGCGCCCCCTGGCGAGCGCTCGATTGATCTCCCGCGCGGTCATGCCCGGCCGCGCGATGAAGAAGCGCGACAGGGGAATCGACCTGCCTGCCGGTAACCCGGAGGCCCAGCTTATGCCGCCCGAGTCGGTGCGTACCGGCGGCACGAACACCTGCCAGACTCCGGCGCCATCGATGTGAAGGAAAGGCTTTTCGCGCAACCTCGGCACGCTGGCGAGCGTGGTGATCGGCGGTTCGGGAAAGCTCATCGCCGGCGCGCCGTCGACGCCCATGAACATCATGTTCCAGTTCGAGCCGTGCCAGGCGTGCATCGCACTGTTTCGGGTGAACCATTGTTGCTGCGACCCAGACCGGATCACGCCGTCGATCCGGCAATCGGCGATGAAACCGCCGCTCGACCAACCGCCATCGTCAAGCGCGAGATCGCCGTGGAGATGAACCCGGCGATAAGGCGCGGCCTGCGATACCGCCCAGCGATCCGCGCCATCGGGCGGGCGGATCGACAGATTCTCGATCCCGCGCCAGAAATTGACCAGCGCCATGCCCTTGGCCCAATCGGCCTCGGCGTGGACATGCCCGTCGATAACCACGTCGTCGGGCAGGCTCCCGAGGCCCGCGACCTGCGTAAAGAAACCGACATTGACATCGACTTCATACCGGCCGGGTTTGAACAGCATGGCGTAGCGCGCATCGGTGAAATGCGCGCGCTCCTGTTCCCTGAATACCGCGTCCAGGCGCTGCTGGATCGCCGCGCGCGGCATCGACGGATCGAAGATCAGGACGTTCGGCCCGAGGTCGGGATCCACCGTCGGTGCGGCGAACGCATGGCCGCCCAACGCGATCGTCGCGCCGACGCCCGCCAGCCCGGCCAGAACCGTGCGCCGATCACTCAATGGGTTCATTTCAACCTCCAGATTTCGGCGGCGCGGTCGAGCTGCGCAACACGAGGCTCGCCGGTACGACGATCGGTCCGTCGGGAGTCTCGCGTCCGGTCTGGTCAGCGATGATCAGTTCGACCGCGAGTGCGCTGACTTCGGCGATCGGCTGAACGATCGCGGCTAGCGGCGGGTGGGTGAAGCGGACGATCGGTGTGTCGTCGAAGCTGATCAGCGACACGTCGCCCGGCACGTCGAGGTCGCGCAGCCGCGCAACCTCCAAAGTGGCCAGCGCCATCCGGTCGCTGCTCGCGATGATCGCGGTCGGCGGCGTCTTGCCGTCAAGCAGTGCCTGCGCCGCAGCCGTACCGCTCTCATAACCGAAGTCGCCGCGTGCGAGCAGGCCATCGGTGTCCAGTCCGGCGGATTCCATCGCCTCGTGCCAGCCATCGACGCGCCAGCCGCTGAGTTCATATTCCTCCGGGCCGGCGATGAAGCCGATGCGGCGATGGCCGAGCTCGGCAAGATGTTCGGTCGCGAGGCGTGCGGCACGCTGATCGTCCATGGTCAGGGCAAAGCCCGGCCCCTCCTTCAGTGAACCAATACGCGCGAAGCTGATCCGATGTTCATGGAGCAGATTGGTGATCAGCGGATTTTCGGAATGCGGCGGCGTCAGTATCACGCCATCGGGCTGCAGCGCGGCGATTGCCGCGAGCAGCTCGCGCTCAATATGGTCGCTATGCGTATCGACCAGTTCGAGGATCAGGCGATATCCATTTTCGGCACAGGTCAACATGCCACCGAGCAGCATCTGACCGACCCAGTCAGCACCCTGGCGTTCGCGCCAATCGGCAATGGTGCGATCACGATCGTTGAGCGCCAGTATCAGGTAGGAGCGCGAGCCGCCCATGCGCTGCGCCGCGATCGAGGGCACATAGCCGAGCTTCGCGATCGAGTGCTGCACCCGCTGCATCATCTCCGGGCGGACATTGGGCTCCTTATTGATCACCCGGCTGACCGTTTGCAAAGACACGCCGGCATCGGCCGCGACATGCTTGATGGTGACAGATTGCCTGCGCCGCGCCATCCGGATGGTCAGACCGCAGCGGCGTTGGCTGCACCGCAATAGCGGGCGACATAGGCACCATGCTCGGGCAGCCCGGCAACAGTCCGGGTAACATCGTCACGGATCATCGAGAGCAGCCGTTCGAGTTCCTCGTCGCGCAGCTTTTCGGCGATCGGGTGATAAGCCTGCGGGATGATGCCCTGCCCCATCATGACCTGAACCCAGCTATTCTCCGCGAACAATTCCTCGTTCTTGCGGAAGACGCGCCCGGTTTCGCGGAACAGCTCGATCTTCTGCGCGAGCGTATCCGGGATATCCATTGCCGCGCATTGCCGCCAGAACGGACTGTCGCGCCGTTCGGTCGCCTTGTAATGCAGGACCAGGAAATCGCGGATCTGCAGCATGTCCTGATCCTGCTGGTCGTTGAATTCCGCGACGTCGCGCTCGCTGATCGTGCCGAGCGGCATCATCCGGATCAGCCGCAGCACGGCGCGCTGGATGAGGTGAATGCTGGTCGATTCCAGTGGCTCCATGAAACCGCCGGACAGGCCGATCGCAACGCAGTTGCGATACCATTGACGGCGCCGCGCACCGCTCACGAAGCGAATGAAATTGGGCTGGGTCAGCACCGCGCCTTCGAGATTGCCCATCAAACGGTCATGCGCGTCGTCGCGCGACAGATAACGGCTGCAATAAACGATGCCGTTGCCGGTGCGATGCTGCAGCGGGATGCGCCACTGCCAGCCGGAATCGTGCGCCATCGCGCGGGTGAAGGGCACGGCGGGGCGGACATTTTCGGTCTGCACCGCGATTGCGGAATCGCATGGCAGGTAGTGGGTCCAGTCATCGAAGCCGGCGTGCAGGGCCTGTTCGATCAGCAACGCACGAAAGCCAGTGCAGTCGATAAACAAATCGCCCTCAATCCGCATGCCCGAGTCGAGCACCAGCGCATCGATATCGCCGCTTTCGCCATGTAGTTCGACCTGGGCAATCTTGCCCTCGATCCGTTTCGTGCCGTCCGCTTCAGCCATCTGGCGAAGGAATTTGGCATAGAGCGTGGAATCGAGCTGATAGGCATAGTTCATGCCGTTGTCGGGAAGATGGGCGAACTTGCTGTCCCGCGCAGCGATCAGTTCGAGGCAATAATCGTCGTACGACTGCTCGTGCCCCTTCTCGCGGCCATAAAGCCAGAAATGCTGGAAGCCGGCCGACCAGTGATCCTTGCCGGTGAGGCCGAAGGAATGGAAATAGCTGTGGCCCTTTTCCTTCCAGCCGTCGAACGCGATGCCCAGCTTGAAGGTCGCCTGCGTCGCGCGCATGAAATCGGCTTCGTTGATGCCAAGCAGCCGGTTATAGGTGACGAGCGGCGGAATGGTCGATTCGCCGACGCCGATCGTACCGATCGCATCGGACTCGACCAGCGTCAGATCGACCGATCGGCCCATTGTGCGGGCAATCGCCGCAGCGGTCATCCAGCCCGCCGTGCCACCGCCGGCGATGATCACGCGACGTTTGGGTTTGCCTTCATCGGTCATTGACTGAGGGTCCGCAGCAGGAAAGCGCGGAGACGGCCCGCGCTTTCGGAGGTGAGAGGGGCGAGCACGCCGCGCGCATCCTCCGGAATATGGGCAACGGTGCCCTCGTCGTTCCGAAACACATAATGATCGAACAGGTCGCGCCAGTGGCGCTTCTCTTCATCGGGCAGGTCGCGGATCGCCATCATCGCATGGTTGAGTGCGTCCTGCGGCTGACCGAGCCAGCGCGGCGTTTCGCGCCACCAGTAATTGACCAGGACATTGAACGGCGCGAGCCCCTCGACATGATGCCACCACATCGCCGGGATATAGACCGCGTCGCCGGCGTCCAGGTCGGCGACTTGGGCGTGATCGAGCGCTTCGCGAAAGCGCGGATGCGCGTTGAAATCGGGCTCGTGGAAATCGACCATGCTGACCGCGCGACCCGCCGGCGTGTTGTCGACCGGGCCGAGATAAAGGTTGCGGAATTGCTCACGCGGAAACAGCGTGAAGCGCCGCCGCCCGACCGCCACACAAGCCAGGTTATTGGGGAAATCATTATGCGCCGCGATCCGCGTCGGCGTACCCATCCAGATGCTGGCGAGGCACGAACGATCGCCAAGTTCGACATGGTTCTCCTCGTGCAAACCAGTGAAGAATTCATGCATGTCGATCGAGGCGAGATAGAAAGCAGGAGCCTCCGGTTTGCCCTCGGTCGCATCGATCTGCGCGAAAATCTCCGGCAGCTTGGCGCGCGCGGTGCGGAAGTTCATCGCCATGGCGGCATCGTAGAACAGCCGCCCGCCACTGCCGGGCTCGCCGACCGACACGGTGAACGACCGGTCCTGACGACGGCGCAACAGATAATCGCGCGCGTCACGCGCCGATTTGCGACCGGCGGCGACCAGCGGCCAATCCGATACCAGGCCGCGTATGACGAACGGCCGATCCGCCGCACGAAGCTGCGCGTCGAGGTCCGCCGCGCCCGACACCCGTACCTCCGGAACCTGGGTGAGCGCGTTGAACATGCCGGGATCGGCTTCAGCCATGTCCGACCCGTCGGTTCTTGCGCGCGATCAGCTCAGTCAGATTGCCAAGCGACGCCAGCGCCATGAAGATCGGCATCAGATGTCCTTCGGCGTGGAGCTCGCCGAGCGCCAGATCATCGAGAGCGCGCAACCGGTCTTCATCGATCACATGGAACCCGACCAGCCGGTTGGTCGATCCGTCGTCGAGCGTGATCTCCAGCGTCAGTGGTTCGAGCAAATTGTTGCGGCGCAGCGCGGCAAAGAAATCGCCCGATTCCTGGTAGCCGGTGTCGAGCGTGCCCAGTTGTTCAGCGACGGTTTCGAGATAGGGTGTCGGACGCCCGTCCTCGTCGAACAGCCGCATGCCCTCGTCACCGCTCAGGCGCGGGCTGGCCATGTCGATATGGACCTGCTTCGTCTCCGCACCCTGCGCAGACGTGCCGATCAGGAAAGGCTGAATGTCGATCGCCAGCGGCCGATAGCGCGCGTCCCAGCGGCCATTTTCGAGAAACAGATTCTCATCCTGTTCAAACCCGAACATCGCCAATGCGGTGAAGCTGTCGCGTTCCTGGTTGAGACGAAATAGGATCGGATAATCATTTTGTACCCGGCGGAATTCGCTGGGGACGGTGATGCAACACATCAGCGCATCGCCGAGTTCGGCGGCCCGATCGGTGCGCACGCGCAGGTCGCGATGCGCCTCGGCGGTGAGAATCGCATGGTCGGACATGTTAGAGGCTCTTTTCCATTACAGACTGATGGCCTGCGCCGCGCAAGGCGTCCAGATAGGTTCGGTTGGTGGGCAGGCTGGCGGCGAGCGTGCGGGCGCGTTGCTCGACCTGTCGCAATTGCGCGCTTACGCCATCATCGCTGCCAGTGCGGACCGCGCCCTGGCCAGGCGGCGCGAAGCCCATGCCATACAGGACATACTGATAGCTTGCCGCCGGAAAAATTTCGTCGATCGCGGGAAAATCGGCGCGCGACGGCGGCTGATGACGCCACAGGCGGAGCAAGTCGGCAAGGCGCGACGGGATCGAGGCAGCGCCGCGATGATCGCGCCAATAGGGCTCATTGCGCTGGCTCAGCACATAATGGAGCTTGAGGAATTCGACGATCCGATCCCAGCGATAGCGAAACAGGACGTTGAAGCGATCGGCATGGATATCCATGACCTCGCGGGTTGCCGGGAAGCCATCGAGCAGCGCGTCGAGCGACAACTCGATCAGCACGATGGCCGAAGCTTCGAGCGGTTCGAGGAATCCCGCCGACAGCCCGATCGCCAGGCAGTTGCGTTCCCAGAAACGCTCGCGATGACCCGAGCGGAAAGTCAGGCGGCGGAAGGCAAGCTGATCGGTATCGATGTTCGGTACGGTGCTCCGCAGATAGGCCTTGAGCGTCGCCGCCGCGTCATCGTCGCTCGCGTGCCGCGACGAATAGACGCATCCGACACCGCGTCGCGTGGGTAACCCGATATCCCAGATCCAGCCGGCGGCATGCGCGGTCGCGATGGTCTGAGACGCGATCGGGCTATTCGGGGCGACCGGCACCTGCACCGCGAGAGCGCGATCGTTGAACAGCTCGAAGCTCCGGTCGATGAACGGCACGCCAAATTGTTCGCCGATCAACAATGCGGCATGACCGGTGCAATCGACGAACAGGTCGCCGTCGATCGACCCGGCATCACGCGTGTTCACCGCAGCGATATCGCCGGTCCGGGCCCGCTCGACCGAGACGACATGGTCGCGCACGTGACGGACGCCAAACCGCTCGGTCGCATGCCGCGCCAGCAAAGCGGCAAGCTTTCCGGCATCGAGGTGATATGCATAATTGAGCGCACCGGCATAATCCGGCATCGCGCGCTGGCGCGGAGCGAGGTCGAGCGCACATGCGCGTGGCTGCGGGCTTACCGTTTCGGCAAACCGCCGATCGGCTTCGCCCTTGCGCCAGGCGTTGACCACGCCGCGCGGCTCACCGTCGATCGGGGCGACGAACGGATGGAAATAGCGATCGTCCGCTTCGCCGGTGCGCCAGCCGTCGAAACGCGACCCCTGTTTGAAGGAGGCGTCGCAGGCGAGTAGGAACTCCGCCTCCGGAATCCCGATCCGCTCCAGCGTCCGTCGCATCGTCGGCCATGTGCCTTCGCCGACACCGATCGTGGGAATATCGGGCGATTCTATCAACGTAACCTCAAGCGGCGTGCCGGCGGCTGGATCGGCAGACGCGGCGATGAGGCAAGCCGCGAGCCAGCCAGCGGTTCCACCGCCGACGATCACGATTCTGGAAATTGCCTTATCCACCTGGCGACGCGCCTTCATCCACGACCAGCAACTTGGCGCGCCGCAACTGGAAAAGCCACCCTCGTTCGAGGATGGCCTTTCCGTGCACTGCAATCCCCCGAATGGTTCGGATTAGAACGACGCCCGAACGCCGAAAGAGTAACGGGCATAGCCTGGCGAAACGACGGTCACGTTGCGGTCCGACCGCTGATGCTCGCGCCGGCTCGAACCGGTCAGGTTGATGCCTTCGGCGAAGACGCTGAACCCCTTCGTGAATTCATAGCTCGCACTCGCATCCACCTGACCATAGGCTTCGGTATAGGTCGGGTTCGGCCCCGTGGAGTTCAGGAACTCGTCGCGCCAATTATATGCGACGCGTGCCTGGAAACCATATTTGTCGAAGAACGCCACCGCATTCGCACTGTTGCTGAGGCCGACCAGCGCGAACTGAGGAACGCTGGCAGGCTTGGTGTTATCGTAGGTCGCGCTGCCGTTGACGATCGTATAATTCAGGATCGCGCCAAAGCCGGTATCCCAGAAGCTGTGCTGAACAGCGAATTCCCACCCATGAAGCTTGGCCGTCTGATCGCTGTTCACCGGCGTGGTGATCTGGAAGTTGAGCGCCGGATCCTCGGGCAGGGAGTATATCAAACCCTGCGCCTGATTCGACGAGTTTGGATAATTGGCGAAAATATACTGGCGGATCTGCGTTGCGGTTGCGTTCACCCCAAGCGCATTCACCGCCGCCTGGTAACGCGGGCCGCCCACTGGCGTGGTCAGGCCAAAAGCGTTGGTGTCGATCCGCGTACTTGAGATGAAGTTTTCGACGCCCTTATGGAAATAGCCCACCGATACGTAGCTGCCACTGCCATAATACCACTCCGCCGACAGATCGATATTCTTCGACTTGAACGGGATCAGGCCCGGATTGCCTTGCGCGCCGGTACCTCCGCCAACGCGGAACAACCCGTCCAGGGTTCTCCCGCCCTGCAGGA
The DNA here is from genome assembly GCF_054057355.1 of Sphingomonas sp. UYAg733. NCBI lineage: Bacteria > Pseudomonadati > Pseudomonadota > Alphaproteobacteria > Sphingomonadales > Sphingomonadaceae > Sphingomonas > Sphingomonas sp. UYAg733. The sequence continues at coordinate 220,134 of NZ_JBSRZE010000005.1, forward strand.
AATTATAGCCCGAGCGAGTGATCGTGTGGCTATACGAAGCCCGCAATTTGACGCCTTCGAACGGCGAGATGTCGAAATCGACCGACGGAAGCCAGTTCCGATAGCTACCCTTGAATTGGGTGAAGGCGCTTTGGCCCGATTGAACGATGTTGAACTCGTTATCCGACACCCATTGCGTGCTCGACGGCACCGGTACCAGCGCCTTCGACGCGACGTCGGTCGATTCGTAACGCAGTCCAGCGACGATGTGAGCCGGACTGTCAAAGGCATCGAACTTGGTCGCCACCTGCAGATAGGGCGCCAGGGTTTTTTCGGTAATGCGCCGGTCGGTATCGAACTTGGCCAGGCACGTACCCGGCGTAATAGCGGCACCCGATCGCGGATTGCTGCACGCCTGGAATTTCGATTCCAGCAGGTCGGCCATGTTCTCGAAATTGAAGGTGTAGAAGCTTTGCGCCATGCCCGGCTGCGCAAGACCGGGGAACAGGTTCGGCAAGGTCGCGAGCGTGAACATGTCGTCGGGAACCGACGATGCCGGACCGATGCCACCCCAGGTATCGTTCTGGATCGTGCCGAAGGCCGAGCGCACCTTGTTCTCCGTATAGGCAACGCCGAAATCGAGACTGTCGAGCAGGCCGCCGTCATGGTCGTAATGACCGCTCAACCGGGCCTGATTGATCTCGTCCCTGAAATAGGCGTTACGAAACGCGCTGCCGGTTGGCGTGACCAGCGCTGCATTGAGCGGATCGATGCCGGGGAACATCGTGTAGGCAATGACCGGCAGATCATGGTCGAAATTGATCGACTGGTTTTGCACCCCGAAGATAGCAGTACCGACCGACATGCTCGAGCCGTATTTATTGGTCGGCTTCACTTCCGCGGTCGAGTGATGCCCATCGAGGGTTACCGTCATGCCACCCGGTGCCTTCCAGACCAAGTTCGCACCAATCGACTTGTTCTCGGCGCGGTTGGCGGTGAGCGACCCGCTGTAGGAAAGATCCTTGCCGACGCTGCACACCGACGAAGGCGCCACGCAACCGACATCCGGTGCCGCGAAACTTTCCGAATAAAAGACTGGGCCGGCAACCGGGCCATCGGTCCAGGAACTCGACGTATCACCATGGTTGAACCAGATGCCGACATTACTGTTGCGGATTTCAACGGTGTTGCGTGAATAGGTATAGTCAAGCGTTGCGGTCAGCGCGTCGGACGGGCGGAACTGCAAGACGGCCTGGCCATTGATGCGCTCGCGATCGATGTCGTTGAGCTCGTACGACGCATTTTGCGGAACTTGATAGACGTCGGTCGGGTCGGGCCGGTTGATCACGTTCGGATTGCCTGGCGAGAGCGACCCCCAATTATTCTCGTTACCGAGATAGCCGTCGCGCCAGCCGACGTTCGCCTGGTTCTTGCTCGCCTTGCGCTTTTGGAAGGAACCGATGACCGCGATGCCGATCCTATCGTCAGCGAAGGTCGTGCTGAAGATTCCCGAAACCTCGGGCGTAACTTCGTTCTTACCGTTCTGAGACGTGTCGATCACGCCCTTGACGCCGAGGCTGCCGCGCGTACCAGGCCGGTCTAGAGGGCGAGGCGTGCGGATGTTGATGGTCGAGCCGATGCCACCCGAATCTACCGTTGCGCGGCCGCTCTTATAGACTTCGACTGCGGCAACGCCTTCGGAGGCGAGATTGGCGAAGTCGAACGAACGGGAAGACGGCGCGCTGCCGCCATCGCCGATCAGCGCGGTTGGCATCTGGCGACCGTTGAGCGTCACCAGATTATATTCGGGACCGAAGCCGCGGACAGTGACCAGCGAACCTTCGCCGTTCGAACGATCGATCGACACGCCGGTGATGCGCTGAAGCGATTCGGCCAGGTTTGTGTCGGGGAACTTGCCGATGTCCTCGGCCGAGATCGCATCGACCACGCCCTGCGAGTCGCGCTTGATGTCGGCGGATGCGCGCAAGCTGGCACGGATACCGGTGACGACGATGTCATCGCCAGTATCCTCGGCGGCGGGCTGATCGATTTGGGACGAACCGGGCGTACCCATGGTCGACGCAGTATCCTGCGCAGCAGCGATTCCCGGAATCGCAACGATCGCCAAAGTTGAAACACCTAGCGCAAGTCGCGCCGTCAGCCGCTTGTTGAAGCCCCGCATCATCATCCCCCTGTCTTCACAGCGCGGTTTCGTCCGCACCCATGTTGAGAACGTTCACTTTCCGTATTTGTCCCGTATTGTCAAGCCTGTCCCGATCGCGGTCAAACAATGACGGGGATGGTTGTGAACGTTATCAAAATATGCTCTTCGGTACTGGAGCAGGGACAAAAGGTCTCGCCGGGAAAGGTTTGAGGATGTCGAAGGGATTCTACGCAGCATTGCTTGGCGCGTCGGTATTGGCAGGCGTGGGTGTCGGCGCGGCGCCGGCGCGCGAAGCTCCTGCCACCCATCCCGATGCACGAGCACGCGCATCGGTGATCGTTGCACGAATGACACTCGATGAAAAAATCATACTGGTCCACGGCCTGTTTCCGCCGCGTGCTGCGGGCAAAACGAAAAATGAACTGATTCCCTCGGCCGGTCATATCGACGGGATTCCGCGCCTCGGCGTGCCGCTGGTGCGTGAAAGCGATGCATCGCTTGGCGTCGCCAACCAAGTCGAACAACGCAAGGGCGACACGGCGACGGCGCTGCCCTCCAGCCTCGCCACGGCGGCGAGCTTTGACCCCGCGATCGCGCGGGCCGGAGGGGTGATGATCGGCAGCGAGGCGCGTGCCAAGCGCTTCAACGTGCTGCTCGCGGGCGGAGTCAACCTGACGCGCGATCCGTGGAACGGCCGCAACTTCGAATATCTCGGCGAGGATCCGCTGCTTGCGGGCGAGCTGGCCGGGGCGCACATCGCCGGCGTCCAGTCGAACCGCATCGTCTCCACGATCAAGCATTTCGCGATCAATGCGCAGGAGACTGGCCGTATGGTCGCCGATGCGCGAATCGACGAGAAAAGCTTGCGCGAAAGCGACCTGCTGGCATTCCAGATAGCGATCGAAAAGGGGCGCCCCGGTTCGGTCATGTGCTCGTACAACAAGGTCGTTGGCGACTGGGCGTGCGAGAATAAGCATTTGCTCAATGACGTGCTGAAACGCGACTGGAGCTATCGCGGCTGGGTGATGAGCGATTGGGGCGGTGTCCATTCGACCGCCAAGGCGGCCAATGCCGGGCTCGACCAGCAATCGGGCCAGGAGCTCGACAGTGCGATCTATTTCGGCGCGCCGCTCAAGGCCGCGGTCGAGGGGGGCCAGGTGCCGATGGCGCGGCTCAACGACATGGTCGTGCGCTATCTGACCGGGCTGATCGAGACCGGCGCCTATGACGCACCGATGCCGGCTAAAGCGCTGGCCATCCCCTATGCCCGCAACGCCCAAGTTGCGCAGCGCGCGGCAGAGGCGGGCATCGTCCTGCTCAAGAACCAGCGCGGTGTCCTGCCGCTGACGCGCACCGCGAAGCGCGTCGTGCTGATCGGCGGGCACGCAGATGTCGGCGTGCTGTCCGGTGGCGGGTCAAGCCAGGTGCGCTCGGTCGGCGGCGCACCGATCGAAATCCCGCTCACATCCGGCGCGGCCGCGTCGTTCGCGCGCGTGACCTATCACGCGTCATCGCCGCTCAGGGCGATCCGTGCCGCGATGCCGCAGGCCAAGGTCAGCTATATCGATGGCCGAGACGTCGCGGCGGCAGCGGCGGCGGCGCACAACGCGGATATCGCGATCGTCTTCGCAACGCAGTGGACGACGGAGGCGCAGGACGTGCCCAACCTGTCGCTGCCCGATGGCCAGGATGCGCTGATCGCGGCGGTCGCCTCCGCCCAGCCGAATACAGTCGCCGTGCTCGAAACCGGCGGTCCGGTGGTCATGCCGTGGCTCGAACGCGTACCGGCGGTGATCCAGGCTTGGTACCCCGGTCAGCGCGGCGGCGAAGCGATCGCGAACATCCTGACCGGCAAGGTCAATCCGTCGGGCCGACTGCCGATCACTTTCCCGGTCTCTCCGTCCCAGGCGCCGCGGCCCGCCCCGGTCGGGCTCGACACACTGACCTCGCTCGAGGCGCAAGCCGCGGCGAACCCCAGCAATGCCGGCAGTTATGAACTGAAGAGTTTCCCGATCTCCTATATCGAGGGCGCGGATGTCGGATATCGCTGGTACGAGAAAAAGGCGCAGCGGCCCCTCTTCGCCTTTGGCCATGGGCTCAGCTATACCAGTTTTGCCTATCGCAACCTCACCGTGACCGGGGGCAAGACGCTCTCCATCTCGTTCGAAGTGGTCAATACCGGCCGGCGCGGCGGCGCCGACGTGCCGCAAATCTATGTCGCACGCGCCAATGCAAGCGGCGGTCCGGATACGCCGATGCGCCTTGCCGCCTTCACCCGCGTGACGCTGAAGCCGGGCGAATCGCGCCGTATCACGCTGCAGGCGGAGCCGCGCATCCTGGCAGATTATGATACGAGCCTGCCCGGCTGGCGAATCGCCGGTGGCCGTTATCGCGTCGCGCTCGGCCGCGACGCGACCGACCGGACGATGCTGGCGACCGCGACGATCGACGCGGCAACCATGAAGCCCTGAACCGAAAGGAGCGCCGGCGGCGGCCGCTGGCGCCGCCGTGGTTGCGGGGCGGGGGTGGACCGGGCAAGACCGGTCACAAGGCCATGCCAACCCTCCCCCCATTTCCATCAGCGGCCGGGCCGCACGCCGACGGCGCGCCGGACCGCAGCGATGCCGCGCCGGCGCGCCGGTCGATCGGCTTCCTGCTAATCTATGCGCTCGCCAATGCCGGCGGCGTGATCGGCTTCCTGCCGCTGCTCACGCTGTTGCTGCCGGTCAAGATCGAGGCCATCGCCGGTGACGGGCGGATCGGGCTGTTCACCGCGACCGTGATCGCAGGCGCGGGCGCGGCGAGCGCTTCCAACATCCTGTTCGGGTGGCTCAGCGATCGATCGGTCGCGCGCGGCGGCGGTCGCCGACGCTGGCTGGCCGGTGGCATCATCGCGACCGCCCTGTCCTATGCCGCGCTGGCCGGCGCGGTGTCGCCGCTGGCGATCGTGCTGGCGATCGTCTTTTTCCAGCTTGCGGTGAATGCGATGCTGGCACCGCTGCTCGCCATCATGGCCGATGAAATCCCCGACTCGCAAAAGGGCGTCGCCGGCGGGCTGTTGTCGCTCGCCAATCCCGTCGCCTCCGCGGTTTCGGCAATCCTGGTGAGTATGAGCGGCCTGCCCGAGGCTTCACGCTTCGCGATCCTGTCGCTGGCGGTTGCACTGTGCATCTCGCCGCTGCTGCTAACCCGGTCGCGCCCGATCGCGGCGCACGGCGACGGTCGGGCGGAAGTAGCCATGCTGCGCCGCGACATCGCGATCGCATGGGGTGCGCGGCTTCTCGTGCAGATCGCCGGCAGCGCGCTGTCGCTCTATCTGCTCTATTATTTCGAAAGCCTTTGGCCCGGACAACCGCCACTCGATCTGGTGCCCCGCGTCGGCCATCTGCTGACAATCGCCTATATCGTGCCGCTGCCGATCGCGGTGCTGTTCGGGCGCCTGTCGGACCGTACCGGGCGGCGCAAACCCTTCCTGCTCGCTGCGGCCGCGCTCGCCGCGCTCGGCTTGCTCGGCATGGCGCTGGCGCAGGACTGGACGGCGGGCGCGATCGGCTTTGGCGTTTATGCGACTGGGTCGTCGATCTTCCTCGCGCTGCATGCCGCCTTCGCGATGCAGTTACTGCCGGACCCGCAGCATCGCGGCCGCGATCTCGGCCTGTTCAACCTGACTAACACCCTGCCGGCGTTGCTCGGCCCATTGCTGACCTGGCTGCTGGCGACGCCGCGTGATTTCGACGCGGTGATGCTCACGCTGGCCGGCCTGACGCTGTGCGGCGGTCTCGCCATCCTGGCGGTGCGCGGACGGCGCTGACCGGCCAGCCCGATTGTCTCTTGACGAGGCGGCATCATGCGGCCTTGTTAGGCTCGATGAGCCGACCCCGTATCACCATCGACCATATCGGGCTCGACCGGCAGCCGCTGGCGTGCATCGACGATTTCGCACCCGATCCGGATGCGCTGCGCAACGCCGCGATCGCGGCACGGTTCGGCGCCGCCGCGCATCATTATCCGGGCATCCGCGCGATCTTGCCGCCTGAGTATTTCGGCGATCAGCAGCCGGTGATCGACTTGATACTGGGCGAGGTGTTTGGCCGTCACGGCGCGACCGAGGTGATCGACGCCAGCTACTCGATCGTCACCCGCGCCCCGGCGGCGCTGACCGTGCGGCAGCGCCTGCCGCACGTGGACGCGTTCGGGGAAGACCGCATCGCGCTGATTCATTATCTCTCGCCCGAAGGCGGCGATGGCACCGCCTTTTTCCGGCATCGCTCGACCGGCTTTGAAACCGTCGACGAGGCGCGCTCGCCGGCCTATTTCGATCGGCTCAATGCAGAGCTGCGCGACGGCGGCAATCGCGCCGACGGATATATCGACGGCGACACGACATTGTTCGAACGGACGATGCTTGGCGAGGCGCGTTATAACCGCGCCTTTCTGTATCGCAGCTATGTCCTGCACAGCGGCGCGATCGCGCCCGATGCACCGCTCTCGCCCGACCCGGCAACCGGGCGATTGACGGTTACTGCTTTCCTGTCGGTCGCTTAGCTAGCGTTTCGCGGGTGCCCAGTAGCGTACATAATCGACCGCCAGGCGTTGCGGCAAAGCCGGGTCGTCGACACCCTTCGCTCCACCCCAATCGCCGCCGATCGCGAGATTGAGGATCAGATTGTACGGGCGCGTGAACGGCCAGGCAGCCGCACCGCCGGGTTGATCGTTGGCGACGCGCATATAGGCACTGTCGTCGACTCCGATGGTGATGGCATTGGCGCGCCAGTCGAGCTGATAGCGATGAAACACCGTACAATTATCGGGCAGCCGCACCTGGGCCCCACGCTGAGTGCCCTTGCGATGGTTGAAGGCTCCGCTGTGGAGCGTGGCATGGACAATATTCGGATGCCAGCCGACCTGTTCCATCACATCGATCTCGCCGATATCGGGCCATGTCCCGCCGGACATCGGCAACAGCCAGATCGCCGGCCAAGTGCCGCGTGCGCAAGGCAGCTTCGCGCGGATCTCGTAGAAACCATAGCCCAGTGCCTTGCGCGTGACGAGCCTGGCGGACGTATAACCCTGCCCACCCCAATCGACGAAGCGTGCCTTTGACAGCGCCTCGCGTCGCGCCTCGATGATCAGCACCCCATTCTCGATTCGCGCATTTTCGCGGCGCGCGGCGGCATAGTATTGCAGTTCGTTATTGTACCAACCGGCGGCGTTGCGCGACGTGTCGAACCGCCAGCTGCTGCGGTCGATCTTGCGCTTGTCGAACTCGTCGCTCCAATTCGGCGGAGCGGCAGGCGCAGCCATCGGCGCATCGACCGTGTGGTTGGTTGCGGCGAGCGCGACCACCTGTGCGGCGATGAGTAACGGTGCCATGGCGATGACCCTTCGAATCGATCTGGCGGACGACCCCGGCGAGGTGCGAATGTGCGGGGTTCCGGCGGGCTTTGGCAATGCCAGTACATCGAAAAGTTGGTGGCAGGGCTTGTATCGAACCCTATTCATATGAAATTGAAATAACTCGACTTTGTTGATCTCGCTTGCAATTCCCCCACATTCACCCCCACACTTTATTGTGCCCAAGCTCGCCAGCGGTCAGATTCGCAGATGATTTGGGCCAATCTGGGCGCGAGAATTTTCATGGACAGCACTCATTTCGGCCGGCGCGATGGCAAGAGGTTAGTTGAGGATTGCCTGACTCTCGACCTCGCTTGGATAATGCGGCTGGGCCCAATGGGTGACGGTCAAGCCGGTAGCGGTGAAATCCATTGGCACACTGACGGGATGCACGCCCGATCGGCGCACTTCCGGCTGGATTTGCGAAGCGTCGATAGCGCACACCTTACCGTGTCGAGTAAAACGGTAATTCAGAGGATCGCCCTCGTCGCGGTGCCGCAGCATTTTGGCGGGCGCCGATGGTGGTTTCGCTGCCCCGTGACGGGCGATCGAGCCCGCACACTGCACCTACCACCGGGCGGCTTACGCTTTGCCAGTCGGAAGGCTTGGACGCTGGCCTACCGCGTTGAAAGACTAGCCCGTTTCGATCGCCCCTTTGAGAAGTTGTTTCGGACGCAGCGAAAATTGAGCGGCGCGCAGGGGCTCGGCCTCGGTCTGGTGCGGCCGAAAGGTATGTGGGCGAAAACATATGTTCGTCACGCGGCGCGGCTTGAGGCTTTGGACGTGGCTTGCGCCGATAAGATCGCCGCGTTGATCGGAAGCGCCGCAGGGGCCCCGTAGGCATTTTTCTCGACCACCGGGGGGCTAGCTTCTTGGGATTTTCCGACGAGCCCGACCGAAGGCCCTCACGGGATAGATTCCAAATTTTGGCCCCGGCCAATGCGCGCCAAACGTTACACGAGCGGCAATGTCTGAAGGTACTGCCGATTTTCCTTCGGATCGCCGCCGATCGCACCGGCGTTGAAATCCGAAAAGAAGCCCCACGAATACGATAGCCCCAACCATTAGGCCGATTGGTCCAAAAACTAACATAGGAAGCGCGATTATTGCGCACGTCACCAAGATGAAAAATCCAAGTCCAACGGCCACGATACCTAGCGCTAAAATAGCTCCGGGGATCATAAGCACCGCCGTGATAAATCCCCGAAAATTCTTTTCGCCCTCGGGAAGTTCATTCCAACCTATCCAAACACAAAGCGCGCTGAACAATGTCGCTATTGTCCATCCCGATCCGATCACGGACGATAGGAAAAAATAAGCGGCGGCGACGGCAGCGAGGCCGATCCCAACGGCCACCGCCCAAATTGCGCCCCTCAAGATAAACGGTAGCGCCACCAAAACGGCGACGGCGATGAGGATGCCCCCCGCAATTTCAAACATCTACGCTCTCCCGCTCGTGCCGAATCCATAAATTCCAGGGCTTCCCCAGCGGGAAAAAATAGCATCAAATCGTTAACATCGGGATTAGTACGCCGTGGATTGATAATCCTCTTCCGCGCGACTTGGTGCGGTGGACCCGTATCTCGACATTCTAGGCAAGCGCATCCGTGCCCGACGGCGTGAATTGGGAATGTCCCAGGAAGGTTTGGCGCACGAGGCAGGGCTGGACCGGAGCTACGTAGGGCGGATCGAGCGCGGTGAGCATAATCTCACGTTCGCTGCCCTCGTAAAAATATCCCGCGCCGTAAAATGTGATGTGGCAGCACTAACCGTTGGAATACCGGCGGGGCTGTGAAGCCGTAATTGCTCACCCAATATACACCATTTATTGGCGGGACGGCGCTGCTCTGAGTTCAGCGAGCCACCCTAGCCGATTTCTGTTCCCAGCGATGCTAGGATTGCGCGGGCAGCCTTGCGGATTTCGGGCTCGGTGTCGTTTGTCATGTGCTCAGCGTGCGCTTTTATTTCGCTTCCCAGCATTCGTTCTACAGTCAAAAGCGACATCATCGCCCTACGTAGTGCTGGCTTTTCGTCGCCCAGCCGCAGTTTAAGTTTAGCCAGCGCGGCATCATCGATCGGCATTGCCGTCGCTAGCACTGCGGCAGAGAGCCCCGGAGAAATTTTACCATCCAATATCGCTTCAATTAGCGAGTGGGCTGCATTTTCGTCGCTCTCGGCGTGATCGAGAAGCCATTTTCGGCCGATCTCATTTATATCGCTCCGACGATCGCCAAGCAGCGTTAGCGCGCGCCTGACATCAACCGCGCCGAGTGACACAAGCATTCGAGCAAGCGTGCTGCGGGGGCTGTCGGGTATGGCGCCGCTCTCGTTAGCTATAGGCTCACGGGTTTCCCAGTGCGCGTAGGCACGTTCGACCTGCATGACATCGATTTTTTCTCCCCGCGTCCGCAGATCGTCGTAGAGATTGACGGCAGCTTGCGCCGTTCTAACGGACGGCGCTGTCATCCCAGCCAGAATGTTTTTGATTAGCCGATCCGACGCCGGCGCCTGCCTTTGGGATAAAGCTCGGAAGATAGGGCCTAGATCGCCTGACATATCGGCTTCAAGCCGATCAAAAAAGAGGTCGGCAGCGTCGGGAAATTGCTCTCCGATGAGCGCCACCACCGCATTCCGCGAAGAACCGGTTGCCGTAGCCAGTAACGCCACGGCTTCGATTTTGTCGCTGGGTAGCCATTCGAGGAGGTTTGTCGCGACATAAACCAGCCAGTCTGATTTGTGCAGCATCGACGCAACCAGCTGATCGCGATCAACATGGAGTGTCGCAACCTTGCTCCATTCTGGTTCAGGCACATCTACCTCAGGAAAACTAATACGGAAAACGTCTAGATTGGGATTTTCCGCAATTCGGCGGACCAATTCCCGAGCTTCCAAAGCGAGCGCGCCACGGTCGATTGTCGTGACCGCTACTAATGCATTTAGCGTAGCCCGCACGGCGTTCATATTTTGCGGCCCTACCCAAGCATATACATCTTCGCCGGTTACTTTTTCGAACTGGGTGGCGACGATCAGCGCGCCAAATTGAAGCAAGTGGGTATCCGGCATTCTCGGTGCGGAGTTGCTGTCGTCGCCCGCTACTGCCTCAGCTAATACGCGAATCGCGCAACGCGACGCCTCGTGCCATTCTTCGGGAAACGTCATCAGTGCTTTGAGCGAAAGAGTGCTATCCCGCATCCAGCTTGGCGAATAACCTTCCTCGACGCCGCGCGCGGTGAGTACGACGGAAACCCTTTTCTGAAAGCCCCAAGTTCGGAAAGCTGGCTCTGGTAGCTCGTTCTCTGCGAACGCTTTGATCTTATCGTCAGGCTGTGCGCGGAGCGCGGCAATCGCGATATGTTCGATCAACGCTCGGTCGCCCCGCCCACCAAGTCTGAGCCCTCCGAGAAGTGATGAAGAAATACCGGTACTGATATTCGGGCGAAGCTCCGTAAGGATTGCCTCCAGACGGTCGGCGTCGAATTGCTGCGGCTTAGCCGATATAGCCGCCGCCCAAGCGACAAGCTTAAGTGTGGGCTGAGCGGTGCCAATGTGCTTGGCCGCTTCATCATACACGATGTCGGCCCGTTTTAGCGCGAGATCGCAAAGGGCTCCGCCTAGGCTCAGCGCATCGTCCTCATCTTGCGAGGCAGATAGGAACGCCAAGCGAACTAGGTCGCGCGCAAATACCTCCGACACGTTGGCATCGCGATCACCAACGAGCGAGAGTGCTCTTTCGAGTTGCCCGCGATCGCCTTTCGCGCGCCGGTCTACGAATAGCTTAGCAATAATATCCCCAAGCCCGATACCGCCGGCGAAGGAGACCACTTCGCCCCAATCCGGCAGATCGACCAAGCGGTCGAGCTGCTTCAAACGAGCATCTTCAGGCAAACTGACCAAATATCGCGCAGCAACAAATTCGGCGAAAGTCTTGTGGACGAAGGTCAGCAGGGAAAGTCGGTCATGGTAGACTCTTTCGATTAACCCGACACTTTCCCAATGCCGCATAGCGGCCTCGTAGATTGGCGCAGCGAAAAGCGGTTGCACGCCAAGCTCGGTGGCAAGCAATCGCGAACATACCTGAGCCACGTCTTTTGCCGTTTTTAGCGGATCCTCAAGGAGCACCCAGCCGATTGAATTGAGCACTGCCACGGCGATTTCGGCGGATACCGGCTCGCCCGTAATCGCTTGGTTAGGTAGGGCCTCAAAAAGCTCGATGAGTTGGCCATAGAGCAGAGGCCGCGTTGTGGGCAGTTGGCCAGATTTGACGATCAATGACGCCGCCATCCCGAGTAATTGCGGGTTGACCGAAATTGCTTCTGCGGCGGGAGTCCGAGCTAGTTCCTTGCGGGCCTTCTCGTAGCTGTCGCTTTCGACAATATTTCCCGTTGAGGCAGCGCTGATGAGTCTGCCGAGATTGATGGCCCCCTGATCCTTGGTAGGCGCCAGCAACTGGTAGTGAGTCCATTGGCTCAGTTCCGCGGTGCTGTAACCAATTGGTCGGGTCGTCACGATGATCCGGACCAACGCGTGCCCATCTGCAAAATCACTTATCGCTTTTGCGACATCGTCATGTTCCGCGCCGCAATCATCCAAGCCATCGGCGATCACGACCAGATTGGATAGCGCCGCCTTGGTGAATTGCGCTGGCATGATGCCTGAGCCATCGAGCGCTTGTTTGTATAACGCGTCAGTGAAAGAGCTACCGTTGCGCATAGCTGCTGCAACCGATTTCAATGTAACCGACAATATGGGGTAGCCGTCGAAAGCGTAAAGGGATGCCAATTTTGTCATGAGGGTGGATTTGCCGAGCCCCGGCCCTGCCACCACAACTGACCGTTTCACGAACCGACCGGTCCACGACGCGTCATATTCGTCCTGATCTCGCTCGCGCTGCGGCCCTTTATGATATCTCTCAAGCGCGCTCGATGCATCTTCGGCTTCAGGTACTTCGAAAGGGACGGAGATCGCACGCATTGGCAATAGTGCCGAGAGCGGGATTTTGCTGCGCGTTCCAGTAATCCGGAAAGACGCGTTGGCGCTCTTGGTCCAGTCGGTCAGTTTGTGCAGAACCGCTGCGGGGGACTCCCCCGGTCCGATCTCAATGCCCGAGCTTGCAAGAAGCCGGATAAGGCTTTCGAGCGTACGTCGGCCACGATGTTCCATTAGAGAAATAGCGTCGCGGTAAAGAATGTCCCAAGCAAAGCCGGCTTGGTTCTTATCGCGGCATATTGAACGAAGTGCCTCCACCGCCACGTTAATGTGCAGGGCATCGGGGGCAAGGGCGTGAATGACCCGAATGCGCAAAAATTGGCATGTGACGATCGGAATGCCCATCTTGATCAGCCGTGCGTGGAGGTCACTCCCTACGTCAGTCAGGTGATCGATCCGACCCATTCCCATCCGCTCGACATCTTTCGCAAGGTCTTCCCGCACCGTAGAACTGCTGTCTGTCGCGACTGCAAGAACACCGAAATCCGTCGCACCGTCGCGAACAGCTAATGCCATCGCCTCAAGCGAATCCCAGAGCGCTTTAGACCGCACGAGCCCCTTTTTGGCCTGAACCTCGGCAACCTTGCCTTCTGCGAATTCGATCCGCACGTCGTCGCCAGGCCCTTCGCTTTCGGCCCACACCGCAATCGGTAGGTCATCAAAAATTCCGCTCAACCAATTGAGCGGAGTGCCTGTCAAAATGTGGACTGCGACAATTGCCGTGACCGCAGCCTGAAAGTTGACACCGCCACCGATGGCTGTGCCGCCGCCCGTCTTTTTCGCAATAAGGGTGCCAGAGGATTTTGCTTTCGGGGCTGTAGCTTTTGAAGAATTTGATGGGGCAACCATTTTGCGGAGGTAGCATGCCGCTCGCTGCATTTCACGCTGCGTCGATCGGCTGCGGATCGATAGCTGTTTTCCGCTCTGCTACGGAGTCATCGAAATCCGTAATGGTGAGAGCACTTGCCACTACCGCACGAAAGCCAAACGCGCGTCACCACCACCTCGCCACCATATAGGTGGTGGCGCGGGTGGCGCAGTGTCGCACGGCTTTTCGCGGCGTTGCGGCGCGACAGTTTGCGTCACCACGCGGGAGTGTCGCGGTCACTATCGATTGGCTCACCTACGACGATGAAATCGCGCAGATGCCGACTGGCGTCGGGTCGCCTTTCTATTTTAAGCTGACCTTTCGATAGCATATCCGAAAGTAAGGCTTTGACCCGATGCTTGTCGGCCGGTTTTTCGATTTCTGCGCCCACGATTTCTGCAATAGCGCGCCCGACCCAATTCTTCGCGCTCACATGCTCACGCCAATCACCCGCCGCGATACTGCTCTGCACGCGCGTCCGTGACGCCTCATCAAAAGCGCTAACGGCGGCGCTCGCGTCGGGCGGGCTCCAATTCTCCACCACCACCACGCTATCGCCACCTTCCGGGCCACCGTTCGCCAGCTTCACAGAAACCAACCGATACCAATCCTCTTTTCCGACTGGCGCGCGGTTGGCTTTATCGTTGCTCACTCGGATATAGCTGCGTCGATCATCCTCTGCGATGCCGAACCGAATAGCCTCGGCTTTTTCCATTCGATTGACCACCAGCACCGACCGGGCGGCGTTGCCGAGCGCACTTGCGCCGCGCGCAGATTCGGCATCCGCCTGCTGCCCCCCGAGCTTCCGGCTATGATGCACCAAAACGATGCTACAATCGGTTTCCAAGGCGATACTGCCCCAAAGCTTGGCGATCACGTCCACCTGACCGTTGTCGTTTTCCTCTGCGCGATGGCTCGAAACGAAAGGATCGATAATTAGCACGTCGATCCCCTTTGCGCGGATTTCCGCCGCGACTGCGTCAGCGACGGGAGTATGGACGGTTAGCCCGTCCCGGCCTTTGGTCGCGATGCAAAGGGGGGTCCTCGCGTCGTTTACGAATAGGCGACCTTCATAATCGCATTCGCTGATCCTGTGATGCAGCGAACAAGCGACAAGCTGGCGGGTTAGCTCATCCCGATCATCTTCGAGATTCCACAGCCAAACACGTTTAGGGCCAGCCCAGACGGTTTTGCCGAGCAATTCCCGCCCCGTCGCCAGCGATATCGATGCTCCAACCATAAGAGCCGATTTTCCGGTGCCGCCCGGCGCGATCAGCGTTGTTACGACGCGGCGCAAAAGCCAGTGTCCCAACACCCACGAACGCGGCGGGATATCGAAAAATTCTGGCGCCGTGAACGGAACGGCGGCGATGCTCGGCAGATCGACGTGGGACTCGTCGTCAGCAAATTTTCCGAATATCGCCGCATTGCTCGCCGGGTTTATCCATTGACGCTCCTGCGCTCTCGCGAAAACCGCCCGATAGCCGGTGCGCTGCGGATCAAAACCGTCCCACTTTCGCGCCGCCTCTTGTCGATCGAACTTAGGCGATCCAGCGGACCAATCCAGCCACAAGCCGCGCCCGGTGTCACCAAGCGGCTTCAGGGCGTGGCCCAGCTCGATCCACAAAGCATAGTCGTCCGAGGGCATGTGATTCAGTGCCGATCGGAGATCATTCACGGTTTGCGCTGAAACCTCCGTCACGGCGGCTACCTTGATGGCGGGCGATGCCTTTAAAGCCGAGACTTTATGACGCGGTGCGAGCACATGCTCGACGTATTCGGCCGCGCAGGTTATAGCTTGGTCGCGGATCGCGTTTCCGGTGAAGGTGAAAAAGCGGCCACCGGAATATGCTTCGACGCCCCCGCCGTTCGATCCAAACGAACGAAATTGGCGACCATAGCAGATGGCGTGAACACCTTTTCCGCTGGGGCTCGTTTCGACGTAGCCAGGCAACGTGTCCGGCAAATCCAAGAGCCCGTTTTCGTCGATGTGGTCGAGATCGACGCCCTGCCAAAAGCGGTCAGAAGCATCCCTGCCCAAAGCAAAACCCAAGCCCCAACCGTTTCCCCTCGCAACGACGGCCTCGCGCGCAGCGCTATACGAGGTGAGACGCGCGAGATCGTCAGGTGCGTCCGTCACACCGCGCGGTTTTCCGTCGATGTAAAAGGGCACTTTGTCAGGTTTCGACTTTCCGGGCCGAGTTATGCTTTGCCATATCAGCCAGCGCTCAGTCTCTTTCATGGCGGCAAGGGTTGAAGGCGCGGGGCTCCGGGCCTCCGCAGTGGATTCGAAGGAAACAGACATTGAGGATTTTCCTCTCCGCTGACGCTCGGGGCGACGGCGAAGTTTTTGGAGTGCGTCAGGATGCGCCGCCGGCCCAGAGCAAGCGGTTGCTTGACGACGGACCGATCTCCGTCAGCCATTGTTGGGCAAGCATTCCGCAACGAACGGTCGGTGTGAAGGATGAAAGCGCGTAGCTTCGCACTTGGCCTGTCTCCCATAAGGGAGGGAACGTAGCGGCAAATACCGAGTGCAAGGATTTCTCGGATAGGCGAACTACGTCCGGTGCGCCGAATTCCGGCAAGTCTACAGGCAAACAAAGCTTGCCAAGGCGCCGATAACCTTCTGCAATCCCGTGGCGATGCACTGCGAAAACTGCTTCCCCATAGTGCTCGATTGCCCAAGTCACCCGCTCAAGTGTGTTTTCTGGTGCCTCGCTTACTGGATCAAGAAACACGACGCGGGGGGCATGTAACGGCCCCTCGACGGCCCGAGCGGTAAAAATGAGATCAGGCGATGGGCCATTGCATAATGCGCCCACGATCAAGCCTCCCGCTGCTGATCGACGTTGATGCCTGCAAGACGGCGAACGCTGTCGATCCGTACGAGCACACGGGTGCCGATGCGGACGATTTCGAGCCGTTTATTCGCGATAAGCTCAGCGCCCTTCGTTTTTCCGATCGCCAGCATCGCCCAAGCCTCGGCTTGGCTGCAAAGAATGGGTTCCATGTCTCGTATCTCCGCCTCATGGCACCGGGCGGAAACGCACGGGCCTTCTCTGGCGACCATCCAAGTAACTAACGAGAAATGGCGAACCTAAATGGCGCTACGGCATTGTTTTGCCATTATAGCCATCATCGAATTTTGGGGCGCCCGGGCTTGTTTTTTTTGATATGGTTCCAGCGATTTTCAAAGAGACCCGAGAGGCCCTTCGCGCGCGAGTTTTTCATGAAGTCGGTTCGCGCCACTTTCATCCCCGTGAGAGACGTGGCCCTGATCCAGCCATCTATTTCAGCAACGGTGAAGCGATCTAGCTTGATCTGCGACTTAGCCACATCATTAGGAAACTCTCGCATCAGATTGGCGCGATTGACGGTGACGAAGCGATAGTGCGCGTTATCGTGCGCCGGGTAATTGTAATCGGGCTCTCGCCGATTGGGACCCCACGCTAACCCTAGTCCACGATGTAACGAGTCGTCCAACGTATCGAACCAGCGATAGTCAGCGAGCCGCACAGGCGGAATTAGTTGTGTAAGAATCTGATTTTCGTCATCGAGCACATTTCGAAAATACCGACCGCGAATTTCGACCGAGCCAACTGTGCCAGCATCGGTGAGGCGCTTCACCGCAAGTAATAAAAAGTCGTCCAGTTGAGCGTTCCAGATCGGATTTGAAATATGTTTGGCTTCTCCGATGCCTACGATCGCAGACAAATTTCGCGCCGGCATCGAATGCCGATAAACGATCCACGAGATGGCGTGTGAAAGGGTGACGAACGGCTCGTTAGGCGGAAGCCGAGGTGGAAATCGAGCGATAAAATCGGAGAGGCAATTTGATCCTTTCATCGTTTGCCGCTTTTTGCGCTCGCGATAGGAATGATCTTAGCATTATTTGCTGCACCGCTGGCGCAATATTGCCCCCACGCCTCCATCAGATTGACCCGCGCGCCCGGCTGGCCCTGCGTTCCAAGATAGGTAGTTCGGCGATATGCGGCTTGCACGGCGTCCGGTGTTTTGTGGGCTAGCGCGGCCTCGACCACGGCGTCCGGAAAATTCTCGTTCGCTGCCCAATCGGTAAGGGAGCTACGGAAGCCGTGGACGTGATAAGGCTCGCTCATGTCGCGAAGCACTTTCAACAGCGTCATATCGGACATGGCGCCTCCGCTGGCGCCGGGAAACACAAACTCACTTCCCGCCATTTTCAACGCGGCTGCTTTCGATAGCACCGCCAACGTCGCGTCGGACAGTGGAACGATATGCGCCTTGTTTCGCTTCATATGATCCGCCGGGATCATCCAAAGTTTGGCCTCTAGATCGAATTCGTCCCACATCGCCAAACGCGCTTCCTGCGAGCGGACACCGGTCAAAATCAGCAACTCCAGCGCCAAGCGCCCATATGAGGGTCGTCGGCGCAGAGCGGTGAAAAACGCGGGCACCGCGACGTAGGGCATGGCCTTGCGGTTCTCCGGCTTCTTCACCTGCCGGGGCAGGCCACGCCCTGCCTTCAGACTACCATTGCCCGATGGTGCCTCTGTTGAACGCCAGCCCTTAGCATGGGCATAATCGAGCACGGCGCACATTCGGTTTCGCACTTGTCGCGCGGTTTCGGGGATCCTTTGCCAGATCGGCGTTAGCACCTCGATCACGTCCGCCGCCGTAATTCCGCCGGTCGGCCGATTTCCTAATTTCGGGAAAGCGTAATTCTCAAGACTGGCGAGCCACTGGCGCGCATAAACCTCGCTTTTCCATCCACTCTCATTTTCTGAATGGTAGAGCTTCGCCGCTTCCCGAAACGTGACCTTCGCGGCCTTTTCGTCTTTGCGCTCCGTGAGAATATCGCGCTTTTCGATCTTGATCGCGATGCGGACGCTTTTTGCTTCCTCGCGCGCCTTGGCCTCGCTCATAAGCTTTGCGCTGCCGAGACCAATATCCCGGCGCTTGCCGTCTAGCTGTAGGCGACAGACCCAATAGGCTCCGCCGCGCTTGTCCACTTTCAATATGAGGCCACCGCCATAGCTGGTGATGCCGGGCGTCTCCAACTTCGCAGCCAATTCCCGTGCGGCTTTCCTGCCTGCTGGATTGAGCTGGGCCATATTTTACCCCCACATTTTGGCAGCGCCTGCCGGAGCGAGTAAATGTGGGGGTAAAGCTCCCCCCCACATTCTTCTACCACACTTTATCGCGGCTAGGGGCGGGCGGCAACGGGCAATGGCGAGCATAGATGGTTAATCTACGCCTACA
Organism: Sphingomonas sp. UYAg733; assembly: GCF_054057355.1. Lineage (NCBI taxonomy): Bacteria > Pseudomonadati > Pseudomonadota > Alphaproteobacteria > Sphingomonadales > Sphingomonadaceae > Sphingomonas > Sphingomonas sp. UYAg733. The sequence continues at coordinate 238,766 of NZ_JBSRZE010000005.1, forward strand.
GATTCCGAGCCTTTACGGGTTTTAACGAGCCCTCACGATAGAGGGTGTGGTGGACAGGGCTGGATTCGAACCAGCGTACGCTTGCACGGGCAGATTTACAGTCTGCTGCCTTTAACCACTCGGCCACCTGTCCATCCGGGCCGCCTAAAAAGCGAGGCGGTCCAATGGCGGCGGATCGCGTGCGTGTCAACGCCTCCGTTACACCCGCTGTCAAAGCTTGCGCGCGGACGGGGCACCGAATAGCGTGGCGCAACATTGTTGCTCAATCGCTTCAAGGGGTTTCCATGCGTTCATATCTCCTCGCCGCCGTCGCGGCGATCGCCATCGCCGCGCCGATTTCCGCCCAGACCGCAAAAAATGCCGGTGGTCAGGCCGACAAGGCACAAGTCAACAAGATCATCGACGAGGGCATAACGCGCAGCCAGGTGATGCTGACTGCGGCGCATCTGTCCGACGTGATCGGCCCGCGCCTGACCAATTCGCCGGCGATGCGCGTGGCGGAGGACTGGACGCAAAAGCAATTCAGCGAATGGGGCCTGAAGAACGTCCACAAGGAAGGATTCGAGTTCGGTCGTGGCTGGACGATCGACCGGTCGAACGTGCGCATGGTCACGCCGCGCCCGATTCAGCTGACCGCGATCCCGATCGCCTGGACGCCAGGCACCAACGGCACCATCTCCGCCCCCGTATTCGTCGCGCCGATGAAGCGCGAGCGCGACTTCGACAAATGGCGCGGTCAGTTGAAGGGCAAGATCGTGCTGGTCACCCTGCCCAATAGCGGCAACGAACCCGACGCTGCACCGTTCAAGCGCTACAATGCTGAGGAACTGGCCAAGCTCGATCAATATGAGCAGCCCAAATACGATCCCGAGGCGGCCGACCGCCGCTTGAAGCGGCTCGACTATACGCAGAAGCTCGGCGCCTTCCTCAAGTCCGAGGGCGCGCTCGCCTATGCGACCATGTCGTACCGCGACGGCAAGCTGGTGCACGGCGAAGGTTATCTGTTCGGCATCGGCGACACGATGCCGCTGCCCGGCGTCGAGATCGCGGCGGAGGATTATCGCCGCCTCGCACGGCTCGCCAAGATCGGCCCCGCGCCGACGCTGGAGATCAACACCGAAGTGCGCTTCGACGATAGCGACACCAGGGCGTACAACGTCATCGCCGAAATTCCCGGCACCGACCCCAAGGCCGGTTACGTCATGGCCGGCGCACATCTCGATTCATGGGTCGCGGGCGACGGCGCGGGCGACAATGGCGCGGGCACGGCGATGATCATGGAGGCCGCGCGCATCCTGTCGGCAAGCGGCGTGCGGCCGAAACGCACGATCCGCTTCGCGCTTTGGGTCGGCGAAGAACAGGGATTGCTCGGCAGCCTCGCTTATATCGAACAGCATCTCGCGACACGCGGCAGCCCGAGCGACCCGGTACAGACCGGCATGAAGCGTTTCTATGGCTGGTCGAACCGCTGGCCGATCAAGCCGCAGCCTGGTTATGGCGACCTCGCCGCCTATTTCAATCTCGACAATGGATCGGGCAAGATCCGCGGCATCTACGCCGAGAACAACCCGGCGGTGGTCTCGACCTTCAAGGAGTGGCTTGCGCCCTTCTCCGCGATGGGCGCGACCAACGTCGTGATCCGCAAGACCGGCGGCACCGACCATGTCTTCATGCAGGCGGTCGGCGCGCCGGGCTTTCAGTTCATCCAGGATCCGCTCGATTATAGCAGCCGCACGCACCATTCGAGCGTCGACACGTTCGACCATTTGAAGGCGGACGACCTGCGCCAGGGGTCGATCATTCTTGCCTCGTTCCTTGCCAATGCGGCAAACGCGGACAAGGCGCTGCCGCGACCGCCGCTGCCGACCCAGCCGGTGGTCACCGACCCGTTCGCCTATAGCGATGATGAGGATTGATGATGGCACGCAAAGGACATCGTCCCTCTCAGGCCGCAGCGGGCCGGCCCCGTTTCTGGGGACGGCACGCGGTTACGGCCGCGCTCGCCAATCCTGAGCGCGTCGTGCGGAAAATGTGGGCGACGCGTGAGGCGTTGGCGTCGCTCGACATTCCGCCGATCATCCCGATCACGTTCGCCGATGTCGCCGATCTCGCGCGGCTGGTGCCGGGCGATGCGCCGCACCAGGGTCTGGTCGCCGAAGTCGATCCGCTCGAGGATGTCTGGCTCGGCGACCTGCTCGATCAGGGAGCCGGCGACCGGCGCCCGCTGATCGTGCTCGACCAGGTCACCGATCCGCACAATGTCGGTGCGATCCTGCGCTCGGCGGCGGCGTTCGATGCGCTCGGCATCGTCACGCCCGACCGCCATTCGCCACCCGAATCCGGTACGATCGCGCGTTCCGCTTCGGGTGCGCTGGAGGTCGTGCCCTGGGTACGCGTGGTCAATCTCGCCCGTGCGCTGGAGGAGATCGCCGAGGCCGGATTCTGGCGTGTCGGCCTGACCGGCGAAGCGACGCAGACCCTGGCCGAGGCGATGGGTGAAACGCGCGTCGCGCTGGTCCTCGGCGCCGAGGGTGAAGGTATGCGGCACAACACCGCAGCGCATTGCGACGAGCTTGCGCGCCTGCCGATCTCGCCTAAGGTTGAGAGCCTGAACGTATCCAACGCGGCGGCTATCGCGCTTTATGCAGTGACGACGCGGGTTTGAGTTTTTGAACTGAACCGGGGAATTCTTATGATCGGACGTCTGCTGCGTGTCGTGATCGGCCTGCTCCTGCCGCTGGCGCTCGCCGGTTGCGTGCTCGCACCGGGCAAGTTCGTATCGAAGATGACGATCAACGCCGATCGCAGCTTCACCTTCTCCTATGTCGGCGAGGTGATGGCACTCGATCTCGGCGATGAATTCGGCAAGGGCATGGGCGACGCCTTCTCCAGCGATACGCCGTCCGGCAACACGACTGAACCAAGCACCGATGAGAGCGGCAAGAGTGAAGAGCTACAGCCGGCGCTGTCGAAGATTGTGCTGCAGGACAGTGAGAAGAAGGACGAGAGTCCCGATAAAAAGGCCGATGCGGCGAAGAAAAAGGCCGCGGCCGAGGTCAAGAACAAGGCGATCGCCGAGGCGCTGTCCAAGGAAGCGGGCTATCGCAAGGTAACCTATATGGGCGACGGCAAGTTCGAGGTGGATTACCAGATCTCGGGCAGGCTGACGCACAGCTTCGTCTATCCGTACAATGTCGATGCCGAGGCAGTCTTCCCGTTCATCGTGGTCGAGGTGCGCGCCAACAACACGGTACGAATCAAGGCCCCGGCCTTCGCCAATGAAAGCACGAGCAAAGGCATGCCGGGCGCCGACCAGGCATCAAGCAAGCTCGACGGCGTGTTCACGCTCGACACCGATGCCGAGATCGTCAGCCAGAACAATGAGGACGGCGCGGCGAGCGCGGGCGGGCGCAAGACGGTGACATGGAAAGCGACGCCGCTGTCGAAGACCGCGCCGATGGCGGTGCTGCGGTTCGGGAAATAGCTTCTTGCCCTCGCCCCTTCGCGGCGAGGGCAAAATCGTCAATCCTCGGCCGCTACCGTCACGCGCAACCCGTCAAGCGCGTCGGTAAAGTCGATCTGGCACGACAGGCGCGAGGTCTCGTTGCGATCGCTCGACGAATCGAGCAGATCGTTCTCGTCCTCGCTCATCGGCGGAAGTTTGGCAGCAAATTCCGGATCGACATGGACATGGCAGGTGGCGCAGGAGCAGCAGCCTCCACACAGAGCAAGGATCTCGTCGATGCCGGCGTCGCGAATGACTTCCATGACCGAAAGACCGGCCTCGCCATCGATCTCGCGTTCGTCCCCTTCGCGCGTGACGACGATAAGCTTTGGCATGAAACATCCCTCCGGTGCAGAACTTGGCGCCAGCCATGCCGCGCCGCGCATCCTCGATCAAGGCAAGATGATATGGGCCTGACCGCAGAACAGCTTCGCGGCGCACTCGATACGCTTGCCGCACGCGAGCCGGCGTTCGCCGCGGCGCTGGCGCGCGTCGGCTATCCCGAACCGCGCATTCGCGCTCGCGGCTATGCCACGCTGCTGCGCACGATTATCGGCCAGCAGGTCAGCACCCAGTCAGCGCAAAGTGTATGGAACAAGCTCGAGGGCTTGGTCGGCAGCCTCGAAGACCCCGGCAATATCATACGCGGCAGTGACGAACAGCTGCGCGCGGCGGGAATGTCCCGGCAAAAGGCCAGCTATGCGCGCAGCCTGGCCGATGAAGTGACGAGCGGGCGGCTCGACCTCGCCAACCTGCCCGCCGATGACGAGGAGGCGATCGCCGCATTGATACACATCAAGGGCATCGGGCGCTGGTCGGCGGAGGTCTATCTGCTGTTCGCGGAAGGGCGCACGGACATCTGGCCGGCAGGCGACCTGGCAGTACAGATCGAGGTCGGTCGGTTGCTCGGCCATGGCGAGCGCCCAAGCGAGAAACTGACCCGCGAGCTGGCCGAGGCATGGCGTCCGCACCGGGGCGCCGCGGCGATCTTCGCCTGGCATCACTACAACAGCGATATGCAGGTGGTCTGAAGCATATCCCTGGCGCAGCAGCGCGGTTTACGAACGCAAGCCCGCCCTATAGACGCGCCCGATGACGACCGACGACATTCAGCTGCGCCCCACCCTCAGCGCCGATCTGCCGGAACTTCACACGCTCATAGAGTCGGCTTACCGCGGCGAACGCGCCAGGGCGGGCTGGACCCACGAAGCCGACTTGCTGGATAGCCCGCGTACGAGCATCGCCAATCTAGCGTCGATCATTGGCGATCCGGACGAACTGCTTCTGGTGGTCTTGGACGGAACCACGATTGTCGGCTGTGTGCAGTTGACCCGAACGTCGCCAACCATGGCGTATCTCGGCCTGCTGACGGTCAATCCGCAGCGCCAGAGCAGCGGTCTCGGTAAGCGTATCATCGCGGCAGCCGAGGGCGAAGCCATGCGACACTTCGGGTCGGAAGTGATGGAACTCTCCGTGGTCTCGCTACGACCGGAATTGATCGCCTATTATGAGCGACGTGGCTATGTTCTGACCGGCGAACGCCGTGACTTTCCCATTCCGCTCGATCCGCCGCTGTCGCTCACGGTCCTCCGCAAATCGCTACCCGGACAGGACCGTGCTCCGTCGCCGGCCCCCACAGGCTGAACCGGCGATCATCTTCAGAGCGGGCACCTTACCCCGCCGGCTTCCAGGTCTGCGTCTTGCAGATGATGAAGTAGCATCCCTTCACGCGCAACGTGCCATCAGGGTTGCGGCTGACCACCGACGAATAGGTATTGCCATATTGCGGATCATAAAGCCGCCCGCGCCATTCGTCGCCATCATCCTTCATGCTGAGAAAGATCGGCAGACCGACCAATGGGCGCGTGCGCAGCTTCGGATTGGAATTGCGCTCGTCCATCGTCTTGCCGACATCTGACTTCGGCAGCAGCTTGACGATATGGCCGCACACGGCAGCGCCACACCGCGCGATCTCGACCACCGCCTTCTGGTTCTGCGTCACCCAGCGGCCGAGCACCGGCTCGGCGGCCTGCGCCATCGTCGGAAACAGCATCAATGCTGCGAAAAATACGTGAAGGAATGCGGCTAAACGCATAATATCATAGCTCCAGGAAACGGCTGGTCGTACGCCGCGATTTCGGTATCGGCGGAGGGTGACGGATGGGTGACAGCTGGACGATCGGGATCATCGGCGGGTCGGGCCTTTATGCGATCGACGCGCTTGAGAATGCCGAATGGCGGCGTGTCGAGAGTCCATGGGGCGACCCATCGGACGAATTGCTGTTCGGATCGATCGGTGGAGTCAAGCTGGTGTTCCTGCCCCGTCACGGAAGGGGACACCGGATTTCGCCGTCCGAATTGAACGCGCGTGCCAATATCGATGCGCTGAAACGTGCCGGCTGCACCGACATTCTCAGCCTCTCGTCGATCGGGTCGCTGCGCGAAGAATTGCCGCCGGGCAGTTTCGTGGTGGTCGATCAGTTCATCGATCGCACCGTCGCCAGGCCATCGAGCTTCTTCGGCAGCGGAATGGTCGCGCATGTCTCGATGGCCGAGCCGGTCTGTCCACGCCTGTCGGCTTTCGCCGCTGAAGCGGTGAGTGCCGCGGGCGGGGCGGTCGCCAAGGGCGGAACCTACCTCGCCATGGAGGGGCCGCAATTCTCCAGCCGCGCGGAAAGCCTGCTCTACCGGCAATGGGGCGCGGACGTGATCGGCATGACCGCGATGCCCGAAGCCAAGCTCGCACGCGAGGCGGAGCTGCCCTACGCACTGGTCGGGATGGTCACGGATTACGACTGCTGGAGAGAAGAGGCTCATCATGTTGAAGTCAGCGCAATAATCACACAGATGGGCGCAAATGGGGCCATCGCGCGGCAGGCTGTGGCCGCATTTGCCGCCGCGCTCCCGGCGGAGCGCACCCCCTCCCCGCTCGATACGGTGCTCGATGCCGCGCTGATCACCGCCCCCGACGCGCGCGATCCGGCACTGTTGATGAAGCTGGATGCGGTGATGGCACGTATCTTACGCTAACTCCTCGTTCCGGCGAGGATCAAGTGACCAGTTGACGCCCGCCACGGCATCGGAGAGTGAAAACCCATGTCGCCTCCGCCCTCAATTGCCGGTACCGCCGACGCGATGCCCAACGAATCCCGCACGCCATCGCTGTCGGAAAGCTATCGCACGATCGCGGTGCCGATCGGCGCCGGGCGGTTCTGGCGCAAGCTCGGGGCCTTTGCCGGACCGGGGTATCTTGTCGCGGTCGGTTATATGGATCCCGGCAATTGGGCGACCGATCTCGCCGGTGGCTCGGCCTTTGGCTACACCTTGCTCTCGGTCATCCTGCTGTCGAACCTGATGGCGATGGTGCTGCAATCCTTGTCGGCGAAGCTCGGCATCGTTGCCGGGCTCGATCTCGCTCAGGCGTGCCGCGCGCATTATGGCCGCACGGTCAATTTCGCACTGTGGCTGTTGTGCGAACTGGCGATCATCGCCTGCGATCTGGCCGAGGTGCTCGGCACCGCGATTGCGCTACAATTGTTGTTCGACCTGCCGCTCGTCGCCGGCGTGTGCCTGACCGCGTTCGACGTGTTGGTGATCCTCTCCCTGCAACGCTTCGGCTTCCGCAAGCTCGAGGCGTTCATCATCACGCTGCTGATCGTGATCGCGGGCTGCTTCGCCTATGAACTGGCGATCGCCCAGCCGAGCATCGCGGCGATCGCCAAAGGGCTGATCCCGACGACGGAGGTCATCACCAACCCCGCGATGCTGTACATCGCGATCGGCATTCTCGGCGCGACGGTGATGCCGCACAATCTCTATCTGCACAGCTCGATCGTGCAGACACGTCAGTTCGGCCAGGACGATGCGGGCAAACGCGACGCGGTACGCCATGCAACGCTCGACAGCACCATCGCGCTTGGCCTCGCGCTGTTCATCAACGCCTCGATCCTGATCCTCGCGGCGGCGGCGTTCCACACCACCGGCCAGACCGAAGTCGCTGATATCGACCAGGCGTACAAGCTGCTTTCGCCGACCCTGGGCGCGGGCGCTGCGAGCGTGGTCTTCGCCGTTGCGCTGCTCGCCTCGGGGCAGAACTCCACCGTCACCGGCACCCTGGCCGGGCAGATCGTGATGGAGGGCTTCCTCAACCTGAAGCTCAAGATCTGGGTCCGGCGCATGGTGACCCGCCTGCTTGCGATCATACCCGCGGTGATCGTCGTCGCGATCGCCGGCAATGCCGGCGCCACCCGGTTGCTGGTACTCAGCCAGGTCGTGCTGAGCCTGCAACTCCCCTTCGCGATTGTACCGCTGGTTACGTTTACCAGCAGCCGCTCGACCATGGGCGTGTTCGCCAACCCGCTCTGGCTGAAGCTCACCGCCTGGGCGATCGCGGCGGTGGTGATCGGGTTGAACACTACCCTGCTGGTCGGGTTCTTCTTCTAAAACAGAGCCGGCGCGGGGGGAAACGAACTACGGTTCCCGCCTGGTGACCGTCGGCGCATCTTCCCATCCGCCGCCAAGCGCCTTGAACAGGCTGATCTGCGCATCCGCCACCGCTGCATCCGATTGCGCGCGGGCAGAGCGCGCACTGGCCCGATCGCGTTCGGCGTCGATCAGCAGCAGGAAGCTGTCGGCGCCATAATCGAAGCGCAGCTTGGACAGCTTGGCCGCCTCTCCGCTCGCGCGTTCGGCGCGAACCAATGCTGCGTTGGTGTCGAGCGCACCGGCATAACGCGCCAATGCCTGTTCGACTTCCTTCAAAGCGGTCAACACCGTGCCGTCGAACCGCGCAAGCGAGCCATCGGAAGCCGCCTCGGCCTGGCGCAGGCGCGCGCGCGCCTGGCTCTGGTTGGGGAAATTCCACGAGATGAGCGGGCCGAGCGAATAGGAGAAACCCGAGCTCTTGAACACGTCACCCGGCTTGGTCGCGCCGAAGCCGATGCTGCCGAGCAACCGGATCGAGGGATAGAGATCGGCGGTCGCGACGCCGACGCGTGCGGTGTCGGCGGCGAGCGTGCGTTCCGCCGCGCGGACATCGGGACGGCGGGCGAGCAATGTCGCGCCATCCCCGACCGGCAGGATTGCCCGCACGCGCGGTGGCGTGACGCAGCGATCGGCGTCGCCATCGATCTCCGCCGGCGGGCGGCCGGTCAGCGTCGCCAGTGCATAGAGCGAGGCGCGGCGTTCGGCTTCGAAGCCGGGGATCTGTGCCTGGGTCTGGGCAAGCAGCACATCGGCGCGCTCGACATCCCGCCGCGTGCCGCGTCCGGCGTCGAACAGCCGGTTGGTCAGATCGAGCGTCTGCTGCTGGAGCCCGACCGTCTCCTGCGCCACCGCCCGCTGCGCCGCATTGCTGCAGGCGGTGGCATAGGCACGTGCGGTTTCCGCCGCGATCGAGACACGCGACGCGTCGAGCTGTGCCGCAGCAGCGTCGGTGTCGCCACGCGCCGCCTGGATCGCGCGGGTCACGCCACCAAACAGATCGATCTCATAGGACGCATCGAAACCGACCGAGTAGAAATCGGTCTCGAACGGGCCGGCTCCGGTCGCACCAGCGCCGGTACCCGCTCCCGCGCCACCGGCACCGCCGCCATTGACGATGCGGCTGCGCGTTGCCGACGCGCTAACGTCCGTGCTTGGCAACCGAGCGCCGCGCTGTTCGGACAAGGCAGCCCGCGCACGCGCCAGATTGGCGGCGGCGACGCGGATGTCGGTGTTATGCGCGAGCGCGTCGGTGATCAGCCGATCGAGGATCGGGTCGTCATAGAGCTTCCACCAATCGTCGGGCAGCGCGGTGGCCGCGACCGCGCCGGAGCGTGCGGCTTCGCTGAAGCTGCCCGTCGCCCTGGCCGATGTCGCCGGACGATCGTAATTTGGCCCCACCGCACAGGCCGAAAGCGCGAGTGCGGGGATCAGCGCGAGCTTCTTCATGCTGCGGCTCCTTCCGGCGCCGGTTCGGCTTCCGGCTTCGGCTTGCGGCGCAGCTTGGCGCTCGTCCAGTCGCCGAACTTGCGGCTGATGACATAGAAGCTCGGCGTGAAGAGCAGGCCGAAACTGGTCACCCCGATCATGCCGAAGAACACCGCGACGCCCAGCGCCTGCCGCATCTCGGCGCCCGGCCCGGTGCCGATCACCAGCGGCAGCACGCCGAGAATGAAGGCGATCGAGGTCATCACGATCGGGCGGAGACGCTGTTCGGCGGCATGTTCAGCCGCCTTGTGCATCTCCATTCCCGCTTCCTCGTTCTGGCGCGCGAATTCGACGATCAGGATCGCATTCTTCGCGGCCAGACCGATCAGCACGACCAGCCCGATCTGCGTCAGGATATTATTGTCGCCGCCAAAGATATTTACACCGACGATCGCCGCGAGCAGGCACATCGGCACGATCAGGATCACCGCGAGCGGCAGCACCAGGCTTTCATAATTCGCCGCGAGCAGCAGGAACACGAACAGCACGGCCAGCCCGAACACCATGGCGCCGGTATTGCCCGCCTGTTGCTGTTCATAGGCGAGTTCCGTCCATTCGAACGACATACCCTTGGGCAAAGTCTGCGACGCCAGCGTCGCCATCGTGGTCAGCGACTGGCCGGACGAGAAACCGGGCACGGTATCGCCCTGCAATTCCGCCGAGGGATAAAGGTTGTAGCGCACCACGCGGTACGGACCGCTGTCGTTCTTCAACGTCAGCACCGCATCGAGCGGCACCATATTGCCCGCCGCCGAGCGCGTCTTGAGATGCCCCACATCGGATATCTGGTCGCGATACGGCGCATCGGCCTGCGCCGTCACGCGGAAGGTGCGGCCGATAAAGTTGAAGTCGTTGATATAGGTCGAGCCGAGATAGGTGCCGAGCGTGCGGAACACGCTGTCCACCGGCACGCCAAGCTGTTCGGCGCGCTCGCGGTCGATATCGGCATAAAGTCTGGGTGTGCGCGTGTTGAAGGTGGTGAAGGCACTGGTGATGCCCTGGGCCTGGTTGGCCTTCATCATCATTGCGAATGCCGCACCCTCGAGCGCCTTGTAACCCTGGTTGTTGCGATCCTCGATCAGCATCTTCCAGCCGCCGCCCGTACCGATCCCGCGTACCGGCGGCGGCGGGATGACCAGGATGTTGCCACCGGTCAGCGGGCCGAACGCCTTGCGCAATTCGCCGGCGATTAGGTTCGCGTTCTTGCGGTCGGCGTGCGGCTTCAACGGAATGAACATCGCGCCGGCATTGGGCGCGGTCGAGAAAGTCGCGCCGTCCAGGCCGGCAAATTCAACAGTCGCCTGAGTCGCCGTATTGGCTCGGGCGATTGCCCCGGCCTTGTTCATGATTTCGGTCGTGCGCTGCAGCGAGGATCCCGGCGGCAGCTGAATCACCGCGATCAGATAACCCTGATCCTGCGCCGGAATGAAGCCGGTCGGCGTCGCGGTGAAGCGCCACCCAGCCAGCCCGATCAGGCAGACATAGACGATGCCGACCAGCACCAGCGAGCGTATGGCACGGGCGGTGAACTTGCCGAATCTCTCTCCCAGCTTGTTGAAGCCACGATTGAAGCCGCGTGAGAAACGCGCCGGATAGCCGAGCCAACCCTGACGGGGCTCGCTCTCGTGCTTGGGCTTCAGGATCAACGCGGCAAGCGCCGGCGAAAGGGTCAACGACACGAACGCCGAGATCACCGCCGCAGAAACGATGGTGAGCGCGAACTGCTGATAGAATTGCCCCGAAATGCCGGGAATGAAGCTGGTCGGGATAAACACGCCACACAGCACCAGCGAGATCGCGATCAGCGCGCCGGACACTTCGTCCATCGTCTCATGCGCGGCTTCGCGCGGGGAGAGCCCCTTTTCCTCCATCAATCGTTCGATATTCTCCACGACGACGATCGCGTCATCGACGACGATACCGACCGCCAGGACCATGCCGAACAGCGAAAGATTGTTGAGCGAAAAGCCGAACACGGCGAGCATCGCCAGCGACCCGACCAGCGCGACCGGTACCGCGATCAACGGAATGATCGTCGCACGCCAGCTTTGCAGGAACAGCAACACGACCAGGGCGACCAGGATGATCGCCTCGAACAGCGTGTGATACACCGCCTCGATCGAGGCATCGATATATTCGGTCGGGTTGTACGGGATCGAATAGGCCATGCCCGCCGGGAAAGATTTGGATGCCTCGGCGACTTCCTTCTTGACCGCGTCCGCCGTGGTCAGCGCGTTCGATCCAGGAAGCTGAGTGATGCCAAGCGCGGTGGCCGGCTTGCCGCTGAGCTGCGCGTTGATGCCATAATCCTGCGCACCGAGCTCGATCCGTGCGACATCGCGCAACCGTGTCAGCCGCCCCTGATCGTCGCGCTTGACGATGATCTCGCCAAACTGGTCGGTGGTGGTCAGCCGGCCTTCGGTCTGGATGCCGAGCTGAAACGCCGTGCCGCCCTGGTTGAACGGTGGTTGACCGACCGACCCGACCGCGACCTGCGCGTTCTGCGCACGGATCGAGGCGATGATCTCATCGACCGTCAGATTGCGCGACGAAGCGCGATCGGGGTCGATCCACACGCGCATATTGTAATCGCGCCCGCCGAACGCCCGAACGCCGCCGATACCCTGAATCCGCGATAGCCGGTCGATCAGCTGGGTGGTGGCGTAGTTCGAGATATATTGCTGCGACAGCGATCCATCGGGCGAGGTCAACGCGATGACCATCAGAATGTCGGGCGAATTCTTGCGCACCGTCACGCCGATCTGGCGCACTTCCTCGGGCAGGCGCGGCTCGGCGGTCGAGACGCGGTTTTGCACCAGCACCTGAGCCTGATCGACATCGACGCCCTGCTTGAACGTGACAGTGATCGCAATCGCCCCATCGCCGGTCGAGGAGGACGACATGTAAAGCATGTCCTCCACACCGTTGATCGATTCCTCGAGCGGCGCGGCGACCGTTTCCGCCAGTGTTTCGGCGGTTGCGCCGGGATAACTGGCGCTGACCACCACCGTAGGCGGCGCGATTTCCGGATATTGCGCGACCGGCAGGCCGGGATAGGCGACGACCCCGAACACCACGATCAGGATCGACATGACCGCGGCGAAGATTGGCCGCTCGATGAAGAAATGAGGGAATTTCACCGGTCAGCGCGCCGTCGCTTCGGACGGCGGCGGCGCCGTGTCCGGTTGCGAGGTCGGCGAAGTGCTGGCCGCGCGTGGCTGCATCTTGATCAGGTGCGCCTTGACCGCAGCGCCGGGCTGCAAGGTGGTGATCCCTTCGATGACCACTCGGTCGGTGCCGGTCAGCCCCTTCTTGATCACACGCAGGCCTTCGACCTGCGGCCCGGTCTCGACCGGGCGCGGCGTGGCCTTGCCGTCCTTACCGACGACATAGACCAGCTTGCGCGTCTGATCAGTGGTGATCGCCTCGTCGGGGATCAACATCGCCTTGTAGGTGCCGGAGCCGAGCAGGCGGGCACGACCGAACATGCCCGGGGTCAGGAAACCATCGGGATTGGCGATCACCGCATGGGCGCGGATCGTACCGGAATTCTGGTCGATCGCGTTGTCGAGAAAATCCATCTTGCCGCGCCAGCGATAACCGCTTTCGTCGGCAAGCTGGATCTCGACCGGATTGGCCGTGTTGCGCGACGAACCACGCTCCCCGGTGCGGTCCTGACGCAGGTATTTGAGGTAGAAGCTTTCCGCCCCCTCGAACGAGAACCAGATCGGGTTGGTCGATACCACACGGGTCAGCACGGTTTGTCCCTCGGTCGCGAAATTGCCGCCCGACACCCGGCGGTCGGAGACGCGACCGGAGATCGGCGAACGCACGGTGGCGAAACCGAGATTGAGCAACGCGCTGCTGACCGAGGCCTGCGCTGCGGAGAGATCAGCGGCGGCGGTACGGACGGCCGCTTGCTTGGTCTCGAACTCCTCCTTCGAGATCGCCTGGACCTCAAGCAGTTTCTGCGCGCGCGCTTGCTCCGAGCGGGCATTGGCAAGCGACGCGGCAGCCTTGGCCGCAGCCGCCTGGGCTTGGCCGAGCGCGGCGCGATAGGGGCGCGGATCGATCGCGAACAGCGCTTGGCCCCGACCGACATTCTGCCCATCAGTGAACAGCACACGATCGATCGTGCCCGAAACGCGGGGGCGCAGCTCGACATCCTGCACGGCTTCGAACCGGCCGACATATTCGTCCCAATCGACGACGTCGCGCTGCAATGGCACGGCGACGGTCACGTTCGCCGGCGGTGGCCCTGCGGGTGGCTTCTCCGCCGAGCAAGCGGAGACCAGCAGCAGTACAAAGCCGCTTCCCATGCCACGCAACCAGCCCTGGCTATCAATCATTGCCGCTTGTTCCCCAAACACCGTGACGTTGCAGGTCCCTGAGACCCGCTTGAGCGACGACCCATAAGAGCGACCCTCCGGCATTGGCGCTCGGCGGGGTACAATCGCAGTAAAAATGCGATTGCCGCCAATGGTTTGCAAGTACCGCACGGTATGGAATTCAACAAGTGATGGAAATCATGCAAAATTTTTTGCTGCACCGCACAAATGCGTAGCTCGAGGCATGCTGTCGGACCGCGCGATTGGCGCGGGCTGGCGATGCCACTATACCCGCCGCCATATAATGGGGAACGGGGCCCAATGAACGATTTTCCAGCAGGCGATGATGGGCTGCACGACCGCCCCGTCGCGATGGTCGTGATCGGCGTGAGCCGGTGGACCGCGCAGATCAGGCACGCCTGATGGCCAGCCCGTGGCGATCGGCGGCGGCATTCGCCAAGGCCTTTACCGGTTATGCACGGTGGCGCGGCTGGCTCGCTGCCGGCCTGGTCGGGGCCGGCGCGCTGCTCGAAGGGATCAGCGTATTATTGCTGATCCCGATCCTCAGCGTCGTCGTCTCTCCGCGCAACGGCGATCCCTGGCGGATCAGGGTCGGCGAGGCGCTGACCGCAGCGGGCGCGACGACCCCTATGGCACAATTGGCATTGCTGCTCGCGGCGTTCGTCACTGTCGCGCTGATCCGCGCCAGCCTTCTTTATGCGCGCGACCTGACTCTCGGCAAATTGCAGACGGGCTTTGTCGAGCAGCAGCGCAATCAGGTACTGGGTACGCTTGCTGCCGCGCCCTGGGGCCGGATCGTCGCGCTGCGTCATTCGCGCATCACCAACCTGCTCGGGACGGAAATGCAGCGGCTCGGTGGCAGCGCGCAGTTCATGATACAGGGGACCGTCGCGATCGTGCTGCTGATCGTACAAGGCGCCCTCGCCGTCTGGCTCGCCCCCGGCTTCGCCGCGGCCGTCATCCTGCTGCTGCTGATCGGCGGGGCGTTCCTGCTGACATCGCACGGCCGCTCGCGCGACCTGGGCAGCGAGGTCGTGAAGCATAGCCAGGCCTTGATGGGCAGTGCGACGGGGCTGCTCGGTGGATTGAAGGCAGCAGCGGCGCAGAATGGCCAGGGCCGGTTCGTTACCGAGTTCGAGACGATCCAGACCCAGTTGCGCGACCGGCAACTCATGTTCCAGCGGCGCCAGGCGCGCGCGCGCGCGGGCTTCGCGATCGGATCGTCGATCGCCGGCGCAACGGTGGTGCTGACCGGGGTCGCCGCCAATGTGTCGCCAGCGGTATTGATCGCGCTGGTGCTGATCTTCGCGCGGATGAGCGGACCGGCACAACAGATCCAGGCCGCAGCGCAGAACTTCTTCTTCGGCCTGCCGAGCTTCGAGGCGATCCGCCAGCTGGAAGTGGATCTGGGCCGTGGCAATGCCCCCATTCCGGCGCCGCTCGCACCGCCGGCTGGGTCGATCGAACTGCGGTCTGCTGCGTTTCTCCACCCGGGCGGCGGCGGCGTACGCGAGGCGAGCCTGACCATCGCACCGGGAAGCTTTGTCGGGGTCAGCGGTCCTTCGGGTGCGGGTAAGACGACGCTGATCGACATGCTGATCGGATTGCTCGTACCGCAATCGGGCACGATGCTGGTCGGTGGCGTGGTCCTCGACGATGCACGGCGCGCGGGCTGGCGCGAGACGCTTGCTTATGTGCCGCAAGATGGTTTCCTGTTCCACGACACGGTGCGTCGTAACCTCAATTGGGGCGATCCGGCGATCGACGATATGGCGATCGCGCGCGCGTTGGAATTGGCCGGGGCGCAGGATCTGATCGCGCGGCTCGAACTGGGGCTGGAAACGGTGATCGGCGAGCGCGGCGCGATGCTGTCGGGCGGCGAACGCCAACGCATCGCACTCGCCCGCGCGCTGTTGCGCACCCCGCGATTGCTGGTGCTCGACGAGGCCGCCAACGCGATCGATGCCGATGGCGAGGCGGGGTTGCTCGCGCGGCTCGCGGCGCTCGATCCGCGTCCGACGATCGTGATGATCTCCCACCGCGCGGAGAGCATGGCGCTGTGCGATCGGGTGGTGCGAGTGGAACTGGGGCAAGTCACTGCCTAGGGGTTGATAACAAACAAAACCCGTTAGTCGTTGCCGCCCTCGTGCCAGCGCAGGAAACTGCCCATCAGGATACCGCGCTGAAGCATCGGGCCGTGCTCGGCACTGCTGCGCATCGCCGTCTCAGCGTCCTTGGGGAAAGTGTCGAGCAGCCTCTTCAATCGCGCGACATCGAGTACGCGGCTGGCGAGCGGCGATCGTTCAATCCGCTCGATCGACGCCGCCATCGCATCGCGCCGCTTGCTCGCGATATGATACCATTCGGGGCATTGCCGCCCTTTACGCTGTTCGGTCACGATGGCGCGCGGCACACGATCGGCAAGCACGCGGCGCGCCAGCCAGCGGCCTTCCCCCTTGTGGAAGAATTGATCCTCCGGCACGCCCAGCGTGAATTCGGCGAGCCGCCGGTCGGTCATCGGATCGCGCTGATCAAAGGAGAAAAAGTGTCGTGAGCCGGCCATGATGTCGCGCGCGTCCTGGGTGTGGATAAATTTCATCCGCCAGGCCCGGACATCGCCGATCTGCTCGAAGGGCAGTTCCTGATCGAGCCCTCGCGCGTGACCCTGGAAATCGAGCGACTCCAGGAAAGCTGGCGCTACGACACTGTGACGGAGCGCGGCGGGAGCGCCGCCGTCATGGCGTTTCCAGCGCCACAACCGCAAGCCCCGTGGTTCGAGCGCCGGGATCATATCCCGGCGGGCGACGTCGTGGAGCGACCGATGCTGGACGCGTGCCGTGTCCAGCGCGACACGCGCCGCCGCGATCAACCGGCCGCGTCGCGCATGCCGGGCATAGGGAGGCACGCCGATCCAGGAGAGGGTCATATTGCCCATCCCGCCATTCAGCAGCACGCGCGCGCCAGATCGTTCGACCGCGTCAAACAAGGGCCGATACCAGCTGGGGTTGAAGCCGCCATTGCGCGGCTGACCAAGGATCGGCGCTTCGAGCTCCGGCTCGCGGTCTCTCGCCATCTCATAATTGTCGTCGATCACCGCCCAATCGACGTTGCCGTAACGATCGACCAGCTGACGGGCGAGCGCCGCTTCGTCCAGCGCGTCATATGGGTGGACCGCGCCGGGTACTCGGGTATAGGCGGCGATGCGTCGCTCGCCGAGCAATCCGGCCGCCGTCCCCGCGACGCCGGTCGAGTCTAGTCCGCCGGATAGCATCGTCGCGACATCGCCATTCACCGGCAGCCGGCTCGCCACCGCGCGATCGAGCAGAGCGCGCGCGGCGTCGACATAATCCTCGTCGCGAACGAAGCGCACTGACGCGATGGATTGCGGAGTCCAGTAGCAATCGACGCGGACCTTGCCGCGCTCGATGATCACCATCCCGCCGGGGGGCACGCGATGGATATGACGATAGAGCGTCCGTTCGACGTCGCCCCGCGTATGCGTCATGTAATTGCCGATCGCGATATCATCGAGCTCGCGCGGCACCTGCGGCAAGGACAGCATCTTACGCAGTGTCGTGGCAAACACGACCGATTGGCCATCGGTGAAATAATAGAGCGTGCGAATACCAAGGGCGTCGCGCGCAAGAGTCAGCCGGCCCTTTCGATCATCCCAAAGCGCGAAGGCGAAATCTCCGTAGAGCCGCGCCGCCGCCTCGGTGCCCCATTTCTCGCAAGCTACGGCGAGGATCGCCATATCTCCACATGCAGCGGCGGGATCGATACCGAGCGCTCGAACGGTGTCGCCGCGATCGTCGAGCCGGACATCCGCGACCAGCACCGCGCCGGAGCCCAATTCGACCAGCTGCGCAGGCTCGGGAAGCGCCACCCGCAACGCCGGGCGATCGGCGATCGCGGCATTTCCGCCGCGCCACAACGTCGCCCTAACCTGACCCGGTAAGCCCCGCCCCAGCCGCTCGCATGTCGCGGCATCGATTGCGGCGCCATCGAATCGGATTACGCCGACATATTCTCCCATCCAGTCGGAGCCTTATATCGGGCTCTCGGTCAGCTTGTGACGTTGGAAAAGGTGTAGCTGTCGCCGGCGAGGCCGGGGGTATATCCAGTATTCGACTTGACCCGGGCAGGCTCGATCACCGCAGGTGTTTGCCACGGCTTGCGCATATCGCTCTCGCCGGACTCAGCCGTCTCAAAAGTCGCTTGAATGTTCACGTCCATATCATCCCCCCGAATACCTTGCCGCAGGCTATATCGCACGCGGTCAGCGACGCAATTCGAAAACTGCAAGAAAAACATCGCTGGCCGAATTTGTCATCCCGTCCCTGCACGGCCAAGATCTTGATGCAAAAGATAAATTCTTCATCGACCCCGGCAGAATCAATAACAAAAACCAATTCGGATCAAAAACACGGCCAATGCTGCGATGCGACAGAGCAGATCGACTTGACTGGCTGCCGTCGGATGCGCCTATATGTCGTCAGTCAGCGTTGTCTGCGGCTCGTAGCGAATTTGTATCGCTCTATTGTCGTGGCTGTCGACGACTTCGTTTGTTTACTGATCATGGTGCGCGCTTTCATGTGATCCGGCCTTCGGTCGGCGTGGAAGAATCGCGTCTGCAGGGGAGGGCCTATGTCGGATTATTTCTTGGGCGAAATCCGTATGTTCCCATGGGACTGGCCACCCAAGACCTGGGCGCTGTGCAACGGCGCTACGCTCGGCATCGCGCAGAACCAGGCGCTATTCGCCTTGCTCGGCACCATTTATGGCGGCAACGGCACGACCACCTTCAATTTGCCCGACCTGCGCGGACGCGTTATCCTCGGCATGGGCCAGCTCGCGGGGGGATCCTTTTATCCCGAAGGCGCGTTGGGCGGCGTCGAGAACGTCACGCTCGTCACCAGCCAGATCCCGGCGCATAACCATATGATGATCGCGACGGCAGCGAACGGCGCTGTCGCGGCTGCTGCGGGTAATTATCTGAGCAACGCGCAGACCACGCCGGCAGGCGGCAGCGACGAATTGATCTACGTCAACACCACGGCGAATTCCGTCGCGCTTGCCGGCACGAGCATATCGAGCACCGGTGGCAGCGCGCCGCATAACAATATGCAGCCCTATCTGACCGTCAATTATTGCATCGCGACACAGGGCATTTTCCCCTCGCGCAACTGACCCGGTCGGACCACGGCCCCTCCTGGAGGATCTGAGACATGAATCCTTATCTTGGCGAAATTCGCCTGTTCGGCGGGTATTTTGCACCCGCAAACTGGCATTTCTGTGACGGATCGCTGTTGCCGATCTCGAACTACGACGTGCTCTACTCGCTGATCGGGACCACCTATGGCGGCGACGGTCAGACCAGTTTCGGCTTGCCCGACCTGCGTGGGCGCTTCCCGATCGGTCAGGGCCAGGGCAATGGCCTGTCGCCGCATTTCATCGGCGAAATCTCCGGAACGGAGAAGGTGACGCTCATCTCGACGCAATTGCCCGCCCACTCGCACAGCCTGGTCGCGCAGGCGGCGGTCGGAAACACGTCTCACCCAAGTGCAGCGTCGCTTGCCCAGCCGTCCGATGGAGACCTGCTCTATCTCAATCCGACCGGGCTTACGCCGAACGATGTGACACTCCCCGTCGATGTCGTGCAACCGGCCGGCGGGAATCAGCCACATAACAACCAGATGCCCACATTGGCGGCGACGTACATCATTGCGCTCTCTGGCATCTATCCCAGCCGCAATTGACGGCTAACAGGGGAAAATATCATGGACGGCTTTCTCGGCGAGATTCGCACTTTCGCATTTACCTTCGCTCCCTCCGGCTGGTTGCTATGCAACGGCGGCATCCTGTCGGTTCAGCAATATTCGGCACTGTTTTCGATCATTGGCACGACATATGGCGGCAATGGTTCGACCACCTTCGCCGTGCCCAACTATCAGGGACGTGGTCCGATCAGCGCAGGCACGGGCCCGGGACTTTCCAGCTATGTCGCCGGGGAAGCGTTCGGCACCGAGGGAATCACAGTGCTGCAGTCTGAAATGCCGGCGCATAATCACATCGTCCATCTCAAGACCGTGGTCGGCAGCCCGGGCGTTGCGCCGCCCGGACTGGAAAACGTCCCGACCGGGATCACCAGTCTCAGTCGCCTCGTCTCACCCGCGGGCACACCTGGCGCCGCCTATACCAAGCCGCCGCTGACATCGCCGGTGATGATGAGCCCGACGACCATCGGCGTCACTGGCGGCACCAGCCCGCACGAAAACAGGCAGCCTTATTTGCCATTGATCGTGTGTATCTGCACAAGTGGGACTTACCCATCGCGGAACTGAGCATTTGACAACGCCGAACTTCACATCACGCCTGGAGACGGCGGAGGACGAACCATTCCTCCGCCGTCTCTATGTCGCGATCCGCACGCCCGAGGTCGAGGCCATGGGGTTGCCCGAACAGATGCAACTGGCTTTTCTCGCGCAGCAATTCTCGATGCAGCGCAGTCATTACCGGACGCATTATCACGACGCCGAGTTCAGCGTGATCGAGATCGATGGTGCAGCCGTCGGGCGGCTCTATCTGTTTCGCGGAAACCGCGATCATCGTATCGTCGATATCTCGCTGTTGCCCGAGCTTTCGGGCAAAGGAATTGGCGGCGCCTTGCTCGACCAGGTCATGGACGACGCGGCGGCGCTCGGTCGCGGCGTGTCGATTCATGTCGAGGGCTTCAATCCCGCGCGTCGCTTATACGATCGCAAGGGATTCCAGGAGGTCGAGCAGCGCGGCCCCTATTGGCTGATGGAATGGTTTCCTGAAGGGTTGGCCCCGTCGCCGCGCGAAGCTCAGTTGAACACCGCCTCATAGCAAAAGCGGCGATCGGCATCGCGCCCGCACGGCGTCAGCATGATCTCGTTCACGCCCATCACCGGGTGATCGAGTGCGAGCATCTGCTGGTCGAACAGGGTTTCGGTGCTTGCGCCGGTAAAGGACAGGGTGAAGGGGGGCCGGCTGGTATCAGGCTCGCGATTCAGCAGTTCACCGACCTCGACCAGGGTCAGCACATCCGCATGATCGCCCACCCGTACCGAGAACGCGCTTCCGATATGCGGTTCGAACATCTCGCTGGTCAGCAATCCGATCATGCGGCCCTCTCCTCCTTTTTGCTGCGGCCAATGACTCCGGTCCGCCGCCCGATCCATAGCGGCACACGCAGCACAGGGTAGAGGAGATGCAACCGTGATGGCAGCGGTATGGCGAGCACGTCCTCCAAGGCGGTCATATGCGTGACGAGATTGACGCCGAGATCGCGCCAGTCGCGTGAGAGCAGGAACCGGGCCCGGATCAGTCGCGCCTGACCGAAACGGCGGTCGGCGATCTCCGCCTCCGCGCCCGGTCCGGTCATGATGTCGAGCGCGACCGCGACGAGCTTGCGCACGCGGCGGCTGGCGGCCAGTTCATCCGCAAGCGCCGGCGGCAATGTCAGGCCGAGCAGTGCCTGTGACAGGAGCAATGCCTGTGCCGCGCAATGCCCTACGCCGCGTTCGACCGCCGCGCGGTACAATCGCTCGATTTCGGCGCCCGGTAGGGCGGCGAGCGCGGCGACGTCGGCGAGCCATTTCAACCTGATCCAGCCATGCGCCGCGCCATGGACGCAGAGATAGGCGAACAGGTCATCGCGCCCAAGCGTACGCACGCCGGGTCCGCCCTTCCCGAGCACCACGGATTGCGCTTCGGCCGTCGCGCCGAGCCCGGCAAGCATGCGCGGATTGTCGGTCAGGCCCCAGTGGAGCTCAAGCTGCACGTGGCGATCGGGATGGATCAACGCGATGTCGCGGCTGTGGCGCACGACATCGCCGAGCTGGCGCTCGGTCAATTCCCTGGCCGGCAGCCAGAGCTGATAGCCATCGGCACGGATCAGCGCGAGCGCGGCGGCCAGGTCGGCCGGACGCACCAGCAGGTCGATATCCTTGGCGTGCTTGATCGCGAGCGACCCATAAGCGAGCTCGGCAAGCGGCGCGCCCTTGACCAGCAGCGACGGAATGCCCGCTGCATCGAGCAGCGATTGCAGATGCGCCGATTCCGCCGCAAGTATCCTGTTCTGCTCGGCCATCTGCGCAACGCGAGTCATCAGCCAGCGCGCGACTTTCTCGGGCAGGGTCACGCCGGCCGAGGACAAGCCGGCATAAGCCAGGCCCATAACCCGATGCCGAACGACCAGCTTCAGGAAGAGCGGCCAATCCACGTCAACTGCCGCCGCCCGCACCGCAGCGTCGCGCGTCCGCGTCGCCGGCCAGCAACAGCATGCCGCGACCAGTCGCATCTCGGGCGAGAGGTTTGCGACCGGACTCTGGATGACTGGCTTGCCCCGCATCACGCAGCCCTATCGCGAGGAGCGGCACGACACAAATGCTTGCCGCGACCGGAGGCGCCAGCCGCGTTGCCAACCAACCGCATAGTTGCGACAAGTTCGGCCAAATAGCGTGGGAGAGCGCAACATGGTCTATATCCTTGGCGGCTGGCAGAGCGACTTTTCCGCCGTTTGGAGCCGGCAGGGCATGGATATCGGCCAGGCGTTTGTCGAAGGGGTCAATCAGGGCCTGGCCGCCACCGCGCTCGACGCGAGCGAGATCGACACCGGGCATGTCGGCAACTTCACCGCCGAACTGCTCACCGGGCAAGGGCAGCTCGGCGGATTCTTCGGCCTGGCCGATCCGGCGTTCGACGGCATGCCGGCCGCACGGCACGAAGCGGCTTGCGCATCGGGCAGCGTAGCGTTGCTCGCCGCTACCGCCGAGATCGACGCCGGGCGCTACGGCCTGGCCTGCGTCATGGGGATCGAGCAGATGCGCAACGTGCCGGGCAAGACGGCCGCCGGGCATCTCGCCGCCGCCGCCTGGGCGGGCCATGAATATCAGGATGCCGCGTTCGTCTGGCCAAGCGCCTTTTCCGATCTGGCGGAGGAATATGACCAGCGTTACGGCCTGAAATACGAGCATCTGATGCGCATCGCCGAGGTCAATTTCGGCAACGCCAAACGCAACCCCAATGCCCAGACCCGGGGTCATCGCTTCACGCCGGAAAGCTTCACCGCCGATGACGCGGCCAATCCGGTGGTCGAGGGCCGCACTCGGAAAATGGATTGCGGCCAGGTGACCGATGGGACGGCGGTGGTGTTCCTCGCCTCGGCCGAGCGTGCCGCGGACTATGCCCGCAAACGCGGCGTGCCGCTGAGCAGCCTCGCGCGGATCACCGGCTGGGGTCACCGCACCGCACCGATCGGCGCGGCGCAGAAGTTCGCGGCGAGCAAGGGTCAGCCTTTCGTCTATCCGCAGGTACGCCGAGCGATCGAGGATGCCCGCGCCCGCGCTGGCATCACGGGCGTAACGCAGCTCGACGCGGTCGAGACGCACGACTGTTTCACCGCGACCGAATATATGGCGATCGACCATCTCGGCCTGACCGAGCCGGGCCAGTCGTGGCAGGCGATCGAGGATGGGTCGATCGATCGCGGCGGGCGCTTGCCGATCAACCCCTCGGGCGGGCTGATCGGGCTCGGTCATCCGGTCGGCGCGACCGGCGTGCGCATGCTGCTCGATGGATACAAGCAAGTGACAAACCAAGCCGGCGACTATCAGGTCGAGGGTGCGGAACGGATGCAGACGCTCAACATCGGCGGATCGACCACCACCACGGTCAGCTTTATCGTCGAGCGCGCGGCAGCATGATTGCCCTCACCTTGCTCGCCACCAACGCGGCGTTGCTGGTCGCGCTGTTCGTCATGCTGTGGCTGATCTGCCTGAAGACGCGCGACGTGACACCGATCGACAGCGTGTGGGCATTGGGCATGGTGTTCATGGCCGCGACGACTTTCGCGCAGACCGGCGGCGATCCGACGCGCAAAGCCCTGCTGCTCGGCCTGTGCGCTTTGTGGGGCGTGCGGCTCGGCTTGTATCTGCTGTGGCGCTGGCGTGTCCAAGGGCCCGACCGGCGCTATCAGACGATGTTCGCCAAGGTCGAGGCGGCCAGGGGATGGGGTTTTGCCAAAGCATCGCTGCTGCTGGTATTCGCCATACAAGCGCCGTTGCTGTTCATCGTGTGCCTGCCGGTGCAGCTCGGCCAGATCGACGCCACGCCGCCGCTTGGTACGCTGGGCATGGTCGGGGCAGCGGTTACGCTGTTCGGCATCCTGTTCGAGAGCATCGGCGACTGGCAGCTGACCCGCTTTCGCCGCGACCCGGTCAATGCCGGGCAGGTAATGGACCGCGGGCTGTGGCGGTACACCAGGCATCCCAATTATTTCGGCGATGCCTGTACCTGGTGGGGCCTGTATCTGATCGCCGCAGAGACGGGCGCTGGGGCCTGGGCACTGCCGGGACCGGTGCTGCTGACCTGGACGCTGATGCGCTGGTCCGGCGCGCCGACGATCGAGGGGCGGTTGAAGCGCAAGAAGCCGGGTTATGAGGGGTATATGCGGCGGACGTCGGGCTTCGTGCCATGGTGGCCGCGCGCCTGAGCCATTATTGCGCAGCGCAGTGGCCGACCGCAGCGCTTTTGACGCTAAAATGTTTTATTCACTGCTTTTTTTCAATCGATCCTACGGCTCCTTAACCTTCCGGCTGATATCCGCGCATATATGGGGACGATGCGGGACCATCGCGACGATAGTGACGGGGCGATACCGAAAGCGGACAACACGGCCGGTGCGGTACCATTGCCGCGCGTTGCCGGGCTGATCGCGGAGGATTGGCGCAGCCCCGCCGTCGCGGTTGCGCGGTCGCCGGGCAAACCGACAGCCTCTCCATCCGCCAGCCGGCCAGCCCTGCACCTGAAAGCGAAACCGGGCGATTGGCGAGCGGAGCGATCGCGCGCGATGGCGGTGGTGGCCGAAGGCGCGGTGGCGATCGAGGCGGCGATGGCGGCGGCGACGGAGGGCCGCGCGATCGACCTGCGCGCGCTGACCCCGATCATCTCCGCGATCACCGCATCGATTGCGCGCGACCCGGTGGCGGTGCCGATCGTCACGCGGCTGAAGCGGCGGCACGAATATACCTATATCCATTCGGTCGCGGTGTGCGGGTTGATGATCGCGTTCGCACGGCAGCTCAACCTCGACGAGGCGGTGGTGCATGAGGTCGGGCTGGCCGGGCTGCTCCACGATATCGGCAAGGCGCGCATTCCCAATCTGGTGCTCGACAAGGCGGGCGCGCTGACCAGCGACGAATTCCGGCTGGTCAAATCGCACACCGAGCGCGGGGTCGAGATCCTTTCGCGGACCGAGGGCATATCGCCGCTGGTGATCGATGTGTGCCTGAACCATCACGAGCGGATCGACGGACGGGGTTATCCGTATGGCAAGACGATCGACAATCTCAGCCTTTACGCCCGGATGGCGGCGATCTGCGACGTGTATGACGCGGTGACGTCGCTGCGATCGTACAAGCGCGCCTGGTCGGCGGGCGAGGCGATCGAGTGGATGACGGGATCGACGGGTCATTTCGACCGGCAATTGCTGTCGGTGTTCGTGCCGACATTGGGCGCGTTCCCGGTCGGGTCGCTGGTCCGGCTCGACAGCCAGCGGCTCGGCGTGGTGGCGGGCGACCGGCCGGAGGTCGACCCGATGAACCCGGTGGTCCGCGCATTCTATTGCGCGTCGACCGCACGGCGCATCGCATGGCGCGATGTCGACACGCGGCACGACCGGGTCATGGCGGTGGAGAGCGCCGCGGCCTGGGGACTGGAGGACTGGCCGGCGATTCGCGCGGCGGCTTTGGGCGGGCCGGCGGCGAGGGAGATCTAGGCCGGCGGCATGGCCTGCGCCGGTTGTGCAGCGCCGTTCCAACCGGCTATGACCGCATCGCCCCCTTCGGAAGGACTATCGATGCGTACCCTGCCCGTTTTCGCCCTCCCCATTTTCGCCGCGATGATGATGGGTGCCGCCAGCGCCCCGACGCAGGATGCCGCGCCCGGCGCCACGCTGATCGTCGCGACCAAGGCACCGACGCGATCGGCGGCGAATGTGGCGCGCGACCAATATCGCCACCCGGCGGAGACCCTGGCGTTTTTCGGGGTCAAGCCGACCGACACGGTGGTCGAGATCTGGCCCGGCGGCGGGTGGTACACCGAGATCCTGGCGCCCTATCTCGCGGGCAAAGGCCGTCTCTATGCCGCCGCCGCGAGCGAAAAAGGCCTGGCCGCGATCAAGGCCAAACAGGCCGCGGCGCCCAAAGCATATCGTACGACGAAATTCGCGATCTTCCCCGACGGCGCGGGTGCGACCGCGGTACCCGCAGGGACGGCGGATGCGGTGCTGACGTTCCGCAACGTGCATAACTGGCGTTTCGGTGAGAGCGACAAGACGCAGGCCGCGTTCGACCAGATGTTCGCCATGCTCAAGCCCGGCGGCACGCTTGGCGTGGAGGAGCATCGCCTGCCCGAGGGCCAGGTCGGGGTCGAGGAAGGCAAGAGCGGTTATATGAAGCAATCCTCGGTCGTCGCCTATGCGACCAAGGCGGGGTTCAAGCTGGTCGCGGAGAGCGCGGTGAACGCCAACCCGAAGGACACGCATGATTACCCCAAGGGCGTATGGACCCTTCCACCGACCTTTGAGGAGGGCGATGTCGAGCGCGCGCGTTATGCGGCGATCGGCGAGAGCGACCGGATGACATTGAAGTTCGTGAAGCCGAAATAGGCGAGACGAGTGGGTTGCGCCGCGACGGCGGCGCGAGCCGTCAGCCATTTTTGTCAGTCATGAGAAAGAGCGGGACGGCGCGTGGAGGCGCAGTCCAGCCAGACATTGTCATGGGCGATCGTCGGGTTGAATCGGGCCGGGCGGGCGGTGGCGGCACCTCTACCACGCGTTGCGGCGGTGCGATGATCCGTGCCTCGACCTGAGCCTGATGGAGCGTGACGGGCTTGTCGGGGGCGGCGGACGGGTGCGGCATCGCCGCCCCGGCCGGAGACAAAGCAGCGAGCACCCCCAGCAAGCCGATCATCATGCGCTCGGTCATCGCCAGGGCTCCGCGACCGCCGGCGGGGACAGGCACGATGATCCGCGCCCGTCCTATCGCCAGATCGCCGGCAAGGGGAATCGGGATACTCGCGGCAACATCGCATGACCGGAAAGACTTCAGGGCGGCGGCGGCCGCCATCCTATTTCCGGGCATGATGATGCAGTGCCGTACGGTATTCGGGCGAGGTTATTCTCTCGACCCGCTCCGCCGCCTTGCGCATCTCCTCGGCCCAATCTTCCTTTTCCTCAGGCGGCGGGGAGGGGCGAGCCCAGATGCCGGGGCGGCGGGCGCGCATCCATTGCAGCGCGGCGGTGACATCGGCGGCCACCTCGCGCTTGTAGCGGACGATCACCGGCTCCTGCGCGCCAGTCGGCATATAAACGCGCACCGCCTCCTCCTCATAACCGATCGCGCGCTCGTACAGCGCGCGTTCGACGCGATCGTCGGCGACCTCCTTGCCGAGCTTCGTCGCTTCGGCGAACTCAGGGTAAGCGGCGCGCCAGCGGAAAATAGTGCTGCGCGAGACACCGAATGCCGCGGCAAGCTCGCGATCGGTCAGGCCCTCGGCATAAAGCTCTCGCGCCTGGCGGACATAAGCGGGTTTGAAGGTCGAGGGGCGTGTTTCCATGCCGGGCGAGATAGCGGCGGTTGAACGGCGTTTGAATCGAGGCGCTGGGTGAAGAGCGAGGGGAGATATGGGACACCGGTTGTTGTATATCTTTTGTGCGCGCGAGCACGGTACTCAACGGGCGCGGGCGGCGCGGCGCGCAAGCAAGCCACCGCGCGAAATATTATTATATATCAATATCTTATTGATATATTCGTACGTCAGTGAAATCACCTCCCACGAGATTAGTATTGTGTCCCCACAATTGGTGTCCCCACAATTGGTGTCCCCACAATTGCAGCCAGAAGAAGAAGCGGGATTCCCGCTTTCGCGGGAATGACGGTGGCCCTGATAATTGTTCGCATCGACCAGCATGAGGCGCAGCCGGCGACATTGGTGTTCTTCGTCGCACTCTTCCCGGGTGGGGTCACCATGCGACCTTGGGCTTGCGGAAACCCATCTTCGCCCATGCGCCGAGCAGTTTCAGAATGAAGCGGGCGGGGTATTTGGCATGTTTGGGGACGTCGTCGGGAAGTGCCGGCCCTTCCGGTCGGTCGGCGGTCATGACGCGCATATCCAGCGCCGCGACGGGCGCCAACAGGCGATCGGCGTAGACGCTCAGCCAATGCCCTTTGGTGAATTCCAGAAACATCGGCGTCCCGCAGCACGCGGCGACCATTCGCCGGGTCGGCGATTCAGGCTTGAGCCGGTGCTCGCGCAACTGGTCGCCGCCACCGATAAATCCGATGCGATCCTTGCGGTAAAGAACGAGGTCGGTGCCACCGTCATCGTCGACAACCGAGTTTCCGCCGGCAGCTTCCGCGAAGGTTTGCCCCGCGGTGCGGCAGCTGTCGCAATAGCATTTGGTGTGCAGGATCGGTGGGCCGGCGATATCGAACGCCACGTGCCCGCATCGGCAGGCCGCTTTTTGTCCCTCGCCACGACTGCTCATGATAATCTCCGATCTATGCGGCCGTTTAGAACTAGACCGTATAGTACTGATCGATATAATTGGCTGTCAAGGTGATGCGGCCGCACGAGGATTGAGCGATGAGTGAAACGACGGTCGAAAACCTGGGCCGAACGGAATCCAAACGGCGCACGATCCTGGATGCGGCGACGACATTGTTCCTGCGCCAGGGCTTTCTCGGCACGAGCATGGACGAGGTCGCATCGCTCGCGTCGGTTTCTAAGCAGACCGTCTACAAGCAATTCGCGAGCAAGGAGGCGTTGTTCGTCGGGATCGTGCAGAGCCTGACCGGCCATGCTTCCGACCGGGTCCAGACGGGAATGGAGGACCCCGCAGACGCAGCGGAGATGACGGGCGAGCTTCGCGGGCATGCCGATCGATTGTTGACGATCGCGCTGACACCGCAGTTGCTGCAGCTTCGCCGGCTCGTGATCGGGGAGGCAATGCGATTTCCGGAGCTGGGCAAGGCACTATACGAAGGTGGGCCGGGTCGGGCGATCAGCGGCCTGGCGACGGTATTAGAACGCTGGGCTCAGCGCGGATTGCTGACGGTCGATGATCCATTGGTCGCGGCAACACAGTTCAACTGGTTGATCATGGGTGAGCCGGTCAACCGAGCGATGTTCTATGGCGATGACGGAGCAAGCATGACCTCCGCCAAAAGGGACGCTCATATTGCCGCTGCTATTCGAGTCTTCCTCGCGGCCTACGCACCGGACCGGTCCCGTTCCTGAAAGCGGATAGCCGTTCCATTTCCCCGGCCCCGCTCCGCCCAATGCGTATGCGTCCCGATAATTTGGGACCGGGTCAGCGCTTGCGCAGGTCGACCATGACCATTTCGGGGTCGGGGCTATCCTCCATATAGAGCGGCTTGCTCGGCCGCCTGGAGCGATGTTCGAAGACCTTGTCATAGGCCGCATCGCCGCCGCCCTTGTTGAGGCGCAGGTCGCGCGTGACGATGTGACTGGTCAGCAGATTCCAGCTCATCTCATAACCGTCATGGGCGTAGGTGCGGCTGAAGAGCGTCGCGTCGAGCCCGATCAGCCGCATGCGCCCCTGCCCTTTCCCCTGCCCCGGATCGATACGAAAGCGATAGATGGCGGAAATCGCGGTGGTGCCGCCGGTCAGATCCTCGACCTTGAGCACGCCTTTGGCGATCGACACGGTGGCGGGGCCGAGCGGCGACGGTTCGAGCTTGAGGTTGCCGACCGGCCGAAAGGGCGTCTTCGCGCCGGGGCGCTGCGCGATCAGCACCGTCACGGTGCGCGCATCCGGGCTGCCCGCGATATAGGCTGTGTCGATCAGGCCGTCCCCGTTCAGGTCGCCATCGGCGCGGCTTTCGATCTCCTGACCCAGTTCGAGCGAGTCATTGAGTTGCGCGACGGTGAGGCGCGAGGCCGGGGCGCGTTGCGCGGCGGTCTGAATGGGGGCGGACAGGAGAATGGCGACGGCGACGGCGAGAGCGCGCATCGAAAAATACTCCGATCGTTTCGGGTGTGTTGTAGCATGGTTGGGGGTGGGGTTCGACCATCTCGATAGTTTGGGGAGGGATTGCACGTGGCACCGCAATTCCCAATAATCAGGCCTGTTCGCCGACCTCTTTATCTAGCCAATCGGAGAGTTCAGAAAGGTCATGCGACCAAAAAACTTTAACGCCGCCATTCAACATGCGGGCAACATCCTTGTACAATACCACGCCCTGCAGAAGCGCCGCCGTTTGAATAAATGTCGCCCAAGTGTCATTCCATGACTTGACCTTATCCATAACGTCATTCACTCTTTTAACAGAATTAGTGCCATCATTAGAAACCTTACACTCCATGGCCAAAATCAGCTTAGGAGTTATGCCACAAGCAATATCAACTTCCTTTGTAGCAGTTTTGCTTGATCGACACTTCGTTTTTCGCATGTAATGAAGACTCCGCAAGTCCGAAGGGCTTTCCAGTGTTACCGACGGCAACTTGGACCACCCTTTAGAAATGAGAAGGTTTTCTAAGGCCAACTCCTGCTCATCCGACATCCTATTTCGTCGGACGGTATTGAATATCTGTGAGCTAATCATTGGAGTAAGCGTGTCGATTATCCGCTTCACCTGACTCCGCGTAGGATTGTGATTTGTGTCTAGCCAAGGAGTCAGATAATGATCTCGCCGGGCATAAAAGGCATCCGCAAATTGTTGTGCGGCAGCCTTCGATAATTTACTTTTCTTCTTTTCGGCTTGCTTTGGATAGAGCGGCGCAACCAGCTTAAGCTGATCCTGACTAATCGGCGGAGCAAAAAGATGTCTTAAGACAAGAATATGCCTTCCGCTAGTAGTCAATACGCCGTAAACATCGCGAAGATAATTAGTTTCAAGCAATGTTCTAATTATCTCACGACGCACGCTTCTTGTGACTTGTCGCCACTCCAACGCGAGCGGCTCTGGGGCCAAGCCGGCGATATATATTTCTATTGCCCGGTTTGATGCCGCCAAATGATAAGCGGCGGTCGTATCCGAAGTAGAAGTCACGCAACTAAACGTTTCAGGCGGCGATCCGGAGCTGCCTTTCGCGACGCTCCATTGCGATTCTCTTCGCGCATTGTGTAAGCGATAGCAGAACGAAGCTGATCAGGTAGCGGCGCAAGCTCCCCGGCCACGAGTTCACGATTTGCCTCGCTATCACAATCAGTCAAGAGTGCCGAACCGATAGCTCGAGCAAGCAGCGGCGGTACAGCGTTGCCGACAAGGCGATATTGATCCGCCCGCTTGCCAATGACCTTCCACCCCAATGGAAAGCTTTGCAACGAAGCACATTCGCGCGGTGTAAGTCGCCGAAGCCCTAGCTTCGGGTCTTTAATCCAGTCTTGCTGTGCATTTGCCGTTACCGTACGAGCAGGTAGCAATGGGTCGGCTACGAACGCGCCTTGCTTATACCCCCAATGTCCCCCCGGTCGTGTCGATTCTCGTTTACCGGGGCTTTTCACTCCCGACCCCGGCCTGATTTCCGCAAGTTCGGCAGCTAACTTGCCGGACGGTGCTATGACCTCATCGGGGCGGCAAGCTTCGATCTTAGCTAAATTCTCGCAGATCGAAATCCAGCGACTTGTGTCGTCACCGCCGTCCTTACTGTGAGTCGGTGCCGGGCTTTTCGGAACATCGCCAGCGCGATAACCGATTATCACCACACGAACGCGACGTTGCGCCACCCCGTAATCGGCAGCATTTAGGAGTTCCACTTTCGTCTGCCAACCGAGGCGAAATAACTGATCCCGAAGCCACGCCAAGGCAGAGCCAGGAATTCCATCTGCGCCACGAGCCGTGACCAGGCCGCGGACGTTTTCAAAGAGAAGGTTGCGGCAATCCAATTCCGCGGCAAGCCGCATATACTCGGCGATAAGCCGGCCACGAGGATCATCGAATCCGAGTTGATGACCCGCACTGCTCCAAGATTGGCACGGCGGTCCGCCTGCCAACAACTGGATATCGCCCCTTTTCTTGCCCGCTGCGGATAAAATATCTTGCCCGCTCAAATCCCGAATGTCAGCGTGAGAAATGGTTGCCTCATCCAGAAAGCGAACTCCGCCGCTTAAACGAAAACCTCGGTTGGCTTGCAAGCTTTCTACCGCTCGCGGATCCAAGTCGCTTGCGTGAACGCACTGCCAGCCGGCCGCTTCCAAGCCAGCATCAAGTCCGCCCAACCCGCTAAAAAGAGATACCATATTAGGCATTTAATGGTCCTCTAGCCCTGACATTATCGACAGTTCGCCCAACACGTTCGCGCTAACTAAGAGACACCGCCGGGTACGGTCAACCGCTGGTCGTCACAAGGTTCGCCGTTCCAACTATGCGCCCGATCAACGAAATAAATACCGATGGCAGCATTCTACATATGTTCCAACGGAACACAAGCGGAACATATCGAGCTTGTAATGCATGAATGCCAAGTGAGCTGTCGCACCACTGTTCCGTTCTGGTTTGGCTAAGCGCCAGGCATCGGAGCCAGCCAAGAACGTTTGCCACCCATTTGCCGCCCAATGTAGGCAACGAACAGCATCCTTTTCGGACATCTACAAGTCATTGAATACATCAGTATAAATGGCGCATCCGACGAGATACCAACCTCTGGCCTCTGCCTTCGGAGGGCAGCGGCCAAACTTACCCCAAAACTGCCCGCTCCGCCCAATGCGCATGCGTCCCGCTAGAAATCTTGTGCGGCAGCGCAATCCGGCACACCGGCCCATCGGCAAACCGCTTGCAGTCGATCAGGATACATTCCGACGTGCCGCGCAATTCGTCGGTGACGAAGCTGACCAGATAGCCGTCATCCTCATCCACCGCGCCAGTCCGTGGCGCGAAGGGGGCTTCGCTGGCGTAGCGGCCTTCGTCCAGCATCACTTCCCATGACTCGCCGGTGTCGAGGTCGTGTTTGACGAAGCCGTTGAACAGGAACCAGCCGGGTTTCGAGGTGCTGCTGTAGATATAACGATGGCGGTGGCCGGCGACGCGCTGGTTGATCATACCGAATTCGAGCACGCGGTCGTCGAGGCGTTCCTCCCTGGTGTTGCCGTCGGCCAGGTTGAAACGCCAGCGGTGCAGTTTCGATCTGAAGCTGTGTTCGTCGACATAGGCCATGAGGTGGCCATATCCGTCGGCATTCTCGAGCGGCGCGGGGGTCGGGTTTTCCTGGAAATACCCGTCCATCACCACCTCTTCGCCCTCTTCATAGGCATTGAGGAAATGGAGGATGTAGGTCGGGGCGGCCTCGAACCAGCGGATTTGCTCCGGGGTGCCGTGGCGCGGGATCAGGGCGAAGCGGGCGGGGACGCCGTCGTGCAGGCGGGCGGCGTGGATGTCGCGCTTCAGCAGCTCCGCGTCCCAGAAGACGGGCAGGTCGTTGACGATCGACCAGTGTTCGCTGAAAATCATGTCGTGCGGCAGGCGCGGGCCGGGCAGCGGCACGGGGATGTAGTCGGTCAGTTTGCCCGCGCGATCGACCACGCCGTAATGCATGTAGGGCGCGTGTTTCGAATAGTTGAAGAACATCAGTTCGCCGGTGCGATCGTCGACCTTGGGGTGGGCGGAGATGCCGTCGAGCGGGACCCAGGGGGCGAGGCCGAGCGGTTCGAGCGTTTCGGGGTCGAGCATGTAACCTTCGCCGCATTGGTAGAAGGTCGAGATCGCCTTTCCGGCATGGACGGTGATGTCGGTGCTTGAGCTGTCCTTGAGCGCGCCGTGCGCGCCGAAGCCGGGGCGTTGCGACGTGCCGGCGCGATCGGCGAGGCCGCCCCAGAGCGAGCCGGCCGCCTCCTGCTCCGCGGCGAAGCAGCGGGTGCGGACCCAGCGGTTGCGGTAGCTGACCGTGCCGGCGCGGAAATCGATCTGATGGATCATGCCGTCGCCGTCGAACGGGTGGTAGCGGCCGAGCGGCTGATGCAGCTGGTTTTCGGTGTTGCGCAGATAGATGCCGTCGAGGTCGGTGGGGATTTCGCCCTCGATCACTTGCAGGTCGGTGGCGGTGACCTCCTCATGCTGCGGGGTCCAGGCGCCGTTTAGGTACGGGTGGTTGTTCGGTTGCAGCGTCGCGATGACGGGGTCGAGGCGGGTGATCTGCATGGGCTTTTGCCTTTTTCGTGCTGCGCGGATGGTAGGATGGTAATTGGGGTGGCGTCCAGTGATTGGGTTCGTGATGGTGGCGGCGGTTTCGGGGCGAGGTTAGAGGTGGCTCGGGGATTTTGGACAGAGCGTTTAAGTGGAGTTTCTGCCTGAAGGTGGCCAGTGTGGCTGCCGAACAGGAGATCAGATGACGAAGCGAACGCGCCGGAATCACAGTGCGGCATTCAAGGCGAAGGTGGCGTTGGCTGCGGTGAAAGGCGAGAGGACGTTGGCCGAGTTGGCGCAGCAGTTTGACGTTCACCCGAACCAGATCACGACCTGGCGATCGCAGTTGCTTGAAGGGGCCGCCGGGGTTTTCGGATCGGGTGGCCATAGTGAACCTGCGGAGCCGGCGATCGACGTGAAGACGTTGCACGCCAAGATCGGCGAGCTGACGTTGGTGAACGATTTTTTGTCCGGGGCGCTCGGCAAGGCGGGACTGTTGCCGA
>NZ_JBSRZE010000006.1:0-241918 GCF_054057355.1 Sphingomonas sp. UYAg733
TTCGTCATCTGATCTCCTGTTCGGCAGCCACACTGGCCACCTTCAGGCAGAAACTCCACTTAAACGCTCTGTCCAAAATCCCCGAGCCACCTCTATACGTTCGCAGCCCTCGATAGGGGCTGGTGCATCGCCGTTGGTGCGTTTGCTACATAATGCTGCTTCGATGGGCAGCCCCTTCGCGGGAATGGTGGTGGCGGGTTAATTAAAAGGCATCGGATTCAGCCAGCGCCTTTCAACGATGGCGATAGTCGCGGCGTCCGGCTAGGTGTGCCGATAGCTGGCGTTCGACTGGCGTCGCACAGGAAGGATGATCGTGACCTCTCCAGAGACTTCTGGCTCAGAGACGACTGCGCGCGGGCCGGACCGGCCGATCAGCGTGACGGACATGTTCACCATCGGCATCGGGCCGTCGAGCTCGCACACCGTGGGACCGATGCGCGCCGCGCTCGCCTTTGCGCGCGAGGCGGTGACGCACGACGTGCAGCGCGTGCTGGTCGAGGTTTATGGCTCGCTCGCGCTGACCGGCAAGGGGCATGCGACCGACCACGCGCTGATCCTTGGGCTGGCCGGCCATGATCCGGGCACGATCGATCCCGATGCGGTGACCAGCGAGGTAGCGCGGATCCGGGCGAGCGGGCGGATCGCGCTGGCGGGGATGCGCGACATCGCGTTCGACGAGGCGGGTGACCTGCTGTTCAAGATGGGCGAATTCCTGCCGCGTCATCCCAACGCGCTGCGTTTCCGCGCACGCTGCGCCGATGGCGTCGAGTTCTGCCAGACCTGGTATTCGGTCGGTGGCGGCGTGATCGTGCTTGAGGATGCGGCACCCGCCTTGCTCAACATCGCCATTCCCTATGGTTTCGGATCGGCCGCCGAATTGCTCGAAATCGGCAAGGCGCGGCGCATGTCGATCGCCGATATCCTGATCGCCAACGAGGCGTCGTGGCGATCGCCGGCCGAACTGGACGGGTTTCTCGATTCGGTTCGCGCGGCGATGGCATCGTCGATCGAGCGCGGCAGCATGCAGGAAGGGATATTACCCGGCGGGCTCAAGGTGAAGCGCCGCGCGGCGGGGCTGCACCGGCGGCTGACCGCGCAATTGCCGCGCGTCCATCCCTCGATGGTGTTCGACTGGGTGAGCCTGTGGGCGCTTGCGGTGAATGAGGAGAATGCGGCCGGCGGGCGCGTCGTCACCGCCCCGACCAATGGCGCGGCGGGCGTGATCCCGGCGGTGCTGCGCTATTATCAGCGCTTCACCGACGCGCCGACCGAGCAGGGCGAGCGCATATTGCTGATCACCGCGGCGGCGATCGGCATGCTGTACAAGAAACGCGCGTCGATTTCCGCAGCCGAGATGGGCTGCCAGGGCGAGGTCGGGGTGGCCTGTTCGATGGCCGCGGCGGGGCTGGCGGCGGCGCTTGGTGGGAGCAACGAGCAAGTAGAAAATGCCGCCGAGATCGGCATGGAGCATAATCTGGGGCTGACCTGCGACCCGATTGGCGGTCTGGTGCAGATCCCGTGTATCGAGCGCAACGCGATGGGCGCGATCAAGGCGATCAACGCCGCGCACCTCGCGCTGCAAGGCGACGGTACGCATATCGTGTCGCTCGACGCGGTGATCGAGACGATGCGCCAGACCGGCGAGGATATGCGCACCAAATACAAGGAGACCAGCCTGGGCGGGCTGGCGGTCAATGTCGTGGAATGTTGAGCGGCCCGATAAGCTAATTGGTCCCGACTCTTAGATCCTTAGCGTCGCGTTTACGTTCATTTGCGGGAGCCGAAATGCGGGTTTCGCGTTACGATGCGAATGAACGCGGCCAGGGACTTTTTACGGCGATGAAAACGGGGGCGGTGGATCGCAAGGCCCGGCGACTCAAGACCTTCCAGACGGCGTCGCTGCACGTCGCGGATGGGGTGCGCCGTGTTCACTTGCTCAACCTGTCGACCTCTGGTGCGCTGGTCCATTCGGACGATCCGCCCGCCGCCGGTAGCGCCTGTCGGCTGAATGCCACGATCGACCTGGGCGCGGCGCGCGTGATGTGGGTGGCCGGTCAGCGCTTCGGCGTGATGTTCGACCGCCCGATCAGCGAGCGCAGCCTGAGCCTGCTGGTCGAGGGGCAGATGCCCGACAGCGCGCGCGTGATGGCGCGATAGGATAGCTGGAGCCGCCTTTCTGACTCCCCTCCCTTTATGGCAGGGGTAGGGGGAGGGTGCGATCGCGAAGCGCATCGCTCGGCGCGGAACGCCGAACGGGGCATCGAGCCCTGCCCACCGCTGACCCTCCCCCAACCCCTCCCATAAAGGCAGCGGAGTGAGTTAAGGGGACTGGAAAGTTTAATGCAGCGCGGTCATGCTTGCCGCCAGTTCGTCCAGCCGGAATGGCTTGGACAGGCGGTGGAGGTCGGGCGGGATGCCTTCGAGGTCGGCATAACCGGAGATCAGCAGGATCCGGATGCCGGGGTATAGAGTGCGTGCCGCGCCGGCGAGTTCGGCGCCGGTCATCTCGGGCATCAAATGGTCGGTGACGATATAATCGGGGCGCGATGCCGCCAGCAGGGTCAGCGCGTCGCGGGCGGACTCGGCCTCCACCACCGACAGCCCCAATGTCCTGAGCATTTCGGCGGTTGCGCTGCGCACGCCGGCTTCGTCATCGACCAGCAGAACATGGCCGGTGGCATGCGGCGTGTCCTGGCCGAGCCGGGCGGCGGCGCGGCGTTCGATGCGCGGTTCGGCGGTACGCAGCACGAGTTCGATGGTCGTGCCCTGGCCGGGCTCGCTGTTCAGCAATATGGTGCCGCCGAGCTGCGAAGCGAGGCCGTGGACCATCGACAGGCCGAGCCCGGTGCCCTTGCCGATGCCCTTGGTCGAAAAGAACGGCTCGATCGCGCGGGCCATCACCGCCTCGTCCATGCCGGCGCCGGTGTCCGAGACGGAGATCGAGATATAGTCGCCGGGCGGCAGGCCCGACCGGTCGTCCACGGCCACGGCACGCGCGGCGGCGGACAGGGTCAGCGTGCCGCCATCGGGCATCGCGTCGCGCGAATTCACACTGAGATTGAGGATCGCCATTTCGAGCTGGTTGGCGTCGGCCAGAGCCGGCGGCAGGGCAGGCGGCAGATCGGTCACCACCCGGATATGCGGCCCGGCGGTGCTTCCGATCAGCTCGGCCATGCCGCCGATCAGCGCGGCGACGTCGATCGGCCCGGGCTGAAGCGGCTGACGGCGCGCAAAGGCGAGCAGGCGCTGGACAAGCGTGCGGGCGCGTTCGGCGGCGTCGAGCGCGCCGCGCAGCAGGCGCTGTTCGCGTTCGCCGCGCTCGCCGATCCGCTGCAGCAGGTCGAGGCTGCCGATGATCGGGGTGAGCAGGTTGTTGAAATCATGCGCGACGCCGCCGGTGAGCTGGCCGAGCGCCTCGACCTTCTGCGCCTGGCGCAACGCCGCTTGTGCCAGTTCGAGTTCCTCGCGGCGCTGTGTCTCGATCGTCACGTCGCGACCGATGACGAACGCCTCGCCCTCGCCGGGCGCCGCGCTCCAGGCGAAATGCCGCCATGATCCATCCTTCGCGCGCAGCCGGGCGAGGAGGTCGCCGACCGGCGCGGCGGCGGCGGCGCGGATCGCGATCCCGATCCGGGGCAGATCATCGGGATGGATAAAGGCGTCGATGCGCAGCCCCTCCACCTCCTCCGGCCGATAGCCAAGCGCATCGACCGCCGGATTGACCGCGACGATGCGCCGCTGCGGCCCGACCACCAGGAACAGGTCGCGGCTCAGCCGCCACATGCCGTCGCGTTCGGCGGTGCGGTCGGCGACTTCCTGTTCGAGCCGCTGGTTGAGCGCGGTAAGCGCGTCGCGGACGTCGCGCCGGTCGGTCACGTCGATCGTCACCGCGAGCACGCCGAACGGCGTGCCATCCGGCATGCGCACCACCGTCACCGAATTATTGACCCACACGGTGGAGCCGTCGGGCCGGACATAGCGCTTCTCGATTGTGAAAGGCACGCCGTCGCGCACCGCCTTTTCGAACAGCGACAGATTGGCCGGCAGATCGTCGGGATGGGTGATCTGCTGCATGGTCAGCCCGAGCAATTCATCACGGGCGCGACCGGCAATCGTGCAGAATCGATCATTGACCAGGGTGAAGGCGCCGTCGAGTCCGACCTGCGCGAAGCCGGCGCTGGTCTGGTCGATCAGGGCGGACAATTGCCGTTCGCGCTGGCGCAGCGCCTGTTCCGCCTGCTTGGCCTGAGTGATGTCGTGCGCGACACCGATGAACCCGACATGCGCGCCATCGGCGTCGTAACGCGGTTGCGATACCGAATGGAGCCAGCGCCATTCGCCGTCGCAGCGCCGATAGCGCGCATCGAGCGTGAAGGTCTTGAGCGATGCCTCGCCAGCGATCGATTCCGCGAGGATGCGGTCCTGATCGTCGGGGTGGAGGATGACGCGCCAGTCGAAATCCACCGCATCGGCGTAGGACACGCCAAGGAAATCGACATAAGCGCGGTTGACGAAGTTGCGCCGCCGATCGAGCCGCGTC
The DNA here is from genome assembly GCF_054057355.1 of Sphingomonas sp. UYAg733. NCBI lineage: Bacteria > Pseudomonadati > Pseudomonadota > Alphaproteobacteria > Sphingomonadales > Sphingomonadaceae > Sphingomonas > Sphingomonas sp. UYAg733. The sequence continues at coordinate 4,541 of NZ_JBSRZE010000006.1, forward strand.
ACCCACATCGGCACCGGTGCGGAATCGGCGATCAGGTTGAATTCGCTCGCGCCCGAGGCGCTTTCCGATGGCAGGTCCATGATCAGCTTTCGGGATGCATCAGGACGTGGGCGGAATCAATCACCTGCCGCCGCATGTGTCCAGAGCAAGCCGTGTCGGATGCGGCGGAAACGCGCTCTTTCGCCGTCCGGAAGCATCTAATCCCGCCGTGCCGGGCGGCGCTTCCCGGTCGAGCGGGTCATCGGGTCGGGCTTTTTCGGCGGGATCCAGCCGGGCGGCGGGGTCATGCGCTGCTGGCTGGTGCCGAGGCCCATCGCGCCGGGTTGCTGGCGCGCGATACCCGATGTGTCGATGTCGCGAACATCATCGGGCGAGGCACCGCCGCGCAGCAGGTTGAGCTGGTCGCGCAGGCGGCGTGCCTCTTCGAAGTCGAGCGCCGCCGCGGCGGCTTCCATGCGCCGCCGCAAATCCCCGGCATCAACGACCATCAGGCGAGCGTGCGCACGCCCGGCTCGCGTGCCCAATAGCGCCTGGCCGCAGCGGCGGTGAAGCCCTTGTCGAGCGGCACCACGCCTTCGTCCGGCACGACGCCGGCCTTGTCGAGCAAGGGTTGCGCCTCCGCCGTGTGGCCGATCGCCTTGAGATGGCCGAACGCGTCCATCACGAACTGCACCGCCGCCGCTTCCTTGAGCAAGGCCGCGCAACCACCGTCCGAGAGCGCGACGACGATCGCATCGGCGAGCACCGACGGATAACCGGCAAGCTGTGCATCGGCCTTGAGCAGCGAACCGTCGGACAGTTTGGCGCCGCCGATGCGCGGCGCGACGATCACCGCACGGGCGCCGACATCCTTGATCGCCCTGGTCATGCTCGCCACCACTTTCGCGTCCGAGCCGTCTGCGACGAGCACCGCGATCGAGCGGCCGGCAATGTCCTGCGGCGCGCGCGGGCCGTCGACGATGCGCAGCGCGGGGGAGGGATCGAAATCCTGTGCCGGTTTCGCCGCTTTCGATGCCTTGGGCAGGGGCATGTTGAGACCGGTGGCGACGCGCTTCGCCAGTTCGGGATCGACATTGACCAGGTTGGACAGCATCCGCGTGCGGACATGTTCGAGCGCGACCTTGGACAGTTCGAACACCAGTGCGGAGGCGAGATGCGCCTGTTCCGGCGCGGCGAGCGAGCGGAAGAACAGCCGCGCCTGGCTGTAATGGTCGGCGAAACTGTCGGGGCGGATGCGCAGCTTGTCGCCTTGTTCATTCTCGCCGTCGCGGCCGGGGAAGGTGGCGAAGCCGGTCATCGGGCACTCGCGCGGGCCGCCTTCCTCGCCCGCTTCGGCCAGGCTGTTGGGTTCGTAATTTGCACGGCCCTTGGGCACCGCCATCTGCATCTGTCCGTCGCGCTGGAAATTCATCACCGGACATTTCGGCGCGTTGATCGGCAATTGGTGGAAATTAGCCGTGCCGAGCCGCGACTTCTGCGTATCGAGATAGGAGAAGAGCCGGCCCTGGAGCAGCGGATCGTTGGTGAAATCGACGCCCGGCACGATGTTGCCCGGGCAATAGGCGACCTGTTCGGTCTCGGCGAAGAAATTGTCGGGATAACGATCGAGCACCATGCGGCCGATCAGCCGCACCGGCAGCACTTCTTCGGGGATGATCTTGGTCGGGTCGAGCACGTCGAACGGCAAGCTGTCGGCGAAATCCTGGTCGAACGCCTGGATGCCCAGTTCCCATTCGGGGAAGTCGCCACGATCGATCGCCTCGAACAGGTCGCGGCGGTGGAAATCGGGATCGGCGCCGGCGATCTTCACGGCCTCATCCCAGCAAGTCGATTGGACACCCTGTTTCGGCTTCCAGTGGAATTTGACGAAGGTCGATTTGCCCTTTGCGTTGACCAGCCGGAAGGTATGGATGCCGAAGCCCTCCATCGTCCGCAGCGAGCGCGGGATGGTGCGGTCGGACATCGCCCACATGATCATATGCGTCGATTCCGGCATTAATCCGATGAAATCCCAGAAGGTATCGTGCGCCGAGGCAGCCTGAGGATAGCCGGTCTGCGCCTCCATCTTCACCGAATGGATCAGGTCGGGGAATTTGATCGCGTCCTGGATGAAGAAAACCGGGATATTGTTGCCGACCAGATCCCAATTGCCCTCCTTTGTATAGAATTTGACCGCGAACCCGCGCACGTCGCGCGGCGTGTCTACCGACCCGGCACCGCCGGCGACGGTCGAGAAGCGGGTGAACAGCGGCGTCTTTTCGCCGGCACGCTGGAACAGGTCCGCCCTGGTGATGTCGGACAGGCTTTCGTACAATTCGAAATAACCGTGCGCGGCCGAGCCACGGGCATGGACGATGCGCTCCGGAATGCGCTCATGGTCGAAATGGAAAATCTTTTCGCGCAGGACGAAGTCTTCGAGCAGGACCGGCCCGCGCGCGCCGGCCTTTAGCTGGTTCTGGTTATCGGAGACTCGAATGCCCTGATTGGTGGTCAGGCCCGTTGCCGCTTCGTCGCCCGCCTGCTGATGGGCCTCGCCGCCATTGCCCGGCTTGATCGAGTCGGATTTGGTGTCGCTCTTGATGGCCATCGCGCAGCTCCCTCTGGGTTTGCCCGCTCAACCACCAAGGTCGAGCCAAAGGTCCATATTTTCGGGCCGACTTGCTTTGGATCAGGGTGATTTTTTCCGCTTTAGCCGGCGCGCATTGGCCACGGCTTTCTTATGGATCGGCGCGAGGCCGAGCGCGCCGAGGTTCGCGCCACGCTTGGCGGTGCTCAGGGCATAGTTGGTTGCGCGTGAACCGGCGGTGCTCATCTCGGCCAGGGTCGGCGCGCGGCCGCGCAGCGCCATACCCCAAAAAGCCTGTACTTCGGTCAACAAGGCGGTCTGCATCGACCACCATTCATTGGCCATCGCCAAGCCCGATTGCGAAAAGGCGTCGACCTTTTCCGGGACCATGCGGGATAATTCGGCATAATCGCCGGCCAGCGGATTGCGCATGGCCGTGTCGATCATGCCGGTGCGGCGCTCCACGACACTATTGGAGGCGGCCAGTGTCTCCATCGCACGCAGCCCGGTGTGCGACATATCGGTCCAGATCGAGGTCAGGCGAAGCCAGGACGAAAAGGGGTCGGACATGTCGGCATACTCCATGGCCCGGGATCGGACCTGTCGGAAACGTGGAACGGCGGGGAAAGGATGCGCCGCCCTGCAATCTATCGGATGGAAATGCGCCCGCCAAGCCAGATCGATCGAGTATGATAGGTCGAATCGATTGACGATCGTCTGACCACGCGGTCGCACGACTGGCTCGCGGGACAGGCGCTGCCCGAATGACCGCGCCATTCGGAATCAAGACGAGCGTGCGCATGTTCGATATCGACGCGATGCTGGTATCGGGCATCGGCCCGGTCAATCTGGAAACCAATATCAGATTCCTCGCCGACCTGCGGGCGGCGACGACGTGGACATCATGTGCGAACTGCGCTTCTCGACGAGCAAGACCTACGTCACGCATTATGAATTTCAGGAAGCCGGACGGCGTTCTTGCCGCGGAGGTAAAGAATGTCATGGCCTTGCTCGACCTGTCGGCACGGCGGCTGATGCCGAACCCGGAAGCGCATTGGCGCGCCCGCGCGCGGTCGCCCGAGAAACTGGGCTTGTCGCTCGCCTAATGGGGGCGGCACCGATCAACGGCTGAACAATTCCTATTCTCATAGGTTGCCGCTGGATGGCGGATGATATCGCAGGGCAGGATCGCGACGAGATGCTGCGTAACATGGCGCGGCATCGCGGTTTCAAGCTGGTCAAGTCGCGGCGGCGCAAGCCGGGCGCGGGTGATTTTGGCCTGTACGGCCTGACAGAGGCGATCGGCGGGAAAGAAATAGTCGGGTTCGGCGCAAAGGGGCTCACCGCGACCGGTGACGAGATTGCCGCGTTCCTGCGCGAGGGCGAGCTTTCGGCCTGGGGCGCGTCGATCGATGCGACGCCCGCGCGACCGGTTGCGCGGAAGAAACCCGAGCCTGAGCCGGACGATGAGCCTGAGCCCGAAATCCGGCCGCGCGCGGTCCGATCGTCCAAGCTACGCAAGCCGTCAGCGGCGCCGCCGCTGCCGCCGAAGAAGAAGCCCGAACCCGCGCCACCTGCCGAACCGGCACTGACGATCCGCCAGGCGACGAAGGACGATGCGGTGGCGATCGCCGCGCTGCTCCGGGCGCTCGACGGTGCGCAGGACGAAGGCGCGAAGACCGGCACACGGATCGCCGAGGCACAGCGCGACAAGGCGGTGATTCTTGTCGCGGATCGGGATGGGGTGATCGGCGTGGTCGCCGGCTCGGTCTTCGCGACCTTGCAGTCGGGCCGGATCGGGCGTCTCTCGCTCATCCTTGTCGCACCCGATCAGCGTCGGCGCGGGGTGGGGCGGATGCTGGTCGAGGCCGCGCAGGCCGCACTGGCAAAGCGGGGCTGCGCGCAGGTCGAGGCGGTCAGCGATATCGCAATCCGCAATTCGCACGCCTTTTTCCGCAAGCTGGGGTTCGAACAGGCGAGTTATCGCTTCACCAGGGCAGCCGATGCTGTTGGCTAGGTTCGACTTGTCCCCTCCGTTCGTTTCGAGCGAAATCGAGAAACCCTTGCGCAGCGATTGTGGCTTGTTTCTCGACTTCGCTCGAAACGAACGGAGGTGAGGGATCAAGGAGTGGAGATCAATTCGGCCCGGAAGCGCCCTGGCGATCGTGCGGCATCAGGCCGGCGCGAGTTTGAGCAGGGCGATGCCGGCCAACACCAGGGCGATGCCGGCGATCCGCCACGGGTTGATCGATTCCCCGAACAGCCAGATGCCGAGCAAGGCCGTGCCGGTCGCGCCGATGCCGGTCCACACGGCATAGGCCGTGCCGACCGGCAGCACCGTGAGCGCGCGGCCGAGCAGATAAACGAAGGCGGCGAGCAGCGCGAAGGAGATCAGGCTCCAGCCGGGGCGGGTGTAACCATCGGCATATTTCATCGCCACCGCCCAGGCGACATCGAGCAGCCCGGCGACGCCGAGCAGGATCCAGGCAATGGCCGGACTCATGCCGCTATTTGCATGCCTTCGCCGCGCATCGCTTCGCGCACCGCCGGCCGTGCACCGACCCGGTCGAGAAAATCGCGCAGATGCGGGAAGGGCGTCAGGTCGATTTTGGCGAAAGGCGACCAGCCGATGATGGCGAAGAGATAGGCGTCGGCGGCGGTGAAGGTTTGGCCGAGCAGGAACGGACCCGACGCCGCGAAATGGCGTTCGACATAAGCGAGCCGCTCGACGATCTTGCCGCGCGCGACCTCCTGCGCCTGTGCGCCATATTCGGGGTGGAACAGCCACGGGCTGTACATCTTGTGGAGTTCGGTCGCGGTGAAGTTGAGCCAAGACTGGAGGCGATAGCGCGCCAGCGTGCCGGCGGGCGGGGCGAGCCCCGATGCGGGTTTCAGGTCGGCGAGATATTGCACGATCGCCGTCCCTTCGGTGAGCAGCGACCCGTCATCGAGCAGCAGCGCGGGGACGTAACCATTGGCGTGGAGCGCGGTGAAGTCTGCGCCCGTTTCGGTGCGGTGCGGAGTCTGGCGGATATCGACGCGTTCGAGATCGAGCGAAATGCCCGCCTCGCGCGCGACGATGTGCGGCGAGAGCGAGCAGGTCCCGGTGGCGTAATAGAGCTTCATGGGGTTCATCCTCGATGGTGCGGCAACAACCGCCTCGGGGCAGGGTTTAGGGTTGGCTTTGCTGCAATGCACATTGGTATTTCGCCAATATCACTTGCATGACTGCAAATGCTTCATGTGATATCGGGCGGGCATGAAGGATTGGAACGACCTGCAACTCGTCCTTGCGGTGCGCCGCGCCGGCGGGCTGACGGCAGCGGCAAAGGCGCTGGGTATCGATCATTCGACCGCCTTTCGCCGGCTCAACGCGATCGAGGCGCGGCTTGGTGCGCGAGTGTTCGAGCGGCTGCCTGGCGGCCTCTACCAACCGACCTCTGCCGGGGAGCGCATGGCGGTGGCGGCCGAGCGGATGGAGGACGAGGCGCTGGCGCTCGACCGTGATATCGCCGGGCGTGACCATCTGCTGACCGGCCGGCTCCGCGTCACCTCGTCGGAGACGCTCGCGTTCAGCCGGCTGACCGGCCATCTCGCTGCGTTTCGGCAGCATCATCCCGGCATCGTGGTCGAACTGGCGATCGACAATCGCGTGCTCAGCCTGTCGCGGCGCGAGGCGGATATCGCGCTGCGCCCGATCCGGCCGCGGGAGGACGACCTGTGGGGGCGCAAGCTCGCCGGGATCGCGTGGAGCCTTTATGCGGCGCCGGCCTGGCTCGCGGCGCACGGCGCGATTGCCGATCCGGGAGCACTCGATGGGCGGGCAATGATCGGCTGGGAGGAGGCGGCGAGCGGCATCATGGCGGCCGACTGGCTGGCGCGACGGATATCCGGCGATGCCTTCGTCTATCGTACCAACAGCCTGGTCAATCAGCTCGTCGCGGCGCGCGCCGGGATGGGTGTTGCGTTGCTGCCCTGTTATCTCGGCGATGGCGATGACGGCGTGACGCGCGCGCTGTCCGAGCCGATTGCCGAGCTGGCGGGGGAATTGTGGATCGTGACCCATGCCGATCTCAAGGGCACGGCGCGCGTGCGGGCGTTTTTCGATCTGGTCGGCGGGGGGCTGGCGGAGGATCGCGCGTTGTTCGAGGGGCGATCGGCGGTGGATCGGCCATGAGAACGACCGGCGGTTTTTGACGAAGGGCTGGCGATGATCAAGACGATGTGGTTGGCGATGGCGGCGATCGGCTGGAGCATGGCTGGCACGGCATCCGCACAAGCGCCGACCGGCGATGGATTCGACGCACTGGTCGGCGGCTGGACGTGCGACGGATATTTCGTGAAGAGTGGCAAGAAGGTCGCGTCGGTGCTCGACATCAGCCGCGACGTGGCGAGCCGGGCGCTGATCGTGCGTCACGACAAGTGCCCCAGATGTCGAAACTTGTTAGTTCGATTCCATTTCCTATTAGTTGACGTTCGTCGATTGATGGCAGTCATCGATCGGGAGAGGAAGAATGTGGCGAGTTGCATTCGCGATGTTGCTTTTAGCAGCATGCTCATATGAAACACCGCCATCGCCAGACGATCCTGTCGCGGTGGCGAAATGGCATTGTAGCGGTAAAGCAAGTCGTCCTGACCATGATGCCACGCGGCCCGAAACGTACACGAGATCAGAGAGAGATATGTGCCTTGCAGAGGAGTCGAACCGCTCCGGCCTAGCCAACCCAGGCATCTGCCATCTTGCACATGGGATAGTGCAGGCAGACCGCTGCGTATTAGAGATCCTGTGATGAAACAGGTTGTCCACTTTCGCCAGTAGCCCGAAGGCAGACCGTCGGTTTTCCATCCGGTCCTTGCCGTTCGCTGGCTGGCGCGGTCGATCGCAGTGCCCAAAATGTGCCGTTCGGGTTGTTGCCCGAAAAGCCACCTGGCTGGAAGCGACCCAATGCCAGTCGTAGGTTAGTGGCTTTGCTATTCCCGGTTGCGGATATTCGGCCACGGCGACAGGATAGGAATATGCGCCGCCTTGCCGCGAAGATCGAGGCTCATCGCGATAGCGTATCGCAGCGATTGCGAAGTGCAAACTTACGATAATCCCTTTGGCCGGAAGAACCGGGTCGGACGGTGCGTGGCGATGACCTAGGCCCGTCGGACAGGAGATGATCGATGACCACAGAAACGAGAAACCCGTTCGGCGTGATGGATGTACCCGACCCGGATGGCGAGGATGTCATTGCCTTTGCCGCAACCGCGTCGCTCGACGGCGGCGCGTCCGATTCGAATGCCGCGCCATGGGCTGAGATCGACGCGGCGCCGGCCTCGATCGAGGGACGATGGTCGAGCCGCTGGAACGGCGGGGCCGATCCGGCGATCCCGGGTGACAGTGCGGATCAATGGAAACCGGGCAGCGGCGAGGCGCGCCGGGTTGGTGATCGCGTCTTCCTGTCGTTCGACTGGCACCATGGCGCGCGACTCGGCCTGATCGAGGCGCGTTATGAAAATGATGGCCGGATGACGGGCAAATATATCAACCTGTCATCGCCGGAGATCGTCCAGCCCTGGATCGGGCGGCATATCGACGATCGCCGGATCGACGGGATGTGGCCCGGCGGTCGCCTCGATTTCCGGCGATGATGTGGCGCTAGAGTCTTTCCGACTTACGTCGGTTCGGTGCCAGCCCGCTCCCCCTCCCGACCACCCATAGCATATCCTGAATGGGTGGTCGGGAGGGGGAGCGGGCTGGCACCGGCTAAACCGGAAAGACGCTAGTCCGCGAGCTCGATCCATACCGGGGCATGGTCGCTGGTCTTTTCCCAGCCACGGACATGGCGGTCGACCTCGGCGGCGACGAGGCGATCGGCGATGGCCGGGCTGAGCAGGAGATGGTCGAGCCGCAGGCCCGCATTGCGACCATAGGCGTTCCGGAAATAATCCCAGAAGGTGTAGATCGTCTCGTCCGGATGAATCGTGCGCAGCGCGTCGGTCCAGCCCTGATCGGTCAGGCGGAAGAACGCCGCGCGGATCTCCGGCGCGAACAGCGCGTCGTCGGTCCAGCGTTCGGGTTTGTAGACGTCGCGCTCGGTCGGCATGACGTTGAAGTCGCCGGCGATGATCACCGGCATCTTGGTCGCGATCAGATCGGCGGCGTGGGCGATCAGCCGTTCGAACCAGGCGATCTTGTAATCGAATTTCGGGCCGGGCCGGGGATTGCCGTTGGGCAGATAAAGGCCGGCGATCAGCACGCCGTTGACCGCTGCCTCGATATAACGGCTGTGCGTGTCGCCCTCGCCACCGGGCAGGCCGCGCCGCGTTTCGACCGGCGTGCCGACGCGGCTGAGGATCGCGACGCCGTTCCAGCTTTTCTGGCCGTGCCAGATCGCCTCGTATCCCGCATCGGCGATCGCGGCTTCGGGGAATTTCTCGTCGGGCGCCTTTAATTCCTGCAGGCAGACAATGTCCGGACGGGCTTCGGCCAGCCAGCGTAGCAACACGGCGAGGCGACCGTTGATGCCATTCACATTATAGGTCGCTATCTTCATCTCGATCGCCCGGCGTGGAAACCTCGCGTCTTTCGCGGGTTAGTCAGGCAGGACAACGCATAAAGGACCAGAGCGATGCTCGAACATATACCGGGATGGCTGGGAAGCCTGATGCGCAATGTCCGCGCGGGGCACGCAAAATTGCTTTGCGTCGAACCCGAACTGGGTAATCCGGGCGCCGAGATCGACTTGTCGAGCCCGGCCTTCGCCGACGGAGCGCGCCTGCCCGAACGCTTCACTGCCGATGGCGAGGGTGTTTCGCCGCCGCTGGTGTGGGGCGAGGTGCCGGCGGGCACGGTGTGCCTTGCACTGATCGTCGAGGATCCCGATGCGCCGACGCCCAACCCGCTGGTCCATGCGATCATGTGGAACATCGCGTCCGAAGAGCGGCGTCTGGCCGAAGGCGCGATCGTGCCGGATGGCGTGGGCGACGTCGATGGGCGCGATGTCGGGCGCAACAGCTATTTCAGCGAAGGCTGGTTGCCGCCCGATCCGCCGACCGGGCACGGAACGCATGATTATGTGTTCCAGCTGTTCGCCTTGTCGCGGACGCCGGTGATGGTGTCGAGCCCCGGGCGTGCCGCGATCCTGGATGCGATCAAGGGCAATGTGCTGGGCACCGGCCTGCTCACCGGAACCTATTCGCGCGGCGAACACGCGCCGGTGTCGCGCGGTGATTTCGGCGCGGCCGTTCCCGCATAGGCGATGCACGCGGTCCAGACCGATCTGTTCGGTGAAGCCCCGCCGGTCGCGTTGCCGCCGGGGCTGAGCCAGGCCGATGATATCATCGACGCGGCCGGGGAGCGGGCGTTGATCGCGCGGCTGGAGGAGGTCGCGGTGACGCCGTTCCGGTTCCAGGGCTGGCTTGGCAAGCGGCTGATCGCGTCGTTCGGATGGAATTACGATTTCGACGATGCGAGCTTCGGCCCGACCGAGCCGATCCCGGATTTCCTGCTGCCACTGCGTGACCGTGCGGCGCGCTTTGCCGGGCTGGCGGCGGACGATCTCGTCCAGGCTCTGGTCGTGCGTTACGATCCCGGCGCGGGGATTGGCTGGCACCGCGACCGGCCGGTGTTCGAGCATGTCGTCGGCATCTCGCTCAAGACACCGGCGACCCTGCGCCTGCGCCGCCGCGTGGCGGGCGGGTTCGATCGCGCCGCGCTGCCGCTGGCGCCGCGCTCGATCTATCATCTGAGTGGAGTGGCACGACACGATTGGGAGCACAGCATCGTCGAGCTGGAAGAGCGGCGCTGGTCGGTGACGTTCCGCAGCCTGTCGGGGAAGGGGTTGCGGGCGCTGGAGGGCGGCTGACACGCCCCGTCGGCGCGATCTGGCGATCGACACGCAACCGTAACGCGCGCGGTACGTTTGCTGTTCATCCTCCTCCCAATGCAGGTGAATCATGACTCATACCCCGCCCGTCCCGCCCCAGAACCAGTCGCCCTATCCGTTGCATGAGCCGCCGCACGAACATCATGCGCCGCTGCCCGAAAAGAGCGCCGCCAATGACGATGACGGTGAGGCTGCGCCGGCGATCAGCGCAAAGGCATTGGGCATCGGCGCGGCGGTCGGCATCGGATCCGCAGCGATCGTCGCGGGCCTGCTCTATGCGCGAAGCGGCGACAAGTCGGGCAAGGCAAAGCGCTCGACGCCGAAGGCTGGTACGGCAAAGACTGCGACACCGAAGGCGGGCGCGCGCAAGCCACGGGCCGCCGCCAGCAAGACGGTGCGCAAACCGGCCGCGCGCAAACCGGCTGCGACCACAGCGAAGACCTGACCCCGCCGGACCGGCGCGGCGTAGCCCGCAAGTGCGCCGGTCCGGCGTTATCGTCTTGCTGCGATCCTATGCGCCAGTGACGAGCGTTTTCGGATCGGGCTGCGGCAATTGACCGTCGCCAGTCGCGGTATCGCTGTCATAGTCTTCGCCGGGACTGCCGCCGCCGGCGCCAACACCGCTGCCATGGACTTCGCCGGTGCGGCTGTCGATCGAGGCGCGCTTGCCATTTTCGGGCGGAATGTCGGGGGTTCGGGATTCGGTCATTGGCTTTCTCCTCCGCGCGTCAACGGGTGCGGGAGCATTGCGTTCCGCAGCAGGCGGGTGGCGGTTGCTATGCCGCCTGCGCCACGATCCATTCGCGCAACGCGCGCATCGCGGCATTTTCCGGGCGCGACATCAGCCGGGTCAGCCAGTAGCGCCCGGCGGCGAGTTCGGTCGCGAAGGGCTGGACCAGCCGCCCCGCGGTCAGGTCGCGCGCGAACATGCGCGCGGGCGCGAGTGCGACGCCGCGCCCGGCGATCGCCATGCTGACCATCACCACCGAACTGTCGAACACCGGCCCGCGAACCGGCGGGCAGGTGATTCCCGCCTGGTCGAACCAGCGCGGCCATTCGTCGGCGCGGTAGGAGCGCAGCAGGGTTTCGCGGTGCAGATCCTCGACGTTTTCGATCCGTGCGGCGATCGACGGCGCGCACAATGCGGTGAGCGGCGCGTCCATGATCGGTTCGGCCTGCGTGCCGTGCCACGCGCCGTCGCCGAAGCGGATGGCGTAATCGAGCCCTTCGCCGGCAAGGTCGACGCGGTTGTTGTTGGTCAGTACGCGCAGGTCGATCTGCGGATGATTGCGGGTGAAATCGGGCAACCGGTCGAGCAGCCAGCCGGCCGCAAAGGTGCCGACCACGCCCAGCGTCAGCACTTCGCGCACGCCGCCGGGGCCGTGGCGTTCGAGCGCGATGCCGATGCGGTCGAACGCGTCCTCGACCACCGGTACCAGGGCGAGGCCTTCATCGGTCAGCGCGAGGCCGCGCGGCAGGCGGCGGAACAGCGCGCTGCCCAGCCGGCGCTCGAGCAACGCGACCTGATGGCTCACCGCGCCCTGGCTGACGCAGAGTTCAAGCCCGGCGCGGGTGAAGTTGAGATGGCGGGCCGCTGCCTCGAAGGCACGCAGCGCATTGAGCGGAAGATGGGCGCGATCCATGTCCGATCCATGAATTGGATTCATGGTCAAGTCCAGAGAAGATGCTTTGTGAAGCGCGGCGCGAACGGTCATTCTTCAGGTCGATTTGACGGAGAATGGACGATGACGCTGAAGATGATCATGGGCGCGACTGGCCTGGCTATGCTGCTGGCAAGCGCAGGAAGCGCGCAGGGCGACGATCCGCTGACCCGGCCGATCGCGCCCGAATCTGCTAAGCGGTGGCTCGGTCCGCAGGTGCCGACGCGCATATACGGCAATAGTTATCTTGTGGGCTTCGTCGATCTTAACGTGGCGCTAATCCGCACCAGCGCGGGGTTGATCGTGATCGATGCGGGCGTGCCGCAGGGTGTCGCGGCGGTCGAGGCGAATATCCGCCGGCTCGGTTTCCGGGTGAAGGACGTCAAATACATCCTCAGCACCGAACCGCATTTCGACCATGCCGGCGGCCTCGCCGCGCTGGCGCGCGACAGCGGCGCGACGGTGGTGGCTAGCGCAGCCGGGGCGGTGGCGTTGCGCCGGGGCGCGATCGGCCCGGACGATCCGCAATTCGGCCTGGTAGTGGATTTTCCCGGCGTGACGCGAGTCCGCGCGGTGGCCGATGGCGAGAAACTGAAATTGGGCAACACGGTGATCACCGCGATTGCCACGCCCGGTCATACCGCGGGTAGCATGAGCTGGACCTGGCGGTCATGCGAGGGTCGCAAGTGTTTGAACATGGTGTTCGGATCGAGCCTGAACCCGGCATCGGCGGACGATTATCGCTATACCGATCCGGCGCATGCTTCGGTCATCGCGGGGTTTCGCCGGAGCTTTGGCGTGATGAAGAAGCTGCCCTGCGACATCCTGGTCACCGCGCATCCCGGCCAGTCCGGCGGTAACGAGAAATTCGCCGCGTTGCGCAAGCGGCCGGCGCGCAACCCGTTCATCGATCCTGCGGCCTGCCGTACGGTTGCGGCGGACTTCGAAACGCTGCTCGACGCGCGGCGCGCGAAGGAGGCGGCCGCGCGCCGCTGATCCAATCCCGCCGTTCGCCCCGAGCCTCTCGACGAAGCTCGAGCCAGGCAACGCAGCAGGCTCTTGCGCATCGATCGTCGCTCGGTCGTCGCCCTGCGCGTCCCGATCGCTGGCTTGGCGGCAATTTGATGGCTGTGGATGAAGGGCCGTCGTTCGAATGTAGGACGGCAGCGAAGGGCGATGTCGGCAGAACGGCGGTGCGGTGTCGTGAGCGCCGTGTTGCAGGAAGCCTGACGTATGGCCATCAACCGCACATTGTCGCTGCTCGCTGTCGCGGCCGGGATGCTCGCCGCCGTGCCGGCTTATGCTGACATCACATTCTATGGCGAGAATGGCTGTCGCGGGCCGGTCGCGTTCCGTTATGCGCCCGGCGTTTCCTACAAGGAGAGCTGCAAGGCCAATAGCGGCAGGTGTCGCGGGCATAACGACGTCGCGCGATCGATGAAGGTCACCGGCACCTCGCGCCCGTCGGAGATCCGGCTCTATGACGATCCGGGCGGCAGCAAGGGCGACGATTACAGTGTCATCCAGTTCCGCGCCTACAAGGCGGAATACCCCGATTATTGCGTATCGAGCTTCGAGCGCAGCGGCTTGCTCGCGAGCCAGGGACAGATCCTGTACACGCGCAAGAACGGCCTCGACGGCAAGGTCTCGTACGTGATCATCTATCGCTGATCCGTGCTGAACGGTGGCGGGGAGTGCCGGGGAGCGGCGGTTCCTTGATCTGATCGGACTGCCTCTTTCCAGCCAGCGGTGGTTGCGCCCGGCGGTCCATGCGCTGAGCTTCCTCGCCTTCACCTTCCCGATCGGTGCGCTGGGTTTGCCGTCGCTTGACGCCGACCCGGAGTTCGGAAAAATGTCCGTTAAATGGGTAGTTAAATGGGTAGTTAAATGGGCAGGGGTTCGCGCTCGCGGACGCCCCGCAACATGCCGCAGATGAAATTGGGCAGGATGAGCGCGATCGGCGCGAGCATTTGCCAGCCGCTCGAGATCGAGGGCGCGTCGGCCACCGCCCTCGCTGCCCCTCCCGTCACAGCAGTAATAAGGGCAAAATCCCACAGCCCATGCAGGATCATGCCGGGGTAAAGCGAGCCGGTCCTCACGCGGATGCCCAGAAAGGCCATGCCCGTCATGAACGCTGTGATCGACTGTATCCCGGCAGAGGTGAAATCGCCGGTCGTGAAGCCGTTGACCAGATGCACGGCTCCGAACAGGAGCGAGGACAATAGCGCCGCCGGCCAGATCGCCAGCTTGTCGCGCAACCCGCGATAGAGGATGCCACGGGCGGCAAGTTCCTCCGACACGCCCACCAGCATCGTATTCCCAAGCAGGATCATCGTCGTGGTCAGCGGTGGAAGGCCCACCACGCCGATCAACGCTACAAAGCCGACGACATAGATGGCCGGAAACCAGACGAGCCGTATCGTCCCTGGGTTCGGTCGGTTCAACCCGACGTCACGCCAGCGAAGGACCAGCAGAACAAGGATCAGGAACAGCAGCGCGAGCCCGAGGCTCGGCTGTATTGCCGCGGCGACAGATTCCGCGATCGGCTTTGGCCCATGCATCGTGGACCAGAGCCGGGAACTGAACGCGGTGATCGCCGTCCAGATCATGAAGATCGCGATCGCTACGGCAGGCGCGATGCCAGGCGCGAGGGCGGGTTTGTTGATCGCGGCCTCCCCCGGACGACGGGCGTCTAGAATCGGCGTGGCGCGCTGCCCGTCTGATCACATCTGCCGCGGAATCCGTAGCTTGCGGTGCCCTCTATCGTGACCCGACCACTTTGCCGGTCGATCGTCAGGCGGGGCTTGTTGAGCCCGTTCAGCCGGTATGTGGCGCGAATGACATCAGGCCCGACCGATACGTCGTAAAGGTCCCACCAACCATTGTTGCCGCGCGAATTGATCGGCGGAATCAGCGATCGAGGCAGGCGGATACGGCCCCCGCCGTCCCAGGTCTGAACCATCAGCGAAGCGTCGAACACCTCGGTCCGCGTCTCGTTATATCGACCATATTCATAACGATCGCGGTCGCCGTTCCACGTCCATGTCGTGCCGCTTGCAAGGCCGTCGCGCGAGCCGTCCCCGAAGCAGACGAGCCCAAGTTCGACATTGCGACCATCAACGACCGGCCCCTCGTCGCTCGATTGATAATCCGGCTGCTGATAGCCCTGATCGGGGGCATAGTCAGGCCGGGAAGGATTGTCTGGCCGTGCCTGGTTTTCATAATCCGGGCGGGACCGGCTATTCGCGGATTGCTGACAATCCGGCGCCGTTGTCGGCGTGATCGAATCATAACGGCCATTCATCGTCGCGATGCTGACGCACTGGCGCCGCTCCGCATTCCACCAATATGTGTAGCTGCGATCGTCGCCTTGTTCGCCCCGGATGTTCTGATAGCCCCGCCGCTGCAGCTCCCCCTCGGCTTGCCCGGCACGCGCGCCAACCATGTCTTCAAGGCCTGTGGACTGTGCAACGGCGATAGCGGGGAAAAGAACCGTCACTAACGTGGCGGCCATCACGCCGATCGATCTTCCAACGAAACGCATCGCCGTCTCCTGTTTGCCGATATCCAGTGCTTTGCGCTAATCTACAGCTGGGAAGCGGGCGCGTCCATCGCTACCGAGCGTGGTAAGCCAGAACGTCAGTCTTCATTGACCTTTCCCGAACGTGCCGGATCAACAACCGGCTAGCTTCTTGCCTTCAAGGTTACGAGATATCGCCCGGTCGCCTTTGCGCGCATAGCGCACGAAAGGTGTCCAATCCGCGCGGTGTGCGATCGCCCCATACGAGCGGATCGGTCGCAATCCGCCGTATTCTGGGCGATCGGCGATGCTTGCCCGACCATCGCAATCAACACGAACGCAAGGATCATCGGAAAAGAATCCCAAAGCCGATTGTAACCGCAACGCTTATCACCACGCTTATCATGGTATCAAAGAAGGAGCGGGCGATGGACTGCCCCAATTCCTGGCAGAACCAACGTATTTCGACAAAACTATAGTATAAGAATGCCGATATAACGGCGGTCAGGCCGATCGCTTGAGCGACGCCGTCGTGCATTGTGGCGGCCGCCGCCCCGCCACTGAACAGCAGAACGAAGGGTGAGATTGCGTAGCATTGCGCGTAAAACGCTGGTTTCAGGGTATCACGGTCCACATCAAGGCCGTTGCGCCGTATTTTCCGTGTCGCCAATATGAGGGCGAATGTTCCAAACAGGACCACCCGAAGCAGCAGCAATGTGGTGGCGTCATTGACCAGGCCCGCCAGGCCGTGCCGGCTTGCCAAGATGGCGTTGGGACCATCAAGCGCCAGGCCGATTCCCTGAACGATGACGATGGTCAGGATCAACATGATCGGCGGACTGACGGTGCCTCGATATTACCGCTCGGGATCGAGTAGCAATTGCGCCTCGGCATATTGCATCGTCTTCAGCGGATGTCGCACGATGCGCCAGAGCGTCACGGGGAAAAAGATGATCCAGCTCATCAGCTCGTAGAGCAGATCGTCGAGCGAGCTTAGCCATTGGACAAAGTTCATCGTGGTCCCTGATCAGCTATGATGGCAGCCCATGCTGTACGATACTGCTTCTAACGCTCTGCCAGCAAATCACCATGCGATCGTGCGCCGCAAGTCCGGCAACGGGTGGGCGCAACGGCAGCGATCGTCATCTCTCTGACCGAAACCCGCCCGTCGCTTTTCCACAGCCGTCGCCGTTCGGCGGTCGCCGCGCCGCCCAATTCAAATCGACGATATTTTCCTTAACGTCGCAGCTTTGCGCAAGACACGCAGAAATGCCTGCACATCGGACATCAGTCTAGCCTTGTCGAAACAGGCAAATGCGCCGTGCGCCAGCGCTTCCGTCGCCGCAGCACTATCACTCTTGGTAAGGGAGGAGACCACGACAATCGGCGCATGCGTCCGGTTTGCCAACTCGTCAAGGAATTCAAGGCCATCTGTTCCCGGCATCGCGAGGTCCAGCGTCACGACGTCGTGGGAAGTTCTACGCATCATGACCCGCGCTTCATCTATACAGGACGCGATGCCTGCTACCTGGAAGTCCGTGTCTTGCAGAAGGACCTGCTCCATCATCGCACGAATGGTAACGGAGTCGTCGATTATCAGGACAGCGATCTTTGACATGGTACCGGCCTTCTGTGTCGAAGCGGGATAGCGGGAGACGCTCCGTCGTTATTCGACAGCCGGTAAACGCGCAGGCAGTGATGCGGTTGCCCGCTCACGATCACGCCCCCGACACTTGCCGACTCATACCTGCGCCGTTATTTCTCCATCACCCGCCCGGCCTTCATTACCAGCACCACCCGCCGCGTCGCGGCGATGTCGCGGGTCGGGTCGCCGGTGACCGCGATCAGGTCGGCGAGCAGGCCCGGCTTCACCCGGCCGACCTTGTTCTCCAGCCCGAAGGCGCGGGCGTTGCCGCTGGTTGCGGCGATCAGCGCCTGGACCGGGGACATGCCGGCGGCGACCATCAGTTCGAGTTCGCGGGCATTGTCGCCATGCGCGAACACGCCGACATCGCCGCCCACGCAGATCGGCACATGCGCGGCCAGCGCCAGGCGGAAGGCGGCGCGGCTGGCGAGGACCGCGGCGGGGGCGGGGTCCGCGCCGCTCCAGCCGGCATAACGCGCGACCGCGTCGGACGCGGCGAGGGTCGGGCACAACACCACGCCCTTTGCCGCCATCGCGCGGAAAATCTCCGGCGTGCCGCCATAGCCATGTTCGATGCTGTCGGCGCCCGCCTCGATCGCGCGGCGCATGCCCTCGGGCGTGGAGGTGTGGACGGCGACCTTGCGCCCGGCATCGTGCGCCGCCTCGACGCCTGCACGCATCTCCGCTTGGCTGAAGGTCGGGCGGCTGTCCTCGCCGGCGCGCCAGCGATAGTCGCCGTAGAGTTTGATCAGGTCGGCGCCGGCGGCGATCTGGCCGCGCACCGCGCGCACCATTTCGTCGGTACCGCTTGCTTCCTCCGCGCCCTGCGGCACGTCGACGCCCGGTTCGAAGCCCTTGGGGCCGTACGCGCCGCGCGCGACGATCGCGCGGGTCGCGACGATCAGGCGCGGGCCGGGCACGATGCCCTGATCGATCGCCTGACGCAGGCCGACATCGGCATAGCCCGCCCCTTCGGTGCCGAGATCGCGTTCGGTGGTGAAGCCGGCGAGCAGCGTGGCGCGGGCCTGCGCCACGGCGCGCGCGGTGCGCAGCGCGAGCGGCTCATGCAGCACCTGATCGTCCCATTTCGCTTCGTTGTAGGGATGGAGGAAGAGGTGGCCGTGCCCCTCGATCATGCCGGGCATCAGCGTCGCATCGGGCAAGTCGATGATCCGTGTGCCGGCGGGGGCGGTGAGGTCGGGGCCGGCCGCGATGATCGCGCCGCCTTGTACCAGCACTTGCCAGCCGCGATGCGGGTTGGGATCGCTGCCGTCGAAGACCTGCGCCGGTTTGAGCAGGATCGCCGGAGCGGCGGGCGCGTCGGCGCCGCTTGCCGCGACCGGTGCCGCACCGCCCAGCGCCAGTGCCGCCAGTATCATGATCCACTTCATCGGCCGCTCTCCCTTGCCGCGCATGGTGAGACCAGCGCGCCGCCGCTGCAAGTCGTTCAGCGGCGCGCGATCAGGAACAGGCGTGGGGACGAGGAGCAACATGGTGCCGCCGGACAGCGCGGGATGGGCGATATCAGGTCGTCGGACGGTGCCAGCGATTCGAGATGGCATTGTCGCGGCGGAACGATTTTCAACCTTCCCCGCAAAACGCCGCCCATGCCGCCGCGACCGTGCCGGCCTCTTCGGCCAATGCGTCGCGGCGGTCGTGCTTCGCGTCGCACCAGGTCCAGGGGGTGAACCCGTCGGCGGCGAGCCGCGTGTCGATCCAGGCGTCGCGGTGCTGCCCAAGCAATTCCCATAACGACGCCGCCGCGCCGCCATTGGCGCGGACCGTCCACACCAGGCGCATCGGGCCGCTAAAGTCGGTTTCGTAAAGCCCGGTCACCGCGCCGATCTCTCCGCGCACGCCATCCAGGCCGGTCGCGGGATCGGTGTGACACAGCGAAGCTGCGCGATCGTGCAGCGCGTTCAGGTCGCGCAGCAGGGCGAACATATCGGCGATCGCCGGTGCCGCGGTCCAGGCTGGCGCGGTCCAGGCCGGGGTAATGCCGTCCGGGGTGATGCAATCCGGCGCAGTCCGGGGCGGGTGGGTGGTCTCGCAAGGGGCGAGCGGCGGCGAATAAGCCATGGCGGGAAGACGGGCGGGGCTTGGCGTAATCACCTCCTGCATTGATGCGATTGATTCGATCACCATAGGAAATTTCCTAGATTGTTCTTGCAATGTAGGAAAGCGAATAAGAGAACAAAACAAGAATATTGGAGTCGAATCGATATGGCTGAGGCGATAGATCAGGGCAGTTTCGAAGTGAATCGATCGCCGTCGTGCGAAGCGGACAAGGGCTTTGCCGAGGCCGCCCATCCACCGACCCCGACCGGCGAGGAGCAGGCGGGGGTCGAGAACGACCAGTTACTGCGCAGCGCGGCGGCGATCGCCGGCGACCAGTTGCGCGATGCGACGCAGCGCCTGTTCGAGCGGGTGGCGGAACGGCACGGCGTCTCGGTCGAGGCCGCGCGGCTTGCGGCGTTGTACAGCCACGCCGAGCTGATCCGCATGGCCGCGCGCCGGATGCGGGGGACGCGCGCTTGAGCGTCATCGCCACCGCCATGAAGCATCTGATCGACGCCGGGGTTTCGGGCGACGCGCTGTACCGCGCCATCGCCGAACTGGAGGCGGCGACCGATACGCGATCCTCCGGCGCGCGGCGCATGGCGCGGTATCGTGCGCGTCAGAAGGCGTCGCCAGTCGCCCCGCCTGTCACATCCGTCACGACCGTCACTGGTGACGATGGTGACGGCTGTGACGACCATGATGACCTTCCCCCCAATGATAATAACTCTAACCCCCCTTCACCCTCATCAGCTGAAGCTGATGGCATCCCGCTGATCGAATTGACGCCGAAAGCCGAACGGCTCGAACCGCCCGAATCGTTTGCCAATCCCGGTCGCAAACCGGGGGACGAGCCGCTGGCCGATCGGGTGACCGCGGCGTGGAACGTGATGGCGGCGGCAAATGGGCTGGCCGAGGCACGCGGGCTGTCGTCGGAGCGGCGAACGCATCTCGCGGCACGCGTCCGGGAACATGGCGAGGCCGCGGTCTTCGATGCGATCGAGCGGCTCGGCGCAAGCGACTGGCATTGTGGGAGAAGTGACGGGGGCGGCAGAAGTGACGGGGGCGGCAGAAGTGACGGGAGCGCGAAAGCCGGGCGGGCTGGGCGCGGCGCGTGGAAGGCGGATCTCGGCTGGCTGCTGAAGAGCGCCGACGCGTTCCTGCGCATTCTGGAACGGCCGCACGAAACCCGCCGCGTCCCGGTGATGAGCGCGGCGGCGCGCGCGGCCTATCTGCGCGGGCTGGAGGACAAGCCCTGGGCGAACGCGCCGATCCGCGCGCCGGACGGAATGGAAATATGAAGGAGATCGGTATGACGGCAATTCAGACGATAGTCGCTCCTCCCCGGCACGGGGAGGGGGACCGCCCGCTTCTTCAGCAGGTGGTGGAGGGGGACCTCCCCAAGCGTGACGCTGCCGGCCCACCCCCTCCACCGCTTCGCGGTCCCCCTCCCCATGCTGGGGAGGAGCAAGGTGCGATTGGTCTCACCCCATGGGAAATGCGCGCGCTGGCGACGATCGTCGATGCGGCCGAGGCGGGGCGCCTCGCGCCGACCTCCGACGAGCTGCAGGCGGTGGTCGGGTGCGATTCGGTCAGCACCACGGTCAACATCGTCCAGCGGCTGGAAAAGCGCGGGCTGATCCGGGTCGAGCGGTATCAGCGATCACGCCGGATATTCATAATATCGACCGGCAAGGCGACAGCGCCGGTCAACAACAAGACGCCGCACTGGCGCACCGTGCCACGGCCCCGGGCGATGCCGGTGCCGGCTTTGCCGCATTTGCGCCAGCGCAGCCCCGATCTGGCGGCGGAGATCATCCGCGCCGCGCATAAGGAAGGGATGCGGATCGACGACTTCATCGCCGAACTGGTGTGGACCGGCTGGCGTGCGCGGAGCGCGGGGATGGAGGGGGCGGGGTGAATGCGCGCTCATTCGCATGCCGATCCGGACTGTGTGCTGTCCCGCTTGAGCCGAATAAATGAATCGCTTCCCCGGCCTGCGCCGGGGAAGCGCGTTTTGCACCGCACGACACCGAACGAAGCCGCCGCGACAGCCTGAATTTCTCATTCTCTCGACGAAAGACCGCCCATGACTTCATCACCACCGGACGCCGCCGCGTCGCCGACAGCCAAGCCCGACAGCGACCCGATCCGCGCGACGATCGCGGCGTTCAAACATGATCCGCTCGGCCATGTGCAGCATGTCTATCCCTGGGGGGAGGGCATACTCGGCGGCATCGCGGGCCCGCGCGAATGGCAGCGCGACGTGCTGAGCGCGATCGGCGCGCACCTGACGGACAAAGCGACGCGCCATACGCCGTGCCGCATCGCGCGCGCCAGCGGGCACGGCATCGGCAAATCGGCGCTGATCGCGATGGTGGTCAAATGGGCGCTCGACACATGCGAGGACACCCGCGTGATCGTCACCGCCAATACCGAAAGCCAGTTGCTCACCAAGACCGCGCCGGAGATCGGCAAATGGGCGCAGCTTGCCGCCACATCGGACTGGTTCACCCAGACCGCGACCGCGCTGGCCAGCACGGCGAAGGGTCATGGCCGGTCGTGGCGCGCCGACCTGGTCACCTGGTCGCTGTCCAATACCGAGGCGTTCGCCGGGCTGCACAACAAGGGCCGGCGCATCGTGCTGATCTTCGACGAGGCGAGCGGCATCGATGCGAAGATGTGGGAGGTCGCACTGGGCGCGCTGACCGATGAGCATACCGAGATCATCTTCCTCGCCTTTGGCAACCCGACACAAGGGACCGGACCGTTCCGCGATGTGTTCGGCAAGCTGCGCAATCTGTGGAACACCGCGCAGATCGACAGCCGCGACGTGGAGGGCACCAACAAGGCGTATCTCGAGGAGCTGGTCGCGACCTATGGCCTGGACAGCGACCTGGTGCGGGTGCGCGTGCTCGGGCAGTTCCCCTCCGCTTCGTCGATGCAGTTCATCGCGCGCGACACGGTGGCGGCGGCGCGCGAGCGGGAAGGGGTGCGCGGCCTCGGCACCGATCCGGTGATCTTCGGCGTCGATTGCGCGCGTTTCGGCGACGATCATTCGACGCTCGCGATCCGTTGCGGCCGCGATGCGCGGTCGCGGCCGTGGAAGCGCTGGCACCATATGGACAGCATGAGCCTGGCCGGCGACATCGCGATGGAGGCGGGGCGGTGGATGCCCGACGCGATCTTCGTCGATGCCGGCAATATCGGCGCGGCGGTGATCGACCGGCTGCGCCAGTTGCTGCCCGATACGCTGGTCGGCGAAGTGTGGTTCGGCAGCAGCCGCGTGCGCGAGGCAAGCTGGCTGGGCGGCGCCCGCATCCGCGTCGCCAACAAGCGCGCCGAGATGTGGACCAATATGCGCCACTGGCTCGGCGAAGGCTGCATTCCCGATCATCAGGGGCTGGAGGATGATCTGATCGGCCCGGAATATGGTTTCGACGCCGACCAGGCGGTGATGCTGGAAAAGAAGGAACATATGAAATCGCGCGGGCTCGCCTCGCCCGACGACGCCGATGCGCTGGCCTGTACCTTCGCGGAACCGGTGCAGCCGAGGATGCTGCCGGGGTGGCTGGATCCCTCGCGTTATGGGCGCGGGAAGGGGAGCGGGGAGGAGGATTTGTATGCGGATTTGGCGGGGTGAGGGGGCTGGTCGAATTGGACCAGCGGAAGGCTGCGACAAAGGATTACCGAGAAGTAGCTTTGAAGGCCAGCCCCTCCGATTCAACCGTCATTGTTTGGGATACATACCTTGCCACCGGAAGGCTTAGGGCGGGGGCGATCCACACGTCACGAACGCCGCATATATCCGATAATACCGGAAATACCCTTCGCAAAGTGCTAAAAGTTCCTATATAAGGTTTTGGGGCGTTCGCAGTTTGTTCTAGGGGGAACGAACCGGGCTCGAAGGCCAAACGCATGATCTACACGCCGCAACATATCGCAAACTACTTCCTAGAGCGCGCCGAGAGCGAGGGCCGTCCCTTGACGCCACTCAAGCTGATCAAGCTTGTGTATATCGCATATGGTTGGGTGTTGGCGCTGCTCGGCACGAAGCTGTTTGACGAGCAAATCGAGGCGTGGAAGCACGGCCCGGTGATCCCGTCCGTGTACCATGAGTTCAAGCATTTTGGCAGCTCGCCGATTACAGGCGATTCCGTTTGGTATGACCTTGAAACTGGCGCTTGTAATCGGCCGACCGTCGATACTGGTGACAAGGTATTCAGGCCGATCCTTGATAAGGTTTGGTCAGCGTATCGCCGCTTCAGCGGCTGGGCATTACGTGAGAAAACTCACCAGCTAGGCACGCCGTGGGAACAGGTCTACGATTCGAAGGCAATGAACAAACCTATTCCTGATGAAGCGATCCAGCCTCATTTTCAGGATAAGATTCGAGAAATCCTTGACGCCGCCGAAGGATGAGGGTGATGCTGAACTGCTCGCTAGGCTGACTGCTACCAGTGGCAGAAAGCTTGGCGTGGCGGCTGAACAGTCCCCATCATTCAGCGAAGATGATGATGCCAACGACAAGCGATGGTGGAATGCTCATCATCGTAGAACCATGGGCCGAATTAAACGGGTTTTCTTCTGGTTTCTGCTTGCCGTTACTTGCCTTTTCATCATAGTCAGCGGTGCAGGTTATCTGTATCTTGTCTATCTTTGGCTTGGCACAGTTCTGTATGGCACTACGGTCCACGATGCTGTCGCGCTTAAGTCATTTATTGACGGCGTTCTCTGGTCTCTTTTGATCATATTCGCGACACTGTTCTTTGAAGGAACGTTCAAAGACAAAGAACGCTAGAGCCTCATCGGATCGGTCCCGATAGGTTGAAATTGGTACCGAAATTGGAAAAGTTATATCGCGTTTTATCTATTTAGTGAGGTAGCGCGATTCAAATCTACATTCGGGCAGGGCATACGAATCTCGGGTATTAAACTCTAGAGATTGGTGAATTTATGCGTAGATATATAGCGGTAAACCTCGTCAGAGATGATGTTCGAGAAGGAGTATGGATTCTGGAGGCGATCGATCAAACTGATGGCGGAATAGAGCGCGCCGAATTCTCGGGATACGCGGCGTTTGAGAATGCTCAGAAGGTAGCTGACGCGCTCTATCCGATTACGGAAAGATCTCTAGATCAACCTCTTTGACGCATGTCTGTTTTTTTGAATGGTTCTGTGAAGTAGACCAAGGTCCATCGCGTGCTGTCACGCCGACTAATTTATCAACCTCCATGCAGCGCCAGCGTTGGTCATCGTTTTCGGGTGGCCGACTGCTTTCTCCGGCAAATTGGTAGGCTAAGATCATTTCCTTAGACCCCGAAAAACCGATGGTGTGAACGCAAAGCTCTCGAGGTAAGTTATTATATGAGCATATTATCTGCTGACGCGCTTCCATAGCAGCGCGAACAATATTATAATTTTGACTTGGCATTTATTCCTCCCCTTCAATCCTTCGGATTGGCGGGAAGATGGCTGAAGTGTGGTACGCGAAGAGTCGAGCAGAACCCCATCCAATTCGGTAGCTTTTTTGAATTGCGAGGACAGTTACTTAACCGTCTGAGCCAACGGTCACTCGCGATCCGCCTATCCTCTCTCGTTGATCCTAGTCTCGCATATCACGTGACGCTGCGCTGGAGATGCAGACCGGCAGGGGGCTTGCCTCGATCAAGCGAACTCGCACCGAGTTTGGAGTTTAAGTAACCTGCCACCGAAGCCAAGCGGCTCACTTGCGGACCTTTGGCCCTACTGCGATGCTGTCGCGATGAGCCGACTTGGATTCGTTGCGTATGGATCGGGTGTCGCCGGCATCACGCTACTCACTGCGCGCCCGACGCTCGATCCGACCATGTCCATATACGAGATGTACACCGGTGACATGACCACGCTAGCGGTGACCGGCTGGCTCATCGCTACGCTTGGCCCGCTCGCTTTGTCGGTCACGGTCTGGTTGCTGGCCCGACGAGTTAAGGTGCAATGGCTCCTGCACCTTGTCTTTATCCCGATGGCGTTCACTGTTTTCAGAGAGGGGGCCTCCCTGTTTTTTTACGCGGCCGGCGTGTCAGGTGACAGCATGATGGATGAGATGGCCCTCCTCGC
This sequence comes from Sphingomonas sp. UYAg733, assembly GCF_054057355.1. Taxonomy (NCBI): domain Bacteria; kingdom Pseudomonadati; phylum Pseudomonadota; class Alphaproteobacteria; order Sphingomonadales; family Sphingomonadaceae; genus Sphingomonas; species Sphingomonas sp. UYAg733. The sequence continues at coordinate 29,961 of NZ_JBSRZE010000006.1, forward strand.
AGCGACCGGTTACCTGTTGCTTGCGCTGTTGGTCCACACCGTCGCTTTGGCCGTCATTGGAGTGACGGGCCTCAGGCGTTTGGCGGGCGTCCGCTAACCGCCGCTCCTTCGCGTTCGCTGGCTGGCACGGTCAACAAGGATCGCCACGCGAAAACATGTGGTTTTGCGGGCAGGGCGGATTAGGAGAGCGTGATGAGCGAGCCCGGGAAAGAATGGGACGGCGAGGTCGTCCGCAGCTGGCTGGAACGCCGTTTAATCGCGTCGCAGGGCGATCAGGATCGGGCGGACAAGCGCGGCCGGGACAGTGAAGATGATTATGACAAGGCCGCCGCCGAGGAATGGATCTGCCGTGTCACCAGGGCCAGCGAGGCGACGAACGACCAGAAGCGCTTCGTCGATCAGCTGAAAGGACTTCTCGACCAGGACGAATATCGTCGGCTCGGCGTCCATGATGAAAGGCGGTTCGAACGGGAGGTCCGGTCTTACCTCCGCAAGCTGATCAAGATGGCGAAGGCGAACGCCGGTTTCGAGAAAACGCTGCGTTATCAGTAACATTGGTGGTGGAATTGCGGTCATGGTTACCGCGACACTCTACTGATGCCCAGGTGCCGTTACGCCTGGGTGATCGGCGTTACGGTGGGTTTCGGTGACATGGCGTAATTGGGGTAGCCATCCCCTTGCTGAAACGGAGTCGCCTTTCGGTGCTCCAGGCGGGAGTCGGAATCCCGGCTGGTCCGGGGCTATTGCGCTGGCCGCCGCGATGAACTCAAACGGCATCATGCCGAAATCTCTTTCCTTTAGTGAATCGGTTATCGCGACGGCGCGGCAAAAGCGCGACGCGGCCGCAAGCCGTGCGCTGCCGAATGCGGAGCGGGAGAAGCCGAGGGACGTGATCCTGGCGGCGGTCGCGCAGATCGCGGCACAGCTACAGGAAGATGGCTTCGCCTTTTACAAGAGCGGTCCAGGATTGAAGCGCGTTGGCGGCGATCTGTCGTATGAAATCATCTTTCAATCGGACCGGAACAACATCGCCGGCCAGCGCGCCGCGGTGTGGATTCATGGTGCCGTGAGCTCCCGGAAACTGGCCGATTGGCGTCGGAGGCATGATCATCCCTGGCTTCGGCGCGAAGGCCCGCAAGCCGGCGTGATCAGCGGGGGCCAGATCGGCAATCTCGGGCCTGTGCCGAGCTGGATGGAATGGGATTTCGCGGATCCCGTCACGCGCCCGGCGGAGATCGATGACGCGGTGACGGCGATCCGGCGGATCATGCTGCCTTTCTTCGACTTGTTCGATGATCCCGCAGCCGCGGTCGATGTCCTTGTCCATCACCCGGTGTGCCCGCAAAAGCCGCTGTTGGAATATGCGATTTCCATACTCGGAAAGCAGGCCGCCGAGGCTGCGTTGCTGTCGCTGCTTATGGCGCAGCCGGCGCTCCGCGCCCGCTTCGATGCGGCGCGCGCCAAGTTCGCCTGCGCGGGGTTGCCGCAATTTTCTGGCGATACGGCGAGCGAACTGGCCGAGCTATGGCTCGCCGCCGGGTTCGGGTCCGGCCTTACTGCCGAAGCCAATAACCAATGACCAACCGCAGCGCTTCCTGGGTCCGCTCCTCAAGAGCGTAAATCACCCTGATATTTCAGTGGCATCGTATAATTGAGGATGAGCGACAGCCGACCGGCCGCGCGCTCGATTCAATCATTTCGCACAATGGTTACGGCCTCTTTTCGCGACCCAGAGCAGGCCGGCCGTGCCGTCACGAGCATCTGGCGCGACAGGAGATGACCGTGCAGATACCATATGAGCGCGATATTCCGGCCGATCAGCCGGAGCCGGTGGCATCGATCGAACCGCCTTTGCCGGAGGTGGCGGCGGATGACGCCGTTGCAGCGTCGGTCGCAACAGAAGCGGCCGCCGAGCCGACCGACCCGATCGATCCGCCGACGCAGGGCGACACGATCGAACCGTTCAGGAGGGATGTCGACGACGGCGCGGCGCAGCGCCGCATCACGATGCAACTCTACACGCGGATGATGACCGATCTGAGGGTGTTGACCGGCGACCAGCGCGTGCCGACCGATGATGAAATCAACGAGGCGCTGAACCGTGCGGCGCGTGCTTTGGGACTGCCGTTTCGCAAACAAGCGCCCCAGGCCCGACCTGAAACGCCGGCATTCGCCGGTCCAACCGATGACGATATGCGTCCGCGCTGGAATGGCGTGCCAAGCGTAAGGCCGGACACGGATCGCGCGGTGATGTGGAAAACTGCCGATCTGGGCACCGCGGCACCGGGCAACCGGGTCACATTTGGCAGCGCGATTGGGAATGAAATACCAACATTTGCGACGAAAGCTGAACTCTACCCGACTTCGATCGACGGGTCGTCGCGCGGGCAACCGGGGCGGAGCGATGATCAAACATTCGAAACGATGACCAAGCTTCCCGATCTGCCGCTTGGCCCTAACGATAAATCCGACCAGACGAATATAATACCCTTCGATGGCAACCTTATTGAACCATTTCTGCCGTCAACAAGGAGAATGAAGAAGGCGAAGGAGCTGTTCGAAAAGAAGAATCTGGATGAAATAATTTCGCGCTATTTCGTATTGGAAAATAGCAAGTATATGACGATGGATAACCCGCTTAGGCCCGAGGCGGAAAAAACGCTCAAAAATAGTCTTAAGCTGTTGCTAATGACCAATACCGGCCGAAGAATAATATTGAATATGGCCAGTCAAGGCGTAAGGCAGAGAATAGTGCTGAGTCCAGTCGGAGATACTGAAGCCGTTGCCGGGAAAGGCAGTGACGTTCTATTCAATTTTCGTCAGGTTTACGAGAGTGAAGACTTTCCGCAAGATACCTCTCGTACCTATCGAAATGCCATAGCGCTTGCGCATGAACTTGGCCATTCTATTCTCGGATATTCCGACCCGGTTAAGTCGATCAATGTTAAGGGGCCGGACATGGAGGTGTTCACTAACCTCCCGAGAGCGACCCAAAAGGTTATTCTCGATACGGTGGTGCCCAATACGATGGGCGACAATGTTCGTTATATCGAGAACGCCATACGAAAAGAATTGCGAATTCCGGCGAGAGAAACATATCTTCGGGAAAGGACGTGGAGGCGGTTTCATGATGCATATGCAAGGGGTCTGTAATGCCCTGTTTATCACGGTCGCAGCCATCACGACCATATCGTGCTCCGCCCCATCAGGTCAGGTTGATCGCAAGGGGAAGGATGATGAGGAATGCCCGATATTATACCAGTTTAAATCGGGCCGCCTTTTGGATTTAAGAAAGCCGGGATGGGACGCGATCAAGGACGCCAAGGAAAATATTCGCCTTGGGCAAAGAAGGCTGGTCGGGACGCCTAGTGATCTGGAGGGAATTGCCTTTTTAGCGGATGAAAAATATAGTCAAATAAAACGTGAAATACTCTCCGACGAACGCGATAAAAAATATGAAAAGTACGATATAGAATTGACCGGCATGGGGACGCTGGCATCGGTGAAATACTGGTTCAAGCACGAGAACTTCGATGCTTGTAAAAATCAAACAGACCAGTTGAAGTTATATGCTCCGCAATATAATAACTATATTCTGGAAGACATACTGAACGATTTGAAAAAATCGGAGCGTCACGAAAAGAAATAGGATGAATATTCCGGCGGAGATTGAATGCCTCGAAGCGCAAGCGCCGCCGGATCAAAGTGTCGATCATCATTGAGGCGGCGGGCCGAAGCCAACATCGCCCGTCTTGCGCCGCTACACGCCCCTTGAGCCCGCCCCCCAAGAGCGTAAACTCGCCCTTAGTCGAACACGCCGGACCTAATGTCAGGCGGCAACCAGTTCCAATCGAAAGCGCCCCGTGCCAATCCATGCCCTTGTCGCGACAGCTCTGCTGACCGCCCAGATTGCCGCCCCAATTGCTGGAGCCCCAATTGCTGGAGCCAAGAGCGCGGCGCTCATGCCGGCGGGCAAATGGGCGCTGGATATGGATCCCAACGGGTGCAGGTTGGGGCGCCTCTTCGGGTCCGGACCGGGGCGGACGGCGATTGAAATCCGGCCGGTGCCGACGACCGGCAAGATCGGGATCACGCTCGCACTGAGCAAAGCGATCCTCCTCAGGAAAGGCGATATCGCGACCGTAACGATCCTGCCATCCGGCGCGGCACAGGATGCACCGGTAAATGGGTTGAACCCCTGGGTCGTCAGCGGCGAGCAGCCAAGGTTCGACGTCGTCGTCCCACGGCGCTTCCTGTCGTCATCCGCACGGATCGAATCGGTTGCGGTGTCGATCGGTGGCAAGCAGGTCGCGGCAGTCACGACGAGTGGGCTGGCCGAGGCGCTGACCGCGCTGCTCAAATGCGAGACCGACCTGCTGCGGAGCTGGGGCATCGACACCCAGGCGATGGCGAAGATCGCGACGCCAGCGGAAGCGCTAGGCGATGGCCCCCATGCGTGGTTTCCGCAGAGCTCCTATCCCCGCAATTCCAATGCACAGGGCCGTGTCCGCATCCATTTCCAGGTCGGTGCGACCGGTGCGATCAGCGATTGCGTCGCAGCAATGAGCAGTGGCTTCGACAGTCTCGACAAACTCAGTTGCAAGCTGCTGATGAAGAACGGCAAATTCCGCCCCGCGATCGGCCTTGACGGCCAGCCCGTCGCGTCGGCGCAGATCCTGTCGGTCACATGGGCGAGATGGTAACGGGGTCATACGGTACCATGTGTCGGTAACGGCGTATTTAGCCGTCATCGAAACGTTGGGGGAAGTGGCAAGCCCCCCTTGAGCCCCAACCGCATGAGCGTAAGCTCACCCGCAGTCGAACATCGACGGAAGGGAGAGAATGTGATGATCAGGATCATGGCCGCAGCCGTTTTGGCAATGGCGATGGGCGCTGGCGGAGCGTTACCCGCGCAGGCGGCGGGCACCGGGGCCTTCGCCTATTGCACCCTGAAGGATTACGACAAGGAGCAGATCCACTTCTCCTCGGTCTATCAGGGGCCGAGCGACAAGGCGACCGAAGCGGCCTATTTCAAATATCTGACCAAGACCGTGCCGGGCATCAGCGGATCGGTGGTATGCTGGGCGAACGCCAGCGCGGCCGACGCCGCGTCGGCGATGGCCGACAAGAAGGACAGCGAAACGGGCTGGAAAATGATCGACAATGGCTGGAAGCCGGGCACGCCGTAAGGCCGGTTTGCGCCGCTCGATGGCGCGCATAGCAGGGTGAGGTCCGATTGAAGCGATGCCGCGCGGGGGAATGGAACTGTCCCATTCTCCCCGCTTGCGGTGAGTGGATGGTTTATTCACCGCATCTCTTGCGGTGATTGATCTTGCAGCCGGGTCGTGCCCGATCATGACCACCGATGGCGGCGACTGCGTTGCCTCGCGGTTACCCTTGAACCCGGGTAACGGCCCGAACGCGAAATCCGCGATAGAAAGCGAACAGTCCCGCCAACGCGGCGCCGATCAGCACGCTGGGTGCATAGATCATGCATGCCGCGATCAGGGGCGAGCGGCGATAATAGAGATAATGACCCCTGCTCTCGCTCAGCAGATAGACGGCGATCGCGATCGTGCACGCCAGAACGAAATACGTTGCGGGCTTCAACGCGGGATCCGTTTGCGTATCCGTTGGCTTAAGCCGGGCGCGTGACCGCTGCATCGCGATATAAAGTGCAGCGACACCGCCCACGCCAAAGGTGCAGCCGATCAGCAGGATGAGCACCGGATGATCGAGCAGCAACGAGCAAAGCCATGCCAGTCCCAGCATCACCACCACGCCCGACCAGTCGAGCGCCAGTTTGCGTAACGTCTTTATCATCCCGCAAAATTAGCCGCGGCGGGTTAAGGTCCGGTATCTGGCCGAACTATGCTGGCACTGCGCTTAGTGGCGATCACCTGGCGCTATCGGAAAAACGACCGGATGCTCCCTCTTACGGCACATCCTTGCGCGCCGCCGCGAGCGGGTCGGGTTCCCCCGCGAACGCCGCGCGCAGGAAGCCGAACATGCGGCGGCGTAGGTCGGTGCCGTGCCACGGTTCCTGGCTGACCGCCGCGCGGAAATTGCCGCCGGTTTCGCCGTGCCCTTCGCGTGGATAGACGACCAGCGCGACCGGTGCGCCGGTCTGTTTCAACGCGCGGTACATTTCGAGCGACTGGCCGAGCGGGTCGGTGACGTCCTTGTCGCCCTGCAGCAGAAGGAACGGCGTCTTTGCGTTGCCGGCGGTGGATAACGGGCTCTGGCGCCACGAATCGGCGAAATTGAGCCAGGGTTTGCCGTAATACCAGCGGTCGTAGAAGCTGCCGTCCTCGGTGCCATATTCGCTGAACTGGTCGATCACCGGTGCGCCCGAGACGATCGCCTTGAACCGGTCGGTTTTGCCGACGGCGAAGCCGGCCATTTCGCCGCCATAGCTATAGCCGATCAAGGCCATGCGGCCGGGGTCGACCGGATGCGCCTTCAGCACCGCGTCCACGCCGGTCATCACGTCGCGGTAATCCGCGCCGCCCATGTCGTTCTTGTTGGCGGCGGTGAACTTCGCGCCATAACCGGTGCTGCCGCGGATATTGGGCTGAAACACCGCCCACCCTTCGGCGACCAGCATCTGAACAAGGTTATCATAGCCGTCCTGGAAACGCCCGGCCGGGCCGCCATGGATGCTGACCACCAGCGGCACTTTGGTGCCCGGCTTTATCGCATCGACGGGCGGCAGATAGAGCAGTCCCTCGATCGTCAGCCCGTCATTCTGCCAGCTGACCAGTTGCGACGCGACCTTGGGCCAGCCCGCCGGGACCAAAGCGGGCGCGGTCAGCGCGACCGGCTTCGCATCGAGGCGGGGCAGCAGCATCGCGGTGGCCGGCTGAGTCGGCCCGGCGGCGAGAAACGCCCAGCCGCTATGGCGCGCATTGGTCACGGGTGACGCGGCGACCGGCTGATCGGTGGCGATCCAGCGGACCGCGCCGGTGCGAGTCGACAGGCGCGCGAGGCGCGTGCGCGTGTGCACCCCGATCGCCATGACCAGGTCGCCGTCGGGCAGTATCTCATAGTCCGAAGGGATTTCGCCATCGAATCCCCGGGTCAGGTTCCGTGCCTGCCCGCTGCGCAAATCCTTGACGATCAGGTCGTTGCAGCGCGGTGGGGCATCGTCGGCGCATTGATCGGTATAGGTCAGCCGGGTGCGGCCGGGGAGGAAAGCGACGCCCTTCGCGGTGCGCGGCACGTCGATCGGCGATGCCGCCAGCGTGGCCCGATCGATCCGCCAGAAACGCGCATCGGGGCCGGTCTCGTCGGAATCGGGGTCGGTCGCGACGACCAGGTCGGCACCATCGAACGACCAGTCGACCGAGCTGAACACGCCGTCGACCGGCACCGCGCGCGCCGCGCCGGTCGCGCTATCGACCAGATACAGGTGCGTGCGGTGATTGGGAATGTCATGCGCATAACCATCGTCCTTGCGCTCCCGCCGCGCCTTTACCTCGGCCGCTTCGGCATCATCGGCCCATAGCGCGATGGTGCGGCCATCGGGCGAGGCCGCATAGCCGGAGACGGCGAGCGCGTCCCTCATCACCGCGCCGTTCCAGCGCGCGGTCAGCACGGCGCCGGTCTTGCCGAGCCTATATTGATCGGGCTCGCCGCTGGCGGCGGGCAAGCGGTAGAGCGCACGGGCGCCGTCGCGCGTCGTCAGGAACAGGATCGATCCGTCGGGCAGGAAGCGCCCCTCGCTTTCGCCGCGTTCGCCGGTGCGGAAGGTCAACTGGCGCGGCGCGGCGCCTGGCGCGAGCAGCCAGAGGTGTGGCAACCCGCCATCCGCCGTCGTTTCGGTGATCGCGGCGAGTATGCTGCGGCCATCCGGCGCCAGCGCGATCCCGCGCATCGTACGCACGCCGGTGCGCACTTCATCGTTCATCGGGAAAGGCGGCGGATCGGCGGCGGCGACCGGCCATGCGGTGGCGCTGGTCAGAATGAGCGCCGCCAACAGCCGCGCGCCGGCCCATACCCTGTTCCGCATCGCAATCTTCATCCCGCCCGCTCCCCGTTTCCTTCACACAATGCAGACGAGTCCTGACGCGAAGTAAACCGCCACCGAGCCCTCAAGCCATCCCTCACCCGATTCAACATCTTCGCCCGGTCGCTACAGCCTGGCCGCGTCATGGGTATGGGCCGACCGGTGTTGTCCCGTGCGCATGACGTGACGGGAGACGCTGGTGCAAATACCATTCGAACATGACGGTCCGGCCGATCCGATCGCACCGGTCGAACCGCCGCTGGCGGATCAGGTAGTGGAGGGTGTCGCTGTCGCCGCACCGGCAGAAATGCCGGCCGATCCGGAACCGCTGGCCGCCGAACCGGTCCGCGCGATGGTCGCGATGCCGGAAGTGGAGGCCGTCGCGCCCATCGCGCCGGATGGCGATGCAGGCGCGGCGCGGCGTCGGATCACGATGCGGCTCTATTCGCGAATGATGGCCGATCTGAAGGTCCTGACGGGCGATAAGCGCCTGGCGACCGATTAGGAGATCCGCGTCGAGCTGGATCGGGCATTGCGAGCCGAGGGACTCATTGGATCCAAAACGCCGGTACCCATGCCGGCAGGCGGCAATGCCCCGACTGCGCGGAGCGCTGCCCCGACTGCGCGGAGCGCTGCCCCGACTGCGCGGAGCGCTGCCCCGACTGCGCGGAGCGCTGCTTCGCCGTCGGGGGGCGTCACGGTCGAAACTGGCCCGCCGGCGATCCGGTTCGACGACGGCACCGTCCTGCCCTACGCCACCGATGGTAAGGGACGGGCGTATACGCTGACGGTCATCGACATGATCGGCATGGGCAAGGCGGCAGAATATATTGCCGGCCACAATAAGGACTTTGACCCGGCCATGGCCGCGGTGCAGGTCGCCGAGGAGCATGGGTACAACAAAGAAGCCCTGCTACGCTTCGCCGACTTCATGGAAGCGAAAATCAGATCGGACAATCCTGCCTATCAGGCGGAAGTGGATCGCCAGGTTCGTGCGATCAGGGGTCATGCCAACGAGCTGGAGGACCCGTCTGTCGGTTTCCGGATCCCGCCCAATCCGGCGGTGGCGCAACTGGCCTATTTCGCCGATCAGATGCGCAACGGAAGTCTCGCCGAGCCGTCGGTTTCGGCAGCGCCGCCCGACGACCGGTCACCCCTGCATAGATATCTCGACACGGCCATGCAGGATGCGCGGATCAGCGCGCGGGAATCGCGCCAGCGATTAGGCCATGGCCTTTTGCAGGATACGCCGGAAGCGCGCGCGCAGATGGCGAACAATCCGGGCGTGCAGGCCGCGATGCTCGCGCTCGACGCACTGACGGCGCCGGAAAGGGGATTCATCTCGGGACTGTTTCGGCCGCTATTTCCGGAGTCTGACGATATCTATCTGACCCGGGCAATCGAGGCCAATAATGCCGAACATCCCTGGCTGATCGATCCCAGGCATCTTCGGACGCCACAGGAGAAGCGCGATCTGGCAGCTGATGTGACGATGGCCGCCCTGACGGCGAAGGTACCAATGGGTGGTGCTGGGCGCCGGCTGGGCAGTGCGGCCGACCACATCTATACTGATATGCGTCGGTTTGACGCGGAGTTTCCCGAACTGCTGGGTGTTAATCCTCATTATTCTCCGGCGGGCGCGTTGGGCACAAACATAAACTGTGTGTCCTGCGTCAATGCTACGACACGCCGGCTGCTGGGCCACGATATCGAGGCTGCTGCGGAGCCGGCACGAGGCTATGGAGGGCCGAACGATCTATTGCCGTCAGTTGGAGGCGGGTTCCGGCCGTGGGCGACCGCCGCCGATGCGGAGAAGCAAATGCTCGATGCCGGCGAGGGCGCCATCGGGGTCGTTCGGATCAAGCAAGCCGGTCCGTTCGAACACGCCATCAATGTCGTCAATCGCAATGGTCGCGTCTACTTCATTGATAGCCAATCCGGCCATATTGTAAAATTGAAGCCGGACATCATCGTCAAGCTCGGGATAAGATAAGGAAGTCGCAGATGGCCATAATCGATCTGGCGCAGGCGGAGCAAATCGCGCGCGAACAGGCACATGAAGCGCTGGAATTCTTCATGGCCGACCCTTCGATCGATCCGTTGAGCGGACTGGTTATGGAGGCGGAGAATTGCTGGATATTCTTCAGGAACAAGGACATTCATATACCGCCGGAGGGCGCGATGCGTGGCGAGTGGGCTTATGCGGTGAGCAAGGCCGGGGACTTCAGGCAGGTTTATGATCTGTCCGACGATCCGCAGAAATGTGCGGACTATCTGCAATTCATGTCAGACTATTTTTCCTCACAGAAGATGTGACGGCTGATCTGTGTCGGGGCGCTGCAAGGAGGCTTGTGACATGGATATTCATGAAGCGAGGGATCTGGCTGAGTGCTATATCGAGGACAATGCTCCGCCTGTTGAAGGGGATAGATATGTTATCGTGGATAGCTCCACTCTGGATACGGAACAGGGTTGGTATTTTTATTGGCAGACATCGAAGTTTGTCGAAACAGGCGACATGAATTTTGCTGTGGTGGGAAGCCCACCGATTTTGATAGCTAAGGATGGTTCGTTCGTTGGCCCCGCTCGACCCAAAATTGCCAGATGATTGCTTCGCTCCGCGCCGATGGGTCGATACTGCTTGGACGATGGCAGGCGTGACATTCGAACGTTACCGGATCGGCACATTATCACGTCGAACTCAGTTATGGCGATGAAGCGGAAGGAACCCATGTCAGGGACGGCAAGGGCAAAGCTCATCTATCGTTCCGGCGGATACCCCGAGCAATTCGGCGCCCGAAAGTCGGCGAGCGGCATCGTTTTATATTTTACCGCCAATTATGAAGAAGAGGAAGGTTATGCCGCCGTCGGCATAAAGGATGGCGTGGTCCGGCCCTATTATTGCCTGTTGAGCCGCGAAACCCTGATCGGCGCTTTCGGGCATCCTACCGAAGATCGGCAGGCGTTGCTGCGACGGTTCGCCGCCGGTTATCTGAATGGCGGGGAAGTCATCAGATTCCTGACATCGGTGGAACTCGACCTGAAGCGCGACGATTGTACGCTGGATGACCCGTTCTGACGGTTGAGCTCAGGCGCCGAGGTTTGATCGTCGACTGCCGATCGCTACAGGCAAGAGCATGCACCAGCCAGTATCCACCCTCCCTGCCATCGGTCGCCGCCTGCGCCGGTTCCGCGCGCTGCGCGGGATCAAACAGGCCCATGTCGCCGACCTGCTCGGCGTGACGCAGGCGATGGTGTCGCGATGGGAGAGCGGTTTGCACCGCCCGGCGCCCGACCTGAGTCGGCGGATCGAAACGTTGATCGCGGCGCGGGCCGATGGTTCGGCCGATGCGGCGCTGCGGCGGCTAGTGCTCGAATCCGCCGCGCCGGTTCATTTGATCTGCGATGCGACGCATGTGTTGCTTGCCGCGTCGCGCTCACGCGAAGCGGAATGGCGCGTGGCTGCGGCGGATTATGTCGGTGCGTCGCTATGGCGCTTCGCGACGCCGGAGATCGTCGCGGCGGAGCAGGGGCTGGACGATGCGGGATGGTTCGACCGGCCCGATCCGGTGCGGGTTCCGACGAGCGGGAACGGCAGGCGCGACATCCGCATCCTGCCGAGCATCCTCGGCTGGGAACGGATCGCGCTGGCCGATGGACGCATGGGGCGGCTGGTGACGACGGTCGCTTTCACCTGATCGCCCCACTTTCTGCCGGCCTGCGAATATTTCATTCGTGGAGCTTGGCACAGGTCGGCGGTAATGCGGTGGCATGACCGACCAAACGCCCCTTGTCCGCCAGATCGCCTTCCTCACCGAAATCGACGCGCTGAAATCGGTGATGCGCCAGTCGCCGCTGATCGACCGCAGCCGGCGCGAGAATTCGGCCGAGCATAGCTGGCATCTCGCGCTGTTCGCGCTGGTCCTGGCCGAGGGCGAGCCAGGGGTCGATGCCGCGACTGTGATCCGCATGCTGCTGATCCACGACATCGTCGAGATCGATGCCGGCGACGCGCCGATCCATGGGACGCACGATCTGGATGCGCTCGCTTTGGCCGAGCGTGCGGCGGCGGCGCGGATCTTCGGTTTGCTGCCCGATGCGCAGCGCGACGCGATGCTGGCGCTGTGGTCGGAATTCGAGGCTGGCGAGACGGCGAATGCGCGCTTCGCCAAGGGGCTCGACCGGTTGCAGCCGCTGCTGCTCAATACGCTGACCGGCGGCGGCACCTGGACCGAGAATGGCGTGAGCGAAGCGCAGGTGATGGCGCGTTACGGCCCGGTGATCGAGCGTGGTTCGCCGCGGTTATGGGATCATGCACGCGTCCTGGTCGAACGGTTCTTCAGGTCGGTGACTGGCCGCGCGGACCGGTGACGATGAGTTGCACGCGGTAGCTGGAGGTGCATGCGCGGATTATCTGCAGTTCACACTGGATCCGGAAAAAGGCTGGTATTTTTACTCGCAAACATCGAAGTTCGTCGAAATAGACGGGAATTTCGCCGGGGTCGGAAGTCCGCCGATATCGGGGCCACTCTTCCGTTATAGCTGAGATGCCGTGTCGGTCGGGATAAAAAGGGAAACATCCAGTGATGCGATATCTGCGCCGCCCGCTGCTGATCCTTGTCGGCGCCGTTGCCCTGACGGGCAGCGCCGCCTGGGCGAAGGAGGCGCCGCGCGTGCTGATCTTCTCGAAATCGACCGGCTGGCGACATGGATCGATCCCGGCTGGCGTGGCGGCATTGAAGATGCTGGGCGCGCGTGCCGGTATGACGATGATCGCGAGCGAGGATCCGGACATATTCAGCACTGACGGGCTGAAGGATGTGAAGGCGATCATCCTGCTCAGCGATACCAGCGCCAGGGATATGGCGAGCGAATGGTTCACCGGCACGCGGCGCGAAGCGTTCGAGGCGTTCGTCCATCGCGGCGGCGGCGTGGTCGGCATCCATGCCGCGGCGGATTCGCATTACAACTGGCCCTGGTACGGTCGGATGATCGGCGCGCGCTTTCAGCGCCATCCCAAGGGAACGCCCGAAGGCACGATCACGGTGGTCGATCCCAGGCATCCCGCGATGAAGGGGCTGGCGCCGGTCACCCGCCATGTCGATGAATGGTATTATTTCGAGGATTATAACCCCCGGCTGCACTTGCTGGCGACGATTGATCCGGCGTCGATCGGCGAGGCGGACGTGAACCCCAATCCCGTGGCGTGGAGCCAGGAGTTCGAGGGCGGGCGCATATTCTACACGGCGATGGGCCACACCGATGAATCCTATCGGGATCCCTGGTTCCTCAAACAACTCCAAAACGGGCTGAACTGGGTGCTGAAGCGGTAGGCCCGGCCCCTTCATATCGGGCGCCGAAGATCACCTCGGCGACTGGCCGCGCGGGCCGGTGACGATAAGCTGCACGCGGTAGCTGGAGGTGCAGTCGCCGCGTCCGTCGAACCCGAAGATCGGTGACGCGTAATACCGCATCGCGCCATAGCCCACGCGCACCGCATCACCCTCCCAGGTCAGGCTGTAATCGCCGCGCGGTGTGCTGGTGGTGCGGCCCGACTGGCCCGCCACCTGGTTGGTGTGGAACCAGTAATAACCGGTCACCTCGAATCCGGGGCGCAGGCCGGCGCCAGCCCAGCTGATGCGGTCGCTGCCCGGCTTGATGCAATGCTTGCCGTCGATATCGTCCTTCGTTTCGCGCCGGACCTTGTAATAGCCATCCTCGAAGCGCTTGGTGGTCGGGCCCATCGCGGTGGGGATCGGGACGCCGGCGACATTGATCTTGGCCGGGTCGAAACTGAACATCGCGTCGTTGATCGACAGCGCCTGATCGGCGCGCGCGGCGCGGAAGCCATAGGCGTTCGATTTCAATACCGGCTTGCCGGCGGGGCCGACGTCCAGTTCCACATGGTCGGCATCGCTCAGCCCGTCGACGCTACCGTCATTGGGCATAGTGGCGAGGATCTGCCCGTCCGACCAGTGATCGACCGTCAGCGCGATGTTGCGTCCGCCGTGGCGCAAGACGACCGAGCCGTTCTGCGTCCCGAAGCCGCTGCCGCGGATTTCATAACCATTGCCGGGTTCGAAGGTGCCGGATTTCGCACCGTTGACGCTGGCCACGCCGGGCATCCTGACCGTCACCATGATCGTGCCGATCAGCTTGGGTTTGCGCTTGAAGGTTGCGAACTGAGTGGAGATCCTCGCCTTGACCAGTGCGGCGCTCATCTTGCCGGGCCGGGCGATGTAACTGCGCGGGCCTTCCTTTTCGGCATTCTTCAACGTGGTGAATTCGGTGATCAGCCTGGCCGAATCGATCGTGCGCACCGGTCCCGTCTGGGGCAGGGGGCGCGGGATGAGTGGCTTGGCGAGCGGCCTGGTGATCTTGCGCACGGGCACCTGTGCCGCGCACACCGCCCCGCCGCACGCCAGGGCGAGCATCAGCGAAATTCGGATCGGGTGCGGCATCGGACTATCTCCCCACGGCTGCGGACAAGATCGCGCCGGTTGCCGGGGTGATGGCGGAGGCCGTGCGGCGTGCCGTCATGCGATCGTAGGAGCGGCGGCTTGGGGCGCGGACGAAATGGTTCGCGCGGAAACGCGGAGATCATATGGGCCACCGCCATCATACCATTGCACGCCGATTCGCTCACGGACGATTTGTCGTTGCGAAGCGCCGGCAAAACCAACGGCCCTCTTCCGCGCGCCCACGGGCTCCGCGTGAACCGGTCACATCAGGCCTGCGCGGCTGCGCCCCGAATATCTTGATGCTCCGCCGTCATATCGAACGGGCGAGCCAGCCGGTCCGTCGCCCTTCGTGTAATTATCTATTGCGTCCCTGTAATTTGATTACATAATCCGTCGCAGCGAAATGGCGCGCATTCGTGCTTTTGCGATCACCGGCGTTGCCGTTCTTCCTGTCGAAGGGACCATTGATGTTCGATGCGCCGCGAAACGATCCGTTGTCCGTAGGTCGATCGGGACGCGCCACTTTGCGCCGGGCGCTGGCGCTGGCCGGAGTGGCGGGGATGTTTGTCGCCATGCCGGCGGCGGCGCAGCTGGTCGGCATCGCGGTCGATCCCGAGGCGGTGATGGTCAATGGCGAACTCGCGCCGCCGGCGGCACCGGCGCCGGATTCGGTGGTTTTCCTTGAGTTTGGCCGCAAATCGGCGCGCACAATGGGCAAGGTCTTGGTGCCGTCTAGCTTCATGGGCCCGCCATCGTCGGTGGTCATCGCGCGCGACCGCCGCTTTGCGCTCGCCAGTGCATCGTCGCGGGTCGAGGCGGGCGCGTTCGTGCCCAACCGCACCGTGTCGCTGATCGACCTTGCCGGCGCGGTCCCGCGCGTCGCCCAAACATTGACGCTGGCCGCCGCGCCTTCGTCGCTGGCGCTCTCGCCCGACGCAAGCTTTGCGCTCGCGCCGCATGGCGACAATGACAGCGTCAGCGTACTGCGCATCGTCGGTGGCGTGGTCAGCGTGCGGACCCGGATCGACTTCGCCAAGGGATCGAAGCTGCTTGCGGCGGCGATCGCGCCCGATGGGCTGAGCGCCTTGGTCAGCTTTGCCGGCACCAACAAGGTCGGCGTGTTCAGGGTCGTCGATGGCGAGCCGCGCCTGCCCGCCATGCGTGAGATCGGCACCGGCGTCTATCCGACAATCGTGTCCTATTGCGGCGCGACCGGCATGGCGATCGTCGCCAATTACGGCACGGTGTCGGGAGATGCCGATACGGTCAGCCTGATCGACCTGACCGGCGCCGCGCCGCGCATCGTCGATACCGCGACGGTCGGCCCGTCGCCGGAGGGCGCGGCCTGTTCGCCCGATGGCCGGTACGTTGCCGCAGCGGTGCAGAATATGAGCACCGTCGCATCCGGCGATCCGCTTTATGCGCCGACCAGCCTGGTCGTGCTGCTGCGGATCAAGGGCAAAAAATTGGTCCGCGTGGCCGAGGCGGCGATCGGTGGATGGGCGCAAGGGGTCGGCTTCCTCGACGATGGCAGGACATTGTTCGCCGAGAGCATCGCCGATCGCAGCGTCCATGTCTTTCGCATTGCGGGCGACCGGCTGACGCGGCCGATGCCGCCGCTGGTGCTGCCCGATGGCGGGCCGGTCGGTCACGGCATCGCCGGCCGCTGAGACTGGCCGCCGGAGCGGATGGACTTGACCGGAATTACGCCTCGTTTGGGGCTAACGGGAATGGTCGTTTAAACCTGCGCGAAATGCCTTTAGCGAGACAGGATTTCCCGGCCACGCATTTTCTCGATTGCCAGCACGACCAGTGCCCCGGCGGTGTAAGCGATGAAATCCTTCGGGTCGAAACCGGCGCCGAGCAGGAACCGCGCCGCAATATTGTCGCGCAATCCCAGTGCACCGATCAGCCCGAAAAGCTGACCGAACTCGATGACGAAGGCGATGGCGAGCGCGAGTGCGGCAGCGGGCGACACACGCAGCGGCGTTGCCGCGCGCAGCGCCAGATAGAGCAGGACAACGGCCAGGCTATCGCCGATATGCGGCCGGATCAGGCGATCATGCACGAACAGCGCGATGGCGATCTCCAGCGCGAACAGCGCGATCGCGGCAAGCGCGTAACCGGGGCGGAGGGTCATTCGGACTGCCTGAGCTAGTGGAATCGACCGTTCGTATAGCGCGGCTATGTCGGGAAGCGATGCTGGCCGGTGGTGATCGGATGCAGCGCCGCGCGCGCAACGTCGTGCCGCAGGCGTGAGGGCAATTTACTCCTGTCCGAAGCGCGCTATCCTGCGGTCTTCGGGGGGAGACGAATGATGGCCATGATCGCAGGGGATGCGTGCGGAATTTCGTCGGCGGCGCGGGCGCGAGCGGCATGGTGAAGGCCACCGAACAGGAATGGGCCGCGATCCAGCGCTTGTTCGACGAACTGGTCGATCTCGCTCCGGCCGAACAGGCGGCGGCGCTCGCCCGCGCCCGCGTCAGCGACACGGTCGCGCGGCAAGTGCGCGAGTTGCTCGCCGCATCGGGCACCCATGGCATCCTCGATTTGTCGCCGCCGACGCTTGACGAGCAGGAGGCGGGCGGGGGGTATAGCTCGCTCGCGCAGGGGCAGCAGGTCGGCCAGTTCGTGGTCGATCGGCTGATCGGCCGGGGCGGCATGGGCGAAGTCTATCTCGCGCATCGCGGCGCGGCCGATTTCGATCAGCGTGTCGCACTCAAGATGCTGCGCGCGGAAGCGGCCGATCGCGGCGCGATGTTCGCGCGCGAACGAAAACTGCTCGCGCGGCTCGAACATCATGGCATCGCGCGGCTGATCGACGGCGGCATCGCGGCGGACGGGCGTCCGTATATGGCGATGGATTATGTCGACGGCGTCGCGATCGACGAATGGTGCCGGATCAATGATGCGACGCTCGATCGCCGGCTCGATCTGGTGCGTGAGGTGTGCGACGCGGTCAGCTACGCGCATGCCAACCTGATCGTGCATCGCGATTTGAAGCCGTCGAACATCCTGATCGACACCAATGGCAATGTGCGGCTGCTCGATTTCGGTATCGCCAAGCTGCTCGACGACACAGCGGTGGTGCCAGCGACGACGCAGGCGATGCTGACGCCGGAGAATGCCGCGCCGGAACAGCTCGACGGCGATACCGCGACGGTTGCGACCGACGTCTATGCGCTGGGCGTGATCCTGTTCGAACTGGTCACTGGTAAAGGGCCGTGGCGCAGCGGCAGTACATCGATCCCGGCAATCATCCGCCGCGTGCTGCATAGCGAACCCCCGGTGCCGAGCCAGGCCGCCGCAGCGCCAGGCGCGCCGGTGCCGGCCAGCCGCATCGCCGGCGATCTCGACGCGATCATCCTGAAGGCGATGCGGCGCGCGCCGGCCGATCGCTACCGCAGTGTCGCCGACCTGTCGGACGATATCCTGCGCCACCAGACATTGAAGCCGGTCAATGCGCGCAATGGATCGACGCGCTACATGATCGGCCGGTTCGTGCGGCGTTATCGCTGGGCGGTGGGCGGCGCGGCGGCGGCGCTGATCGCGATCCTGATCGGCACCGCGGGGGTCGCGTGGCAAGCGCGCAAGACCGCGATCCAGCGCGACATGGCGCTGACCGAGGCGCGCCGGTCCGAAGCGATCGTGCGCCTGCTGACCGTGATGTTCCGCGAAACCGCCGATACCGAAAGCGGCAGCGACGCGACGGTCAAGCAAATGCTCGACGGCACGTCGCAGCGGCTGGTCAACTCGCTCGATACCAGCGCGAAGTCCGCGACCCTGATCACCACCTTGGCCGACCTTTACTTCAATCTGGAGGATGCGACGGGCGCGGATGCACTGCTGCAGCGCGCGTTGAAGAAGGGCATCGGCAAGGACGATCCGGTATCCATCGCGGAGATCAAGCTGCGCCTGGCATCGTCGGCCGGGGCGCTCAATCGCGATGGCGACATGGCGGCTTTGCTCGCGTCGGCGGACGCCGTGTTTCGCACCGATCCGACGCGCTTCCAGGGTGAGTTGCTGGAAATGGCCAGTGGGCGCGCGCAGCTGGCGCGGCGGCAGGGCAATTATGACGAGGCGATCGGCCTGTTGTCGACCAACCTGCCGGTCGCCGACCGGGTCTATGCCGAAAACCATCGCGACTTGCTGACGCTCTACAACAACCTGCTGGTCTATATGGTCGAGGCGAACCGGCTCGACGCGATGCCGGCGGTGTTCGCGCGCGCCGATGCTGTGCTGAAGCGTACCGGGCAGGAAGGCAGCATGCAGGGGCTGGCGATCACGCAGCTAAAGGGCGTGCGGCTGCTCAAGCTGGACCAGGTCGCGCAAGCCGAAATGATCTTCCGCGCGGTGGCGAAGCGGCGCCGGTCGGTGTTCGGCGATTCCGCCGGGCTCGCGGTCGATCTGCTGCAACTCGGGCGGACGCAATTGATCCGCGGCAAATTCGGCGAGGCGCGCGACGTCTTCGCCCAGGCCATGCCGATCGCGACCGCCAAGCTGGGCCCGACCGCCCTGCCGACGCTGATCATCGGCGCCAACCTGGTCGAGGCAATGGCGGAGACCGGCGACACGGCCGGCGCGACCGCGCAGCTGCGCGAGCTGGACCCGCGGATCGCGGCGATGAAAAAGGTCGGAGTGACCCATGGCATCGTCGAGCGGGCGCGGGCGATTACCCTGCTCAACCAACGCCGCGTGCCCGAAGCGCGCGCGGCGGCGGACAAGGCGGCGGCGATCTTCCGCGACCTCGGCCCGCCGGGGGTTTCCTATCTGAAGAGCTTTCCCGCCTTGATGACGCGGATCGATGCGGCAGGGCCGGGGGCGGCGGCGGGATAGGTAGGCAGAGTTCCGATCAGCCCATTCTGTGAGTTAATCGACGGTCATCCGCCCTAAGCCGCCATCTCGTGATGGATCCAGGCGCGGGCCTGGACCCACCAGCGGCGCACGGTGCGCACGCTGACGTCGAGCACATCGGCGGTTTCCTGTTCGTCCAGCCCGGCGAAGAAACGGCAATCGACCAGCAGCGCGAGATTGGGGTCGACGTTCGACAAGGCCTTCAGCGCATCGCCAAGGCGCATGACATCGGCATCGTCGGGCACCATCGCCGCCATCGAATCCAGGCTTTCGGTGAAGGACACCTTGGTCCCGCCGCGCTTGCCCGCGATGCGCGCGCGCGCCGCGTCGATCAGGATGTGGCGGATCGCGGTCGCCGCACAGGCGAGGAAATGGCGGTGGCTGACAAAGCCGTCATGCTTGCTCAGCTTCACATAGGCTTCGTTGATCAGCGCGGTCGGTTGTAGTGTTTGCGGCGCGCCGGCGCGGAAATGTTCGCGCCGCGCGATCACCTTCAGCTCGCGATACAGCGATTCGATCAGCACATCGGATCCGCCGGTAAAATTTTCTTGATCGGGCATGGCCGGTCCGGTCGCCTTTTTACGTCTTACGCAGCGCCACGAGACTGGCCGCGCCAATTTACCGGCGCGGTCGGGCGGATGGCAAGCGCAACCTTACGCCGCAGCGGCGTGGGCATGCGTGGGGCATCGCGCAGGACCAACCATGCGTCAGCCCATGGGTCGAAGCGTCTGATCAACCGCGGCCGATGCCGCCCAAAGGGGACTGTCCATGCGTATCACCAACAAGCTTCTCGCCACCGCCGCGCCATTCGCTCTCGCCATCGCCTTTGCGATGCCAGCGAGCGCGCAGGTGACTTGCGCCTCCGAAGACGGTGTGCCGACCGGCGCCGTCGCGGGCGGCAGCCCGGGGGTCTTCCCGCTGACCCCGACGACCGCCTCGATCGCGTGCGGCCCGTTCGCCAATGCCGGCGGACCGCGAGGCGTTGCGGTCGGCAACACGGCCCAGGCCAGCGGCGACACCGCGATCGCGATCGGCGGTCCTGCGGTCTATTTCGATCCGAACACGCTTTTCCCGGTACAGCTCAACACCGTCGCGCATGACTTCGGCATCGCGATCGGTGGCGGCGCAGCGGCGGTCGGCACATCGTCGATCGCGCTGGGCAGCGCGGCTTCGGGCAGCTCCCCGGGAATCACCATCGCGACGGGGAACTTCGCCGTCGCGATCGGCGCGCAGGCGAACGCAACCGGGACCGGCGCCATTGCGCTCGGCCGTTCGAGCCTGACCGCGCAATCCGGCGATGTCGCGATCGGCGATGGGTCGAACGCGCTGGGCCTGTCGTCGATCGCGCTGGGCAACGGCGCCCAGGTCACCGCGACCGGGCGTCAGGGCGTCGCACTCGGCGCGCTGTCGACCGCGAGCGGATTCCTCGGGACCGCACTCGGCACCCAGTCGCAGGCGACGGCGGAATACAGCGTCGCGATCGGCGCGGATGCGATCGCCGATGTCGCCTATACGGTGTCGGTCGGTCGGGTGGGCAGCGAACGCCGCATCATGAATGTCGGCGCTGGCGTGCTCGGCACCGATGCGGTCAATCTGGCGCAGCTCAACGCCGCGCTGCTTGGCGCGGGCAATGCCTATTTCATGGCCAACAGCACCGGTCCGGCGGCACAGGCGGTGGGCGCGGATGCGATCGCGATCGGCAATGATGCCGTCGCCACCTCCGCCGACAGCATCGCGATGGGCAATTCGGCGGGAGCGGACGGGGTTTCCTCGATCGCGATCGGCCGCAACTCCAACACCTATACCGAAGGCGCCATCGCCATCGGTCTCAACGCGAGCGGCGCCGGGCGCGGCGCGGTCGCGCTTGGCCTGGGCGCGGGTGGCGGCGGCGAGGGAACCACCGCGGTCGGCATGTTCGCCTTCACCAACGGGGCGAATTCGACCGCGATCGGCATGCAGGCATCGGCCGATGGAGCGCTTGCCACCTCGCTCGGCTACAATGCCCGCTCGCAGGGCAGCGGCACGGTGGCGGCGGGCTCGAACAGTCAGGCGCGTGGCGTCGCGGCGGTCGCGCTGGGCGGCAACGGCACGCCGGGCGAAGCCGGTGCGCTGGCCGATGGCAATTACAGCTTCGCGGTAGGATCGGCATCGACCGCGACCGGAGACGAAAGCATCGCGATCGGCCGGTCGAGCAATGCGGCGGCGACCGGCGGGACCGCGCTGGGCGCGAATTCGACAGTCGCGGTCGGTGCCACCGGATCGGTCGCGCTGGGCAACGGCGCGACCGCGACGGCCGCCAATTCGGTCGCGCTGGGCGCCGGGTCGATCGCCGACCAGGCGAACACGGTGTCGGTCGGCAGCATCGGGGCGGAGCGGCGCATCACCAATGTGGCGGCGGGCATTGAGGGCTTCGATGCGGTCAACATGAACCAGCTCAACGCGCTCGACAGCCGCGTGGTGACGGCACAATCGACCGCCGACGCCGCACTTGCCGCGGCGATGGCCGCAGGATCGAGCGGTGCGGCGGCGCAAGCCACCGCCGATGCCGCGCTGGCCGGCGCCACAGCCGCACAGGGCACCGCCGATACTGCGTTGGTCAATGCGGCGACTGCGCAGGGCACCGCCGATACGGCGCTGGTCAATGCGGCGACCGCACAGGGGACGGCGAACAATGCGCTCGCCAATGCCGCGACGGCACAGGCGACGGCGGATCAGGTGGCCGACGACACGGCCTATTTCCGCACCAACTTCTCCGGCCCCGGTCCGCAGGCAACCGGCGCCAATTCGATCGCGGTGGGCCAGTCGAGCGTGTCGAGCGGCCCGTCGTCGGTGGCAATCGGTGATGGAGCGCAGGCCGGCGGCGGTCGGGCGGTGTCGATCGGTGCGGGCAATATCGCGACCGGCAACGGCGCGGTGGCGATCGGCGATCCGAACATCGCCACCGGGCAGGGCGCGGTCGCGATGGGCAACAACAACAGCGCGATCGGCCAGGGCGCGGTGGCGATCGGCAACCAGAACAGCGCCGGCGGACAGGGATCGATCGCGCTGGGCAACAACAATGTCGCCGACATGGCGGGCAGTGTGGCGATCGGTGACGGCGTGACGACGACGCGCGTGGGTCAGGTGTCGGTCGGCAACGCCGCCTCCACGGTCACGCTGTCGGGCATCGTGTCGTCGGCGAGCCGTGCCGCGCAAAGCGGCGCACTGCGCCTGATCACCAGCGACGGGCTCGGCAATCTCGCCACCTCGACGCTCGACGTCGGGACGCTGGCCGGGCTCGACGGTCGCACCACCAGCCTGGAGAACCGCGCCACCTCGCTCGAGGGGCGCACGGGCATGCTCGAGAACCGCGCCGCCTCGCTGGAATCGCGCACCGCGACCCTGACGCGGCAGGCACGGCAGACCGAAGGCGGGATCGCGGCGGCACTGGCGCTGGGCGGCACGATGATGCCGGCGGACATGAAGGTGGCGATGTCGTTCAACCTGGCAACGTATCGCGGCGAACAGGGCTTCTCCGCCGCCGCCGTCGCGAAGGTCACCGAGCGGGTCTATGTCTCGGGCGGTATCGCCGGATCGACCGTCAAGGGATCGACCGGCGGCCGTGTCGGCGTGACCTTTGGCTGGTAAGCGCGAAGAGTAAGTGAAGGGCGCGCGCGGCCGGCGGCTGCGCGCCCCTTTTTTCGTTTGCGATGGATGATCCGATTCCGCGCCTTGCTGTGCGTAAGGGAGTGGAGGATGCCGCCTGTTCTCGGCCAGCGCGCCGCATCATGACGGTGTCAAAATTGCCTGGCCGTACAGATAATAAAGCGCAGTGTTGCCTTCATAGCCGGAATCGGTGCCGATGAAGATCCACAGCCGCCCGTTCGCGTCGGACACGGCGTTGAACCCGGCGGGCGCGGTGGTCAGTGTCTTGGTCTCATAAGTCGAAATGCCGCACGGTCCCGATAGCTTCGCCAGATTGCCGATAACGAGCGAATCCGCGCCCGGATTGCTCTGCGCACCGATGTCGAAGGCAGTGCGCACCGTCGTGCCGCCGATCACGCGGTTGGCCGGCGCCGTGGCGAGCAGCCCGGTCTTGATCGTCACCGCTTCGCCCGGTGCGCCGCCCGCGCCGGCACAGCCCGGCGGCGCATTGGTCGCGATCGTGACCAATAGCGCCAGGCGATAGCGCGTCGCGGGGCGCAATCCGTCGATCCGACGATGGATGTACATAAAGACATCGTCGGACGCGTTGCGGCTGAAATGACGCAGGCCGCGCAGCGTGTTGAGCGGCGCAGGCAGTTCCTCATAATTTGTGGTGAAACCGATCGATGCCTCCTGACCGAGCGTGTAATCGGCATAGGCCGAGGTCCAGGCCGGGTCGGCGGCGGCGAAGCTGAAGGCGATGGTCTGCTGGCCCGGGGTCGGTGTGGGCGTTGTGGTCGGGGTTGGCATTGGCGTTGGCGTCGGCGTGGGGCTCGGTCCCGAAACCAGCGTACCGCCCCCGCCACATGAGGCCAGCGCGAAGCATGCGGACAAGGCGACGGGGCGGATTCGGGCGAGCCTGACGCGGCTGGCGGGGTTGGCCATCACGAATTCCTTGGGCAATGAATGTCAAGGGAGACGGAACCGCGAAGGCGAACCCGCCAAGAGTCGGTCAGGTGGACATATGACGGGTCGAGGGCCAGCTACGACGCGTCATACGATACCGGTTTTGCGTGAGGAAAAGCGCCGTTGAATGAGTCGAACAATACCGCGTCGCAAGCGGCCGGCCCCGAGGTCGAGGATTTCATCCGGGCCAATCTGCCGCTCGTGCCGATACCTTCCATTCCCGAGATCCGCTTGTACAAGGCCGGGCCGGCCAGCGGCTTGTGGCGGCTTGCCGAAGCTGATGAACTGGGCTTCGACACACCCTATTGGGCGCATTATTGGGGCGGCGGGCTGGCGCTGGCGCGGCATGTCCTCGACCGGCCCGAGGCGGTCGCAGGCCGATCCGTGCTCGATCTTGGCACAGGCTCCGGCATCGTCGCGATCGCCGCCGCGAAAGCTGGCGCGCGCGCGGTCATCGCCGCCGATGTCGATCGTTATGCGGTCGTCGCGGCGCGATTGAATGCGGTGGCCAATTCGGTCGTGGTGAAGGTCGTGGCGGGCGACCTCACGCTGGAGCCGCCACCGGCGGTCGATCTCGTGCTGGTCGGCGACCTGTTTTATGACGCGGCGCTGGCACGGCGCGTGGCGGCGTTTCTCGACCGGTGTCTGGATGCGGGGATCGCCGTCTTGATCGGCGATCCGTGGCGCGATCACCTGCCGCGCGCTCGCCTGTGCCGAATCGCCGATTATGATGTGGCCGAAACCGGTGACGGCGGGAGCGGGCGAACCAAACCGGCCGCCGTGTTTTCCTGGCTGCCGGCGGCGGCATGAGCGGCGCGGAGAACGAGTTGCGGTCGCCGGCGGTTATCGCTTAGACTGCCGCCAAAGAGGAGACGACAGATGGCGTTCGAAGGAAGTTGCCATTGCGGCGCGGTGAATTTTTCGGTCGATGCCGATGCGCCGGAAACCGCGATGAGCTGCAATTGTTCGCATTGCCGGCGCAAGGGGATGTTGCTGGCCTTCTTCCCGGCGAGCAGCTTTACCCTGCAATCGGGCGAGGCCGATCTCGTGTCGTACACATTCAACATGCACAAGATCGATCATCAGTTCTGCGGCACCTGCGGCGCTCAAGCTTTCGCTTATGGGGTCGGCCCCGATGGCGTCGATACGCGCGCGATCAACCTGCGATGCGTACCGTCGATCGACCTCGACGCGCTGACCATCCAGAAGGTGGACGGCGCGAGCAAGTGATGGGCATTGATCCGCGATAATCGCGGTGTTCGAAGAAGATAGGATCGCGCGGAGCTGCCGAGGTCATGGCGGCGCAGCCATCATGCTTCCGCGCACGGCGCCGTTGCGGACGAGGGTCGCTGCAAGGCGCAGTAGCGCCGCAGACGTGCCATCTCCGCGGTTCCGCGCGAACCGATCTTTGTCGCTGACAAGCAGCCGTCAGGCATGAATGTCGATCTGCCTGGCATGATGTTCCTTCCTATTCGCATATAATCCAGCCGGTCGATTCAACCCTTTGTTCGTGCGGCCTATTGCGCCGGCATGTGCAGTTCAGATCCCGCCAAAAAAACCAAGATCTTCAACGGTATCATTGCCGGCATGGGCGTCCGTAACCGCGCCGGGCAATATTACCGGCCGGGCGCGAACGCCGCGCCGCCGTCTCCGAACGCCAATGCGCGGCGCGGATCGACCATGTCGCCCGCGCCCAACATGAGCCCACAGCTCGGGCTCGGGTCGGCCAACACCACCACCGTGCTGGGAGGCTGATCATGTGTTCACCCAAACCACCCAAGGTTCAGACGATTCCCGAGCGCCAGGCGCTGAAATTGCCCGATGGCGGCGCGACCGGATTGCGCGTCGATGACGAGATCAGGCGCAGACGTGCGCTGATGGCATCCGCCTATGGCGGTGCGCTCGGGCTGAGCAGCGCCGCGACCACCACGATCCTGGGCGGTTGAGCATGAGCCAGAACGCCGATCTGTCGATCAAGGAGCGGTGCAACCGCCGCTTGTCCGCGCTGAAAACCGCGCGCCAGCCCTATGAGGCGGAGTGGAAGGAGATCGCGCAATATGCGCAGCCTTCGCGTTCGTGTTTCCTCAACGACGAACAGAACCGAAATTTCCGGCGCGCCAATCGCGCGATCTACAATAGTCACGCGATCCTGAGTTTCCGCACGCTGACCGGGGGCATGACCAGCGGGCTTTCGTCACCGTCACGACCCTGGTTCCGGCTGGCCCCGTTCGATGCCGATCTTGCCGCCGATGGCGAGGTGAAGATCTGGCTCGCCGAGGTCGAGCGGCGCATGTATGCGTTCCTGTCCGGGACCAATTTCTACGGCGCGGTGAAATCCGGTTATGCCGAGATGGGCATGTTCGGCACCGAGGCGTGCGTGATGGTCGATCACTGGCGTGAAGGCGCTGTGTGCCATTCGCTGACCGCCGGCGAATACTGGATCGCGCTGTCCGACGCGAGCGTGCCCGACACGCTGTACCGCCGTGTGCCGATGACCGTGCATCAGCTGGTCCAGTCGTTCGGGCTGGACGGGGCGAGCGACTTCGTGCGCACCGCATACGGCAATGGCCGTTATGACGAAACGGTCAATGTGCTGCACGCGATCGAGCCCAATGAGGATCAGGCGCATGGCGCGAAGACCGCGCGCGGCAAGCCTTGGCGGTCGGTCTATTGGGACGAGAATGACGGCAATGCCCAGCGGGTTCTGCGTGTGCAGGGTTATGAGGAACAGCCCTTTTGGGCGCCGCGCTGGGACACGATCGGCGGCGATACCTATGGCACGTCGCCCGGTTTCGACGCGCTGCCCGACATGCGCGAACTGCAGCTGCAAACCAGGCGCAAGACGCAGGCGACCGAGTTTCTGATCAGGCCCGAGAAGATCGTTCCCGCCAGCGTCAAGCTGACCGGCCAGGCGGGTAATATCGTCTCGGCCTCGTCGGTCGATGCGGCGGGGGTGATCGTGCCGTATCAGATCAACCCGGCGGCGATCGGCGCGATCATGGAGGATGTGCAGCGCTGCGCCGATGCGGTCGGGCGGCTGACCTATGCCGATCTGTTCATGGCGATCACCAACATGGCCGGCATTCAGCCGCGCAACATCGAAGAGATTGCCAGCCGCAACGAGGAGAAACTGACTCAGCTCGGCCCGGTGATCGAAAGGGTCAACAACGAGAAGCTGGAGGTGGCGATCGATCGCACGTTCGGCATCATGAGCCGCAAGAAATTATTCCCGCCCGCGCCCGAGGCGTTGCAGGGGCAACCGATCAAGGTCGATTTCGTGTCGATCCTCGCGCAGATGCAGCGGATGGTCGGGATCGGCCAGATCGAACGGACGGTGTCGTTCATCGGGTCGCTGGCGGGGCAATTTCCCGAGGCCGGCGACCGGCTCGACGTCGATGCGGCGGTGGATGATTTCGCCGATCGTGCGGGTGCGCCGCCCAGGATCATTCGATCGGTCAAGGATGCGCAGGAGATGCGCGAGGGCCGGGCGCAGGAAGCGCAGGCGGCCAAGCTGGCCGCGATGGCCGGGCCGGCGAAGGATGGCGCCGATGCGGTCAAGTCGCTGGGCGAGATGGTCGGCGGCGGCGGGCTGGCCGGGTTGATGGGACAGTGAGGGGTTTCCACCAATCCTCCCCGGCACGGAGAGGGGGACCATTCGCTTCTTCAGCGAATGGTGGACGGGGTGCGCCGGTAACGTTCCGCTTGGGGAGGCCCCCCTCCACCACCCGCTTGAAGAAAGCGGGCGGTCCCCAGTTTCGGGTTGGATTGCCGGGGGCAATCCAACCCGAAACTCCGTGCCGGGGAGGAGTAAGGGTGATCGACCTTCCCGACAAACTCACACTGATGGAAAGCGCGGCGTTTCGCCGTTTCCTGTTCGACCTCATCCAACGTGCCGGCGTCTTCCACAGCAGCGCCACCGCCGCCGATGGCCGTACGCTTTACCTGGAAGGCCGGCGTGCACTCGCGCTCGAGATACTGCGTGATCTCGAAGAGGCGCAGGCCAGGCCTTCCCCCTCCGGCATGCCCGTTTTCACGTTGATTCAAACCCTGCGCGAAGAGGCGCATTCGGCCCCCACGGAGAAAAAACTTGGCAGACGAAACAGCACTTATTCAGACCTCGGACCAGAGCGGGGATCCGGCGATTGAGCTCGATCCGACCGCGCTTGGCGGAGAGGATTTCGGGAATGGCGATGATGCGGGCGACATTCCGCAAGGCACACCCGACAGCTATCAGCTGACTGCGCCCGAAGGTCTTACGCTAGACGCGCAGGCGGTCGAAGCGGCGACGCCGGTGTTCCGCGAGCTTGGCCTGTCGAACGACGCGGCGAACAAGCTGATGCCGGTCGCGGCGCAGTTCGCGCAAAGCATCACCGACAAGTTCAACCAGCAGATCGTCACCCAGGTGCAGACCGAGCGCAAGGCATGGCTCGACAGCGCGCGGGCCGATCCGGAGATCGGTGGTGCACATTGGAACCGGACAATCGCGACCGCAGCGTCGGCGCTCGATTCGCTCGGCCTGGCGCGCGGTTCGCCGTTCCGCGTGCTGCTCGACGAAAGCGGCCTCGGCAATCACCCTGAGATGATCCGGGCCTTTGCCAAGGTCGGCCAGGCAATCGGCGAAGACTCCGATTTCACGCGCGGATCCCGCGCACCCATCACCAGAAAGGGTGCGGCGGAAACGCTTTATCCCGACGACGCACCCAAAGGAGGGCAGTAAGACATGGCCACGATCGGCAATTCATTCCTCAACCTTATCGACCTGTACAAGGGCGCCGGCGGTACCGACGCGCAGACCGGCGAAGTGATCGAGGTGCTGCGGCAGCTCAATCCGCTGATGGAGGATGCGGTGACCGCGGAGTGCAATATGGGCACGACGCATCGCCACACCATCCGCACCGGCCTGCCCACCGTGACCTGGGGCATGCTTTATCAGGGCATTCCGCAGTCGAAGGCGACCACGCAACAGGTCGATGACACGACCGGCTTCGTCGAAGGGCTGTCGACGGTCGATACGCGGCTGCTGGACATTTCGCCCAACCCGGCGGCGGTACGCCTGTCCGAAGGTCGCGCCTATCTCGAGGCGATGGCGCAGGAGGTGCAGCGCGGTTTCTTCTATCACGATACCGTCACCACGCCGGAGAAATTCAAGGGCCTGGCGACGCGTTACAACAAGATCGGCGGCGGCGGTGCCGGCAACCAGATCGTCGATGCGGGAGGGACGGGATCGGACAATACGTCGATCTGGTTCGTCACGCATGGCGACAATTACACCACGCTGATCCACCCCAAGGGAACCAAGGCCGGCATCACGCGCGAGGAAAAGGGCGAGCAGCGTACGCAGGACGACAACAAGAACGTCTATTATGTGAAGGAGGAGCTGTTCCGCCAGCATATCGGCGTCGCGGTGCGCGATTGGCGTTTCAACGCGCGCATCGCCAATGTCGATTATTCCGACCTGCTCAGCGGCACGCCCGACCTGTATAAATATATGCGGCAGGCTTATTACAAGCTGCAGGGCCGGCGCGCGGCGAAGATGAGCGGAGATGTCGCCGCGCAGGGGCGCACGGTGATCTATATGAACCGCGACGTGATCTCCGCGCTCGATTCGATCGGTACCAACAGCGCCAATGGCGCGCTGATGCTGAAACCGATGGAGTTGCAGGGGCAGGAAGTGCTGTCGTATCGCGGCATCCCCATTCGCGAGACCGACGCGCTGATCAACGCGGAAGCTCGCGTGGTCTGATCTTCGCCAGCCAATGCCTCCCTTCCGTTCGGGCTGAGCCTGTCGACGCCCTGCTCTTCTTCTTTTTCCACGTTCGGAAAAGAAGAACGGCCCTTCGACAAGCTCGGGGCGAACGGGGTGGGTGCGCGCACGAACAAATTCAGGAGACAATGACATGATCATGGATGCAACCACTCTCTTTTCGAATGCCCAGGCCGTTACGGCGACCGCGGCTTCGGCCAATATCGTCGACCTCGGCGCGACCGGCACGATCTATGGCGCCGCCACGGCGATCGCCCGTGACATCGGCAAGGGCGCCAGCGTGCCGCTGAAAGTGTCGGTGGTGGAGAGTTTCAACAACCTCACCTCGCTCACCGTATCGATCGAGACCGACGACAATGCCGGTTTCGCCTCGTTGCGGACGGTATGGATCTCGCCCGCTTATCCGATCGCCGATCTGGCGACCGGCGCGCGGCTGCTGCTGCCGGATTCGATCCCGCTCAGCACCGACGAACGTTATGTGCGGCTGAAATACACAGTTGCCGGCACCGCGCCGACTTTGGGCAAGATCACCGCCGGCGTGACGATGGGCAACCAGACCAATGGCTGAGGCGCGCGCGGTGGTGAAACGGGCGTTGGTGAAGGCGCCAGCAAAACAGGCGCCGGAACAGGCGCCGGAACAGCCTGGGGCGTTCACCGCGCCGCATCCGGTTTATACCGGCGGAACTTATTACGAACCCGGCAAGGTCTTCGTGACGGACGCGCCACGGGGGATTGGGTGGACGGCGGCGAGCGGTATTCCGGCGGTGCCGGGATAGCGGCCGGCGCTCAGTCTTCGGCGGACAAAAAAACGGCGGCTCCTTTCGGGGCCGCCGTCTTTTTTTCAACCCGGAGGCCTGGTTCAGAACTTGAACGAGGCGCCGGCGCGGAACTGGCGACCGATCAGGCCGGCATAATGCCAGCTGGTCAGGAAGTTCGGCGCGCTGGCATAAGCGGCCGGTGCAATCGGCGCGCGGGCATCGAGCAGGTTTTTAACGTTGACGAAGAACGTGAAGTCGTCCGCCACCCGGAACGTCGCGTTGAGATCGACAGTGATGAAACTGTTGATATAGCAGAACTTTTCGTTGGTCTTGTACAGATTGGCGGCGCATCCGGTCGACAGCTTGCCCTGGTCGGTCGCCACTTCCTTGATGCGACCTACATAATAGGCCGTTGCCGATAGCGAGAAGTCGTTGATGTCCAGCGTGTTCTGCCAGTTGCCGCGTGTGCGGGGCGTGCCGTTACCCGATGACAGATCGAACGGGCCAAGCGTGCCGGCATAACGCTGCAGACCGTTGGAGCCGAGCAGGTCGTACTGGATAACATAGGTCGCTTCGACCCGGCTGGTGAACTTCACGCCGTCCGAAATCGGGATCGTCGCGGTGGCGGAGAAATCGATACCCGACACCTTCGAATAAGCGGCATTCACATAAGGCACGTTGATGATCAACACGCGCGGCAACGCGTCCGGGAACAGCGGATCGGCACCATCGACCGTATTGACCGAATAGCCCGGGCCGACCGCAGCGACCGCAGCCCTCGCTGCGGCGAGGTCCGCTGCACCGAAATAGGCATCGACCGCATTGCCGATCGACGGGCCGGCGACGATCAGGTCGGATTTCTTGACGTTATAATAATCGACCGTGAGGCTGAGCCATTTGACCGGCTGGAAGATCGCGCCTGCCGTGAAGCTGCGCGACTTTTCCGGCTTGAGATCTGGATTGCCGGCTACGCCACGACCTATCGCATAGGAGAGATTGTAGGGATTGCCGCCGTTGTTGCAGCCAGTAGGCGGTGCAGGCGGGGCCGGGGTGTAGGACCCGCCATGCCTCACCTGGAACGCGCAGGTCGGTGGCGTCGTCACGAAGCCGGCATATTGCGAACGCGGGCCGGATTCGGCGAAGGTCGGCGCGCGGAAACCCTTGGAGAACGTGCCGCGGAAGGCGAGCTGCGGGATCGGAGTGAACTTCACGCCGACCTTTGGCGAGAAGTGGCTGAAGCCTTCCGAATAGTGATCGTAACGACCCGAGATATTGACATCGAGCACGTCGAGAATGGGTGCATCGACCTCGAAATAACCAGCTGAAACGGTATGCTGGCCAAATGCCGAGGCGGTGGTCAGGCCGTAGGTGTCGAGCGCGGCGTTCTGGTTGTTGTTCTCGAGCTTTTCACGACGGATCTGACCGCCGATTGCAAGCTGCAGCGGACCGCCGGGCAGGTCGAACAGCTTCTTCGACACCGACGCATCGACCGAATACATTTCGGAGAATGACGGCGTCGTCTTGTTCGGCGCCAGCGCGTCGCGCACCGCCTGGCTGTTCGCCGATGGGTTGACGAAATTATACGACCCGGTGTTGATCGCGGTGCTGAGCGCCGCGATGTTGATCAGGCCGCGCTGAGTGATCGACAAATTGTCGCGCGCATAAACGCCCTCGACACGCCAATCATAATCGCCGCCGAAATTGCCGTTCAGGCCGCCGGTGAAACGATACACTTCGTTGGTGCGATCGCTGCCCGCCGGAATGTCGCCGAACAGATAGTAGATGCGTGCCGCGTTCGCCGCCGCGATGCTTGCCAACGGGAGGCCCGAATTAAGGGCATTAGGGGTCGCGTACGGATTGTTCGGGTTAAGCCGGCGATCGGTTGCGGTGAGGCAATTGACGCCCGCCGAGCAGACAAAGAACGGCAGCACAATACCCGGGTTGCCGGACGCGACCGCAGGTGCGGCACCGAATGGCTGGGTCTGGCGGATCGCCGAGGGCGTGCCGTTAATGCTGACATAGCTGCGGCTGTAGCTGCCTGTCAGATAACCTTCGATCGAATCGCTCAGCCGGACGCTGATGCGGCCATTGACCGAATATTTTTCCTGCAGCGGCTGAAGCTGGCGATAAATATCGACCAGATCGTAACGGCAACCAATGCCCTGCGTGGTAAGGGTGGACACGGTGAACGTGCTGCGGGCGCAATTGCCGAGGCCGAGCGCATCATAGCGAGTGGTGATCGGCGCGCCGGCCTGACCCGATAACGGGTTGTTGAGATCGCTCTGGTTGACGCGCGTGACATAGGCGGTCGGTACGTTAACGGTCAGCGACTGATCGCTGGCATTATTGTCGATACCGCCGATGCCGAGCAGATCTTGCGTGTTGTAGGGGAAGCCGCGATCGTGCGCGCTGACCCGACCGTCGCGCTGATATTCGCCGTTGATATAGACGTTGAAACCTTTGTCTTCATAATCGCCATAGCCGACCGTCAGATGCGCGCGCTGGTGGCCGGCATCGCCGCGTTCGGCGACGCCGCCCTCGACCAGACCTTCGACGCCGGTGATGTGCTTGCGAAGAATCAAATTGACCACGCCGCCGATCGCGTCAGCGCCATAGGTCGACGAAGCGCCGTCCTTCAGGACCTCGACCCGTTCGATCAGGCTGAACGGAATGCTGTTGAGATCGACATAGGCGTTATGGCCGTCGTCGTTGATCGGGAAGTTGGTCGAGCGCAGGCCGTCGACCAGCACGAGCGTCGAGGAAACGCCGAGACCGCGCAGCGAAACGGCGGAGCCGCCGGCGCTGAACCCGGTCTGGAAACCGGTACCGATCGAGCCCGCGCTGTCGGCGGAGATCGAGCGGATTGCGTCCGATGCCGTGGTGATGCCAGCCTTGGCCAGATTGTCTGCGGTCAGGATGGTGACGGGCGAAGGCGTTTCGGTGTCGGTGCGGCGGAACAGCGAGCCGGTGACGACGATGTCGGCGCTTTCTTCGGGTTCGGCGGCCTGCTGGTCGACTGCGGCGGGTGTCTGCGGTGCGGCAGAGGCATCCTGCGCGAACGCCGGCGACATCAGGCCGAAGACCAACGCAACCGGAGCGGCGCCAAGAGCGAATTTGTGACGATAGATGGTACGCATGGCGTATCCTCCCCAAGGATGATGTGGTCGATAAATGAATCGGCGGCGCGCTGTGGCGTCGCAATACGTCGCCAAATGTCCGGTCGTCACATTTTTGTAAATGGCCGCATTGGCCTTTTTCTCAGGTGTGTGACATTGGCGATACACTTCCATAAGCATGCTCATGATCAGCCTCGCCAATCATTGCCGGATGGTTGGAGGCGATCGGCGCGATCGGAGCGTTTCAACCGGCACGCCGCGCCGTAGCGATCAGCGCCATCGACGGTACCGCCAGCACCCCGCCGCAGGCGTCCACGCCCGCCAGCACCGATTCGAGCACTACCGTCCGCTGCCCCTGATCCAGCAGCGGCCAGATCGGGCTGAACCGGAACAGCCGCATCGGTTCCGCCAGCGCGGGTCGGTCGATCGGATAGTCGTTGTTCACTTCGTCGATCGTCACGTCGGTGAATCCGGCCGTCATCATTGCCGTGCGGAAGCGGCCGGGTTCGCGCCATTCGTTCATGCCGGCGACCGGCGTCGGGATTTCGACGTCCGGGTAGATCTCCGTGACGCGGTTCGCCAGCAGCAGGTTGGCGGCGGCGCCGGCAGTGTGTTTCCAGGTGCCGACCGAGCCGAGGCCGCCGGGGCGGACGACCCGCGCCATCTCCGCCAGGCCTTTGCGCCAGTCGGGGAAGAGCATGATGCCGAACATCGAAAAGGCCGCGTCGAAGCTCGCATCGGGCAAGTCGAGCGCCTGACCGTCCATCACCCGCCCCGCCAGATTGGGCAGGGCGTGGGCAAGCACGCTGTCGATCATGCCGGCCGAGAAGTCGGTCGCCAGCACCGGGTTGCCGGCGCGCGCCGCGATCAGCGCCAGAGCGCCGGCGCCGGCCGCGATGTCGAGCACCGTGGCGTCGCGGGGCAGGGCGGCGAGTTCCCAGGCGCGCTCGGCATAGATCGAGGTGAAGGCGTGCGCCATCTTCTGATAATCGGCATTGCCGTCCCAGAAGGACGCGTCGTTCAGGTTCGCACTCATAGTTGCTCCCGTCGCGGTCCGCGCACCGGTGCGGTCCGCCGGACGATCTCATATCATGTAACTTGTAATGTGTCGAGTCCTGCTGTGAAGCGTGCCGGGCACTTGCATTGCGTCGCCGAGTTCCCGACACAGGCGTGATGAGACAGGATAGCCGGCTCTCGCGCATGCTTCACGTGCTGCTCCATATGGCGCGGATGGAGGCACCGGCGACATCGGAGACGATCGCGCGGATGCTTGGCACCAATGCGGTGGTGGTGCGCCGGACGATGGCCGGCCTGCGCGACGCGGGTTATGTCCGGTCGGAGAAGGGGCATGGCGGGGGCTGGTCGATCGCGTGCGACCTGGCGTCGGTATCGCTGCTCGATATCCACCGCGCGGTCGGCGGGCCGCGCCTGTTCGCGATCGGCAATGAGGACGACAATCCCGACTGCGCGGTCGCGCGCGTGGTCAACGACGCGCTCGACGATGCACTGGCGCAGGCCGAGTTGCTGTTGGTCGAGCGGCTCGGCGCGGTCAGCCTGGCGGAGCTGGCGACCGCGTTCGACGCGCGGTGCCAGGCGGCGCTGGCGGGGGAGTAAGGTGCGGCGCCCGGCGCTATGCGCCGCGGCCCTTTCCGCCCGGCATGTCAGCACCGCGATGGACCAGTTTCCAGGCGCCATCGAGATATTCGCTACCAGAGCCCTGACCAAACCCCACCAAATCCTCCAAACGTAGGACGCGCAAATCTGAAGGCGCGGTCATGATATCGATCCATCGATCGAAATCACGCTGAGGATCTTGCCATGCCGAATGCAATCGCCGCGATAACGCTTGGCATCGCGATGCTGGCGCCGCAACTCGCCGTGCCGATCATGAAGAAGCCGACTCAGGCGGCGAGTCCGACCCGGCCTGCGCGAACGACGGCCACCACGGTCCGGGTCCGCGTGCCCGCTGTCGTGCCGCGATCGAGGCCGACGCCCTCCCGGCCGCTCGGCACGGTGCCATTGGTCGATGGTTTCAAGCCGAAACCGCCGGTCAAGGTCCTGACGCCAGCCGAGCGGACGCCGATGATCACGCCGGAACAGGCGCGGCATCGCCGCGTGCTCGAGGCATGCAATCGAAGCAATGGGCAATGGTATGTCAAGGTCAGGGGCATCGACCTCAGTGCCGGCGGGACCGACGTCGATGAGATCTATGGGCGCATCTGGGTGTCATCGACCGCGACCGATTCCAGTCAGTTCAGCAGTTCGGCGAAGCGCACCGGCTGGAACAAGCAGACGCTCTGGGGAAGCGAAGAGAGCGTCAATCTCGGCAAATATCCGGAGACCGCGCTGGCGACCGTCACCATCCCGGGGGACGGGCGCTGGGCCGGTCGCGATATCCAGACGCGGGTCCATTTCGAACTGCGCGATGAAGATGGCGGCCGCGGCGGGTCGGACGACGAATTCTTCTATTTCCAGGGAAATGAGATTTCGATGGGCTATGCGAACTACCGGATTTTTCCGGTCCATATCCCGACCTGTGAAGAAGGGCCGGAATTCGAACGGACAACCCAGGTCAAGCTTACCGCCCGGGCATCGGGATCGGCGAGCGGGAATTTCGTCTCCCTGCTGGTCAATGTCCGGACGTTCCGCCGGTACGACTGAGTGGCCTGGCTCGTGTCAGGCAGCGCTGGCCGGTTCCAGGTCGCGCAGGTCGGCGTTGCGGGTCTCCCGGCCGAACCACGCCACCAGGACGATCGCCAGCGCGGTGGGCAGGGTGATCAACGCCGCGACGACGCCCATCGACGGCACCAGCGCGGCGATGCTCAGCGTCTGGGCGAGCAGGCCGCCGGCCTTGGTGCAGGCCGCGACCCAGCCGGTCGCGCGGCCACGCACGCCGAGCGGGAAGCTTTCCGCCACGTAAGGCAGGAGCACCGCGAGCAGGCCGTTTGAGCCAATGATCAGTAGTGCGACGGGGAGCACCGGGCTGCCCTGGCCGATCGTTTCCAGCCACAGCACGCCGAACAGCCCAAGCAAGGTCACGCCGAGCATGGTGACGAGCGACCATTTGGTACTCCACCGGCTGTACAGCAACGCGGCAACGAACACGGTGGGGAAGGCGATCAGCGCCGATTCCGCGAGCAGCCGGCTGGACAGCTCGACCGAATAACCCTTGGCGACGAGATCCGCCGGGAGCCACAGCAGCAGCCCGAAATTGACGAAACCCCAGGCGAGCGCGGCGACGCTCAGCGCGGCAGTCTTGCCGATGAGTCTTGCGCCGCTCAGATGCGCCACCGGCGTGCCCGACACGGGCTTGACCGTGTGCGCGATGACCGCGCCGAAGCGGCGCATCACCGCCTCCGCCTCATGCACCCGGCCGCGGGCGAGCAGGAACTTGGCCGATTCCGGGATGAACGCGCCGAGCAGCACGAGGAGCAGCCCGGTCGGCAAATTGGCGAGCCACAGGATGCGCCAGCCGAACACCGGTTGCAGCAGCGCGGAAATCCCGCTCGCCGCGAAATAGCCGCCGACCGCGCCAAGCCCGCCGACAAGCACCAGGCTCCAGCCGCGATGGCGATTGGGCATCATCTCGGCGAGCAGCGCATAGGTCACCGGCAGCATGCCGCCGGCGGCCGCGCCCATCATGAAACACATGCCGATATTCCAGGCGAGGCTGGGCATCGCGCCGCAGATCGAGGTGCCGACGAACATCACCGCCGACAACAGGATCGACGCCTTGCGACCATAGATATCGGCGATCACGCCCCACAGCACGGAACCGACCACCGTGCCCATCAGCGCGAAGAACGGGACCAGCGAAACGGTCGCCTTGGGCACGCCATATTCGTTGATCATGCCGGGAACGGTGAAGCCGAGCGAGGCGGGTTTCATCACGTCGATGACCAGCGCGACGACCAGCACGGACATCAGTTTCCAGTGCGCCGGGCCGAGCTCGGCATCCTCCGGCGCCGAGATGGTGATCGACGCCGCTGCGGCGCGCTGCGCCGCGACATTGCGCGGCAACAGGCCGTAAGCGGCAACGCCCACACCGGCGATGATCAGGCCCATGCCGAAGATCATGTCGCCGCCCATCGCCATGCCCGACATATGATAGTGCATCTCGCGCGCCATCATGAACATCGGCAGATGGAGCAGCACGCCGCCCGTTACCATCAAACAGCCGAGCGCGAACGCCCACACCGCGCGCCGATCGGACATGGTCGCGCTGATCCCGGTCATATGTCTGTCGATCCCCCACCCTTTGTCGAGGGGTTTAGCATCAACGGCCGATATTGCGATGGTCGGAAAGAGTCCCGCTATCGAGCGGCTGATCGGGGGGTCGGTGGCTCAGGCAGAGCGATGGGATCCATCACCGGATCGGTATCGATGCCGGACTCGGACACAATTATTTCCCCCGTGAGAGACGAGCTATTAACGCATTCAATCGACCACGCACTGTAAGAAACAGATCTTCCGGCTCTGGGATATCTCCACGTGCCGCGACATCCCCCGGCGCGATCACGTTGAGATCTAAAAACATCGAGCCCAGATCGTCTGGACTGCCAGCCAATTGTAGCCACGGCTCGGTGTAGGCGCGTGGAGACTCGATTAATGCACCCATCTCCCCAGAAAATAAGGTCAAATACACCGTTCCAAGAGGCAGTTTTTTATATCCAATACCCCCTTTACCTGGGAAGCCGCTGGTAAAATCCCGAGGACCGTTCCGATGCTTTACAGCCACCGCACACCCCGCATTTTGCTCCAAATAATTGAATATCAAACGATCTGTTCGGGCGATGACCCGGTCGACCCTCAAGGGTGGGATTTCCTCGAGTTGAAACATGCGATCGGTGACTATGACTTCGACTATTTTACTCTCTCCCGACAGATAGACCGCAGCGTATTCCTTGATGTTTTCCATTTCCTCGGGAGTCATGGCTAACACTTTGCTTGAAGCCGTGTCGCGTGGATCGTAATTACTCTTTTCCATCATCGCTCTCTTCCCGCTTCCCGCGCCGCTTGGTCAATCGGGCTCAAAAGGTAGCTCAAGATGCTGCGACGCCCGGTACGAACGTCCACAGAGACCTGCATGCCAACCGCGGTTTTGGTCAAAACGGCGGGAGGCCCCGCCCTTGTCCGGGTCTAGCACAAATGGCCGATGTTGCGATGGCCGGATGATGACCGGAAACGCGCCTTCAGTCCTCCGAAAGCTTCGCCCCGTCGAGCGAGCGGGCGAGCACCTCCTGCTCGCGTGCGGCGGCGACCTTGTCCGCCTTGGTTCGGCCGAACACGGCGCGGTTGCGGTCGGCATGGGCCGCCGCATCCGCGCGCGCTTTCGCGTTGCGTGCCGTTCGGAGGTTGATGATCTCGGCCATGGTCGATCCGCTTGTCTGAAGCGGTAATCTATCCGTCGTGGCCGAGCTGCACCATCTCTTGCGTCGAGTTTATTTCAGCAGCGACAGGACGCCTTGCTGGCTCTGGTTCGCCTGGGCGAGCATCGCGGTCGAGGCCTGGCTCAGGATCTGCGCCTTGGCGAGCGCGGTCGTTTCGGCCGAGAAATCGGCGTCCTCGATGCGGCTGCGCGCGTCGGTCAGGTTGGTGACGTTCGAGGTCAGGTTGTTGACCACCGACTGCAGGCGATTCTGCGCCGCGCCGAGCCCGGCACGCTTGGTGTCGATCGTCTTGAGCGCATCGGACAAGGTGGTCAGGGCGGCGGACGGATCGCTGAACAGCGTCGCGGCGGTCGCGGCGCTGAGGTCGATGTCCGACATGTCCATCGTCACCGTTTCGCCGGACTCGGAGCCGGCCTGAATGACGATCGTGCCGGATCCGCCGCCGGCGGTGCCGTCGAACATCTTGATGCCGTTGAATTCACTCTTGGTCAGGATTTCGCCGATCTGCGTCTGCAGCTCGGTCACTTCGACGCCGATATTGGTCTTGTCGTCGGCCGAATAGGTGCCGCTCGACGCCTGAACGGCGAGTTCGCGGATGCGCTGCAGCATGTTGGTGATTTCGCCGAGCGCCCCTTCCGTGGTCTGCGCCATCGAGATGCCGTCATTGGCGTTGCGCACCGCCTGGCTCATGCCGCGGATCTGCGAGGTCATCGATGAAGCGATGGCCAGGCCAGCGGCGTCGTCCTTGGCCGAATTGATGCGCTTGCCGGTCGACAGGCGTTCGATGCTGGTTTGCAGCGACAGGTTCGCCGCAGTGGTCGAATTCGAGGCGCGCAGTGCGCCGATATTGGTTCCAATGACAGTCATCTCTAGTCCCCGGAGCCGCCATCGCTACCCCTTGGCGCGGGATCGGGCTCAGGGCCGGATTAAATCGATATGGTTAACAATTAACTATCTTCCCGACCGATCGCGTCGGAAATTTCCTCCCATGCTCAGCATCTTCGCTGAAAGGGGGCACGATATCCGATGCCTGCCGGATATCGTGCCCGAACATTTGTCAGTCTGCCGGCTGCAGCTTGTCTTGCGTCCGGGTCAGGAAATCGCCCGCATCGTGGCGTTCGTGGAGCTGGCTCGCCGGGTCGCCCATGACGCGGTTGACCATGCGGCCGCGCTGCACAGCGGGGCGGGCGGCGATCGCCGCAGTCCAGCGCTGGACGTTCTTGTAATCCTGCACCTGCAGGAATTCCCCCGCATCATAGGCCAGGCCGAGCGCGAGCGAGCCGTACCACGGCCAGACTGCGATATCGGCGATGCTGTAATCCTTGCCGCCGAGATAGTCGCTTTCGCCCAGGCGGCGGTCGAGCACGTCGAGTTCGCGCTTCACCTCCATCGCGAAGCGGTCGATGGCATATTCGATCTTGAACGGCGCATAGGCGTAGAAATGGCCGAAGCCGCCACCGAGATAGGGTGCGCTGCCCATTTGCCAGAACAGCCAGGACAGGACTTCCGCGCGGGCGGCGGGTTCGGTCGGCAGGAATGCGCCGAACTTCTCCGCGAGATAGAGCAGGATCGATCCGGATTCGAACACGCGGATCGGCTCCGGGCCGCTACGATCCATCAAGGCCGGGATCTTCGAATTGGGGTTTACCGCGACAAAGCCGCTGCCGAACTGATCGCCCTCGTTGATGCGGATCAGCCAGGCGTCATATTCCGCGCCGCCATGGCCGAGTTCGAGCAGCTCCTCGAGCATCACCGTCACTTTTACGCCATTCGGCGTGGCGAGCGAATAGAGTTGCAGCGGGTGTTTGCCGACTGGCAATTCCTTGTCGTGCGTCGCGCCGGCGATCGGCCGGTTGATATTGGCGAATTGCCCGCCATTCTCCTTGTTCCAGGTCCAGACGGTCGGCGGGGTATAGTCGGGAGTGTCGGTCATCGAAGGGGGCTCCGGTCGCGTTGGGGGCGAGAAGACCCCATCCGAGACGAGGATGTAGGAAGCCGGGTGCTGGTCGGCCATGATGGCGCGATCTTTTTGCGATGGATGCAAAGGCCGGATGAGGTTCGACTGACCCGCTATCGTCGTCCCGGCGAAGGCGGCAATGTGAATCCACAGTATCAGCGCCCCATGACCTTTTCGCCCGGTTGAGCGTATAGCGCAACGATGGTCGCGCGCCGCGTCCGTAACTTCCGCCGCGCTATTCCCCCGGGGCGAAAAAACCGTCATCCTGACATTGACGACGGGGAATCGGGGAAAGCGCGAATGTTGCGGCCAATCATCGCGGGTATGGCGCTGTTGTTCTTTCCCGGCGCCGTCGCGCAGGACGTGCCGTCTGCGCGGCCGAACCCACCCGCACCGGAGGCTGGATCGGCCCCGGTGACTGGATCGGCCCCGGTGTCTGGATCGGCCCCGGTGTCTGGATTGGCCCCGGTGTCTGGATTGGCCCCGGTGTCTGGATCGGCAATGTGCGGTGGTGACGGTGTCGTGCCGAAGATCCCGACTTTGTTGCCCGGTTATGGCGGCGGCGGGTTCGCGGTGCGCACCACGGTTCCCGAGGCACAGGCGTTCTTCGACAATGGCATGCAGCTTGGCCATGCCTTTGCACACAAGGCGTCGATCGCGGCGTTCGCGGAATCGGTGCGGCGCGACCCGAATTGCGCGATGTGCCGATGGGGTGAGGCATGGGCATCGGGCCCGACGATCAACTATCCGATCGATGCGGCGACGGTGGTCAAGCTCGAGGCCAAGGTGCTGACTGCGGAGCGGCTCGCGGCGAACGGTCCGGCACGCGAGCGCGAGCTGCTTGCCGCGCTCCGGCTGCGATATGTCGGGGGCGGCGGGAAGGGGCCGGGCGATCTCGCGTTCGCGCGTGCGATGGACGTGCTGGCTGAGCGTTATCCCGATGACGACGAGATCGCGACGCTGACCGCCGATGCGTGGATGATCCTGACCGCGCACAGCGACAAGATGCGTTACATGCCGCGATCGGTCGCGTTGCTCGAACGCGTGCTGAAACGGCGGCCGGATTATACCCCGGCGATTCATTTCTATATCCATGCGACCGAGATCAGCGGCTTTCCCCGGCGTGCCGAACCCTATGCCGACCGGCTCGGCGCGCTGGCGCCGGCGGCGAGCCATTTGATCCATATGCCGTCGCATACCTATTATTGGGTCGGGCGCTATCAGGATGCGGCCGACGCCAATATGCGCGCGGTGGAGGTCGGCATGGCCAATGCCAAACGGCTCGGCATGGCGATGCCCGACGGCGTGTGGCAATTGCCCTATCATCCGCACAATGTGCAGTTCGGCGTCGGCAGCGCGCTGATCTCGGGTGACGCGAAGATCGCGCTGGCGCTGAGCGATCCGCTGGTCCGCATCGCCGCTGGCCGCAGCGAGGGGTCGGCCCATGCACAGATCGTCGCCGGTACCGGTTATTTCGCCCAGGCGCGCTTCGCCGATCCGAAAATCGTGCTCGCACTGCCCGAACCGAAACTGCCCTATATGAAGGCCTATTGGCATTATGCGCGTGGCGAGGCTTATGCGCGGCTCGGCGATGTGAAGGCAATCCTGGCGGAGGCGGCGGCGATCAAGCCGCTCGCCGCGCCCGGCAACGACGGGTCCGCCATGGCGGCATCGCGCATGGCGGTCATCGGCAAAGCCGTGCTGATCGGGCGCGCGGCGATGCTCGATCATCAGCCAAAGGCGGCGCTGAAGGCATTCGGCGCGGCGAGCAAATTGCAGGATTCGAAGATCATGACCGGGTTCGCAGATCCGCCGGCCTGGTGGTATCCGGTGCGGCGCGACATGGCCGCCGCGTTGCTCGCGATGGGCAAGCCGGGCGAGGCGATCCGTATGGCCGACGCCGCGCTGGCCGGCCGGCCAAGGGATCCGGTCACCCTATCGGTGCGCGCCGAGGCCGAAGCGGCGATCGGTTCGACCAGGAGCGCGAGTATCGACCGCAAGGCGGCGCTGGCGGGATGGCGCGGCGATCGGGCGATGCTCGGCGGATTTGGTGCGACGCGATAGCGCGGGTGGACATGACATTGACACCGACGAAGCGACGCGGAGCAGGCAATCGGTGAATGTCGGCATGAGGGGCATTTCTTGACGAGTGCAGCGACCGGCGAACGCGATTTGGCGCTCGATGCGTTTCGCGGGCTCGCGGTGCTCGGCATGGTGCTGGTCAATCTGCAGGGGTCGGGCCCGGTCGCGTTCGGCATGTTCGAGCACGCGGCATGGGACGGGGTGAGCTTTGCCGACCTGGTCTTCCCTTTCTTCCTGCTTGCCGCCGGGCTCGCGGTGCCATTGGCGCTCGACCGCCGCGTGCCGGACGGCGTGTTCATGGCGGTGCTGCGCCGCGCCGTGCTGCTGTTCCTGATCGGCGCCGCGATCAACTGGCTGTACCGGCCGGACCTGGATCCCCATCAATTGCGCGTCGCCGGCGTGCTGCAGCGGATCGCGGTCGTCTATCTCGCCTGTGCATGGCTGTGCTTGTCCGCCAAAGGGTGGCGGGTGCCGCTGATCGTGGCGGCACTGCTGCTGGTCGCGCATGGCATCCTGTTGCTGATGCCCGCGCCGGGCGAGGCCGGAGCGAGTTTCGCGCGCGGCGCGGGGATCACCGCATGGCTCGACCGCGTCGCGCTGCCCGGCCGGCCATTCCGACCGGACTATGATCCCGAAGGCCTGCTCTCGACACTTTCGGCGATCGCCATGGGCATGATCGGGCTGGCGGTGCAGCGAGCTGCGCGGGGGAGTGCGACGCCGCTGCGAATCATCGGAGTTGCGGCGGCCATCTGCATCTTTTTGGCGGGCGTCGCGACATTATGGTGGCCGCTCAACAAGGCGTTGTGGACCCCCAGCTTTGCGCTGCTCACCACCGGACTCGGGCTGGCGCTCTGGGTCGCACTGCGCGGCGGCTGGTCGTGGTTCGGGGCGGCGAGCGGTGCGCGCTTCATCGTCGTGCTCGGCCAGACCGCGCTCACGCTCTATGTCGTCCAGGCGTTGCTCGCCGCGGTGTTGATCCAGCATGCGGGCGGGGAAACTCTGTGGGCGATGGGCTACGGCGTGCTGGGTCGCATCGGCCTGTCACCGGGCTGGACTTCATTATTTTTTGCTCTGATTGCCGGCGCGGTGTCGATCACGATCACTCTGTGGCTGCGGCGACGCGATTGGCTGCTCAAGCTGTAGAGCGTCCACTGGCGATTGCGCGGAGCGGTTTCAAGTGGCGCGGATTGCGACCGTTGCGCACTTGCAACACACTGCGAAGAATTGATTGCCGCACTGCAACAATCCAATTGCATTTGCAGTTCGACGCGGTAAATGCACGCCCCGTCTGCACAGGCAGCGAATCCGATGATGAGGAATATATGAAAATCAAGTTCTTGTTGGCATCCGTTGCCATGCTCGCAGTCGCCACTCCGGCGATGGCGCAGGACACCGTTGAAGAATTCAAGGGCGGCGCCCGCATCGAAGCACGTG
Organism: Sphingomonas sp. UYAg733; assembly: GCF_054057355.1. Taxonomy (NCBI): domain Bacteria; kingdom Pseudomonadati; phylum Pseudomonadota; class Alphaproteobacteria; order Sphingomonadales; family Sphingomonadaceae; genus Sphingomonas; species Sphingomonas sp. UYAg733. Next base: position 74,375 of record NZ_JBSRZE010000006.1, read on the forward strand.
CCGTGCTCGATCACGTCCGTCTCAGCGTCGATAACGACAGCGCAGGCAAGACCGGCTTCGGCTACGGTGTTGAAGCTGGCTATGACGGCACGTTCTCGGGCTTCGTTGTTGGCGCCTATGCCGGCATCGAGGGTTCAACGACCAAGGCATGCGACGATTTCGATTGCATCAAGGCCGGTCGTAACATCACTGTTGGCGTTCGCGCCGGTAGCGTTGTCGGCAAGGGTCTGCTGTACGTCAAGGGCGGCTACAGCAACGGCCGTCTCGAGATCGAAGATACCGATTTCGGTGCAAACACCGACGGTTTCCACCTCGGCGCGGGCTATGAAGTCAATGTCAGCGCAAACACCTATGTGAAGGCGGAATACGTCTACACCAACTACAGCGTTGGCGACACGCTGGGTTCGGACTTTGACCTTCAGCGCCATCAGGGCCTGGTCGGCGTCGGCTTCCGCTTCTGATCAAACGCGGGAGGCGGTTCGCCGCTTCCCGCATCTTGCCTGTCGCGGCGACGAATCGTTATTGCGACGGGTCGGGAATTCCGGGGACATGATATCCGATTCCGATAAGGGATCGGCTATTGTGTCCCCGTTCTTTTGGGCCGCGAGCATGTCGCAAAAAGGCCGCCGCCCGAGCCGCGGCGATGACCCGCCCGATGATCGCCAGTGCCGGTTAGCTCAAACAAAACTGCAAGCGCGTGTCGCGAATTCAACCTGTCGGAACACTTATCCCTTGCACTAAGTGTTTCGGCACGATACTTAGCCTTATGGAACAGTATCAAGCGCAGCTCGACGGCATTTTCCAGGCACTTGCCGACCCCACTCGCCGTGCGGTGCTGGGCCGGCTCGGGCGCGGACCGGCGAGCATCAGCGATCTGGCGCAGCCGTTCGACATGGCGCTGCCGTCGTTCATGAAACACATCCGCTTCCTCGAAGGGAGCGGGCTGATCCGGACGCGCAAACAGGGCCGGGTGCGTACCTGCACGATCGATCAGCAGCGCTTCGTCGCGATCGACGGCTGGCTCGCGACACAGCGCGCGGTCTGGGAAGGCCGCACCGACCGGCTCGAAGCGTTCGCCATCGCACTGCATGCGGAGGAAAAATCATGACCGCCCGACCGACCTTGCCGATCGATCCCGAACTCGACCTGACCATCTCGCGTATCATAAAGGCACCGCGAGGGGCGGTGTGGCGCGCATGGGCCGAACCGGCGAATTTCGAACGCTGGTGGATACCGGCACCGGCCCGGTGCCAGGTGGTGGCAATGGACCTTCGCCCGGGCGGTGCGCTGGAAACGCGAATGAGCGAAAATGGCGGTGATTTCGGCCCGCATCTGAGCGCCTGTTTCCTCGCGGTCGATGCGGCCGAACGGATCGTCTTTACCAGCGCGCTGGTGGCGGGATGGCGTCCCGCCGAACACCCGTTCATGACCGCGATCATCACCATGGCCGATCATCCGGACGGCACCGATTATACTGCCTATGCGATGCACAAGAATGGCGCCGACCGTGCCATGCATCAAAATCTGGGCTTTGCCGATGGCTGGGGCACGGTCATCGCGCAGCTTGCGGCTTTAGTCGAAACGCAGGGTTGAGCGCCTGAAACCTTGGCTCAGGCCAGCATCTTTTCGCCCGCAACGGATCCGGTACGCTCCAGCTTGCCCCAGCCGACGCCGAGCCCGGCGATGGCCGATCCGATCGCCTTCAGCACGACCCAGTACATTAGCTGCCGATAGACGAAGCGTTGCGCGACGAGCAGGTGGGCGGGATAGCGCCGCTCGCGCGGTTCGAGGCGATAGGCGATCCAGCCGCACAGGATGTCGATCCCGACGAACGCGACCCAATATGCGCCCATCGTCAGCACGTCGCTTTGCGTCTGAGCCCAGCCATGCTGAGATACGCGAACCCAGGTGCGCACGATCGCGAGCAGCAGCGCGAGGTCGATCACCGGCGAGACCGCGGCGAAGAAGATCTGGAACAGCCAGGCCTGCGGCATACCGATCAGCGCGAGTCCGAGCGGACGGCGTTTCCGGAAGATCGCGCGGTGTTTCCACAGGCATTGCAGCGTCCCGAACGCCCAGCGGAAACGCTGCCGCGCGAGCGCGCCGAACTTCTCCGGGGATTCGGTCCAGGCGACCGCGTCGATATCGTAACCGACGCGCCAGCCGGCACGCTGGATCGCGATGGTCAGGTCCTGGTCTTCGGCCAGCGTATCGACCGGATAACCATCGACCGCGTCGAGTGCCGCGCGCCGCCACGCTCCGACCGCGCCGGGCACGACCATCATCGCGTCGAACTGCGCCAGTGCGCGGCGCTCGACATTCTGCGCGGTGACATATTCGACCGCTTGCCAGCGCGTGACGAGGTTGACGCGATTGCCGACCTTGGCATTGCCCGCGACCGCGCCGACCTGCGGGTCGGCGAACCAGCGCACCAGCCGCGCCACCGTCTCGGCCTCGAACTGGGTGTCGGCATCGAGCGCGACGACGATCTCGCCATTTGCATGGAGCAGCGCGCGGTTGAGGGCGTCCGCCTTGCCGCCATTGACCAAGGTCAGCAGTTTCACGCGCGGGTCGTTGCCGAATGCTTCGGTCACCACCGTGCTGGTGCGGTCGGTCGATCCGTCGTCGGCGACGATAACTTCGATCGCGGCGCCGGTGCTGGCCAGCACGCGCTCGATCGAGGCGACGATCACGCGTTCCTCATTCCAGGCCGGGATGACGATCGAAACCAGCCGATCGGGGTCGAACGGCGGCGGGACGACGTGGCGTGACGCGCGTTTGCTCCATAATGCGAGACCGGCCATGATCACCGCGCGGCCGATGCCGAGCGAGATCGCCAACACGAACAGCCAGTCGAGCGACCAGGCCATCGCCGCGATCACCGCGAACACGCCGACATCGGCGCGCACCGCGAGCAGATCGCTACCGGTAATGCGCGGCATCACCTGGTCGCGCGACAGGCCGGCCAGGGTGGACACCGGCACGAAGCGATAACCGCGCGCGCGCAACCCGTCGATGATGCGCGGCAGGGCGGCGACAGTCTGCGCGCGGTCGCCGCCGCCGTCATGCAGCAGGATGACATTGCCCGACCGGCCATCGTTCGCCGCCAGCACCTGTTTGATGACCTGGCCGACGATCGCATCGATACCCGGCCGTTGCCAGTCATTGGGATCGACATGGAGTCCGACCACCGTATAGCCGTGCTGCTGCGCCTCGAGTGCCGGACCGAGTTCATCCGCCGTGGTCGGCTCGGCGTCGCCGAAATAGGGCGCGCGGAACAGCTGTGTCGCGCGGCCGGTATAGGCCTCGATCAGCCGCTCGGTCGCATTGAGCTCGACGGCGATGGTGCGATTACTGGCCAGCGCCATGTTGGGATGGGTGTAGCTGTGGTTGCCGATCTCGCTCCCCTGATCGACGATGCGGCGCAGCAGCAGCGGGTGGGGCAGGGCATTCTCGCCGATCACGAAGAAGGTGCCCGTCACATGATATTTCGCCAGGATATCAAGGATGCGTGGCGTCCAGGTCGGATCGGGACCGTCGTCGAAGGTCAGCGCGACCTGTTTCGGCAACGCGCCGGTACGCTGCACGACAAAGGGTGTGGGCAGGGCGTCGAACAGCTCATTGCGGATCAGGCGCCGGGAATCGAGCGTGACCCGGCGGGCACCGTCGGTCGGGGAGGCGGCGACGCGCAGGATCTCGCCATTGCCTTCGACATCGACATTGGCGATCGGGCGGATATGCGACAAATCGGGCGTGCCGTTGCCCTGCCAGTTATCGAGATCTGACCACACGCCGGGGTCCTCGCTGCCCAGTCGCCACAGCGCGACCGAATTGACACCGAGCGCGCGGGTCACGCGTAACTCGTTCCAGGCGGAAGCGGCGTCGAGCATCCACACCTGATGCGTCTCGCCGCCATCGGTGCCGCCATCGGTATAGGCGAAGGAGCTGTTGCCGCTGACCGGGTCGAAACGGATTGTGGCGCTGCTGTCATGAGCGGCGAGCCAAGCCTCCTCCATCGACAGCGCATCGACCTTGCCACTATGCCAGTCATAGCCGTAGCTGCCGAACGCGACGATCAACCGGTCCGCGCCGACCGCCTTTACCGCATCGCGCACTTGCTGCGCGAACCAGGGTTGCGACGCGATCGGCCCGGCGGTGCCACCCTGCCAATGCTCGTCGTAATTCATCAGAAACAGCCGGTCGGCGGCGCGCCCGAACGCGCGCAGATCCCATTGCGCATCGCCGGCGGGCGCGGTGAGTGAGACGACCAGGTGACGCGGCGCGAACACGGCATGCGCCTCGCGCAGGAAGATGCGATAATCGGCGAGCGACGAAGCGGGCAAACTCTCGAAGTCGAACACCGCGCCGCCGGCATGGCGCTGCGCCAGGATGGTGGCGAGCCGGGCGATCAACGCGCCGCGGGCCGCGCGGTCGTGCAGCAGGGCCGCAGTGCCGACGCCATCCCACACCCCGCCCGAGATGTTCTGCACCATCGGCAATATGGTCGGCCGATGCAACGCGCTGTCGATGATCGCGTCGAAATTCGGGTCGGCGACCTGAACGAGCCGGTGATCCTTGCCCGCGACACCGAAGGTCGCCGGCACGACCCAGCCGAGATCGTCGAGATGCGCGCGTAGCGATACCTTGCTCGCCTTGTCCCATGGCACGTAGAAACCCACGGTCAGCGGCTTGCCGCCCGGTCGCCCGGCGGTGGCATGGCGCGGCAGCCAGCCGAGGGAGCGCAGTCCGGAATTGAGCTTGTGCCGGATCGCGGCGACCTGCGCGCCGAGCGGCAGAGCCTGGGCGCGTTCGTAGCGGATCGGTAATGGATCGCCCGCCGGCACATCGACGATCGTGACCGCGAAGATGCCGGCGACCGCGACGATCAGGGCGATCATCGAGAAGGCCGCGCGGAACGACCAGCGCTTCCGCGTCCCGCGGGCATCGAAGAAAATGGGTTTTGACATGGTCACCGGTGGGTCAGGTCTAGGTCCCGACGACCGCTTAAATCATGGCGTGGGCATGACATTCTTGTCATGTGGCGCGGGGCTGCGGAATGGGATGACCCGGCGGTTCTTGTGTCGATCAGGCGGGTCGGCGTCAGGCGGTACCGCGCGCCAATCGGATCTCGACCGCCGCACCGCGAATGGACGGCAGCATCGCAATCGTGCCGCCGGTCGCGGCGAGGAGCGAGCGGGCGATCGACAGGCCAAGGCCGGTGCCGCCGGTATCGCGACGACCCGTGAAGAAGGGTTCGAACACACGCTCCGCATCTGCCGCCGGAATACCGGGGCCGTCGTCACGCACGGTGACCGCGATCTCGTCGCCGATCGGGCGGATCGCGATCCCGACCTTGTGCGCGCCCGCCTGAAGGCTGTTGGTGACCAGTGTGTCGAGCACCGTCTCGAACACTTGCGGGGCGATGCGTGCGGCGATCTCGTTTGTTTCGGAGGCGATCGACACGTCGAGCGCGCCGAAGCGTGTTACGACACGCCGGGCGATGGCGATGAGGTCGGCCTGCGTATCGCTGTCGCCCCGCGTCATATCGGCACGCGCCAGATCGAGCAGCCGGTCGGTCAAGCGCTGCAGCCGCTCGGCGTCGGCGCTGGCATTGGCGATGAAGCGGCGGCGTTCTTCCGCGTCCATCGTTGCCCAGTGATCGTCGAGCAGTTCCAGCGCACCGCGAATGCCGGCGATCGGCGTCTTGAATTCATGGCTGACCGCCGTCGCAAAATCGCGCAGATAGCGCGATCGCACCGCGATGCGGTCGGCCATGATACGGAAATTGTCGAACAGTTCCTGGATCTCGCTCGCCGCGGTGGTCGGCGTTTCGGGCATATCGGCCGAGCCCATCTCGACCGACCCCTGCGCCACGCGCTCGGTCGCGCGGGTCAGCGCGATGATCGGCCGTGCAATGCCGCGCGAAAGCAACGCGACCAGCAGGACCAAGGTGCCGAAGATCAGCGCCACGCCGAGCGCGATCTTGCCGCGATCCTGATAGATGCCGAGCAACAGGCCGCGCGGGCTGCGCGATAACAGGACCACTCCGACGATCTTTCCCTGTGCGATCACCGGGCGCGCGTGATGAACGCGGATCGTCGCGGCGCGACTGATCGATTCCCAGAAAATGCCGTCGCGAAATTCCTGCCGTTGGCGCAGCACGGTGGCGCTGCGTCCCTTCAGTGCCAGCCCGACCTCGGGATCGTCGGCATAGCTTTGTCCGATATCGTGCTTGCCGAGCACGACAATTCCGTCGCGGTCGAGCAAGCGCACCGCAGCAAGTGTGACCGCGCCCGAATCATTGGTGATCGGCTGCAATTGTCGCGCGACCGCGATGGCCGCGGGGTCGGCGGGGTGGTCCGCCGGATTGGTCGTGCCGGGGGGCAACACGCGCATCGTGCGCAAGTCGATCTGCGGCGGCTCCGGCGCCAGGGGCGGGGTGTCGGTTTCACGTTTGTCCCCGTTCCACGCCGCCTTGTACGCCGCCGCGAGCACTGCGCCCTGTGCGATCAGCTCGGCCTCGGTCTGCTGCACGATGGTGTTTTCATAGACGCGCAGGAACACCGCGCCGAAACCGGGCAGGGCGGCGACGAACAGCAATGTGCCGAACAATATCGTGCGCAGCGGCAGCGCAGGCCAATGGCGCTTGGCCCATTCCTTGAGTGACCGGATCAGCCGCACGCGCCGATACGATAACCGATCCCGGCGCGGGTCTCGATCAGGTCGCCGCACCCGGCAGTAACGAATTTCGCGCGCAGGTTTCGGACATGGCTGTCGATCGTCCGATCGGTGACCGCGAAGCCGGGACCGTGCAGCCGATCGATGATCGCATCGCGCGAAAAGACTCGCGAGGGCAACGACGCGAGCAGCAGGAGAAGCTGGAATTCGGTCGCGGTGGTCGGCACCGATTGCCCGTCCCAGCGCACTTCCCAAGCTTCGGGATCGAGCGCGAGGCGGCGATGGGCGATCGCCTTGCTTGCGCCCGCTGCACTGTTCGATCCGCCCTGGCGCTTGAGGATCGCGCCGACCCGCGCGACGACTTCGCGCGGCGAGAAGGGTTTCACGACATAATCGTCGCCGCCGACCTCGATCCCGACGATGCGGTCGATCTCGTCGTCGCGTGACGACAGGAACAGGATTGGCAGTTCGGCCTGGGGCAAGCCCGATCCGCGCAAGCGGCGGCATAGATCGAGCCCGTTCAGGCGCGGCATATTGATGTCGAGCACCATCAGGTCGATCGGCGCGTCGCCCGGATTGGCCTGGAGCGCGGCGAACGCATCCTCGCCATCTGCAGCCTCGGTCACCCGCATGCCCGCCTTGGCCAGCGCGAAGCCCAGCAAGTCGCGGATATGGGGGTCGTCATCGACGACAAGGATATGATGAGCCATTGCGCACATGTCTGTCACTCCGGGGTAGGTTGCGTCAACGGCGCTTGCTCGACCGTCAGCGAGGCGGTCCACGGCCCCGCCGACCGGCCGAGCAAGGCGGCCCAGTACCAGGACGAAATGTCGGGCCATGCTTCATCGGCGCTCGCGCCGCGCACTTGTTCGCAGGCGATCAGCGTGTGGCCGTCGCGTGTCGCGGTGAAGCAGGAAGCGGGCTTGCCGTCGGGTGCGATGCGCATCGCGACCGGTTCGATCGCGTAGCCGATCGCGCGAAAGCAATCGCTCGCCGGATGCATCGTGCGGGTAGCGGCGGCGACGCGGCGCAGCACGATCTGACGGCGGCCATCGCTGAAGCGCGCGACTTGCCCGGGAAATTGCCGCGCGAGGAAGCGGTCGGCGGGGGCGGGCGCGATGCGCGTGATCGGACGGCCTTCGAAAATCGTCGGCCAGGGTGTCGATTGCATAGGGCCGGCGATGGTCGCGGGGGAGAGCAGCGGTATCGCCGCGCCCGCACATGCCAGCAGGATCGCGGCAAGAGATAATCGGTTCATGCTGTCATCCTGCGTGGCGCGACCATCATGGCGAGCAGGCCGGCGACCATCATAAAGGCGGCGATTCCCACCGCTTCATGTGCCATCGGTCCGCTCAGTCGGGGCACGAAACCGTTTTCGAGATAGAAAAGGCTGGCGGCGCGCAGCGCGTTGGCTGCGATCGCGCCGCAGCAATCCCGATTTCCCGCAGCTGCGGGACGTTTTGCGGGAAGCTGGTTTTTGGCATATTTTACGGGAAACTACGGGAAAAAATGCGGGAAAATCTATGCGTAGCTACGGGAATTTTCGGACGTTTTACGGGAATATCGGGTATTGTGGGAAAGGTGATGGACCGCTCGATCCTGCGGCTGCTTGATTCGGTCGTCGGCCGGATCGGTATGCGCGCCACGCAGTGCGCCACTGCCCGACAGCAGTCATGGCGGCGCCGGTAAGCGATCTGAATCAGGTGAACCATTTTGCATCGTCAGCGTGAAGGTTAGCGGCCTCGCGGATCTGTGTGATCGGCCGTTACTGACCGCCCGCATGCCTCAACGCAAATCCGACTTGGTCGCGTCCGGCCGCCCGACGGTCGACAGCGTCAGCTCGAACTTAAGCCCGCGATCGCCGGCGTGGCGCGCCAGCAGACGGCCGCCATGGGCGAGCGCGACCTGACGTGCGAGAGTCAGGCCGATCCCCGCCCCGCCTGATTTGGTCGTACAGAACGGCACGAATATCTCCTCCAGCCGATCGATCGCCACGCCGATGCCGTTGTCGACGACCGAGATCGTGACGAATGCGCGTGCGCGTGTGGCGGCGAGGCCGATGCGCGCATCAGGGTAGCGGGAAACGGCTTCCGATGCATTCTTGATCAGGTTGATGACGGCTTGTTCGATCAGTGCGGGATCTGCCAAAACGTGGAGGCCGGGTTCGGTGGGTGCGACGGCAAAGGCGATGCCGCGCGTGCGCAGATCGGCACCGACCAGCCGGTCGATATCGTTCAGGAGGGCGGTGACATCCATCTCCTCCAGATGCGGGTCGGGCAGATCAACCACCGCGCGGTAGCGTTCGACAAACCGCATCAAATGCTGGCTGCGCCGGACGATCGTGCTCGCCGCATCGGTCATCCGCGAGTCGCGTCCGGCCTTTGCGATCAATTCGCCCAGGCTTTCCGCCAACGACGCGATCGGGGTCAGCGAATTCATCATTTCATGGGCCAAAACCCGTGTCATCATGTGCCACGCGCCGACCTGAACCGCGTCGAGTTCGCCCGAAATGGCCTGCATCGAAATCAACCGCTGCTGACCGGACGCACTAGTCGACAGCGATCCGACCCACACCAGCATCGACCGGCCATCGACGAGCGAGACGAGTTGCCGCCCACCGACCGGCAACGACAGAATGCTGGTCGCCGCAACCTCGCCGAGTAGCGGCATATCCTGCAGCCTGCCCGGTTCAAACCCAGCGAGCGCCCGAGCGGCGCGATTGGCGAAGCGGACTCGCCCGTCGGGGTCGATTAGGAATAGTGCGACCGTCACTGCATCGATCAGCGCGAGCGCCTGTTCGAGCCGTCCGGCGGTATCGGGCGCGATCGATGACGACGTCGCCACCGCACCCGCATTTCCCGAAGCGTGCCGCCAGAGATCGAGCATCGTCAGCGTGCAGGCACTGCCGAGCACAAGCGCGACGGCATAATGCTCCGCGGCGATCATCCGGATGACGCCGGCAACAAGGCAGCCTGCGAGTAGCAATCGCCATCCGGTGACGGAAACCAGGCGGGCCAAGCGATGCGCGCTATAGCCCATGCTTCGCCATCCGGCGATACAGGGTGGGACGGGTCAACCCCAACAGGCCAGCCGCCCGGGCGATGTTGCCGCCGCTTCGCTCGATCGCTCGGGCGATCGCCGCGCGCTCGATCGTGTCGAGCGTCACCGGTTCGCGCGCGGTACGGGTACGTTGGGCGGCGCCACGCACGGCCGCGACCAGCGCATCGTTGCGCCACGGTTTGAGCAGGAAATCGTCGGCGCCCTGTTTGAGGCTCTCGACCGCGAGCGAAACGCCGCCATAGGCAGTCATCAGCACCACCGCGAGCGTCGGGTCGGCCGCCCTGATCGCAGCCAGCGCGGTCATGCCCTCGGCGCCACCTCGCTGGCCGGCCGCGAAATTCATGTCGAGCAACACGCAGTCAAACCGGGCGGACGCGAGCATCGCTGCGACCGTGTCGGGCGAATCTGCCGTAACGATGCGCTCGGCATGCGGCGATAAGGCGAGCTGCGCCGCCTGTAGCACGTCGTGATCGTCATCGATGACGAGGATGGCTTCAAGCGGCTCCATCGGCCGACGATAGGCGCGTTAGGGGAGCGCATTCAATATGTCCGTATCCGGACGCTTTTGGTTAAGGGCTCGTCAAAGTTTCCAATTAAGGCATTGATCCTTAACGTTTCTTTTGTCGTCCGATTGCGGTTATCATCCGCCCTGCGGAATCGGCCCTCGTCCGTGGCGGGATAGGGGCGTTGAAGGAATGCGATGATCGACCTGCAGAATCTGACGCGGATCTATCGCACGCCCGAAGTGGCGACACAGGCGCTGGACGGCGTGTCGCTGCAGGTCGCGGCCGGCGAATTCATCGCGATGATGGGACCGTCGGGGTGCGGCAAATCGACGTTGCTCAACATCCTCGGGCTGCTCGATTCGCCGAGCGGCGGATCCTACCGGCTGATGGGCGAAGAGATGGCGACATCGTCGATGGCCGCGCTCAACCGCTTCAGGCGCAATCACCTCGCGTTCGTGTTCCAGAATTTCAACCTGATCGACGACCTGTCCGTGACGGAGAATGTCGAGGTGTCGCTGCTCTACCGCACCGGTCGACGCGCGTCCGCCGCTCGCGTCGCCGAGATACTCGAGCAGGTCGGCATGGCCCATCGCGCCAGCCATCGGCCGAGACAGCTTTCCGGCGGGCAGCAGCAGCGTGTGGCAATCGCCCGCGCACTCGTGTCGCGGCCGGATATCATCCTGGCGGACGAACCGACCGGCAATCTCGACAGTGCGCATGGCGATGCGGTGATCGAATTGCTCGCGGCGGTGGCGCGGTCCGGCACGACCGTGGTCATGGTCACCCATTCGCCGGTCCATGCCGCAGCGGCCGGACGGACCGTTGCGATGCTCGACGGGCGGATCGTCGGGGAAACGCGGCTGTGAGCGGCTTGGGCATCGTCGCGACCAGCCGGCATTTCGTGGTTGCCTTTGTGCGCAACCTGAACGCGACGCGCCTGCTCTCCGCGATCGCGATCCTCGGCCTGACCATCGGCCTGACCGGTGCGATCCTGATGACGTTGACCGCGCGGACGGCGTTCGGCTTCAACGGATATCTACCCGACCATCAACGCATCTATCTCGGAATCTCGGTGTTGAGCGGACCCGGCGCCGCACCCGATTACAACGCGGCGAGCAACGACCGGGCAGCGGCATTGATCGGGGCGAACATCGCGCAGGTCGAGGCGGTCGGACGGCTGGCCGAAGAGGACGTCACGGTCCGTCGCGGGACCAGGACAGTGAAGGCGGCCATTTACTGGACAGATCCCACAGCGTTCGACATTTTGCGCCTTCCCGCGCTCCATGGCCAACTCGCCAATGCGTTGCGACGCCCCGACGGCTTGGTGATGACGCGCAGCGAAACGCTGAAATGGTTTGGCCGCGAGAATGCGCTGGGGTCGTCGATCGAGGTCGCGGGCAACCCGATGGTCCTGCGCGCGGTGGTCGCCGACCTGCCGGCGCACGCGAGCGACTTGACCAACGGCATCTTCGCCTCCGGGCTTGCGACCCGTTCGGCGCTGGCGCCGGCAAGTGCCGAGCAGGCGGATCAATTCTCGATCGGCGTCAGAACTTATGTCCGGCTGCGGCCGGATGTGTCCGCCAACAAGGTCGAGAACAGCATCGCGCCCTTGGTCGAGCGACTGCTCCCGCTGCCGATGCGCGGCGCTTATTCGATGCGGCTGGTCCGTATCGATCGGCTCGCGCTGCATCCGGGTTTCCATCCCGATGCGCGCGAGCGGCTGCAGGTCGGCAGCATGGTCGCCGCGCTGATCCTGTTCATCGCGGCGGCGAACTTCGTCAATCTCGCTGCAGCCATGTCGGCGCGGCGACGGCGCGAGATCGGCGTGCGCCGGGCCAGCGGCGCGAGCCGTTGCCAGATCGCAATGCAATTCCTCGGTGAAGCGGTCGCGACTGTCGCGATCGCAATGCTGTTCGCCACTGCCGCAGTCGAATTGCTGCTGCCGGTGGTCAGCGGCTTTCTCGATACTCAGGCGAGTTTCGACTATGTCGGTCAGCCGGAGCTCATTTTATGGCTGGTGCTCGCGACAGCGGTGCTCGGCTTGCTTGCCGGCGCCTATCCGGCATTGCTGCTGTCCTCATTGCCGCCGGCCGTGGTACTGCGGGATCAGGGCCTGGCCGGGAGCGGCCGAGGCCTAGTGCGCAGCACCTTGGTCACCACCCAATTCGCAATCCTGATCGGGTTGATCGTCGCGCTGGCGGTGATCCACCAGCAGCGCGCCTTTGCGATGCGAGAGGGGTTGCGCGCGGACATCGACCAAGTGCTGACCGTCGCCGCGCCGTGCCCCGAGGGATTCCGGCAGGAAGTGGCCAAACTGCCCGGCGTGCGCGGCGTTTCGTGCAGCGGGCATGAACAGCTCGATGGCAAGATCTTCGCATTCGTCCAGATTGGCACTCAGCGCGTCGCGACCGATATCGTGTCGATGCTGCCGGGGAATTTCGCGCTCTACGGTATCGCGCCGGTGGCCGGCTCGCTCGCGTTGCTCCCGGCACAGGGTGAGGAGGCGGTGGCGCGGATCGTCCTCAACGAGACTGCCGTGCGCCGTTTCGGCTACGCCGGCCCGGATGCGGCGATCGGCCAGATCGTGCCCGTACCGGCCGATCGCGGCGGCGCGGACATTCGCGCGCAGGTTGTCGCGGTGGTGCCCGACTTCGCATTCTATTCGGTCGAGACGGCGATCAAACCGACCTTGTACCTCGATCGGCCACTCATGCCCGGCAGTCAGGGGCTGGTGTCGATCAAGCTCACCGGTCGTGGTATTCCCGAAACGCTGGCCGCGATCGACCAGCTGTGGCGCGCTACCGGCAACACCGCGCCGATCGAGCGTGCCTTCGTCGCCCAGCATGTCGAGCACCTTTATCGTGCGCTGGAGCGCGGCACCCGGCTGTTCGCAATCTTTGCGGCGGTGGCGGCGTTCCTCGCCTGTCTCGGCCTGGTCGGGTTGTCGGTGTCGGCAGCCGAACGCCGCACCAAGGAGATCGGCATCAGAAAGGCGCTGGGCGCGCGAACCGATCAGATCCTCCTGCTGCTACTCTTCCAGCTTGGCCGACCCGTGATCTGGGCCAATCTGCTTGCGTGGCCGGCTGTCTGGTGGATCATGCAGGGCTGGCTGAACGGCTTTGCCTATCGCATCGCGATGCCGCTCTGGCTGTTCCCGGCAGCGGGCCTGATCGCCTTGCTGCTCGCTCTGGCGAGCGTCGGCACCCAGTCGTTCATAGTGGCGCGGCGCAAGCCGATCGACGCGTTGCGCTACGAATGACCAAGCTAGCGCAGAGCTGACCGTGGCGTCGGGGCAAGCCGCAATATCTGCGCCGCCCGCTCCTCGAAATCGTCGAGTGCGGGGCTGAGTTCGCGTTGCCACAAAGGGCTCGCATGAAGCGCCGCCATCGCCCGATCATGGGCGCCGGTATCGGCGACGCGCGTGAACCAGACGAACAGCTTTTCCGACTGGCGCACGGGCAGCTGCGGGAAATTGTTCGGCTCGGTCTCCGGGACATAGGCGGACAGAACCGGCAACCCCGCCGCGACGAGCGCGGGTTTTAGTCGATCATCGAAGAAAGCGGTGAAGCCGTTGCCGGGGTCTTTCCAAAGATAATGGACCGTCGCGACGATAAGGCCCGGTGGTGTCGTGGCGCGAGTCAGCAGGCCGAACCCCAGATCCGTTGTCGCCGGATGCAACAGCAGGACATTGTCGTTATCGTCGAGCAGCGGATTGGCCTCGCCGCGATGCGCTTGCCATGCCGGACCGAAATAAAAGGCGTTGAGTGCGGTTGCCCGCGCCGCCATGTTGTCGAACGCGCGGATCCAGGTGAAGCGGTCGGGATCGTCGAGATCGCGGAACTGCCCGATCAGGCGCATGCCGAGCGCCTCCTGACTGTCGACGAACTCACGCTCGAACAGCGCGATCAACTCGTCGCGCCGGCCCTTGACGATCTTGTACTGGCGCAGCTCGATTACCGGCGATGGTGCGAGCGTTGTCGCGGCCGAGAGCGCGCCACTACTCAGCGCGGCAACACCTGTCATCGTCATGGCAATCATCCTTCTTCGCGACAGCAAACCGGTTTCCGGCAAGGCGATGCTGCCCATCGATAAATCCAGATCCACGAGTCGCCCCTATCCGATTGGAAGTGCCATAACAGACCGGTTGTCCGGTTTTGTCAATCCTGCTATCGAGGCGGCGGGAGACGATCATGCGTACGGAACGGGCGAAATTGCGGAAGAACGATCCGGCCGGCATGCGCAAGCGCGTGATCGACGTCGCGGCGCGCTCGTTCCAGACACAGGGTTATGGCGGCACGAGCATGCACGACGTGGTGCGCGGCGCGGCGGTCACCGGCGGTGCGCTCTATCATCATTTCCCGACCAAGAAGGATCTCGCGCTCGCCGTGATCGCGGAGCGTGTCTCGGGCGAGATCGCCGACACCTGGATCGCCGCGGTGAAGGATGCATCGTCCGGTGCAGCAGGGATCGTCGGCGTGTTCGAGGACGTCGCCGATTTGCTCGACCGGCAAGGTTTGGTCTCGGGTTGCCCGCTCGGCAATCTCGCGCTCGAACTCTCGCTTGTCGATGATCAACTACGCCAAGCCGTCGAGGGAGAATATCGCCTCTGGCTGGATGCTATCGCACAACGGCTGGGCGAGGACGAAGGCGCCGGCCGGGCCGGTTTCGTCGCCGGGGACGCGAACGGCATCGCCGATATGGTCGTCGCGATGTTCACCGGCGCGATGTCGATCGCCAAGGCGCGGCAGGACACGAGCGCGTTGCGCTCCTGCGCGCGCCGGTTGCGGGCGATGATGGATCTGCCGCCGCGCGCGACTGATCGGACCGACGCCAACCAATGGTAAAAGCCGCGTTGAGATTGGCCACCAACACGCGTTGGGGACGCGTGCGGCGGCGGCCGCCGTCCGATTCAACCGCTGGCCCGCTTGCCCTAGCGCGCATCCATGGCCGTAAGCATAACCGTTTGTAACCTGGCACTGGGGGAGCTTCGCGCGCCGCCCATCGCCGATATCGATGAGAATAGTATCGAGGCGCGCGAGTGCGCGCGATATTATCCGCAGTGCCTGACACTGCTGCTCGAGCGGCACGAATGGAGCTTCGCGACGAAGATCGTTGCGTTGCCCGCGCTGACCCTCAATCCACGGGCGGGCGAATGGGCGCATGCTTACGGCCTGCCCGTCGATCTCGGCACCGCCAAGCGGGTGGTACCTGCGGTCGGAGAATGGGTGCCGGCCCAGGGGCAATGCTTCATCGTCGAGGCCGGCGTGCTTTATGCGCAGGCCACGAATGCGGTGCTCGAATATTCGCCCAATCAGGTCGCGGAAGCGGTGATGCCCGCAATGTTCGTCGATGCACTTGCCTTTGCGCTGGCCGCGCGCCTTGCCGTGCCGGTGCGCGACAGCCGCGAAATGAAGGCGCAATTGCTGCAACAGGCGGAGGTCGCCGCACAGCGCGCGATCGCCGATGACCGCAATCGACAGCCGCAGCGCGACCCGCAATATGATGGGGCCTTCACCGACCAGGTGCTGATCGCGCGGACCATCACCGGCGGAGACGTCTGATGGCGCTGCGCACCGGCCAGCCCAATTTCAGCAAGGGGGAAATCAGCGAAGACCTGCTCTCGCGGGTCGATGTCGGTGCCTATCAGGTCGGCCTGCGCCGTGCGCGCAACGTGACGATCCTGAAATATGGCGGCGTCACCAAGAGACCCGGCACGCGGCTCGTCGCCGAAGTCTATGCCGACCAGGGTGTACGGTTGATGCCGTTCCAATTCTCGCTGACACAGACCTACGCGCTCGAAATGGGGCAGGGCTATATGCGCCCGGCTGCTGGTGGTGGTCTGGTAATCGAGGAAAAGCTGACGATCGAGGCGATCACGCCGGGCGCCACGACCATGATCCAGGCGGCGTATCACGAATATGTGGTCGGCGATCAGGTCTATTTCGATGGGATCGAGGGCGCGACCGAGTTGAATGGCCGCGTCGCTCGTGTGCTGAGCGTGGGCGATAGCTCGCATTTCACGATCGCAGTCGATTCGACCGGGTTCGGGGCCTTCACGGCGGACAATAACGGTACGACGCGGGTTGCGCCGCCGCCACCTCCACCCCCTCCGCCCCCGGTCCCTCCACCGCCGCCGCCGCCGCCTCCGCCCGATGTCGGTGGCGGCGGTGGCTCAGGTGGCTTCTGCGTCGTTGACGACACGCCGATCCTGTTGTCGTCGGGCGAGACGATCGAGGCGCGTTTCCTCAAGGCGGGGATGCTGCTGCGGACCCGCCATGCCGACACGATGGAGGAGGGCAATTATCCAGTCGAAGCGATCGAGATGGCATGGAAGCCGGTCTATGCCGCGACAATCGATGGGAACACGCTACGGGCGACGGGCGAGCACCCGGTGTGGATCGATGGCGCGTGGGTAAAGATGCGCGACATCGGCACTTCGGACGGTTCGGCCTGGGTCGCCAGGATCGCCGTTACCGATGCTCACACTTACGTCTCGAACGGCGTGCTGAGCCACAATAAGCGGGCCGACCAGGAACTCGATGGAGGGTATGTATGAGCGTCGCGCGCATCTACCGCGTCGGTTCACCTTACAATGGTGCCGAATTGCCCGAGGTCGATTTCGAACAGTCGGCCGACACCATGTATATTGCGCACCTCAACCATGCGCCGACCAAGCTGGTGCGCGCCGGTCATACCGACTGGACCTTCTCGGCCATCGCCTTCTCCCCGACGCTCGCCAAGCCGACCCTGTTGAGCGCGTCGGCATATTCGCCGAACAGTGACGCGGCCAATGGCGGGGACGCCTATTTCCCCCAGACCGCCACATATATCGTGACCGCGGTCGATGATCTTTCGGGCATGGAGAGCCGCGCATCACTGCCCCTTGCCGCGACCAACGACCTGACGTTGAAGCGCAACTACAATGCGATCAGTTGGACCGCACCAGCGGGCACGGACCTGCGTTTCCGGGTATTCAAGGCCGACAATACCCAGGAATTTGGGTATATCGGCACGACCACCACGACATCCTTTATCGACGACAATATCGGGCCGGATTATTCCGACGGCCCGCCGGTCGGCGCCAATCCGTTTGATGTGCTCGGCAATTGGCCATCGACGGTGACGTTCTTCGAACAACGGCTGCTCTGGGCGCGGACGACGAACCATCCAAATGCGCTGTACGGGTCGCGATCGGGCAGCTTCGAGATCATGGATATCTCCCGGCCGCTCAAGGCATCGGACGCGCTGAGCTTCGCGCTTGTTGCGGGGCGGGTCAATGCGGTCAACCAGCTCGTGTCGATGAACACGTTGCTCGCGCTGACATCGGACAGTATCTTCAAGATCGAGGGCGGGCAGGGCGGCGTGCTCAGCGCGACCGACTTTGCCGTGCGGCGTCAGAACGGGCGCGGATCGTCGCGCCTGTCGCCGCTCGTCATCGACAGCGTGTGTTTCTATCAGACCAGCGTCGGCAATGGCGTGCGCACCTTGGGGTATCAGTTCCAGACCGACTCGATCGATTCCAACGATGTGACGATCTTCTCCCCGCATCTGTTCCGCGGCTTCACCATCAAGGCCTGGGCCTATGCGCAGGAACCGCGCTCGATCGTCTGGGCGGTGCGCGATGATGGCAAGCTGCTGTGCTTCACCTGGGAACAGGAACAGCAGGTCTGGGGCTGGACCTTGTGCGAGACGAACGGCCTGGTCGAAAGCGTCTGCGTCGTGTCCGAAGGGAATGAGGACCGGCTCTATCTGACGGTCAGGCGGGGCGGCAAATTGTTGATCGAACGCATGGCCGCGACACGCTGGGCCGAGGTGGCGGACTGCTGTTTCCTCGACAGCGCCGTGACTTATGTCTTCGAGGAGCCGGCCACGGTGTTGCGCAACCTCGGGCATCTCGAAGGGATGGCGATCTCCACGCTGGCCGATGGCAATGTCGTGTCGGGACTGGTGGTCACCAACGGCATGGTCATATTGCCATTCGCTGCAACCAAAGTGACGGCGGGACTGCCATATTCGGCGACGGTCGAGACGCTGCCGCTGGCGGTGCAGGGACAAAGCGGCTGGACCGTCGCCAAGGTGCAGAGCCAGGCCAAGGCAGTGATCCGCGTGGTCGACAGCCGCGCGCTGAAGGCCGGGCCGACCGACGCGACGCTCGAGCCGCTGCGCGGGCGCACGCATGAGCTGCCGGGCCAGCCCAACGCTTTGCAGACCGGACTCCTGGAAACCTATTTGCGGCCCGACCTGAACGGGGGTGCGCGGGTCGTGGTGCGGTCGGACGATCCGCTGCCGATGACAATCAGCGCGATCTATCTCGACCCCAGCGTGTCGGAATGAAATCCCATAGTTCCTCCCCGGCACGGGGAGGGGGACCAGCGAAGCTGGTGGAGGGGGCGGGCCGGCAGCGTCACGCTTGCGGATATCCCCCTCCACCACGCGCTGAAGAAGCGCGCGGTCCCCCTCCCCGTACCGGGGAGGAGCGAAAGGGCATCACCCTCATCCCCGCGCGCCCAACCCATATCGGCCCGATCGCCCACCGCCTGCGCGAACATGACCGGATCGAATGCGCCGCGCTGGGGCAGACCCCCAAACAGGCTTTACGCGCCGGCCTGGCCGCGTCGTCATTCTGCCTCACCGTGCTGATCGACGGGCGAGCGGAGGCGATGTTCGGCCTTGTCGTCACCAACGCGCTGTGCGGCGAGGGACGGCCGTGGATGCTCGGCACCGACGCGGTCTATCGCCACCCGCGCGAGATGCTGCGCCGGGGGCCCCGCGCGATCGACGCGATGCTCGATTCAACCCCGCGCCTGTCCAATCTAGTTACATGCGGGAACAGCCGCGCCATCCGCTTCCTGCGGTGGCTTGGCTTCGTCATCGAACAGGAGGTGATCGTGCACACCGGAACCGAATTCGTCACCTTCATGCTGGAGCGCCGCTGATGTGCGTCCCCGTCGCCGTCGGTCTTGCCATCGCATCGGCCGTCACCACTGTTGCCGGCACCGTCATGTCCGGCATCGGCCAGGCCCAGCAATATCGCTATCAGGCGTCGATCGCCGACCAGAATAATCGCCTCGCCAACGAACAGGCCAGGGATTCGATCGAGACGACCAACCTGGAATCGCAACGCCGGGGTCGTGCGCTGGCGCAAATGAAGGGCGCACAACAGGCCGCGATGGCGGCGAACGGCGTCGACCTGAATTTCGGCAGCGCGGTCGATGTGCAGAAGGACACCGCGATGCTCGGCGCGGAGGATCTCGCGCAGATCTACAAGGGTGGATACCAGCGCACTCGCGGGTTCGAGATCAGCGCGTTCAACTATCGTTCCGAGGCGGCCGCCAATCGCGCCAAGGCGAGCGGCGCGCTGATCGATGCCGGGTTCAAGGCGGTGTCCACCGCGCTGGGCAGCGCGTCGAATATTTCGGGTATGAAGAAGTTCGGCGGAGCAGGCAGTTTGAACGCCTATGGCGTTCAAGGTTCGGACGGGATCTACTGATGCCGACCGTCCCAATAGAAGAGAACCGTGTCGGCCTTGCCGGCGTAACTGATGCGAAGGTTCGCCCCGGCGATTATACGGGCACGGGCCTGCAGGCGGTGGGGTCGGGGCTTGCGACGCTGGGCGGAGCGCTGGACGGCGTCTCGAAGGATCTGCAGAAAGAGCAGCAACTGATCGCGGCGCAGCGCGAGCGCGATGAGGCGGCGGCGGCCGATGCCGCGCTGAAGCAGGGATATAATGCCTATGACGGAGCGGCACGCGGGCTGTTGCGCGCCGGTGGCGGGTATCTGACGCAGTTCGGGCAAGCGGCGGTGGAGGCGGCCGATGGCGTGAGCGCGGCGCTGAACCGGATCCCGGATGAGATCCGCAAGACGATGCAGCCGCATGTCCGCGACCTGTTCGATGGCGTGATCGGCCAACGTGTCGAGCAGGATATCGCCGGAGTTCGGGCTCATGCCGATGCGCAAAAAAACGTCTGGCAGGGGCAGCAGGCCGAGCAACTGATGGAGGCAAGTGCCGCCAACGCGCTCGACCATATCGGCACGCCGCTGTTCGTCGATCATGTCGCGACCGGGCTGAAGGCGCTGGACGACCGGGCGGCGGTGCAGGGCTGGGACCCGGCGGCCAAGGGAGCGGCCGAGCTTGGCTATATCTCCGGCATCCACAAACAGGCGATCGACGGGCTGACCGTTGGAGATGCGATCGCGGCGGATGCATATTATCGCGCGCATCAAAACGAGATGACGGCACGGGATCGGGTGGAGATCGAGGAAAGCCTGCGCCAGCCATTGCTCGAGCGTCGCGCGGCGGCGGTGATCGATACCTATGGCGCATCGGTTGCCGGCGACCGCGACGGCCCGGCCGAACCCTATGCGCCGCGAAATGCCGACCTGCCTGCGATCTATTCGTATCTAGCTGAGCAAGACCTGCCTCCTGAGGTGGAGGAAGCGGCGCTGAACGACGCCGCCGCGCGCGCGGCACAGATTGAACGCCGGATCGCGCAAAGCCAGCGCGCCGCGCGCGATACCGCCTTCGAACTGGCCGACCGGCTCGGCGAGGGATTCACCTCGATCACGAAATTATCGCCGGATGTGCTGCGCGGGCTGGATCCGGAGACGCTGGACGCGCTGACGCGCCAGGCCGGGGCGAATGCCAGGCCCGAGCCGGTCGCGCTGCCGGGCGAGGCCGCGCACCGTCTGGTGAAGCTCGCCGCGACCGACCAACGGGCGTTCGTCAACACCGACCTGCGGCTCTACCGCGATCAGGTGACGCCGGAGGAATATGCTGCGCTGGTCGATGCGCAACGTGGCTGGCAAGCCTCACCGCCGGCGCTTCCCGCAGTGACCGGACAGCGCGTGTGGGAGGCGATCGGACAGCGAGCCACGGAATTTGGCGAGATGCATGTCGACGGCAATGGGCTCCCCGAATCGGCTTTGCTGAACCGGAATGGCCGAAGCGCGGCCGCGTTGCCGCAAAATTCGGTCTTAATGGTCGGAGACGGCTATGACGATCCTCCTCAGCTGATCGACGTCGGTCAAGATCGTCTCGAAGCCGGCCAGGACCGCGCGGTCGCCTGGCAAATAGCAAAGGAAAGGGGCGGCGACGCCGAAGATGCCAACAGAATTTACCGCCAAATGCGAGGTTTGCCCGAACCTTTCCCAACCCTGCCCTTTCCTCCACCTCCGCCAAAAGCGGCGGCGGATGGCACCAATGAATTCAATGTCCGCTGGCCCACGGCTAAGGAGCTGGCCTTCCATACCCTTATGCAAAACACGTTATTCGTACCGCGCTTGGCTGGTTATCAACGGGCGGTAGGGGCATTGAAGCACTACCTTGACGGGGGAGGCGGTCCAATGACCCTTGATGTCGACAGGATGCTCGACGAAATTCCTAAATTCCGTAAGGAGTCTGCGGCGCAGTTCGATAAAGATGTCGTCAGCAATATTAAACGTAGAATAGTTACCGATTATCGCGGCAATGGCCTATCGTTTGAGATTACGACGCCATGGGGTAATAGTGGAGCGACCGGCGATAAGGATGATGCTCGCGAGTGGGACTGGTTTCATACTGTCGGGGGATTCGATATGGCGCAAACGGCTACTGTTACGGTGAGTCCAGATGCGGGGGATATCGTTAAAGTGAATATAAAATATAATACCCACGTATTCGATCGATATAACTGGGATAACAAGAAAAAAACATTTCCTATGGGCATCGAAATTGATGATCGTACGATGGGCGCGCTGAGTAGTGCTGGACTTGCGCGGGAATTTGATATGATGGGTACTTCATCGCCACGCGAAATCAATCTCCGTTTTCATCTTCCAAAGGAGAGGGTGCGTCGTTAGCTTGACGGGTAATATATATCGAGACCGCCCGTGTATCAATTGGCGGCGCTTGGGTCATTTGGCCAAGCCATGTCCTATAGGGCAAGCAGCGAAGCCTCGCACGATCAAAAATGCGGCGGGCTTATTGTGCTCTATGGACATAAGGGGAACATTCGTCTACTCTGCGAGTGTATCGCCATGATGATGGAGTGAGATGGGGCGTAAGGGTGCCCACACACAGTTCATGTGCCGATGGACTAGCGCGTTGTCATTGGAAAGGGTGTGATGGTTTCCGGACATTCTCCATATCGGAACGTGACGATCCGCAGAATCTTGATCAATGCCCTCATCGCATTCCAACTGTCCGGATGCATTTTTGGCGGCGATGACATCAAGAATGAAAGGGTGTCGGAGGAGGAGATCAAGAATCTCAGACTCTCCGACACGGGCGCAGCATTGCCGGATGGTGCGACCAATGTGATCATCGTGGAAAGACATTTTCAGGACACGATTCAGTTCATCAGGTTCGATGCGGATTCGGACAAAGCGCGGGTCTTCGTACGTGAATTCCTTGACGGAAAGGATCCGGTCCTTGGCTATGAGCCGGGAATTGTCGGTGACCTGAAAGCTGATTGGTGGCTGCAAGCTTTACCAAAAGGCGCGTGGGGAGGCAAAGTAGACAGGGTCGGTACGGCGCATTCTGTCATCGTGCTGAACAAGGGCGCAAAGTCGAGGGTGTGGATCGAGTTATTGGATCATTGAGTGAGCGAAGCCCTCGCATTTTTCATCAATGATATACATCCCATGCAAACCGATAAAATATCGCAGGTCAGTCAGCACTATCCGGTCTGCGTCTCGAACATAACCCCCACATCTATAGTATTTTGCCGTAGCACTCCGGATCAAATCCGCCTGAATGATCAGGTAAGCCCCAAGTGCCAGGCCGGCGGCGATGGCTGCGATGATGATCTTTTTCAGCATTCATGACCTCAGTTCACAAGGGCACAGCGAGGGTATTACCGCGGCTCGATCACAGCGCGACCGTCTCATGATGACGGGGCGCGTTCCAAAACCAAGTGCAACAGGCGAAGGTGCCTGCGGTCTTGGAGGGAGGAACGGCTGTGGGGAAGAGCAACGAGCAGCTGAGCTATCGTGAGCGGCTGACGATTGCCGAGGGGGTGCGCCGGCGCTTGAGCGTTCGGGCGATCGCCCGAACGCTCAAGCGTAATCCGTCGACGATCAGCCGCGAGCTGGAGCGCAACTGCGAGTATCTGCCCTATGACGGATGGCGCGGCTTGGCGCGCGCTGGAGCTGCGCCACCAGAAGCGCCGCCGCAAGCTGCGGTCCGGTACGGCGCTGTTCGATACCGTCGTCGGCTATGTGCGCGAAGGGTGGTCGCCCCTGCAGATTGCGGGCAGATTGCGCCGCATGGAAGCCGACGACCGGTCCCAACGCGTCAGCCACGAGACCATCTATCTCGCGCTCTACGCCCTGCCGCGCGGTGAGCTGCGCCGCGCGTTACTCGCCTGCCTGCGCCAGGGACGCCAGGCCAGGCGGCCGCGCTCGCGTGGCAGCGACCGACACAGCTGGGTGCCCGACGCGCTGCGGATCACAGGTCGCCCCGAAGAAATCGAGGAACGTCAAATAGCTGGCCATTGGGAGGGCGACCTCATCAAGGGCGCCTTCAACCGTTCTGCGGTCGGAACACTGGTTGAACGGACGACCCGCCTCGTCCTGCTCGCCCAGATCGACGCGCCGGATGCCCGCTCGACGCAAATCGGGTTCGAACGCCTGTTCGGCCAGATGCCGGCCGGCTTGCGGCAGACCATGACATACGACCGCGGATCGGAAATGACCTGCCATCAGGCGCTTACCGAAAACACCAGCGTCAAAATCTACTTCGCCGACCCGCACAGCCCCTGGCAGCGCGGCAGCAATGAAAACGCCAACGGCCTCATCCGCCAATATCTGCCCAAGGGTGAGGACCTCAGCGGCTACACCCAGAGCGATCTCGACGCGATCGCCGAGAAACTCAACTCGAGACCGCGCAAGGTGCTCGACTTCCGAACTCCGCTCGAAGCTTACAACGAATATCTCGCCGCCAGCGCCACCGAAACCGGGGGTGTTGCACTTCAAAATTGACACCGCCAAGCCTAGGGATGAGAAAAGTGGACTGTCACTGTAACTCTGCCTGAGGCTCAGACAGTCCTTTTCAGTATATTTCACCAACATCATTATGGCTTGGTTAATAACAGGCGTCCAAAGGGATTCTGGGACTACGCAAAAACGGGTGAATGGCGGTTGGCCGCAAATGTTCTTCGCGCCGAAACTCTATATCGGAACCGTCGTCAAAACGAGGCGAAGTTGCTTGAACAAGCCATTGCGTCTGGTGCCCTATCAACCGGGAATGCTCCGTGACAAGTAAATATATTAACAATCAATCTTTGAAACAGCTCGGCCAGTTTATAAATGTCGCACCCCGGGCATTGAACCAGACGGCGCCGTCCGACACCATGGCTACCTCATCTCTGACAAACATCTCGTGCGGAACTGCTTCTTTAAGATTGACGATGAAGCAGGGCGTAAAAACCTGCTTCCAACGAGCATAAAGCTGGGCTCGATTGCGCACAGTGTAAGTTTTGGTATCGCGGACTGTTAGCGGAAACGACACCGCCGACGCAGTCTTTGCTCGATTACCGCTGATCGCACCATGGATGAACCGTTGAACCAGCGCTTCAAAAGCCGGCGCGGATGCATTCGTGACATTTTGATAGCGATCAGCGCCGTGAAGCCTGTCGGTCGAGGTGAGATCCAAACGAACAGGATAGACCCGTCCCTTTCCAGTCCAGGTTCCGACCAATGCGGTGGAGGTGTAGAAACTCAAGGGGCGCGTTGCCGGTTTGTCGTTGGACGCGAACCGGAGGTCGAAGACACCGCCGCCCGGTTCACGCAGCGTTACTTTCCCGCCAGCAACCGCCACAGTGAGGGGAATATCGATGGGATTTTTGGCATAGAAATAATGAGCCGCAATCAGGTCCGTGTTGTCTCGAATTGTTAGATTGACGCCCACCCGATAAGGGCCGATCCATCCCAGCGCCATCCACTCCTTCGCCTCCTTTGCTTGGGCCGAGGCAGAGGCAGATGATACGATCGCAATCAAAGCGATGGCCAGCGCGGTTCGATAGGTCATGATGCCTTCTCCGTTCAAGCCGACAGGCTAGCAGCGCCGGTGTACATATCAAGAACATTTCGGCTTTAGCCTGAACTCGGCCACCGCAGCGGCGATCAATCCTATTACAAGCTGACAGGGCAGGCGGCGGTCGATGCCGCCGGAGGCGTGGCGGCGGAGTTGGGATGTACCGCGATGAGGTGCTTCAGATCCCGGATCCACGAAAGGCGTGATCGAACAGGTATTTCGCCGTCCGATTCAAACCCTCTGCAAACGCTCCTACCCCGCGCCTCTCATCAGGAGGCGCATGTGGCAGCAATCAGCCCGACAATATTCACCGGACCCTATACCGCGAACGGAACGCAAACCGCGTTCAGCTTCGATTTCTCGATCGTCGGCGCGGCCGATATCCTGGTCCAGGTCGACGGCACGGCCGTCCCGGCCCTGTCCTACACCGTGGAATTCGCCGCCACCGGCGGCACGGTAACCTTCGCCGCCGCGCCCGCCGCGAATGCGCAGGTCCTGCTGCTCTCCGCGCCCGACTATCTCCAGACCAGCGAGTTCGAGAATGAGGGCGCCTATAATCTGGCGACGATCAACACGATCAACCGGCGCGCTGCGGTCAAGGCCCTCGTCACCGAGGACAAGGCGAGCCGCGCGCTGAAAGTGCCGCGTGGCGAGGAGGGGCTCGAGATTCCCCTCTCCGATGTGGCGTCGATCGTCGCGGTGGGTGAGAATTTGCTGTCGGGCGGCGATATTCCGACGGTTGCGGGGGCGATCGGCGACGTGATGACGGTGGCTGACAACATGTCGGTGGTTTCCGGCGTGTTCGACGGGCTCGCTGCGATATTGGCGGTCGCTACCGATCTGCTCGGCGCAAACACGATCGGCACCGTGTCGGCAAAGCTCTCCGAACTGCATGCCATCTATGTCGATCTCGCCAAGCTCGAAGCGATTCAGGCGGATCTGACGAAGCTCGAAGCCGTTTATGCCGCGCTCTCCGCGATCGACATCGCGGCAACGAACATCGCAGCGATTATCGCGGCTCCTGCTGCGGCGACGAATGCAACGACGCAGGCGGGGATTGCAACGGCTGCGGCGGCGACTGTAAACGCCTCGATCACTCCCATCATGTACGGCCGCGGTGCACCGGACGCAATGACGGGCGGTCCAGATGGCGCGACCTATTTCGAACAGACGAGCGGTCGCGTCTATGGCCCGAAGGCGGGTGCCTGGCCCGTGCGGTACATCCAAAACAACAGCATCGGCATCGGGAACGAAGACGCCGCCCTTATCATCATGATGGGTCAGTCGCAGAACGAAGGCTATGCGACGGACTACAAGGCATCGACCGTCCCAAGCGCGGGCGAGGGGTACGAATACTATCGCGATACCGGCAGCTTCGGCGCGATCCTGCCGCTCGGTTACTGTCGTCTCGGCCGCAAGTTCGGCGGGCCGCAGATGGCGTTTGCCAAGGCATGGGCGGATGGCGGCGGCGGTGCTGCCATCTTTGTCGATTGCGCAGCGGGTGGCTCGTCAATCGTCAGCGCGGCGAAAGCGGCACTTACCAGCGCGCCGAACATCGCGGCGCTGTCGGGCGGCACTTGGGACCTGTCCGACCCGGCCAACCTTTACGATAACTATTTTCGCGAGCATGTCCGCCTTGCGATCGCGGATGCCGCCCGCTTCGGCTTCAACATTAACCAGATCGTTATCGACTGGTCGCAAGGCGAACAAGACGCGCTTGGCAACGTTCTGACCGCAACCCATCAGGCGGCGCTAGGGACGTTCTTTGCAAAGCTCCACAACGACTATCCAACCGCTAAAATCATCATCTGCGAACTGGGTAACAACCAGGGCGCGACTAATGTCGTCGCGTCCGATCGCATCCGGCTGGCGCAGAACAACATTGCGACCGACCCGACCTATTCCGGTTACGTAAAGATGGGCTGCACCGACGCGAAGGCTTATACCAATGCGGGCGGCTATTATACTGATACGCTGCATTACAGTATGCTCGGATGCAACAACAACGGTGCGAAGGATGCGGCGGCGGCCTTGATCGCGACGGGTCTGACTGGCAAGTACGCCGTTCCCGATGGCGTTAAATATGCCGATGTTCTCGCCAACATGCCGCCGGTCAACGGCTGGTATCGCTTGCGGATCAGCACGACCGCAAACGGCGCTTTCCAGATCAATATGCAGAACGCGCCGCTCACGCCATATGCAGTGACGCTCTACGATTTGAGCGCGGTAAACAGCGTCGATACGGCGCAGTCGATCTCTTGGACCTTTCCGAGCGCTGCTGCCAAAACGATCGAGGTGTATGCCAACAAGTCCGTGGGCGCGACGTTCACAATCAACGCGTTCAACGGCAATGCCAAGATTTCCGGCTTGCAGACGGTAGATGAAGGGTTCCCGCTCTACAGCTTGGCCATACCCGGTGGAGAGCAGGTGGCTGGTCTGGCGATTGGCAATCTCGCTGCATATCGCTTTTCTTCGAGCAAAATGCGCACGCTCATTATGGGTCAACTCTCGCCCACGTCATCGGCCATTGCCTTCTCGAACACGCTGCTGGCTAAGCTGCCCGGGCTGACGACGCTGGCGATCAATTGGTCGAATGCCAGCCCGACGCTTGATCTCACGCTCGTGCCAAACCTTGTAAGTCACCAACACTCGTTTGGATATTTGACCGTAGCGGAAGTGAATGCTCGGCTGATTGCTCTCAATGCGAACGGGAAGACAGGCGGTACTATTATTCTAAATCAGTTCAAGTTTTCGGGGCCGGCAATCCCCGCCGCTGCGCCGACCGGTGCCGGCGCTACCGCGAAGGCGAGCCTGATCGCCAAGGGCTGGTCGATCACCACGGACTAAGGCGGTGCTGGCGGGGAGCGGATTCGATCAGCCCAGGGCTGCCTTCGCCCGTTGCCTGAGGGCGCGCAGGCCGACGCATGTGATGAACAGCATCTCGATGAATGAGAACATCGAAAGAATAAGGTTGAATGTCAGAACCGCTCTTGTGTTCGTAAAGCTGGAAAAATAACCGACGCCGACAATGGCGATGATGTGCACCGAATAGACGATCGTTTCGATTTTTACCCAGCCCATTGCGCGGTTAAAGCGGCCAAGCATCTGGGCGACGAGAGAGAGCGACGCAGCGGAAAGGGCAAGGATAAGCTCGAGCTGGAGCCCGCCATAGGCTTTGCCAAGCAAGAGCAGCGCCTGGTCCGAAAAGGCCGCTGCCAGCGCGGTCAGAATCGAACAGCCAAGGGCCACGATTGCGGGCGGCAGCAATCCATTGCGGATCGCATGGCCGTCGCTGCTCAGGTTGGCGATACGCGGGATGATGACGTTCGCCATCACGCCGCTGATCACGACGAATATCGCGGCCAGGCGGCCCAGCGCAAAGGTTTGCGCGATCACCTGCGAGCTGCCGTGTAGCGATGCCAGAGAATAGACCAATATGTCCTGCGTCGCGAATATGATCGTGCCCAGCATCGTGCTCAGGACATAGCCAAGCACAGGCTTCATTTCGGATTGGGCATCTGTCGCACGGAATACTGATGGATCGACGCTCCGCCGGGCGATCATGATTGTGAAGAGTGTGGTTGCGCCCATGGTGGCAAGGGGGAACCAGGCGCCGCGGATCAAGAGAAAAAACCCGAGGCCGGCCAGCGCGGCGCGGACCAGCGAGCCCACAAGCTCGGCCGAATAGGCGCGCCGCAACTGCAGCCCCAGGCGCGCGAGTGACACCGTCATGCCGCTCTTGACCTGCAGCCAGCCGGTCACCGCGACAAGGGTTAGCAAGGTCGCGATCGTTGGGATCGTGGCGCCATGGCGCGCGATCATCACACCGAGGATCGACAAGCCGATCAGCGACGACAGCCCAAAGAACCAGATCCGCAGCCGCAAGATCGCCCGATAGCGTATCGGAAATGCAACCCCGCCGCGCACTGCCTCGCGCCAGAAGAATTGCATCGACGCGCCCAGGCCGAGATCGCTGCTGACGACGATGAAATTAAGGCTGACGATGCAAAGCCCGAACAACGCGTATTCGTGTTCCGGCAGAAGATGGACGAACGACAGCGTGGTGATGGCGCCCAGCGCCTGCACCGCGATCGTCGCGAACGACTGTTCGATTATCTGGAGGAGCAGGCGCGGTGACGGAAATACGCGCACCAATCGCGATTTCGCGCGCCTGATCAAACGCCTTTTTCAACCACAAAGTTCTCGATGACCAGCGCGTCCAACCCGGAGGTATAGAATGTACGAACGGCGTCGAATGGGGTGTTGACGATCACTTCGCCCTTTAAATTGAAACTGGTGTTCATCACGCCAGGCGTTCCGGTCAGCTTATGGAACTCGCTGATCATGTCGAAATACACATCGTTGCGGCCTTCGCGCACCGTCTGGACACGCGCGCTGCCATCGACATGGATCGCCGCCGCCAGCTTCTCCTTAGCGAGCGGCTTGGCCGGGAATGTCAGGATCATGAACGGGCTGTCCTGATAGCTTTCGAACAGATCGTCGCAATGTGCCTCAAGGACCGACGGTGCGAACGGCCGCCACTCCTCGCGGAATTTTACCGCGTTGTTGACCCGGTCGCGATTCTCGATCGGCTTCGGGTCGGCAATGATCGACCGGTGGCCGAGTGCGCGGGGACCGAATTCCTCGCGACCCTGAAACCAGCCGACCAACGCGCCCTTGGCGAGCAATTCGGCGGCCGCCTTGGCCGGTGATTCGACTTCGCGGAACGGCAGCTTGAACTTGATCAGGTCGGCCCTGACTTGTTCGCGGGTGAAGCTCGGCCCAAGATAAGCCGACATCTGCGTCATTTCGCGCACGCCCGCCTCGAACGAGGGGGCCAGCGCCGCGCCAAGCGCAACGCCATCGTCGCCGGCCGCCGGCTGGACGAATATCTCGTCGCAAAGCCCCTTTTGCAGGAACAGGCCATTCGCCTTTGAATTGAGGCCGACGCCACCGGCAATACACAGGTTGCGGCTGCCGGTACGCTCGATCGCCTTGGCAATATAGTCGCACTCGACGCGCTCGCACATATCCTGCACCGCCCATGCCAGGTCGCGGTCTGCTTGAGTCAATTCGGCGTCAGGATTGCGTGCCGGGCCGATGTGGCGTTCGACGCCGGCATATTCCCGGCTGCCCTCCCTCAAAAGAAGCAAGTCGGAGCGGACTTCATATCGGCCTGCGCCATAGGACACGAACGGGGAAAGATCGACGGCGCCGGGCCTGCCATATGGCGCAAGTCCCATGACCTTCCATTCGTCGGCATATTTCTCGAATCCGAGAAAGCCCGTGAATGTCGCGTAGAAAAGCCCAAGTGAGTTTGGGTAATTGACCGTTTCGACATGCTCCAGCCGGTTGCCTTTTCCGTGCCAGATACTCGACGCTTCCCATGCACCACGACCGTCGATCACAACGACGGTCGCTTCATCCATTCCCGACGGGACATATGCACTCAGCGCGTGCGCGTAATGGTGATCGATGCGACGCGGGGCGACGAAGTTGCCGCCGAAATGACGTTTCATCATCCGCTCGGAATTTCGTTGATATTGCGCCAGTGAATCGCGCAGCGCGAACCCGGGGAGCGACTTCAGCGGCATCGGATCTTTGCGCGACAGGACATTGCTGACGGTCCGCTTGAGAATCTTCGAAGACTCCTGCCAACCAATAATGATCTGGTCGACTTCTCCAGGAGTGATGCCGACATGGTCCAGGCAAGCCTTGATCGCCAAAGTGGGGAAGGCGGCGTCATGCTTGACCTTGCTCAACCGCTCTTCGGCTATCGCGAAAATCGGGATGCCGTCTTTGACAATTGCCGCAGAAGAATCGTGATAAGAGCTATGATTGATGCCAAGAACGATCATGAAATTCCACTGCCCCTGCCTGAACTCTCTTGTGGATGCCTCATAACGCTGGAAATGCAGTTGCCAAGGTGAAACGCAAGAATGCGGTTTCCACGCACGGGGCGCTGAACACCGTTAGACAAGGGGCTTCCCGGGCCGGGGTTTGGCAATCTAGCTGATCAATCCCACATCAGTCGAACAGCGTCGAACACCCATTTCCGCCATCCGATTCAAACCACCCGCCAATCCACTTACGCCGCGCCTATCATCAGGAAGCATATGTGGCAGCAATCAGCCCAACGACGCGCCTGATCGAGGCGCTGTATAACGACAATCCAGCAATGCTGATCTGGCTGCAAACGCCGTTTCATCGGTGGGACACGTACAGCACCCCCGGCACCTGTCCCACGGAGCAAGCGACCGTGAAGCATACCGGGCGGCGGCCTATGAGGTGTCCGAGAAGTACGGGTGCCGAGATGTGCTTGATTACATCGGCCTAGTGCAGACGAACCGCATTACCGTTCACAGCGGCAACGGACTTTACGACACGATTCACCCGATGAATGCGATGAAGATAAGTGCCGGCCAGATGATCTATTCGATCATGAACCGGGGCTAGCGAATGGCCCAGCTCTTGACCCACTCGTCATGCTCGGGGGTGCCAAGCGGCGGTTCGCGGTCGCTGGTCCATCGTGCCAGCCAGCTGATAAGTCGCCGGATCACGCGGCCACCATTGCTGCGTTTGCCAGCAATCGACGCATGGCCAAGGCGGTGGTGGCGACCAGGAAAAGTGAGGGGACGAGTGGCATGGCGTGATCTTAGCACGGTTCGACATTTATCACCAACGGTGCGTGCCTCGCGTCGGCGAGGGTTTAGACAATATGCTCCATCGGTTTGGTCGGCATAGTGGGTCTTTGGCGCCTCTGCATAAATGGTAGTTCGATATACCGGTAACTAATGCCTGAAAGAATAAACGTCAGGGCGATTGCAAGCATCTTTGTCAGCGCCGATCTACCGCCCCATCCGCTCCCCACAATGATGGCCCCAAGAATGGGCAGATGGAGCAAATAGATCGAGTAGGACCATCGTCCAACAGCCTGAAATGCTGCCGCAGATAGGATTGTTCGCGTGCGGGAGCCTAAATAAATGCACAGTGCGGAAATCGGAAAGAAAAGGACGGCGGCCGCTGGCCAGGTCGGCGCGATCTCCATGATTGCGATCGCGCAGACGAATAGCGAAAGAACGGTCTTGGGCATCGCTCGCTTTGGCGCCATGGCCTGAATCAACCGCGCCAAGGCCATACCGCTGCCCAGACCAAAGATTGCGCGTGCATGTCGCCAGTCAGGGCCGCTTGCCTGAACCACAGACACGATGCTGCCACCGAGGATTAGCAGTGCCAGGAGTATGACAATCCGCCGGTTCGAAAGCCGTGCCAACGGGCCGAGCAGGGGGAGCATAGCAAGTGGCACGAATAACTCGAACGGTACGCTCCATGCCGGACTGTTGATTGACCGAATCGCAAGGATCGACGCGACCCCGGCAAAGTTCGACACGATTTCCAGGATGGTGAAATGATCGGGCGTCACGATAAGGGCAACCGCAGTCGTCAAGATCAGGAGCGGCATCAACCGGCGGACCCGCTTGATTATATATTCCGGTAATGTCGGCCGGCGTTTTGAAAATGACAGGAAAAGCACGAAGCCGCTCAGGATGAAGAAGAAGTCCACGCACAGCGGTGTAAGACTGTGCCGGAAATACCCGCCGCTTGCCGACTTGAGTACTCCATCGGACCCTAAATGGAATAGCATGACGAGGATAGCCAAAACACCTCGCATCCCGTCGAGGTCATGGAAATGACCGAGTTGGGGCTGAACGCTCGACGTCGTATCGGTTTTGTCCATCGCGGCTTTATACAGATGGCACTCTTGCTCGCAATCCAACGGTGGCCACCATGACCGCACGTCGTTTTCATCAATTACTCAACATTAACGTGCGCATAGGTGCGGCAGTTCGGCCGCGACAACGGGATTGGGTTCGAACGCTTCGACACCTCTGCACAGGGGCAGGAGGGCGCCAGCGTAGCCGCCACGATTAGTGCCTATATCGGCCGCTATCTTATCTGGCGCCACGAGAGACGACAGCAGATTTACCTTGGGCTCGTAGATTCGGCGCTCGGCGGCAAGTTGAAGACAAGCGCCTACTGCCCTGACGCGGTCATCGGGCGATCATTGCCCCGCTCGATCTCTTCGGTTGCGTTGCCGTAGATCATTAGCCCCGCAAACAGCACTAGGATGCTGCCGAGAATAATCGCCGAGCCGAAGCGGTTCCAGAAGCCGCGTTTCATCTTTGACCACCACTTGATTCAGTTCGCGCCGCCGTAGCGCCATGACGACGCGCCAGCAACAGGAGCATCGCATGAGTCCGCGCGGACCACCGCCGAACACTCCTCGCCGACCCTCACGAAAGTAGCATGATTCTGCGTGAGATGTGCAGGGTGGTTAAGTTCGGCCCCTCGCCTCTGACATCGCCAATCTAAAGAGACGCCCTGCGACGAACGGGGGGATTGGAACGACGGAATGTTGTTGATAAGGAAACCCGGTGAGCTCTGGCGCGCCCTTGCGAGATCCGAAGCTCGATCTCTTGCGCGCCGTTGCCGTGCTGGCGGTCGTCTTCTATCATGTGTTGCAATGGTCGCCGATCGACCCGCTTTGGCTCGATTCGCTGGCGCATTTCGGCGCTTATGGCGTGGACCTGTTTTTCATTCTCTCCGGCTTTCTGATTGGTTCGATCTACTGGAGAGAGGAACGGGCTGCGGGGCAAGTGCGGCTGCTTCGCTTCCTCGCGCGCCGCTGGCTACGGACCATACCGCCTTATCTGGCCGCTCTACTGCTGGCATGGGGGGCGGTCTGGTACGCCAGGCACGAGCCGTTCGATTGGCGCTACCTTGTCTTCCTGCAGAATTATCGAACCGAAATCCCTTACTTTTTAGTGAGCTGGTCGCTCTGTGTGGAGGAGCATTTCTACCTCCTTGTACCGCTGCTGATGGTGCTTACGCGATCGTTCAAGCCGGCTCGTCTACCGTTATTGGCGGTCGGACTGATCGGGCCGCTCTTGTTCCGCTGGCATTACGCCGCGGTCGCGCCGACTTCGCCGTTCGGCTTCTACCGGACCGCGACGCATGTTCATTTCGAGGGGCTGACGCTGGGATTGGCGTTAGCGTGGCTGAACATAAATCGCGCGGATCTGTGGGCGCCGACCGCTCGCGCCGCGAAATGGCTGGTGGTACCACTCTTCGCTCTTTGTTGCGTCGGCGCGACGGCGCCGATGACAGTCAGCTACGTGGTCATGAACAGCCTGGTAGCCTTATTCTTTGCGGCCGTTCTTCTGGCCGTGACGGGCAAACGCCCGGTCCTCGGGAAACTGCTGACCGGGCCAGTGCGCGCGGTCGCGATAACCTCGTACAGCGTCTATCTCATTCATCCGCTGATGATTCATGCCGGAAATATTCTGAACCAACGTGTCGCCTTTATCGGCGACCGGCTGACATTCTTCGTGGTCTGGCCGACACTGATAGCGGTATTCGGCGCCGCGTTTTACTATGTCTTCGAACGTGGGTCGCTGTCCCTGCGGGAGATATGGGCGCCGAGCAACTTTGCCGGCGGTGGTCTCGCCCCGGTGCCGGCCGACGCCGTCTCTCCTATCGCCGCGGAATTTTCGGACAGGACGGACTAGCGCCTTTTCGAACTGAGTTGATCCACCATTCCCCGTTCGATTCCACCCAAATCAAAAGCTGCTCTTGCGGTCGCTGGTTCGTAGCCGGCCCGGATTTCATCTCGAACAACCGGCGGTGTAATTTCGGCTCACCGGTGACGATGGACCGTGATCAATGCTATCAATGCAATCACGCATCAGCCTGATCGCGTCAGGCGTGATGCCGGCTGCGGATTCCCCTGATTCTGCCACGATGCTGTGGTATTGAAACATACCTAAGCTATTGATTTAAATAGAATATATAGCCGTGCCGGGCGCCGAAGATATGCGACCAGGGGGTGTCCCATATCTCTCGGCCGCCCATCCGGCCCGGCGTGATCCTATTCGTTCCCGAATCTGCGCGAAGATATGCAACAACCGGTGTAACATATCTCCCCCGAAACAGGATTGCCGCTGGGCTGAGAGCGCCAGGCCTCGCGCCGGACCAGAGCCGCTGCCGCACGTTTGACATAATGCTCGATGCTCTGGCCACCGTCGATTCAACCCGCGCCGCCGTGGCGTTATCGCGAAACTCCAGCAACGGGAGTACCCGCATTGAGTCCGCCGCGCACCACGGTCGAACACCCTTCGCCGACCCTCAACGAAAGCAGCATGATCCTGGGCGAGATGCGCGGGCAGCTGCGGGAGGTCGTGCATTCGGTCAACAATCTCTCCGCCAAACTCGATGGGCTTACGCGCGAGGTGGTCGGGCTCGGGCCGCTCGCCTCCGACATCGCCGATCTCAAGATCCGCCTCGCGACGCTTGAGGCAGCCAATAACCGCAGCGAAGGCGCCAGGACGATCGGCCGGATGCTGCTCAAATCGCCCGCGCTCGGCTGGCTGGTCGGCGCGGCCGTCACGGCCTGGGCGTTGCTCTCGGGAAAGGTGACGCCATGACCGCCGCAAAGCTGTTGTTCGACGCGATCCGGCAGATCAAGGGCAAGGCCCTGACAAAGACGGACGTGCAGGCGGTCAATGCGGCGCTGGCAAGTTTTCCGCCCCCACCACCTTCGCCGCCGCCCGCTGCCGCGCCCATGTTCGCCCCGTCCGCCGCGTGTGCCCGCCTCATCAAGGGGTTCGAGCAATGCCGTCTGACCGCGTACCTGCCGACGCCCGACGATGTGCCGACGATCGGCTGGGGCACGACCGGTCCCGGCATCCGGCTCGGGCTGGTATGGACTCAGGCACAGGCCGACACCGCGTTCGCTGCCGATCTCGACCGGTTCGGCGGCGCTGTCGCGGCGTTGCTCGGCACCGCCGGCCAGAGTCCGTGGACGACACCGGGGCAATATGACGCGATCGTCAGCCTCGCCTATAATATCGGCACGACCGCGCTGCGCAATTCGACGCTGCTGCGCCTCCATCTTGCGGGCCGTTATGCGGAGGCGGCCGATCAATTCCCGCGCTGGAACAAACAGGCGGGCAAGGTGCTGAACGGCCTCACTCGCCGGCGCGCGGTGGAACGTGCCATGTATCTTGGTGCCGCGGATCGGGAAGGGGCGGGGGCATGACCTTCTGGGCCTTTCTCGACCGCTGTCTCGACCGCCTGCCCGGCTGGCCGAGCGAGCGGCAATGGGTGACGATCGGCGCCTTCGCGCTCGCCGCGCTGCTGCTCGGCATGGCGATGCGGGATCCCGCGCTGTGGGAGGTCGAGGTGTTCAAGGTCATTATTCAGGCCGTCACCCTGACCGGCCTGCTCAACATGATCTTCGCCTTCCACTTCGCCGCCAACAAGGGCGATGAGGACAAGACACGCAACACCGCCGCCGCCTTCGCCGCGATCACCGCCACGGCGCAGGCGGGTAATGCCGATCCCGCGCCTGACGTTATGCTCAAGCCCGGCGAGACGGCCCGGACGGAAGGCCGGCGATGACATTACCCCCCTGGATTGCGAAGAACGCGGCGCGGGTCGCGGCCGTCGCGCTGCTTCTCGCCCTGGTCGGCGCGCTGTTCGCGCTGCGCTCCTGCGGCACCGCCCGAACCGCACGGACGGCCGAGCGGCTCGCGGTCGGGCAGCGCGGTGCCGCGCTCGACAGCGGTGCGGATGCCGTGCGGACGATCGGCAATGCCCACGCCGCCGAAACAGAAATCCACAACATCGTGAAGGACGGAACCGATGCCATTACCGCGGCCCCTGCGGGCAATAGCAACGACGCTGCTGATCGCGCCACTTGCCGCTTGCGCAGCTACCGTCATTCGGACGAGTGCGTCGCCTTGCTCGGCCCTGCTTCCTGAAGGCTGGCAGGCCGGCGTCTCCCCGGCGGCGCGCCCGCAAAGTGCAAAGCTGGCCGATGGTCATGACGACGCGCGGCCCTGGCAATCCGGCTTTGTCGAACAGACCGGGCAGCTCGAGGTGGCAAACGGGCGTTATGTCGATGCGGTCGGCATCATCGGCCGCTGCGAAGCGCGCGACGCCCAAGCCGTCAGGAACGCGCGCCCGAAATTCGCCGGCCTCTTCTGATCCGCCGCCGCATTTTCGATCAGTCGCCGGGGTCCGTCTGGTACCGCCAATGCGCCCGCAGGCGCATTTCCAAGCGGATCTTAAGCCTGCCAGCGCTTCTTGGCGGTCAGGATCATGCTCTTCCAAAGCAGCGGCAGGCGGCCGACGCCGGTAAAGTCCTTCACGACGAAACCGCCGTCCTCCAGCAATTTGGTCAATGTTTCGCGACTGAAGAATTTGACATGGCCACCCTCGTGCAATGGGTGGTGATGATGGTCCCACTTTCCCGCCAGCGCGACCGCTGCGTTCTTCAAATATCCGTGATACGGCGTGCTGATCACCAATGTCCCATGCGGTTCAAGCGCATCGAAACAGTATCGGACCAATTGCTGCGGCGAATACAGATGCTCGACCACTTCGGTCGACACGACGAAGTCATATTGCCGATCGGGCGCATTTTCGAACCGGCCGACGTCGAAAGATAATTCGGGGTATTTGCGCCGCGCTACCTCGATACCGCCTTCGTCGCCGTCCATCCCGGACACCGAAAACCCGGCCCGCGCCAAGTCGGCGACCAGCGTTCCATTGCCGCATCCGACATCCAGTATCGACTGCGCGTTGGCCTTTCTCGCCGCTTCGAGCACGGTCCGGTTGATATAGGAATTGCAGTGCGAAACCGCATCCGTCCAACCATAGTCTTCAGTCTTCACGCGCAAAATCCCCTCTCGCGGAAGTTGCCATCTCCGTTCCTGCGATTCAAGTCCGCCCGCACCATCGCGTTCGACTTTTCAAGTGCCGCTACCGGCGGGATCACGTTCGGTTAAATCGAGATAAGGGCGACCCGGTGTCGCGCGCGGATCCACGCGCCCATCTTTGCATGAGCCGGTTCATCCGGTTGTCGGTCAGCCATGCCAGCGCGATCAGCGCGACTGTGCCGATCAGCAACCCGCGCAGCGAAAACGCCAGGCCGGTCTGCAACAGGATCGGGTAATGCAGGACATAGACGCCATAGGAAATCGACGCGGCCCATTTTGCCGGCCGCGCCACCCCGGCAAAGGCCAGCACGGCCATCGCCAGCGCCGATCACATGACGTAGTTGCACGGGATAATAGCCCAGGCCCCGCGCCCCGACGATCTACGCCAGGATCGCGGCAGTTCCGGCAAGCGCCGCCGCGGGTCGTCCAAACCGGAACTGGAGTCTAGCGCTTGCGCTCGTCGCGCCTGCCGAATTCATACCGGAACGACCGCTCCCGCCGCGACGACCAGGCGCGCGCGCCGAACGAGGCGGCCGCCAGCGCCACCAGCAACAGGATCAAAATCAAATAGCCCAACTCAGTACGCATACGAAACCTCCGATGGCATCGGGAAGATTGCGTGAGCGCATATAGGCGGGAATGCTGGTGATGCTGACGTCATGCGCCGACCGGCCCGCACAGCGGGGCCGGTCGAAGCCGCGCTGCGG
Organism: Sphingomonas sp. UYAg733; assembly: GCF_054057355.1. Taxonomy (NCBI): domain Bacteria; kingdom Pseudomonadati; phylum Pseudomonadota; class Alphaproteobacteria; order Sphingomonadales; family Sphingomonadaceae; genus Sphingomonas; species Sphingomonas sp. UYAg733. The sequence continues at coordinate 113,121 of NZ_JBSRZE010000006.1, forward strand.
CGGCCTGAGTACCGGGCGCGATCGACCGGGCCGAGCCGCCGGCGGAAGGCCGGCAGACTCGGCCCGCACGGGTCACCGCTTGGCGGCGGCCGGTGTCGGCGCGGGCGCCGTGGCGATCGGCGCGAAGCGATTGCGACTATGCCAGCAGTGCAGCCGATCTCTTCATCGAGTTTGCTAGTTATAAAGAGCCCCCGACCGCACTTGACTTGTCGTCCGCGATCGGCTCAGCACGAATTTGAAACGAATCCGGGGGGATAACTGAAATGAGAATCGTTCTTGCTGCTGCTTTTGCGGCTATGACCGTCGTGCCATCTGCCATGGCTCAGGAGGTTACTCCTGCGGTGGCTACGAGGCCGGCAGGAATCGTGGCTGTCGCACGACCTGAGGTCACCGTAGCTGGGGCGATGCTCCCGCCGAATAGCGAAATTGTGCTGCGGCTCGATCAGGAATTGACGTCCAAGCGCGCCAGGGAAGGCGATACGTTCAACCTTTCGGTGGCGCAGGATGTGATGATCGGCAACTTCATCGTTATCCCTCGGGGCACGCCGGCGCGCGGGATTGTAGCGTATCGAACTGGCAAAGGCGCGTTCGGCAAGTCGGCCAAGATGGAAATCGACCTGACCTCCGTGGAGATGAAGGGGGTTAGCGTCCCGGTTACGGGCCATTATCGCCAAGAGGGTGAAGGCAACACCGGCGCGACTGTTGGCGCGGCGGTAGCCGCTGGCCCATTTGCGGCATTCGTAACTGGCCGGAGTGCAGTCTTTCCGCAGGGGCGCGAGATGAAAGCCTTCACTCGAGCTGCTCTGCCGGTAGCGATGCCTGACTAAGCCCAGATTCAATAACGGGCTTCCGTTGGGGTCGCGGTGACGTCACGTATTTAATGTAACGATCTCCTGCTCGGGTGCGGAGGCGCCTTGGTGCTTCGGGGCAGGAGAACCAAGCTAGAAAATAGCCCCGCGCAGCAGCCGTGCGCGCAAATCCTGCAGGGCGACCGCATCCACCGCCGCGCCCGGGTCGGGCGCCGCCAGGATCGCCGCAAGATGCCCGAGAATCTGGCAAGCCAGGTCGAAATCCTGCAGCGATCTGGAATGTTTCTGCACGATCAGGCCGTCATCCGTCAGCGTGTCGCCGACCGCTTCCAGCAAGCGTTTGACATAGGCCAGCTCCTGCGCGAGCCGGGCGGTTAGGTCCGACCCGTCCACCTTCGCTGCCGGCGCGGGCCGCTGCTGCGTGTCGGGAAAAGCGATGCCGGCACGCACCGCGGCCTGGACCCGATCGACATAATGCTGGTCGCGCGCCTGGCTGCCCGGCTCGGTCGATTTGCCCGCGACCCAGTCGGCAACCGTGGCGACCCCGTCCAGCCTGACGCCACAGCGCGACCCGGCGCGCCAGACAATTGTCGCCGTGATGCTCAACTCGGCGCGGCGCAGCGTGAAGGTCTCGCCGATACCCGGAAACACCGCGCCCTCCAGCATCGCACCGCTCTCTGACAGATTGCGGATGCGTACCGGCGCGTGCAGGCCCGGCGCGTCGATCGTCGCGGCCAGCAACAGGTTGCGGCGCGGTGCACGGACCGGTGGCGCTTGTTCGGCGTCGGGGTTGGTTGGCGCGTCTCCGCCTGGCATTTCGTCCACTAATCCTTGACCGGGCAGGTTGGGGGAGCGGCAGATCCGCTTACCTCCCCACCATCGCCCAACGCAACGCACGAAGACAGAGGATTGTGCCGATTCGGTCTTTATTATCGACGCGCCGTGTCGATCTTGCGAAATCCGGTCTGGCGAATGTCGCCACGGCAACGCAGAAAACGCTTCCACATCGCGCCACCGACGATATCACCGGGACCAGTTGGTCAGGAGTTCGATCCCTTGTCGCTAGGCGTCTTTGTCCACCGCGAAGACTCGATTTATGCCGACAGTCCGGCCGAACAATATCAATTCCCCGCGCCTTATCTCGGCCGCGCAGAATCATGTGCTGGTAATTGGATCCTCTATTACGAGCCCGTGAAGGTAAAGGCCTCTCGCGGCTATTTCGCGATGGCGCGCGTGCAGCGGATCATCCCCGATCCGATGATTCCGAAAATGTACATCGCGGTGATCGAGCCCGGCAGCTATCTGGAGTTCGCCAATCCGGTGGCCTTCAAAGGTCCGGACGGTCACCATGAATTAGGGCTGCTCAACGCCGAACAGCGGCTTTCCGGCCGGGCTCAAGCGGCGGTGCGACCGATTTCACCCCAGGACTTCAACCGCATCATCGATCTCGGTTTTGCCGATGGGCACGAACTGCTGCCCCGGATCGATGCGCCTGACGCATCGTCGTTACGGGAGGAGCGTGCGTCGTTCAGCTATGATGATCAGGAGCGCGAACGCGTCGCATTCTACAGCACCCGGGTCGTCCGCGACCGCGTGTTCCGAAAAATCGTGCTGCGTGCCTATGGTGAGCGTTGCGCGATCACCGGCCTGCGTCTGATCAATGGCGGTGGCCGCGCTGAGGCGGAGGCAGCGCATATTCGCCCGGTCGAGGCCAACGGCCCCGACATCGTCAGCAACGGCCTGGCGCTATCGGGTACCGTGCACTGGATGTTCGATCGCGGCCTGATCAGCTTGTCCGACGATCTCGATATCCTCGTCTCGCGCCAGACCAATGATGCAGACAGCGTGCGCGCGATGATCAACCGCACCGGCCGCGCGCTCCCGCCGCTCCGAGCGATGGATCGTCCGCATCCGCACTTTCTGCAATGGCATCGCGACCATTGTTTCAAACACTGACCTGAAACGCCGGCGCAACGGGACGCTCGCCGCGCTGGATCATGCCATTTCGCACGGAGATGTGTTTTCATGCGGCCGGGCCGGGTTGACGCGCATCAATGGGAACCACTGGCATGCGCAACTGTGTCGAAAAGAATTGGGCGCGCACCGTCATGATCGACAACCTCAACGGGTATCAGGCGGCGATGCCGGAGGACCATGCGCTGTCCCTGCACATGCACGAATTGCTGCGATATCTGAAGCGTCAGGGCGTGATGACTTTCCTGGCGGTCGCACAGCATGGCCTGGTCAGCGACATGAAATCGCCGGCCGATGTGACCGATCTCGCCGACACGTCGCGCTACTGAGATAATTCGAGGCAATGGGACGCGCCCGAATGGCAATCTCGGTCGTTAAGATGCGGACCGCGTTCCACCAAGGACAGGATCCGCGCGTTCATGATCGGCGCCGACGGCATCACCCGGGGTGAGCCATTGGCGCAATTTCAGGGCGTGTTTCGGACGTTCTCGAACCGGTGGTAGGCGGCGCAGGGTTGTTGAACGCAACAAAGGCTTGATCGCGCGTTGAATTGTACTTTTGCAGAATGCGCGATCATCCTCGCGCCACGGGGTCGCAATGACGGCGCGGCCTGTGCGATGCTCAGCGAGGCCGGGTTGGCCGCACAGGCGGTGACCGATTTGCCGGCGCTGGTCGCGGGATTGCGCGGCGGTGCGGGGCTCGCGATCGTGACCGAAGAGGCATTGCGCGGTGCCGATCTGCACGACCTTGCCGGTTTCCTGGCGGAACAGGCTGAATGGTCCGACTTCCCCTTCATCCTGCTCACCGAACGTGGTGGCAGGCTCGAACACAATCCGGGTGCGGAACGCTTCCTCGACACGCTCGGTAACGTCATTTTCCTCGAACGGCCCTTCCATCCCACGACGCTGATCAGCCTCGCGCGCTCGGCGCTGCGCGCGCGGCTGCGTCAATATGAGGCACGCGCCCGGCTCGACGATATCCGCGCCGGGCGCGAGGGGCTGGAAATGGCGCTCGCCGCCGGCGGGCTCGGCGCGTGGACGATCGACGTGCCGACCCTTACGTTGATCCCGGATGACCATTGCAAGACGCATTTCGGCCGCGGTGCCGATGACGCGTTCAGCTATGAGGATCTGCTCGCCAGCATCCATGACGACGACCGCGCTGGAATGCGGCGCGCGGTGCAGCACTCGCTCGATATCGGCAAGGACTATGATGTCGAATATCGCTGCCGCTGGCCGGACGAAAGGCGGCTTTGCTCGCGCTTGGCGACGGGCTGCGCCAGATGACCGACGCGGCGGACATGTCGATGCTCGCCGCGCGCATTCTCGGCGAGACGCTGGGCGTCGATCGTGCCGGCTATGGCGTGATCGATCCGCTGCGAGAGACGATCACGATCGATCGCGATTGGAACCGGCCGGGCGTCATAAGCCTCGCGGGGGTTCTCTCGTTCCGCGACTATGGGTCGTATATCGAGGATCTGAAGCGCGGTGACACGGTGACGATCGCCGACGCGCGACAGGATCCGCGCACGCGTGACGGCGCCGCCGCGCTAGAGGCGATCACCGCCCGCGCCGTGCTCAACATGCCGATCGTAGACAAGGGCGCCCTGGTTGCGTTGCTCTTCCTCAACCATGGTCAGGTGCATGACTGGCCGGCCGACGACCTCGCCTTTGTGCGCGACGTGGCATATCGCACCCAGGCCGAGATCGAGCGCCGCCATGCCGAACAATCGCTCGCCGATCTCGCCGCGACGCTCGAACGCCAGGTGGAGGAGCGCACCCGCGAACGCGATCGCACCTGGCAGAATTCGCAGGACCTGCTCGCCGTGGTCGCCGATGGCCGGATCATCGCGGCGAACCCTGCCTGGACGACGATCCTCGGCTGGCAGCCGGACGAGGTCGTCGGGCGCGATCGCCTCGCCTTCAGCCATCCCGACGATCAGGTCTCGGGCGATGCGGCTTATCGCCGTGCGCAAGCCGGCATGCTGCGTCAGTACGAGAATCGCGTGCGCCACAAGGACGGGTCGTATCGCTGGGTTTCCTGGGTCGCCTCGTCCGGAGAGGGGCGGGTCTATGCCAGTGGCCGGCACATCTCCGCGGAAAAGGAGGCGCAGATCCAGCTCGAAGGCACGCAGGAACAGCTCCGCCAGGCGCAGAAGATGGAGGCGGTCGGCCAGCTTACCGGTGGGATAGCACACGACTTCAATAATCTGCTCACCGCCATTTCGGGCAGCCTCGAACTGATGCAGGTGCGCGTCGCGCAGGGGCGCTCGTCCGAAATTCCACGCTATGTCGATGTCGCGCAACAGGCCGCGCGCCGCGCGGCCGCGCTGACTCACCGGCTGCTCGCCTTTTCGCGCCGCCAGACGCTCGATCCACGGCCGATCTCGATCAACCGTCTGATCGCCGGGATGGACGATCTGCTGCGCCGTTCGGTCGGCCCGACGATCGAGCTCGAAACGGTTGGCGCGGGCGGCCTGTGGACGACCCTGCTCGATCCCAACCAGCTTGAAAACGCGCTGCTCAACCTGTGCATCAACGCGCGCGACGCGATGGCGGGGGAAGGGCGCATCACGATTGAGACGGCGAACACATGGCTCGATCGCAAATCGGCGCAGGACAGGGATCTGCCGCCCGGCCAATATGTCACGCTGTGCGTCACCGACACGGGATCGGGCATGGACGCGGCGACGATCGAGCGCGCCTTCGATCCGTTCTTCACCACAAAACCGCTGGGTGAGGGGACGGGGCTCGGCCTGTCGATGATCTATGGTTTCGTGCGCCAGTCGGGTGGCCAGGTGCGGATCTATTCCGAACTGGGGCAGGGTACGACGATGTGCCTGTATTTCCCGCGCGCAAATGGGCCAGACGACGGCGCTGAAGCCGAAACGGCCAGCACGGAACGGCTGCCCACCGCCAGCGGCGAAACCGTGCTGGTGGTCGACGACGAAGCCGCGGTGCGCATGCTGATCACCGATGTGCTGGCCGAACATGGTTATCACGCGCTGGAGGCGGGCGATGGCCCGGCCGGCCTCGCCATTCTTGAATCGTCCGCGCGCATCGATCTGCTGATCACCGATGTCGGCCTGCCCAAGGGCATGAACGGGCGCCAGCTTGCCGACGCCGCGCGCATCCACCGGCCCGACCTCAAGATCCTGTTCATCACCGGTTATGCCGAAAATGCGGTGATCGGCAACGGCCATCTCGATCCTGGAATGCACATCCTGACCAAGCCATTCGCGATGGATGCGCTAGGCGGGCGGATTCGCGAACTGATCGGATAAAGGGCCGCATCGCCTGGACTGGCGTTCGACCGATATAGAACGACGTTCGGCCCGCTCTGGCGACCCATGGTTTTCGTAAACGGCATTATCCGACCGCCCGATGTCGATCGTGACACGCCGAAACACTCGGCGGCTAATTCGCGGCGCTGGGCCGCGCCGGCATTGGATCGCGCGCGCCGCGCCCCACTCAGTCGCCCCATAACCAAAAAAAGGGGCACTTCATGACTATCAGTATCCGTGCGCGATTGCTTGCCACCACATTGCTTTTGATGGGTGCCGCCACCCCGGCGCTCGCCCAGGATGCGGCCCAGGGCGCCGCAGTCCCGGATCAGGCCGCTCCGGCAGCCGAGCCCACGCCACCGGAGGAAGCCGCATCCGACACCGGTCCCGACATCATCGTGACGGGCTCGATCCTGCGCCAGACCAGCACCCAGACACCATCCCCGGTAACGGTCTTGTCAGCCGAAACGCTCGACCAGCGCGGTATCAACACGGTGCAGGAGGCAATCCAGCAGCTCGCGTCGAACAATGGCCCGGCGCTGACCAATTCGTTCACCGCCAATGGCGCTTTCGCCGGCGGCGCATCGGCCGTCTCGCTGCGCGGCCTGTCGACCAGCTCAACCCTGGTCCTGTTTGATGGGCTGCGCGCCGCCTATTTCCCGCTGTCGGATGACGGCACGCGCAATTTCGTCGATCTCAATACGATTCCCGACGACATCGTCGAACGGATCGAAGTGCTGCGCGACGGCGCCTCGTCGAGCTATGGCGCGGACGCCATCGCCGGCGTCGTCAACATCATCACCAAGCGTCAGTTCAATGGCGTCGGCGGCCGCGTCGAAGCCGGTGTGTCGGAAAACGGCAATGCGGCCAACCAGCGCCTGACGCTCACCGCCGGTATCGGCGATCTCGATGAGAAAGGCTTCAACGCCTATATCAGCGGCTTCTATGTGCGCAGCGAGGCGGTCTATAATCGCGACCTGCCGGCACCGTTCAATTCGGACGATCAGCGCGGGATCTGTATGGGCACGGTATGCGGCCCTAACAATATCCTCAACGGGCCAAACGCAGCCGGTGTGTTTCCCGCCCGGATCGGGGCCACCAGCGACTTTTTTGTCCAGCCTTTTAACTCGACCGACCCGACGACGGCGCTGGGGCGGGCGCAGATTCTCAATCCCGCGCGCGGGTGCCTTTATGGACCGTCCCATACCCTGACCGCTGCGGAGCTGGCGGCGAACGCCAATAACCCGCTGATCGCCTGCCAGGAGGATCAGAACAATCTTTATGGCCAGGTCACCCCGAGCCTCGAACGGTTCGGCGGATCGGCGCGCTTTACCGCCAAGGTCGGCGACAGCGCCGAAGCCTATATCCTGTTCAATTTCCAGCAGAGCTCGAGCGCCTTCACCAACCTGCCGGGAACGATCCGCGCCAACGCGCCACCCGGGATTCGCTACCCGCGCTTCTCGACCTCGGGAAACAGCCCCGCCAACGCGGCGGGCTCGGGCATCCTCACCTTGCCGATCTATGTTTGCGCGGCGCGGGTAAATTGCACTGCGGCGAACGGCCGGCTCAACCCCAACAATCCGTTCGCTGCGCTCGGCCAGGTCGCGCAGCTCAGCGGGCGCCTGGGCGATGACATCGAAAACAACAAGACGCGCAGCCGTGTGTATCGTGTCGCCGCCGGCATCACGGGCAGGGTTTTCGGAGACTGGGATTACAAGGTCGATGCCACTGCGATGCACACCGACTTCCGCCGTACGACCGACGGCTATGTCTATATCCAGAATCTGCTCGACGTGATCGCCGATGGCAGCTTCAACTTCGTCAACCCACAGCTCAACAGCCAGGCGATTCGCGATTACCTGACGCCTGTGAACATCACCGACGCCACATCGGATATGTATCAGGCACAATTCACGCTCGGCAAGTCGCTGTTCGATCTGCCGGGCGGACCGCTGCAGCTCGGCCTCGGCGCCTCGATCCGCTACGAGGCGATCGACGCGCCCAGCGCCAATCCCGACTATAATGGGCCAACGCAACGCTACTTCAGGCTCAATGCGTTCGGTACGTCGGGCAACCGCACCGTGTCCTCGGTGTTTGGCGAATTGAACGCGCCGATCGTCGACCAGTTCGAGGTCAATTTGTCGGGTCGCTACGATAAATATTCGAGCGGTCAGAGCGCCTTCTCGCCAAAGATCGGCGCGAAATTCACGCCGGTCAAACAACTCGCACTTCGTGCCACCTATTCGCGCGGCTTCCGCATTCCGAGTTTCGCTGAGGCCAACGCGCTGCCGACCACCGGTTTCGTCCCCGTCTCGATCGCCGGGCTGCCCAACTCGTTCCTGGCACCTTATGGCTGCACCAATGCGACGCCGACCGATTGCCCGGCCTATCTCAGGGCCGCGAGCGTCGGTCTCACCACCTTGGCGAGTCCTGACCTGAAGCCGGAAAAGTCGCGCAGCTTCACTGGCGGCGTGGTCTTCGAACCGATCCGCAACTTCAGCATCATAGTCGATTATTACAACATCAAGAAGACCGGTGCGATCACCACGCCGGCCAACGCGGACGCGATTGCCGCCTATTATCTCGGTCAGCCGATTCCGGGCAACTTCACGATCATCCCCGATGCGCCATTGCCTGGCGTTAACGGAATCCCGCGCATCGCCTTCGTTCAGTCGCAGCTCATCAATTCGGATACGATCCGCTCCGAGGGCATCGACGTCGCGATCAACGGGTCGTTCAAATTTGGCGAGAATTTCCGCCTGACCAGCTCGCTGGAGGCAAGTTACATCATCGATCTCAGCACGACCTTCCCGGACGGGTCCACCGAATCCTATGAAGGCACGCTCGGCAACTTCAACCTGACCGCCGGTTCGGGTACCCCACGCTGGCACGGCAGCTGGCGGAACACGCTTCAGGCCGATCCCTTCACCGTGTCGGCAACGGTGAATTATTTCGGTGGATATAACCTGTCCGCCGAAGACCAGAACGGCGCCGGCACTTCGGGCAGTTGCGACTTCGCGCCTAACCCGCGTTATGTGCCGTGCGACGTTGCCCGCTACATCACGATCGATGCGGTCGGCAGCATCAAGGTCAACGACAAGTTCACATTCTACGTAAACGTCATGAACCTGCTTGGCGATCTGCCACCGCTCGACGTCGTGACCTATGGCGCGTCGCTCTATAATGCGGTGCAGGGCGGCAACGGTGTCCTCGGGCGCCAGTTCCGCGCCGGCGCGAAGTTCAACTTCTGACCGGAACGCCCGGTGCGGCGCTGCCGTACCGGGCGACAATCGACATGACGTGAAAAAGGGGTGGGCGTCGCAGGACGCCCGCCCCTTTTTTCATCGATCGCCATGTGGGCCAGCGCCCAGTTTTAGCCGATGTCGGACAGCACAGGATCGTCGCGCTCGAGCAAATATACGCGCAACCGCTTTGCATAGACCCGGCCGGTGGCGATGCGCGTCCCGTCGATCAGGACCACGTCGCGCCGTCCCGTCGGGGTGCGCCGGATCTCGGCGATGCGCGACACGCGGACCAGCGCTGCGCGGTGCACGCGCACGAACTGCGCGGGATCGACCCGCGCCTCGAACGCGCGGATCGACAGGCGCAAAAGGTGCGATGTCGTGCCGGTGTGCAGCCGGACATAATCGTCCTCGCTGCTCACCCAGTCGATCAGGTCGAGCGAGACCCGCATCAAATTGCCGGTCACCCCGCGGATCCACAATTCGGTTTCATAGGGCGACCGAGCCTTGTCGTGGAACTCGGCGCGCAGGTCGCTGATGATCGCGCGCATTTCCTGCACCTGGCCGACCGAAGTATCGGCGAGCAACCGCGCTCGGGCGCGCCCGATCGCTTCGGCAAGGCGCGCCGGGTCGATCGGTTTCAGGACATAATCGACCGCCGACACCTCAAACGCGCGGATCGCGAAATGGTCGAACGCGGTGATGAAGATCACCGCCGGCGTCACGTCCTTCGGCAAGCGGTCGAGGATGTCGAACCCGGTGCCGTCGCGCAGGCGGATATCCAGCAGCACGATGTCCGGTCGCCGCTCCGCGATCAGCGCGACCGCCGCGTCGCAGCTGCCGGCTGACCCGATCAACCGTGCACCGGGCACGCCGCGCAGCACGATCTCCAGCCGGCGCAGCGCAAGCGGCTCGTCATCGACCGTGACGATGCCGAACTCGGTCATCGGACGAAGCCGATCGGCATGACGATCGTCACCTCGAACCGGTCGGTGCCGGGCGAGACGGTCAGGCTCTGCGCCGTGCCATAATGTTCGGCCAGGCGCTCGCGTACATTGGCAAGGCCGATGCCATGGCTCTGCGCCTCCGCCAGCACGCCATCGAACCGCCCGTCATCGAAACCTAGGGCATTGACGCTGCCGCTATTGGCGACGCTGATCGCGAGGCCGTCACCCTCGCGCCGCGCGACGATACGGATCGCGGTCGGCGGCGAGGACCGCGCGACGCCATGCTTGATCGCGTTCTCGACCAGCGGTTGCAGGATCAGCGCAGGGACCGCGGCGGCTGCGAGATCGTCGGGCAGGATGAAAGTCACCGCCAGGTCGGGATAACGCATCTGTTCGATCGCGAGATAACGGCGGTGCAGGTCGAATTCCTGCGCCAGCGCGACATCGATCAGCGGATCGATCGACAGGGTCGAACGGAAAAAGGTCGCCAGGCCGGTCAGCATGCGTTCGGCATCCGCGCTCTTGCCGTCGAGGATCAGCGATGAGATCGAATTGAGGCTGTTGAACAGGAAGTGCGGGTTGATCTGGTTGGACAGCGCGCGCAGCTTGGCATTGTGCGCCAGGTTGCGCAGCTCGGCCGATCGCTGCGCCTCGTCCCTGGCATCGAAGCTGTATTCGATCGCCAGGTACAGGCCGGTCCAGGCGATAAAGAACCAGGTCCATAACTGCAGCGTGGAAAAGGCGCTGGTCCAGTCGGCGATGGCGAGGTGGAAAGTCTTGCCGCGCAACATGGTGAAGCAGAAATAGGTGAACCAGGCATAGCTTTCCGCGGTCACCGCGGCGGTCAGCGAAAGGATCAGCGCGCGGGTACGGAACGGGCGGTGCGCCAGACGCCGCAACAAACGGTGCAGGCCATAACATAATGCGACCCCGACCAGCACGACGAACGCGCGCACCCCGGCATAGGCGATCGGCCGTGATCCGCCATCGAGCACGCTGCCGATGGTGACGATGGCAAAACTCGCGCCCCACATCGCCAGTGTCAGGCTGATCTTGGCGCGGATCTCCGGCGCGGTCTGGACGCGGCCGCGCTGTAAGGTCGATTCCTCGACATAGAAGGGCTCACGCCCATGATCCGGGTTCAGCCCATCCATCGCGCCCGTGTGTCGCAAATCAGCGCCTTTGTGTCGACCGACGCTCACCCGCAGCAAAGCGACGTTGGGCGCGATGCTTGCTCAGGGTATGTTTGGAAATGCGTCTGCATGCGCACTTGGCGGTACCGCCTCTGAAATTCGCTCTTTCGCGAATTTTCAAAAGCGCTCTCAGCGGCGATCGCTCGCCCTGAGATAACGCAGCGTGACCAGCGCCATCGGAATGCCGACGCACACGATGTGCGCGAACAACGCGGTGCCGATCGGCCATGGCGCGATGCGCGGGAAATTGCCCCAGCGCAGCGGGATCACGATCCAGTACATCACGCCATAGAGCAACAGGCCATAAAGGATGCCGGCCAGCACGGGTCTTGCGCGAATCGGGCTGAACCGGCTTGCCGCAAGGACGAACACGGCAACCATCACCGCCATGATCGCGAAATGGACCAGCAGGCCGATCGCCGCGCCGGTCAGGCCGGCATCGCGCATGGCATTGCCGAACGGCCCCGACGCGACGCTGTGCAGCACTTGCACCGGCGTGGTACCCTTGATCCCGGCGAACACGAACGCGCTGAGGATGTCGAGCGTCCCGCACGCCAGCGTTGCCGCTACCACCGCGCGTGACCGTCCGTGCGTCATGACTCCATTCCCCCCATGATCATTCTCCCCGTGCTCATCTCCATCGCCATATCGCCCGACCCGCCGATCCATAACGATGTCGATCCCCTGGCATCGGGCTCGACCCGCAGTCGCAACCCCCAGCCGCGCAATACCTCGATCGGATCGGGCGCGCCGGCGGCGGCGAACTTGCGCCGGATGCGGAAGATATTGACCGACAGACAAGCGGCATTGGCGCCGACCCCGTGGAGCAGTGCGGCAATCTCCGCTTGCGCCGCGCGGCCGCGCCGCACCAGCAGCGCGATCAACGCCGCCTCGGTCGGCGACAGGGTCAGCAGCACGCCGTGACGCAGGATCTCGATCGGGTCGCCCATCATGGTCAGCGCACCGCGCCGCGCGATCGCCATGGGACGGTCGAACACCGGCCGCCAGCGCCCAACCGCGCGTTCATCCGCCCGCTCCCCGAAAAACGCCGATGATGCCAAGGGACCCCTCCAAAGCCGATGCGCCGCCACAAGGCTTCGCGCCGGTGAAGAGTCCAAGGTCATAGCGGCCCAATGCCGCCACGCGGCGGGCCAAGCTGCGCGGTTTTGGGTGAACGGCTGTTTGCTGCGGGTGAGTGGGTTATGTGGACGGCCTGTTTCCTGCGCTGAAACCGGCGCGACGGCGGAGAGTCAGGGGCGGGTCGGCGTCGGTAAGCGAGGAGGAAGACCGTAATACATTCAGTTAGGATGCGATTTACGCAGAACATGGGTGGCGCCATCGCCGCATGGCCATATATTGGCCCCTGCCAGTGGAGCCGATCCAGTGGGGCGGGGGTCCTGAATGCAGCGGAAATACAAGCTATTGGCGGGCATTGCCGGCCTGACTCTGGTCGGCGGCGCGGTCGGCGCGCTGGCGCAGGAAACGACGACCTATAGCTATGACGAACTCGGTCGGCTGACCGGCAGCACGATCAGCGGCGGCACGAACAATGGTCGGCAGACGGCGACATGTTTCGACCCGGCGGGCAACCGGGTGCGCTACGACGTTGCGACATCGGTGCCGGCCCTATGCCCTGGCGCGACACCAACACCAACACCAACACCAACACCAACACCAACGCCGACCCCGACCCCAACTCCGACCAACGTCGCTCCAGTAGCAGTCTCGGACACCACATCATTCCATTGCTCACTGATACGAACCGTGGATTTGCTAGCCAATGACTATGATCCCGACAACAATGTTCCGCTCTCTCTTGTAAGCGCGACAAGCAATGATCCGAATGTGGTCTGGATTTATTCAGTCAACTCTACATCCATGCAGATTGCGGCATCTCAAGCTGGAAGTTTTTCATTCAATTACGTCGTTTCGGACAGCTTGGGTGCTACATCCATCGGTGCTCTGGCGGTAACGGTGACCGGTAATACCAATTGTAGGGAACCGCCGCTGGAATGATTTCGGGTCAGTTTCCTTATGCACATCTTATAGGTACGCTGTGATACATAACGCCAAGAAATTTGTGACAATGTTTGTGGCCGGCATGGTCGCGAATACCAGTCTGGCGAGCGCTCAGGATGTGATTCCTCCCAAGCAATACACTATGACTCCGGGGGGAGTCTCACTTGCTGATGGTTCTTTCACATTTTCGGATAGTGACCTGTCAATCGGCGGCCTGACCCTCGAGCGATTTCATATTGGCGGACGTCGTGATCCCAATACGCCGCTGTTCGGGCCGCGGATGAGCCATAATTTCGATATTTATATCTCTCCAAATCACCGGACCGATTGCAGTGGCGGCCCCGGAACATGCCAGACTTACAACAAACCAATCATTCATCTGGGACTGAGCGCCAGCGGGACATTTTACGAATCACTGCCGCCTTACGTTGTGATCTGGCATCAAATGACGACAGTCTTTCCGGAGAGCTGGAGCGCGACGCGTCCGGTGCCTATGTCTATACTGATCGGGCGGGGGCGGCTTATACATTTAGTACGACGGTGCCGGCTGCCGGGGCAGGAAATGCGAAACGGGTTGCGAATATCGTGTTCGCCGACGGTCGACGTCAGGACTTCCTCTATAATGGCTCCAACCAGCTCAAGGCGGTGATCGATAGCTCCGGTTATGGGATCGTCTTCGATTATGGGGCGAACGGCTACACATCCGCGGCGTGTGGATATAATCTTGCTGTCAGCTATGTGTCGGTCTCGTCGTCTTGCAGCGGCGCCGCGCTCAAGGTCAGCTATGGTTATTCAGGCTCGCCAGCGAAGCTGACAACTGTGACAGACGCGCGCCTCAACCTCACCACCTATAGTTATGACCGCAACGAGATTTCGTGCGTCCAGCCGCCTGGCTATAGCAGTTGCAAGATTGCCAACACCTATGGCAGCCCGCTCCATGCATGGCAGGTAACCCGGCAAACGCTGGCTGACGGCGCTGTCTGGCAATTCACTTATTCCGGCGACTATCTGAAAGCGCGTGATCCCGAGGCATATGCCGAGGTGGAGCCTGGGACATCGGCGACGGTGACCGATCCTGCGTTGAAGGTGAGCCAATATAGTTTCGCACAGAGCTCGCCCTTTTCTGCCATCGACGCAAACGGCAAGGTCACCGAATATCGATTCAGCGGCGGGGCGGACTATAGCACCCAGCCGGGCTGGAGTACGAGCTTCGGGACATCCTTGATGGAAGCCACGCTGCCGGAAGGAAACAAATACTCTGCGGAATATGGCTTGCGCAGGGCCGTCACCCGGCAGACGCTTCACGCCAAGCCGGGATCACCGTTGCCGGACATCGTGACCGAATTCGGATATGTTTATAATTGTGATCCGCCCTATAGTCGGCAATCTTGCGCAAAACCGATTTTCAAAAAAGACGCGAAGGGCAATCAGACCGATTATAGCTACGCGACCCATGGGGGGCTGATCAGCGAGTTGCAGCCGGCACCGTCGGTCGGCGCGGCGCGGCCGCTAAAGCTTGCTACTTACGTTCAAAAATACGCCTATGTGAAAACCGCGGGCGGGACGCTGGTGACGAATGCGACACCGATCTGGCTGCCCAATTCGGAGACCTTGTGTCAGACTAGCGCGGGCAGCAGTTCGCCGGTGTGCGACGCCGCCGCGCCGCAGATTGTGACAACCTATGAATATGGCGCGAATGGCACGGCGGACAATCTGTTGTTGCGCGGCAAGGTGGTAACGGCAGCGGGCGTGTCGCTGCGCAGCTGTTACGGTTATGATGCACGGGGCAGGAAGATCAGCGAGACCAGTCCGCGCGCCGGCTTGGCGACCTGCTCATGAACCGGTGGAACACGCGTGTGCTGGCTGCCGGGCTGGCCGCGCTGTTCGGCATCGGCCTGCCCTCGGTTGCAATGGCGCAGGCCACCGCATCGCCGTTCACATCGGCGACACGCTATGATGTCGACAATCGGGTGACGGGCACGATCGCGCCAGACCCGGATGCGGACGGGGCGATCAAGTTTGCAGCGGTACGCAACAGCTACGACACCAACGGGCGGCTGACCAAGGTCGAGAAGGGCGAGCTTGCAGCCTGGCAGTCGGAGGCGGTGACGCCCATGGACTGGGAACTGAACACCAGCTTCCAGATCTTTCAGACGATCGACACGACCTATGACCTGCTCGACCGCAAGACGAGTGAGAAGCTGTCATCGGGCGGCACGGCTTATTCGCTGACGCAGTACAGCTATGATCTATCCGGCCGCGTGGAATGCACCGCGGTGCGGATGAACCCCGCCGCCTATGCCGGCCTGCCGCCGAGTGCCTGCACGCTGGGCACGACGGGTGCGCAGGGCGCCGACCGGATCACGAAGAACGTCTACGACGATGCCGGGCAGTTGCTGAAAGTACAAAAGGCGTTCGCGACGCCGCGCCAGCAGGATTATGCCAGCTATGATTATAGCCCGAACGGCAAACAGACATGGATGATCGACGCCAACGGGAACAAGGCGACGATGACCTATGATGGGCATGACCGTCAGATA
The DNA here is from genome assembly GCF_054057355.1 of Sphingomonas sp. UYAg733. Taxonomy (NCBI): domain Bacteria; kingdom Pseudomonadati; phylum Pseudomonadota; class Alphaproteobacteria; order Sphingomonadales; family Sphingomonadaceae; genus Sphingomonas; species Sphingomonas sp. UYAg733. Next base: position 129,128 of record NZ_JBSRZE010000006.1, read on the forward strand.
CAGTGGAACCTCCCCGACAAGACGATTCCCGGCACGGCCAGCGCGACCGATTACGAGGCGTACGGCTATGACGCGAACGGCAACCGCACGAGCCTGAGAAAGCGCGACACGAGCGTCATCAACTACAGCTATGACGCGCTGAACCGGATGACGCTGAAGGATATTCCCGGCGCCACGGCGACCGATGTCTATAATGGCTATGACGCACGTGGTCAGCAGACCTTTGCGCGGTTCGGGTCGGCGACGGGGCAGGGGCTCAGCAACGCCTATGACGGGTTCGGGCGGCTGACCTCGATCACGACCGATCAGGGCGGGACGGCGCGCACGCTTGCCTATCAGTACAATGCCGATGGCGGGCGGATACGGGTGACGCACCCGGATGCGACTTACTTCACCTATGACTATGACGGGCTCGACCGGGCGACCATCATCAAGGAGAACGGCACGACGACGGTCGCGACGATCGCCTATGACAATCAGGGCCGGCGCGTCGGAAGCGGCCGGGCCGGGGTGGCAACGACCTATGGTTATGACCCGGTATCGCGTCTGGCGAGCATCGCTGACGATCTGGCGGGAACGGCAAGCGATGTGACCTCGACGTTCGGTTACTCGCCGGCGAGCCAGATGATAAGCAAGGCGCGTGGAAACACCGCCTATGCGTTCAACGGCTACCCGGTCGTCCCGATCAGCCGCAATTATGCGGTCAACGGGCTCAACCAATATATGTCGGGCGGCGCAGCGACGTTCGGTTACGATGCGAACGGCAACCTGACCTCGGACGGAGCCGGCAATGTCTTTGGTTATGACGTCGAGAACCGGCTGATCACCAGGAGCGGCGGCGTCGCGCTCGTCTGGGATCCGATGGGCCGGTTGTACAAGGTGTCGAGCACGACGACCGACACGCGGTTAGTCTATGACGGCGACGAACTGGTCGCTGAATACAACGCCGACGGTGCGTTGCTCCGGCGCTATGTCCATGGCCCGGCCGAGGACGATCCGCTGCTCTGGTACGAGGGCGCGACGCTCACCGACCGGCGCTCATTGCAGAGCGATCATCAGGGCTCGATCGTATCAACCGCCAACGCCGCCGGCACGCTGATCGCGATCAACGCCTATGACGAATATGGCATCCCCAACGGTTACACGACAGCGGCACCGGGGCTGTTCGGGCGATTCCAATATACCGGTCAGGCCTGGCTGCAAGAGCTAGGCATGTACCATTATAAAGCGCGGATCTACTCGCCCACCTTAGGGCGGTTCCTGCAGACCGATCCGATCGGCTATGACGATCAGAACAATCTTTATGCTTATGTCGCAAACGATCCCGTTAATGGACGGGATCCGACTGGGACCGAAGGCGTCGTTGATGATGTGGTCAACTGGGGCAAGATGGTCGCCAATGATATCGTGGACCTGGGGAAAGGTCTTGCACGCGGCGACATTGGGTGGGCGCTTGGAGGAATGCCGCCCACTCTGGGTGGCGGACTCGTTGGATTAGAAGCTGCATCTGCGCGAGCTGTGGCCAGCGAGGTAAGCGCATCGACGCGAGCTGCCCAAGTCCACTCTGTTCTCGACCCAGTAGCGCAGACTAGGCGGACGACAGCCGTGCTCGATACGGCCAAAGGCAGAATTGTTGCGGGTGGTGGTCGGGACTTGACCCCAGCTCAGCGTGCCGCGCTGAGACCTGGCGAGACAGCAGCGCGTGCCCCGGGTGCACACGCAGAAGCGACAGCTCTAAGGCAAGCCGCGGCATCTGGGGCTACGCCGCGTTCACTTGCTGCAAGCCGACCGATTTGCTCGTCTTGCGCAGCTGAGATACGAAGCAACGGTGGTCGCCTTACATCGCCAACCACCGCTACGTTCCAAAACTCAAAACCTTGGTGGCACATCTGGTGACCGAATATCTTAAGTTCGACGAGGTGGCCCTGCGCACTCGCCTTTCATTGCTTCCGGCTAACTCGGCAACGGCATTCGCGTTTCTCTGTGCGACAAGATTGGTGCGCACAGTAAAAGAGTCGAGGTCCGTTCCGGACTCCACACGGACTGTGCTTATGGAAGCAGAAACTGCTCTGCGGGAATTTCTAGCGGCGGGAAATCAAGTGCCTAATTTGCTTGATGAACGGTTGCTAGACGCCTCGCCTGACGAAGAGGAAGATCCAAGTTTCGAGGGTGCTGCATTGGAAGATGCCTGTGCCGCACTCGTGTATGCACTTAGAACAATAAGTTCTGACCCGGCTGAGAATGCTGCCTTTGCAGCTCGTCGTGTATACGAATCAGCTGATCGCTACGCTAGTCGCGCTATAAACGAAGGCGAATACAGTGAGATCACAGAATCTTTAATCATGAATAGTGACGTGGTTCAATGCGAACTGAAAAGGCAATATCGTGATTACGCAGCGATCGTCGATGGAGCAAACGTGATTGATCTAACCTCAATTACAGGAGGAGAGAGGGTGTTCGATCCATTCAACTAGGCGAGCAGCTCCAGAGTCCCTTTTCTTGAGCCTGCGCCGAAGCCATCGAGGCCGGTTCTCGGCCCGGGAATTACGGTGACACGTGCAATAACCCCTTTACTAAGGGCAGGCGCATGGCGGTGTCAATTTTGAAGTGCAACATTCTGGGCTACGGCGACACCGCGCACCGCGCAGCCGTAACAGCGATCGCGTCAAAGGCCGCGATTGCATGTGTGGACGGGAAGACGTTACACTTGAAGGTACTCAAACGACTAACTCCACCTGCTGCCCTCCGGCGGGATGGGGATCCCGATGGACGCAATCGCAAGGGGCAAGGCTGATCCTGAACAAAACCGGGTTTCAATCGAGGAAGTCGACACGCCCGGTGCCAAGCCGGTAGAGTCCGCCGTGAATTGCCAGGCGACCTTGATCCACCAGCGCCGAGATGATCAGGCTGGAGCGGCTTAGCCTTTCTGCGGTGAGACGAACGTTGGCCGCGGTGGTGTTTGCTAGAAGATCCCCTTTCTCCTGCTGCGCGTCCTCCACGGCGGGCCGCAGCGCCTCGACGAGGCCAGGGAGGTGCCCGGGAAGGGTTTCATCCGTTGTCACGGACTTGATAGCGGCACCGACCGCGCCGCAGGCCTCGTGCCCAAGCACCAAGATCAGCGGCGTACCGAGATTGGCAACCGCATATTCCAGGCTCGCCAAGCCCTCGTCTGACACGATGTTGCCGGCCACTCGCACCACAAAAAGATCGCCACGAGAACTGTCGAAGGCGAATTCGGGAGCGATACGCGAGTCCGCACAGCCAAGGATGGCCGCATAAGGGTTCTGACCAATTGATAGCGCTTGGCGTTCGCCCGCGAAGTCATGGCGCCTCGTCGTTCCCTCGACATATCGCTTGTTGCCCGCTCGCAGCAAGTCGAGCGCGCCGTTCGGCGTGACGACATTCTGCGGCTTGGGCGGGGCGGACTGAGCAGAAAGCACAGGCCCGTCGAGTGCAAGCGCACCCCACCCGATTGCTGACATGCCCAAGAAGCGTCGCCGAGACGCCAAGGTATGTTGGCCGAAGCGCTGCGACATCGCATTCTCCGTCATGATCGACCGACTGCTCGGGAATCATGCTACCGCAAGTACGTCTGTTTCATCAAGCCTAACACTGCTTTGGCAGATTGCTGTTGCGGGAAAGGCGAGCCGCTCATGGCAATGAAGCCAGCGCGTCGGTGGACGCGGTGCCAGTGTTGAAGTGCAACATTTTGGGATACGCCGACATCGCCCGCCTCCCCCGTCACGAACGCGGCGGTTTCTTGCCCATCTGCGCCCATCGCCCGCCATGCGCGAGGTTCAGCGCATCCATCGGCGCGACCGCGTGGTGGCCCTCTTCCTTCCACACGACGCGCAGGCCCGGCGGCACCGCGTACCAGTCCCCGCCGCGTTGCCGGATGAGATCGCGCGAACACCGCTCGCACCGCGTGAAATACAGGCCCTCGTTGAGCACCGGCGCGCCGCCCTGGTGCCCGAAGACCCGGCAGCGAAATGTCGTGGCGAATGGTTTGAACATGCGGCGACATGCTTAGCAGCGGATTAGCTACCAACAAGTTTTCGCCGCAGGGTAAGCTTGGGCAATGTCACGATAATTGCGCCGTTTCGGCACGATTCACATCAGTCTCCGGTGTCGCCATGCTTGCTCTACCCGTTGCGCGCTTCGCGTGTCCCGGGGTGAAGCCCATTCGACCGACCATTTTGAATCGACCAGCCCTGCGATCGATCGAACCCCGATTGGAAAGCCCATGACTCCCGCCGCCGCCAGTTCCCGATTTTCCCGCAAAGCGCTTCGAAAATTCCCGTGCCGCACCGCCGATTTTCCCGCAGTTTTTCCCGCAGCTTCCCGCAGAACCCCCAAAAAAAGCATTTCCCCGCAGGATATCCCGCAGCGACGGGAATTCCACAGCGGACGGATCGATCGGACCGACCGGATTTCACGCGAACACCCTGCCCGATTCAACCCGATCGCGACGCCCGCGGGCGGCTCGGTCCTGCGACCCGCCACGATCGTGCGGAAAACCGCATGACGATCCATTGCCGCACCCGCACCAACCCGGTTTGCATATCCCCGCGTCCCTCCTAAAGACGGGGCAAGATCGAGAGGCCAAGATGTCAGAAGACAGTAACGTCCAGTTTTCCGAGCGCGAGGCGCTGTTGTTCCATTCCGAGGGACGGCCGGGCAAGATCGAGATCATCGCGTCCAAGCCGATGGCGACGCAGCGCGACCTCGCGCTCGCCTATTCGCCCGGCGTCGCGGTGCCGGTGCGCGCGATCTATGAGGATCCCGCCACCGCCTATGATTACACCGCCAAGGGCAATCTGGTCGCGGTTATCTCCAACGGCACCGCCATTCTCGGCATGGGCAATCTCGGCGCGCTCGCGTCGAAGCCGGTGATGGAGGGCAAGGCGGTGCTGTTCAAACGCTTCGCCGATGTCGACGCGATCGATATCGAGCTGAAGACGGAGGATGTCGACCGCTTCATCGACGCGGTCGAACTGATGGAGCCGAGCTTCGGCGGCATCAACCTGGAGGACATCAAGGCCCCGGAATGCTTCATCATCGAACAGACCCTGCGCGAACGCATGAACATCCCGGTGTTCCATGATGACCAGCACGGCACCGCGATCATCACCGCGGCCGGGCTGATCAATGCCTGCCTGCTGACCGGGCGCCACATGAGTGAGATCAAGATCGTGGTCAACGGCGCGGGCGCGGCGGCGATCGCCTGCACCGAACTGATCAAGGCGATGGGCGTGCGCGGCGACAATGTCATCATGTGCGACCGCTCCGGCGTGATCTATCAGGGCCGGACCGAGGGCATGGATCAGTGGAAGTCGGCGCATGCCGCCAACACCACCACGCGCACTTTGACCGAGGCGCTGGTCGGCGCGGATGTGTTCCTCGGCCTGTCGGCGGCGGGCGCGCTGAAACCCGAAATGGTCAAGGACATGGCGGCGCGCCCGATCATCTTCGCGATGGCCAATCCCGATCCGGAGATCACCCCGCCCGAGGCGATGGCCGCGCGGCCCGACGCGATCGTCGCGACCGGCCGCTCGGATTATCCCAACCAGGTCAACAACGTGCTCGGCTTCCCGTTCATCTTCCGCGGCGCGCTCGACGTGCGCGCTACGGGCATCAACGACGCGATGAAGATCGCCGCCGCCAATGCGATCGCCGAACTGGCGCGCGAACGCGTGCCGGAGGAGGTCGCCGCGGCCTATGGCGTGCAGCACAGCTTCGGCCCGGCCTATATCATCCCCGCGCCGTTCGATCCGCGGCTGATGGAGAATGTACCGGTCGCCGTCGCCAAGGCGGCGATGGATTCGGGCGTCGCGACCAAGCCGATCCTCGATATGGAGGCCTATCGCCAGACGCTGCGCGGGCGGTTGAACCCGACCACGTCGGTGCTGACGCTCGCTTATGAAGGCGCGCGCGCGCATCCCAAGCGCGTGCTGTTCGCGGAAGGCGAGGAGGAGGTCGTACTGCGCGCGGCGATCGCGTTCCGCGAGGGCGGTTACGGCACGCCGGTGCTGGTCGGGCGCGACGACGTGCCCGAACGGCTCAAGGCGCTCGGCGTGGCGGATCCCGACAGTTACGAACTGCACAACAGCCGCAATTCGCCGCTGGTGCCGCGCATGGTCGATTTCCTCTACGACCGGCTGCAGCGGCGCGGTTATCTGCGCCGCGATTGCGAACGGATGATCAATCAGGATCGCAACATCTTCGGCGCGGTGCTGCTGCAGCTGGGTGAGGCCGACGCGATGATCACCGGCATCACGCGGACTTATGCGCACACCATGCGCGAAGTGCGCAAGGTGATCGACCCGGAGGTCGGGCGCACGCCGTTCGGCATCCATCTGATGGTCGGGCAAAGCCATACCGTGTTCATGGCCGACACCACGATCAACGAGCGGCCGAGCGCCGAGGAACTGGCCGACATCGCGGAGGGCACGGCGATGGTCGCCAAGCGCATGGGCCATGAACCGCGCGTCGCGTTCCTCAGCTATTCGACCTTCGGCAACCCCGAGGGGCGCTGGCTGGAGAATATCCGTGCCGCAGTCGCGGCGCTCGACCGGCGCCAGGTGAGCTTCGAATATGAAGGCGACATGGCGCCCGACGTGGCGTTGAACCCGAAACAGCTGGCGAATTATCCCTTCGCGCGGCTCTCCGGGCCGGCCAATGTGCTGATCATGCCGGGGCTGCAGAGCGCCAATATCTCGGCCAAGCTGCTGCGCGAACTGGGCGGGGATTCGGTGATCGGGCCAATGCTGGTCGGCATGGAGAAATCGGTGCAGATCGCGCCGATGACCAGCACGGCAAGCGAACTGGTGACGCTGGCGGTGCTCGCCGCGGGTGGGATCGCGCGCTGACCGGCGGCGGCATCGGTCGCTTGTCAGCATTGGTACAGCTCGACTGTCGTAAGGGCGCGCGATGAGCGAACTCCCTGGCGGCACTGTGCTGCTTTACCTGGTCGCGGGCGCGGTGCTGATCCTGCTCGCGCGGCGCTTTCGTATCGTCGGCGCCTTGCTGACGCTCGGCCTGCTGGGTGCGGCGGCGATGCTCTTCACGCAGCGCGCCCCGATCAATCCGGCGCTCGATCCGGCACTCGACAGGATCGCGCGGATGTTCGGTGCCGACCGGGGCGGACAGCAAGTCGTCGGCAAGGTCATGCGCGTGCCGATGGCGCGCGACGGCCATTTCTGGGTGCAGGTGCGGATCGGCAACAGCCGGCGGCGCATGCTGGTCGATAGCGGCGCGACCGTGACGGCGCTGTCGAGCGACACCGCCGCCGCCGCCCGCCTCAAGGTCGAAACGCCGCTCTTTCCTATGGTGTTGCAGACCGCCAACGGATCGATCGAGGCACAGACCGCCACCGCGCCCGAACTGCGCATCGGCAATATCGTCGCGCGCGACCTGCCGGTGGTGGTGTCACCGGCGTTCGGCGACATGAACGTGATCGGGATGAATTTCCTGTCGCGGCTGAAATCGTGGCGCGTGGAGGGCCGGACCCTGATCCTCGAGCCGCACCACCCGCAGGCGGTCAAGTGAAGCAATCCTCCCCGTGCCAGGGAGGAATAGGCGTCAAGCGTCGATGCTGGTCCCGACCGCCGCGTGCACCAGCCCGCCATCGACGGTGATGGTGTCACCGATGACGTAATCGCCGGCACGGCTGGCGAGGTAGATCGCGGCGCCGGCCATGTCTTCGGCGACGCCGATGCGTTTCGCCGGAATGCCCTTGGCGATCTCCGTGCCATGGTCGCGCGCGGCCTTGTTCATCTCACTGGCAAAGGCGCCCGGCGCGATCGAGGTGACGTTGATCGAATCCGTCACCAGCCGCGCGGCCATGCGCTTGGTCAGATAGATCAGCGCCGATTTCGACGCGTGATAGCTGTACGTCTCCCACGGGTTGAGCCGCTGGCCGTCGATCGAGGTGATGTTGATCACCTTTGACGGGCGGTCGGGGCGGGCGGCGTTCTTCAGCGCCTGGTGCAGTGCCTGGGTCAGGAAGAAAGGCGATTTGACGTTGAGGTCCATCACCTTGTCCCAGCCTTTTTCCGGGAAGTCCTCGAACGGCTCACCCCAGGCCGCACCGGCATTGTTGACCAGGATGTCGAGGCTGTCGGTGTGTTCGGCGAGCTGGGCCGCGAGCGCCTTGCAGCCGGCGACGGTCGACACGTCCTGCGGCAGGGCGATGCACTTCTCGCCCAGCTCCTTCGCGGTTTCGAAACAGGCATCGGCCTTGCGCGCTGAGATATAGACGGTCGCGCCCTGCGCGATGAAGCCCGCCGCGATCATCTTGCCGATGCCGCGCGACCCGCCGGTGACGAGCGCGGTGCGGCCGTCGAGGCGGAAGAGGTTGGTCGTGTCCATTATTTGTCTCCCAGGTCCGTCACCCAGCAAAGGCTGGGGTCTTGCTGTTGTCGGGCGTGCCGCGCGCCACCATGAGACCCCAGCCTTTGCTGGGGTGACGGCAAAGGGCGTCAACCCCCGCGTTTGATCGTCTCTCTCGCGATGATCAGCTGCTGGATCTGGCTAGTCCCTTCGTAGATGCGGAACAGGCGCACGTCGCGGTACAGGCGTTCGATGCCGTAATCCGCGATGTACCCGGCGCCGCCGAAGATCTGCACCGCGCGGTCGGCGACGCGGCCGACCATTTCGCTGGCGAAATATTTGGCGGCGGCCGATTCCATCACCACGTCCTTGCCGGCGTCCTTGGCCGCGGCGGTTTCCAGCACCAGCGCGCGGGCGGCGAGGACCTCAGTCTTGGAATCGGCGATCATCGCCTGGATCAGCTGGTGTTCGGATATCGCTTTGCCGAACTGCTTGCGCTCGGTCGCATAGGCGACGCTGTCCGCGATCAGCCGTTCGGCGACGCCCACGCATACCGCCGAGATGTGCAGCCGGCCGCGATCGAGCACGCGCATCGCGATCTTGAAGCCTTCGCCTTCCGCGCCGAGCCGATTTGCGGCGGGCACCGCGACATCGTCGAAGATCACATCGGCGACCTTCGCGCCTTTCTGGCCCATTTTCTTTTCGGGCTCGCCGATCGACAGGCCGGGCAGGTCGCGCGGCACGAGGAAGGCGGAGACGCCCCGCCCGCCGGCTTCCTCGCCGGTGCGCGCCATGACGGTGAACAGGTCGGCCTTGTCGGCATTGGTGATGTAGCGCTTGGTGCCCGACAGGCGGTAAACGTCGCCGTCTTTGATCGCGCGGGTCTTCACCGCGCCCGAATCGCTGCCGACATCGGGTTCGGTCAGCGCGAAGCTGGTGATGATCTCGCCGCTGGCGATGCGCGGCAGCCAGGCGTTCTTTTGTTCGTCATTACCGGCCATCACCAGCCCCTGGCTGCCGATGCCGACATTGGTGCCGAAGCTGGAGCGGAACGCAGGCGTGGTGCGGCCGAGCTCGATCGCGACGCGCACTTCCTCCGCCATGGTCAGGCCGAGGCCGCCATATTCCTCCGCGATGGACAGGCCATACAAGCCCATCTCGCGCATCTCGCGCAGCACGTCGGCCGGGATCGCATCGGCCTCCTCGACCGCGCCCTCGAGCGGGCGGAGCCGCTCCGCGACGAAGCGCCGCACGGTGTCGATCAACGCGTCGAAGGTTTCGGGGTCGAGTGCCACGCCATGCTCCTGTTCGTCATGCCGGACTTGTTCCGGCATCCACTGGTCCGCAAAATCTCACCTCGAGATGGGTGCGGCTCGGTGGACCCCGGACCAAGTCCGGGGTGACGGTTGGTAGAGATGGCTCGCGCGTGCCGCAAGCGCTTCTGCAAACCCAAAATTCCAAAAGTGCGCGATTGACCGCACCGAACCCCATACTATGCTACCCAAAAATACCCTCCCAGGAGAATGTGATGCGTTTTACCGGCAAAATTGCCGTCGTTACCGGCGGCGCTTCGGGTATTGGTCGCGCGACCGCGCTGCGACTCGCCGAAGAGGGTGCCGAGGTGTGGATCGGCGATATCGACGAGGCCGGCGGGCAGGAAATTGCCGCGACATCGAACGGCAAGATCCATTTCCAGCGCACCGATGTGATGCAAGCCGGAGACATCGAGGCATTGATGCGCACGGCGGACGCGGCGGGCGGCCTCGATGTGGTGTTCAATAATGCCGGCGCGGGCGGATCGCGCGATCCGATCGACACGATCAGCCCGGAGGATTGGGACCGGACCCAGGCATTGCTGCTGCGTTCGGTCGCGCTCGGCATCCGTTATGCGGCACCATTGATGACCGCGCGCGGCGGCGGGGCGATCGTCAACACCGCGTCGATCGCGGCCTTGCAGACCGGCGCGGCGCCGACCGCCTATTCGGTCGCCAAGGCGGGCGTGCTGCACCTGACGACGATGGCCGCCGCCGATCTCGCGCGGTACAATATCCGGGTCAACGCGGTCTGCCCCGGCTTCATCATCACCAACATCTTCACCTCGGCGCTGGGCATCGACGGCGACAAACGCGCCCAGGCCAATGCCGCGATCGGCGCGATCGCAGGCAAGGCGCAGCCATTGCAGCGCGCCGGCCGGCCGGAGGATATCGCCGCGGCGGTCGCCTATCTCGCCAGCGACGATGCCGGGTTCGTCACCGGCACGCATATCACGGTCGATGGCGGCATGACGATCGGGCCACGGCATAGCTGGGACGCCAATGCGCCATCGATGTTCGCCGCGCTCGAGGCGTTTACGGCATGACCAGCGCGGTCACGCAATCGCCGGTCCACGGCACGGCACCCGAAGCGCGTCGGCTCGCCCCGCGCACCATGCTCAGCTATGGCTTCGGCGCGATCGCGTACGGCGTGAAGGACAATGGCTTCGGCACCTTCCTGCTGCTGTTCTACAATCAGGTGCTGGGATTGCCGGCGGCGACCGTCGGGCTGGTCATCATGACCGCGCTGGTCGCCGACGCGGTGGTCGACATTTCGATCGGCTTCTTCTCCGACCGCACGCGCAGCCGCTTCGGCCGGCGCCACCCCTGGATGTACGGCTCGGCGATCCCGATCGCGGTCGGCTGGCTGCTGATCTGGAATCCGCCCGCGCTGAGCGAGCCGATGACCCTTTTGTGGTTGTTCGTCAGCGCGATCCTCGTGCGCAGCGCGGTCTCCGCCTATGAGGTGCCGTCACAGGCGCTGACCTCCGAACTGACGTCGGACTATGACGAACGTACGCGGATCACCGCCTATCGTTATCTGTTCGGCTGGGCCGGCGGCCTCGGCATCCTACTCGCCGCCTATACCGTATTCCTGCCGACCGATGCCGCGCATCCCAAGGGATTACTCGAGCGCGCGGGCTATACGCAGATGGCTTGGGTCGCGGCGCTGGTGATGTTCGTGGCCATCCTGACCTCGGCGATCGGGACGCATCCGGAGATCAAGCGGCTGCCCAAATCGCCTGCCAACGGCACGCTGGGCGCGAGTTTCGGGGAGCTTGGCACGACGATCAAGAATCGCGGTTTCCTGGTGCTGATGGGCGCCGGCCTGATGGTCTATACCAATCAGGGGATCAGCTTCGCGCTGGCCAATTATCTCTACACCTATGTCTGGCAGTTCGAGAAACTGGCGTTCGTGTTCCTGATCTTCGCGCTGTTCGCCGGGGCAAGCATGGCGTTCGTCCTGGCGCCGCGGATCGGACGGCGTTTCGGCAAACCCAATGCGGCGATGGGCGCGGCACTCGGGGCCGTGTTCCTGCTCACCTTGCCGTATTGGCTGCGGCTGGCGGGCTGGTTCCCGACCCCGAACGATACGCGGATGGTGCCGCTGCTGCTGACCATCTTCGCTTTTAACACTGCGTGCAGCGTGTCGGCGATGATCCTCGGCGCGTCGATGATGGCCGATGTGGTCGAGGATTCGGAGGCCCGGACCGGGCGGCGGTCGGAAGGCGTGTTCTTTGCCGGCGGCTTCTTCATCCAGAAATGCACCAGCGGCTTCGGCATCGCGCTGGCCGGCATGATCCTCGCCATCGCGCGCTTCCCCGAAGCCGCCAAACCGGGCCAGGTGCCGATCGAGACGGTCGACCGGCTGACCATCGTGTTCATCCTGGTCTATATCGCGCTCGGTGTGATCGGCGCATTCCTCTACAGCCGCTTTCCCTTCGGACGGGTCGAACATAATGCGCGGCTTGCGGTGCTGGCGGCGGCGGAGCGGGAAGGGGCGACGCATACGCCGTGAGTGCCCCAATCTTGAGCGACTGCTATCGCCCCACACGCGGACATTACCGGCTGCCGATAGCAAGGTCTTTTATCGAGACGGCAAGCGGGCCTGATGGAGCTTGCCTTGGATCGAGGTGCTCGATCGAAAGTCCGTTATCATTGCCGCCACGCCAGACGGTGCGGCATCGTGAGCCTGAAAACCATTTGGAAACAATTGCCTTGGCGTCAGGAGTTACACAGATTTCGTTGCTCTCGATGATCCATCGGCCAGAAAACTCGATCGGACCCCGCGAATAGTAAGTACCGATCCATTTTCCATCCGAATAGAAGACTTCGCTGATGCCGGCGTCTGCCCAGCCTGGCGGAGAATAGCTGATCATCTTATCAGTCAGCGCTGTCCGAATTTCGGGCGAACTTAATGAGCGCGGTCGTTCTGCCGCACCGCAGGGGTTAGCTGTTCCACTGAGAAGCGTCGCCACTAGAATATGGGTTGTCATCAAGCGCGACATGTCGATGCCTTCGGTTAAGTATCAGAGCAGATTTAGGCTCCGCTGATTAATGACGGCTTTCCATCCAATTGCGGAAAGAGCCCGGCCAGTTGGTTCGCACATATGGGTTCCTGAGTGGGGGGTGCCGCCTACACGCTCCGCGCCCTATCGCACCACCGCCTGATAACGCAGGTCGAGGCTGACGGCGCGGTCCTCGTCGGCGGTGGCGCGGCGGGTGTCGCCGCGTTGGCGCAGCAGCACGCTGCGATTGTAATAACCGCGCGCGGACCCGCCGGCGTATTTCACCGCGCGGTCGAGATCGGCGATCGCGCGGTCGAGATCGCCGCTCCGCTGATAGGCGAGGCCGCGGTTGAGATAAGCGAATGACTGGCGCGGCGCGATCGCGATCGCCTGGTCGAAAGCGGTGATCGCGCCGTCGAGATCGCCCTGCCAGGCCTGGGACAGGCCGTCGGCAAGACGTGCCGCCGCGCGGCCCGCCGGCCCTTTGGCGCCGGGATCGACCAGCTTGCGGCATGCGGTCAGGCTGCGGCTCGGGTCGTTCACCGTGCACGCGTTCCAGTCGCCGCGCCCGATCGATCGCGCTGGTGCCGCTCTGCGCATGCCGGTCACGACGATCTCATTCGCGCCGCTTTCTGCGGCGATATCCGCTGGCGGTGGCGGTGGCGGTGGCGCCGGCGCCACCCCGCCCGGTGGCGATGCGAAACGGCTTTCGGCAAGTCGCGGCTTGGCGCTGCCCTCCGCGCGATAGGCCAGTTCCGACCGGCTTGTCTGTGCCGCTGGCGGCGTCGCATCGTCGCGCGCCGCTTTCATGGCAGGCGCGGCGACAGGCGGCGCACTCGCCACGGCATCGGCATTGCTTTCGGCCAGCGGGTCGGGCGTCCGGACAGCAGGAATTTCTGCCAGCGTCGGCGGGGCGACGGGCTTGGGCGCGACGGGTGGAGGCGGCGCGATCATGGTCGAGGGGCCGGCGATCGACCCGGCCGATTTCGGCGCGGGCGCGTCGACGGCGGCGGGCCGCGGCACGCTCATCGGGCCATAAGGATCGTTGAGCGAGACCATCGCGACTGGCACGCCGATCAGCGCGATCAATGCGACGGACACCAACGCGCCAAGTTGCGGGCGGCCCAGTCGAGTCCACCAGGGGGGCTCCGACGCGCCGCCGGATCGAGTGGGGCCGGATCGAGTGGGGCCGGCCCGGGGGACGGGGCGTTCATCGACCCCATCGAAACGCCGCATTGCCGCATCGATCGCCGTCTGACGCCGGGCCGGGTTCGGCGGCGGCGGTTCGGGCAGTGCCCCATCCGGGAGCGGCCCGGCATTATCGTCGTCGATCGCCATTTCAGCCTTCTCCACCGGCCCGCGCGACGGTCGAGCGATCTCCGCAGGGCGGCAGCGATCCGGCGCGGCAGGGGGACAAGAAAGGCATCGGCCAACCTTATAGCGGCAATTGCGCCGGGGTCGAAATCATCATCGCAACGGCCCCTTTCACGGGTCTGTCCTCCCATAGCCGCCGTTGCCATGCTGCGGGCAACGGCGGCCACTCGGACTCAGCGCCGGAGTCTCACCGCTCCAGCTGCGCCAGCGACCCCGCGCCCTTGGCGGCGCGGACCATCTGGACGAAGCCCGAGCGATATCCGAAGCTGTCCTGCCCACGCGACGCCAGCGCGATCCTCAGCACATCGTCATACCCCATCGCGCCGCTGTAACGGCCACCACGCAGCAGGTCGGCGAACACCGCGACACTGGTCGCGAAGCGCGCATCCTGCGGCGCATCCTCGAAGCGGCGCACTTCCCTGCTGCGGTCGATCGGCGTCGAGATCAGCCGGCTGGTGTCCGATTTGGGCAGCTTGTAGCGGATCTTCACAAAGCCGAGCTCGCCGCCCAGCGTTCCACCGGGTACGCGCCGCGATATGGCGATGGGCGACGGCGTGTCGTAACGCAGGTCGCCGATCGCGCGCGGGCCGCCGACCGGCACGACCTCATACAATGCGGTGACCGTCTGGCCCGACCCGACATCGCCCGCATCGACCTTGTCATTGTCGAAATCCTCGCGGTTGAGCATGCGCGTCTCGTACCCGATCAGGCGATATTCGGCGACCGTCGCCGGGTTGAACTCGACCTGGATCTTCACGTCCTTGGCGATCGGGAACAGGGTCGAACTCGCTTCGTCGACCAAAGTCTTCCGTGCTTCGGTGATCGTGTCGATATAGGCGGCGGCGCCATTGCCGTTCTGCGCCAGCGCCTGCATCAGCGCGTCGTTGTAATTGCCCATGCCGAAGCCGAGCACCGACAGGAACACGCCCTTGCCGCGTTCGCGCTCGACATAGGCTTTCAGCTCGTCCTGGTTGGTGATGCCGATGTTGAAATCGCCATCGGTCGCCAGGATGACGCGGTTGACGCCGCGCGGGTCGAGATTCTGTTCGGCGAGATTATAGGCCTGGCGGATGCCTTCGCCGCCGGCGGTGCCGCCGCCCGCGCCAAGACCGTCGATCACCGCCAGGATTTTGCTTTTCTGGCTCGCCGCGGTTGGTTCGAGCGCGGTGCCGGCGGTCCCGGCATAGGTGACGATCGCGACGCGGTCGTCGCCGTCGAGCTGGTCGAGCAGCATGGCCAGCGACTGTTTGACCAAAGGCAGTTTGTTGGGCTCGTTCATCGACCCCGAGGTATCGATCAGGAAGACCAGATTGGCGCGCGGGCGCGTCGCGCGCTGCACCGCATAGCCCTTGATGCCGATCCGCACGAGCTTGCGCCCGACCGACCAGGGGCTGGGGAATACCGCGACATTGGTGTTGAACGGTTCCGCCGCGCTGCGCGGCGCGGCGTAATCATAGGGGAAATAATTGACCAGCTCCTCGGTCCGCACCGCCGCCGGCTGGGGCAGGGTGTTGCGGTTGAGCGAAGCGCGGACAAAGGCATAGGACGCGGTGTCGACATCGATCGAAAAGGTCGAGACGGGCTCGCCGCGCACCAGCTTGAACGGGTTTTGCGACGTGGCGGTGAATTTGTCGCGGCCGACATCGTGATAGGGCGGCGGCATATAGCTGCGCATCTCGTTCATCGGGGCATAGACGCGCGATGTCATCATCCTCGGCGACGCGACCGATGAGGGCGGCGGCGGGGGCGGCGAGATGGCGGCATATTGCGCCATGTCCTCGGCGCTCTCCGCCTGTGTGGTGGGTGCGCCATCCCGGCGCGTGCCGGTCACGACGATTTCCTCCGCCTTACCGGCGTTGGCGGCGTCGGACGGCGATGCCGGGGTGTCGTCGACGCCCGAGCGAGTACAGGACACGACGAGCATGACGGCCAGCCCGGTGGCGATCGCATGGTGCAGGCGGGGCATGGAAATTCTCCCTGAAGGCTGCGGGCACAATCGTCCGCATATTACTGGGACGCGCCTTCGCGGGAGATCCTTGGGTGCGGTCGCAAATTTATTTTTTGCGGCTGGAGCACGGCTTGCGACAAATACGGGAGAAAGCCGGGCTGGAAACGTTACCCCTCGCCCTGTGCGGTGAGCATCCGCCGCACCTCGTGCATGCGCCAGGAGATGGTCGCTTCGGCCACGCCCAGTATCTCGGCCGCCTCGCCGTGCGAGAGTTGCTGGCCGGCGACGAGCACCGCCGTATCGCGATAAACGGGTTTGAGTTTGGCGATTGCGCTTTTCACCCACACCGCATCGTACAGGTCGCGGCCGTCGGGTGCGCGCGCCAGCCCGGCGAGCACCGCCAGCTTTTCGGTAAAACCGCCGAACGAACGGCGGCGACGGCGCAGGTCGCGGCAGGCGTTGAATATGATGCCGCACAGCCAGGTGGTGAATTTTGCCTCCCCGCGGAAAGTCGCGATCTTCTCGACCAGGGTGCAGCACACGTCCTGCGCGATATCGTCGGCGTCGCTGCGCGACCCGGTCAGCTGCCAGGCCAGGCCGTGGATGCGATTATAATGACGCTGCAGCAGCGTGCCGAACGCGTCGCGGTCACCGGCGATGGCGGCGGCGACCAGGTCGTTATCGAGCAGGCCCGCGCTATCCGCCATGCGTCAGCAAGGGCCGCGATACGCTGCGCGATCGGAAAGCGCCGTCACGATCGCGCGACCATGCATCATCATTGACCAGCCCGACCCTATCCCTCCGACAGACCATCTAGTGCATCATTCGCACGCGCGACACCATCACCGCTGCGCGTTGGCCTAGTCGGCCAGATTTCCCTCTCCCCTTGTGGGAGAGGGAGGGAGGAGCGAAGTGACGGAAGGGTGAGGGGGAGTTGGGTGCGTAACGCTAGCGTCCCCCTCACCCTTCCCATCGCTTTGCGATGGGCCCCTTCCCTCTCCCACAAGGGGAGAGGGAGAAGAATCCACGCAGCATTCCCGATCGAATAGCCTGCGCCCGGTTCGTGTCGGGCGCCCGCACGCTTGTTATCGGGTCTCGATCGCGGCATCGTGCCGGCATGCGCGATGGAGACAAGGAAGTCGCGGCGCTCGCCGCTTTGGCGGAGGTCGTCGCCGGCATGACGGTCGGGCTGGGCACGGGATCGACCGCCGCGTTCTTCATCGCGCATCTGGGAGAGCGGGTCCGTGCGGGCCTGTCGATCGGCGGCGCCGTGGCGACCTCGCTCGCCACGGAACAGGCGGCGCGGGCCGCCGGCATTCCGGTCGTCGCGTTCGAGGACATTGCCACGGTCGATCTCACCGTTGATGGCGCCGATGAATTCGACCATCGCCTGTTCGCGATCAAGGGCGCAGGCGGAGCGATGCTGCGCGAGAAGATCGTTGCGGCGGCGTCGCGGCGGATGATCGTGATCACCGATGGATTGAAGCAAAGCGCGGCGATCGGGCGAGCGCCGGTACCGGTCGAAATCCTGCCCTTTGCGCGCGAATTCGTGCTGGCCGAACTGCGCGCGCTGGGCGCCGGGCCGGTGCTGCGCATGGCCGATGGCGTCCATTATCGCAGCGACCAGGGCAATCTGATCGTCGATTGCGCCTTCGCCCCGCTGGCCGATCCGGTGGCGACCGCAGCGGCCCTGTCGGCGATTCCCGGAATTCTCGGCCATGGGTTGTTCCTGACCGAAGTGGATACGATCTATAGTGCTGATGGCGGTGTGGTGACTCGTCTCGACCGTTGAACCTGCCAAATCGGCGTGATCGGACGATCGCAGTGCAACCACGATGCCTGCGTCGCGTTGGGCCGGCTATAAAGGAACGAGCATGAGCGACAGCGAAGTCAGCGAGCGGCCGGGCAGCGATGGCCTCCATGAGGATGGATCGATCGAGCGGCTGACGATCGACACGATCCGCACGCTGTCGATGGACGCGGTGCAAAAGGCCAATTCCGGGCATCCCGGCACGCCGATGGCACTCGCGCCGGTCGGTTATACGCTGTGGTCGCAATTCCTGCGCACCGATCCGGCGGTGCCCGACTGGCCCAATCGCGACCGGTTCATACTGTCGGTCGGCCATGCGTCGATGCTGCTGTATTCACTGCTCCATCTCGCCGGGGTCGAGGAGATCGACGCGCACGGCAAACCGACCGGCAAGCCCGCGATCAGCCTGAACGATATCGAGAATTTCCGGCAGCTCGATTCGAAGACGCCGGGCCATCCCGAATATCGCATGACCACCGGGGTCGAGACGACCACCGGGCCATTGGGTCAGGGTTGCGGCAATTCGGTCGGCATGGCGATCGCCGAGCGGCATCTTGCGGCGCATTTCAACCGTGATGGCTTCGACCTGTTCGATCACGACATCTATGCGCTGTGCGGCGATGGCGACATGATGGAGGGCGTGTCGGGCGAGGCGGCGTCGCTCGCCGGGCATCTGAAACTCTCCAACCTGTGCTGGATCTACGACAGCAACACGATCAGCATCGAGGGGCATACCGACCTCGCCTTTATCGAGGATACCGGCAAGCGTTTCGAAGGCTATGGCTGGAATGTGCTGCATGTCGACGACGCCAACGACACGGCGTCGATCGGCGCCGCGCTCGACACGTTTCGCGCGACCGATGACAGACCGACCTTCATCATCGTCCATTCGATCATCGGCTGGGGCTCCCCGCGCGCCAACAGCGAAAAAGCGCATGGCGAGCCGCTTGGCGAGGATAATGTCCGCGCGACCAAGAAAGCCTATGGCTGGCCCGAGGACGCGCAGTTCCTCGTACCCGATGGCGTGGCCGAGCATTTCCACGGTGCGATCGCCGCGCGCGGCAAACCGTTGCGCGAAGCATGGGAAGCCTTGTTCGCAAAATATCGCGCGGCGCATGGCGATCTTGCGACCGAGCTCGACCTCGCACGCGAGGGCAAGCTGCCCGATGGCTGGGATGCGGATGTGCCGGTGTTCCCGGCCGACGCCAAGGGGATCGCGTCGCGGGAGGCCAATGGCAAGGCGCTGAACGCGATCGCGCAGCGCGTGCCGTTGCTGATGGGCGGTGCCGCCGATCTGTCACCCTCGACCAAGACCAATTTGACTTTCGACGGCGCGGGATCGTTCGAGGCGGGCGATTATGCCGGGCGCAACATGCATTTCGGCGTGCGTGAACACGCCATGGGGTCGATCGCCAACGGCATGGCGCTGTCCTATCTGCGGTCATACACCGGCACGTTCTTGGTCTTTGCCGATTATATGCGTGCGCCGATCCGGCTCGCCGCGATCATGGAATTGCCCGTCGTGTTCGTCTTCACCCACGATTCGATCGGCGTCGGCGAAGACGGGCCGACGCATCAGCCGATCGAACATCTTGCGACGCTGCGCGCGATTCCGGGGCTCGACACGATCCGCCCCGGCGACGCCAATGAGGCGGCGGAAGCGTGGAAGGTCGCGCTGACTCACACGCACGAGCCGAGCGTGCTGGTCTTTTCGCGCCAGGCGATCCCGACGCTCGACCGCACCAGATATGCACCGGCATCGGGGCTGGCCAAGGGCGCCTATGTGCTGGCCGATGCCGAGGGCGGCGATCCCGAGATCATCCTGATCGGCACGGGCAGCGAAGTGCCGATGGTCGTCGCCGCGCACGAAAAACTGGTCGACGCGGGGGTCAGGTCACGCGTCGTATCGATGCCAAGCTGGTACCTGTTCGAAAAGCAGGACAAGGCCTATCGCGATTCGGTGTTTCCGCGCAGCGTCACCGCACGGCTCGCGGTGGAGCAGGCGGGCGAGCTTGGCTGGGACCGTTATGTCGGGCTCGACGGGCGCACGATCACAATGTCGACGTTCGGCGCGTCCGCGCCGATCGCCAAATTGCAGGATAAATTCGGGTTCACCGTCGATAATGTCGTCAAGGTGGCCCGCGAGATGCTGGAGACGAAGTAATGGGACATTTGAACGACCTCGAAGCGCAGGGTCAGGCCGTCTGGCTTGATTTCGTCGATCGCAAATTCCTCGCCGAGGGCGGCTTGCAAAAGCTGGTCGATGAGGACGGGCTGACTGGTGTCACGTCCAATCCATCGATCTTCGAAAAGGCGATGGGGCATGGCGACGCCTATGACGCGGCGCTCGCCGACTATGATGCGGCCAGCCCCGATGCCTCGACCATGGCGCGGTACGAACATCTCGCGATCCAGGATATCCAGAATGCGGCTGACACGCTGCGTCCGGTTTATGACCGGCTCGACGCGAAGGATGGTTATGTCAGCCTGGAAGTGTCGCCCTATCTCGCCAACGATACCGACGCGACGATCGCCGAGGCGGCCAGGCTGTGGGGCGAGGTCGACCGGCCCAATCTGATGATCAAGATCCCCGGCACGCCGGCCGGCGTGCCCGCGATCGCCGCGACGATCGACGCCGGGATCAACGTCAATGTGACGCTGCTGTTCTCGATCGAGGCATATAAAGCGGTCGCACTGGCGTTCGTCGCGGGGCTGGAGAAGCGCGCCGAACGGGGTGAGCCGATCGACCGGATCGCCAGCGTGGCAAGCTTCTTCGTCAGCCGGATCGACACCAAGATCGACGACGCGATCGATGCCGGCAGCGGCGGCGAAGCGGGCAAGGCGGTGCGCGGCAAGGTCGCGATCGCCAATGCCAAGCTCGCTTATGCCTGGTATCAGGACTTCATCGCCTCCGACCGTTGGCAGGCGCTCGCCGCCAGGGGCGCGATGCCGCAGCGGCTGCTGTGGGCATCGACCGGCACCAAGAACCCCGATTATCCCGATACCCTGTATCTCGATACGTTGATCGGCCGTGACACGGTCAACACCGTCCCGCCCAAGACGATGGATGCGTTCCGCGACCATGGCATGGTGGCCCCGACCTTGGGTGCCGATGTCGATGGCGCGCGCACTGTGCTGGCGGAGACCGAGCGGCTCGGGCTCGACTTGGACGGCGTGACCGCGACGTTGGTCGAAGAGGGTGTGCACAGCTTTGCCAAGGCGTTCGACGATCTGCTCGGCGCGATTGCCGCCAAGCATCCGGCCAAGGCAAACGCCTGACTTTCTTTTCGTTTTGCTTCCCCGGCTTTCGCCGCGGAAAGTCTGAAAGAATCCACGATCCTTTTCGAAAGGTATAGGCACCCATGAAGATCGGTATCATCGGCCTTGGCCGGATGGGCGGCAATATCGCGCGCCGGCTGATGCGGGCAGGGCATGAGACGGTGGTGTTCGACCGCGACGCCAAGGCAATCGAGGTGCTGGTCAAGGACGGCGCCGTCGCCGCCGACTCGCTTGAGGACATGAAGGGCAAGCTCGACAGCCCGGCGATCTTCTGGGTGATGCTGCCGGCGGGCGATCCGACCGAACAGACCATCGCGACGATCGGCGGCTTTTGCGGCGACGGCGATATCGTCATCGATGGCGGCAATAGTTTCTACAAGGACGATATCCGGCGCGCGAAGGAGCTTGCCGAAAAGAACACGCGTTATGTCGATGTCGGCACCTCGGGCGGGGTGTGGGGCCTGGAGCGCGGATATTGCATGATGGTTGGCGGCAACAAGGAAGCGGTCGACCATATAGACCCGATCCTGGCCGCGCTCGCGCCGGGCATCGGCACGATCCCGCGCACGCCCAACCGCATGGAAAATGAGGGCGAGGATCCGCGCGCGGAGCACGGTTACATCCATGCCGGGCCGGCGGGCGCGGGGCATTTCGTCAAGATGGTCCATAACGGCATCGAATACGGACTGATGCAGGCCTATGCCGAAGGCTTCGACATCCTGAAGGGCAAGTCATCGGACAAGTTGCCCGAGGATCAGCGCTTCGACCTGAACCTGACCGACATCGCCGAAGTCTGGCGGCGCGGAAGCGTGATTTCCTCCTGGCTGCTCGACCTGTCGGCGGCGGCGCTGGCCGAGGACCAGAAGCTGGAGAAATTCTCCGGCAACGTCGCGGATTCGGGCGAGGGGCATTGGACGATCGAAGCGGCAATGGAGGAGGCTGTGCCGGTCAACGTGCTCTCCGCCGCCCTGTTCGCGCGTTATCGCAGCCGGGTCGAGCATACGTTCGGTGACAAATTGCTCTCGGCGATGCGCTTCGGCTTCGGCGGTCATGTCGAGATTCCGCAATGAATTCAGGGCCGGGGAGCTCAGGGCCGGGGAGCTCAGGGTCGGGGAGTCCAGCCTCACATGAGCCAATCAGGCTGGTGGTCTCCGATGTCGACGGCACGCTGGTCGACAAGCAGAAGAAACTGGCGCCGTCGACGGTCGATGCGGTCGCAAGGCTGCGCGCGGCTGGTATCGGCTTCACCATCATCAGCGCGCGGCCGCGATCGGGCATGATGCCGATCGCCGATACACTCGGCATCGACGATGCGATGGGCGCGTTCAACGGCGGCACCGTGTTCCGCCGCGACGGCACGGTGATCTGCCAGCACCGCATCGATCCCGACGTGGTGCGGGCGATGTTCGAGCTGGTCGGTGATGCGCCCGTGGATCGCTGGGTATTCGCCGACGACCTTTGGTACGCCAGCACCGATCTCGGCGCCCATGTCGGCAGCGAGCGCATCGCGTCGAACCAGGCGCCGATCGTCACCCATGATTTCTCGCCGCTTTACGATCGCGCCGACAAGGTGACCTTCATCAGCGACGACCATGCGCTGCTCGACGATCTTCAGTTGCGCGCCGCGACCCTGGGGTCGCGCGCGACGATCGTGAAATCGCAGAATTACTATCTCGACGTGACCGCGCTCGCCGCGAACAAGGGTGATGGCGTGGCCGCGCTGGCCGAGGCGCTCGATACGCCGCTGGCGGCGGTCGCGGTGATCGGCGACCAGGCCAATGACGTGCCGATGTTCGCGCGCGCCGGCCTGTCGATCGCAATGGGGCAGGGGCCGGAAGAGGTGCGCGCGCTGGCCGGCCATGTCACCAGCGGCAATGATGCCGATGGCGTCGCGCGCGCGATCGCCGAGATGATCCTTCCGCTTGCCGTGGAGTCGATATGAAAAAACTCGTCGCGTTCGATCTCGATGGCACGCTGGCGGAGAGCAAGCAGCCGCTGCAGGAGCCGATGGGCGGGGCGCTGGCCGACCTGCTCGGCGTGGCGGATGTCGCGGTGATCTCGGGCGGGGACTGGCCACAGTTCGAGAAGCAGGTGGCAAGCCGATTGCCGCCCCGTGCCGATCGCACCCGGCTGTGGCTGATGCCGACCACCGGGACCAAGCTCTATCGTTTCGATGGCGCATGGCGCGCGGTCTATGCCGAGCTGTTCGACGACGCGCAGAAACAGGCGATCTTTACCGCGTTCGATTCCGCCCTGGAGGCGACCGGCTTCGTGCCGGAAAAGACCTGGGGCGAACGGGTCGAGGATCGCGGCAGCCAGATCACCTTTTCCGCGCTCGGCCAGCAGGCGCCGCTCGACGCCAAGGAACATTGGGATCCCGACTTCGCCAAGCGCAAGGTGATCCAGGCCGATCTGCGCAAGCGGCTGCCCGGCCTGTCGATCAACATGGGCGGGGCGACCTCGATCGACGTTACGCGTGAGGGGGTCGACAAGGCGTACGGCCTGAAGAAATTGCGCGACGCGAGCGGGATCGCGCTGGATGCGATGATGTTTATCGGCGATGCGATCTTTCCCGGGGGGAATGATTATCCGGCGAAGGAACTGGGACTAGACACGGTGCGCGTGCGCGATCCGCAGGAGACATTATCGGTCATCGCCGCGATCGTGGCGTGCCAGAAATAGCCTGACCGCCGCTTGCGTGACGTTCGTCGCGTATCGGGGATGATCGTCGCCATGCCGTTGGTCGATCCGCCATTTCGTTCATATCCGGTTGTGTCCGGCGAGGTGGCCCCACTGCCTCGCCGGCGCTAGATACGGCGATAACTCTTGCGTACTACTATCTGGCGCCGGTGACCCGCCACACCGTGTCGCCCAGATCGTCGGCGATCAGCAATCCGCCAGCGCGATCCACTGCGAGGCCGACCGGTCGGCCTTGCGCATTGTTGTCGCCATCGAGGAATCCGGTGACCACATCCTGCGCCCTGCCGCTCGGACGGCCGCCGCTGAACGGCACGAATACCACCTTGTATCCGTTGAGCGCGCCGCGATCCCAGCTGCCGTGCTCGCCGACGAACGCACCGCCACTATATTGCGCGGGCAGGTTGCCGGCGGTGTAGAAGGCGAGGCCAAGCGGCGCGACGTGCGAGCTGAGGCTGTAATCCGGCACGATCGCTCTGGCGACGAGATCGTCGCGCCGCGGCATCACGCGCGGGTCCACATTCTTTCCCCAATAGCTGTACGGCCAGCCATAGAAACCGCCGTCGCGTACCGACGTCATATAGTCCGGCACGAGGTTCGGGCCGAGTTCGTCGCGCTCGTTGACCACCGCCCAGAGCGCACCACTTTGCGGGTTCCAGGACAGGCCGTTCGGGTTGCGCAGCCCGCTGGCGAAGATCCTCGACGCGCCTGTCGCCACGTCGACTTCCCAGATCGCGGCGCGTCCCAGTTCGGCGCCGATGCCGTTCTCCACGATATTGCTGTTCGATCCGACCCCGACATACAGCTTCGTGCCGTCAGGGCTGGCGACCAGGCTCTTGGTCCAGTGATGGTCGATCGGCCCGCCCGGCAGGTCGAGCAATTTGACGCCGGGCGCGGTAATCCTGGTCTGGCCGGTCACATAAGGATAGCGCATGATCGCATCGGTATTGGCGATGTAGAGATTGCCGCCGATCAGCGCGATGCCGAACGGGGAGAAGAGGTGATCGAGCAACACTGAGCGGAGTTCGGGCTTGCCGTCGCCATCGGCGTCGCGCAGCAAGGTGACACGGTTGCCGCCCTTCGCCCCAGCGCCGGCATAACCCTGCACCCAGCCCATGATGAGCTCCTTTGGCCGCTTGACCGATTCGAGGCCGGGACCATTGGATTCGACCACCAATATGTCGCCATTGGGCAGGACATAGGGCTGGCGCGGATGCATCAGGCCGGTCGCCAGCGGGGCGATGTGCAGGCCCGGCGCGACGGTCGGCGTTTCGCCCGCCTTCCACTTGTCGACCGGCGCGACATGCATCGGCGGGATGAGATACTGGTTCGGCGCGGGCAGCGGCGGGTTGGCGCCGATCTGCGTACTGGCGGGCGCGGCATTTTCGCTGCACGCGCCAAGCGCGAGCATGGCTGCACCGGTCGCGATGATGGCTAGCTGACGCATCAGGCGACGCCCACACGGTGACGATAGACGAGCAAGGCACCGAGCCAGCTTGTGACGATCACCAGGACAGTAACGATGCCCGACAGAATGATCCCCGTCGGCACGACCGAGGTCCACCCGTCACGGCTGTGCACGAAAGCGTTGAACAGCGAGAGGATCAGCACCAGCGCGTTACCAACCGAATGCGGCCAGGCAGGGCGGGCACGGCGAATACGCTTGCTGGCGATGAAATCGATCAGCCCGGCGATGCCCGCGAATACACCCATGATCAGCCCGCCGGTGATCAGCCAGATCGAGAAATTGGCCCACATCATCTCGGCGGTGTTGGCATAGATGATGTCGGTGACGAACGCGCCGGTGAAGAAGGCGAGCGGGAAAGCGGCCAGCAGGCTGTGTATCGGATTGCCGCCCACACTTGCGGTAACCGGAGGATTTGGGGGAGGATTGTCGCTCGCCATGATCGTACCGCCCGATGATTACCTGTCGGACTCCACTACGAATGCAAGGTGGCGATGTTCCGCCTGGTCAGACCGTGCGGAAGACTCAGCTCGCGGTCAGCCGTACGAACGCACTCGACACCCAACCGCTGGTGCACGGGCCGGCATAATTGCGCGGCGATCCCACCGGTGCGAGCACGCCGCAATCGGCGTCGGGCGCGTCGGCGGGGGGTACGACCACGCCTTGCCAGCGCTGATCGATCGAGCGGGTGCAGACATAGATACGCCGGTCGTTGGTCAGGCGGGTGACTTCATCGGCCTCGACAAAGGGCGCGGCGCGAACCGCCAGATCGGTCTCGCCCGAGGCTGACAGATTGACCACGCGGCCGATGTTCGCACAGGCGTTGAAGGCGGGGCCGCCCTCGCCGATCCGGACCGCGCGAATGCCGGGCGACATTGCCGCGCCGTTGTCGGTGCCGAACAGGCCGGTGTTGTTACCGACCCCCCGGCTGTCGGAACAGGCGATCGGTGACAGGCACAATGTCAGGGACAGGATCAGGCGCGGGGCCAGGAAGGTCGATTTCATGCGTCCATATTAGAGGCCGGCAAAGGGCTTGGCGAGGGGTTGGAGCGAGAGGGTTGGGGCGACAGGCTGACAGGTCCGGGCTTCATTCCGGGTTCACCCTGTTCTAGCAAGGTCGCCGACCATGTTCACAAAGGCAAAACCCATGCGCATCGCCACACTTCCGCTGCTCGCACTCGTTGCCGCACTTGCCGGCTGCACCGCCGCGAAAACCGGCACAGCGAAGGCGATCGACGATGCACCCGCCGTCGCGCAGGTGCTGCTGACCCCCGATGCCAAGGACATCCACAGCTATGCCAACCCGGCCGAAGCGCGGGTGACGCATGTCGCGATCGACCTGACCACCGATTTCGCCGCGCACATTTTGTCGGGCAGTGCGACGCTCGATGTCGAGGCTGCGGCCAATGCGAAGCAGGTCATCCTCGATACGCGTGGCCTGACCATCGCATCGGTGACCGACGAGGCGGGCAAGGCGCTGCCCTTTCAACTCGGCACTGCCGACCCGATCCATGGCGCGCCGCTGACCGTCATCTTGGGGACCGCACGGAAGATAAAAATCAGCTATACGACGTCGCCCGATGCCGGTGCGCTGCAATGGCTGACCCCGGCGCAAACCGCGGGCAAGAAACTGCCCTATCTGTTCAGTCAGGGCGAGGCGATCCTCAACCGCAGTTGGATTCCGACCCAGGATTCGCCCGGCATCCGCCAGACCTGGGAAGCGAAGATCACCGTGCCCGAGGGCCTGACCGCGGTGATGAGCGGCGAGGCGAAATCCGCGCTGGGCGAGGCCGCACCGAACGATATGCGCACCTTCACCTACGTCATGGACAAGCCGGTCGCGCCGTATCTGATCGCGCTGGCGGTCGGCGATCTGCGCTTCCAGGCGACCGGGCCGCGCACCGGCATCTGGACCGAGCCGTCGATGCTGGAAAAATCCGCCAGGGAATTCGGTGAGCTGGAGAAGTTCGTCGATGCCGCCGAGAGCCTGTACGGCCCGTATCGATGGGGCCGTTACGACCTGCTCGTGCTGCCGCCGAGCTTTCCGTTCGGTGGCATGGAGAATCCGCGCCTGACCTTTGCCACGCCGACCGCGATCGCCGGCGACCGCAGCCTGGTCAGCCTGATCGCGCATGAACTGGCGCATAGCTGGTCGGGCAATCTCGTGACCAATGCGACGTGGAACGATTTCTGGCTGAACGAGGGTTTCACCAGCTATTTCGAGAACCGGATCATGGAGAAACTCTATGGCCCGAAACGCGCCGCGATGGAGGCCGACCTGTCATGGAGCGACATGGAAGCCGCGGTGAAGGAAGCTGGCGGCCCGACCTCGAAGGATACGCAGCTTCACCTCGACCTGGCTGCGAACCGCTCGCCCGACGACGGCGCGACGCAGATCGCCTATGACAAGGGCGCGACGTTCCTGCGCACGATCGAGGCGGCGGTCGGGCGCGATAAATGGGACGCCTATCTGCGCGCCTATTTCGATCGCCACGCCTTTCAGCCGCAGACCACGGCGGGGTTCCTCAAGGATTTGCGCGAGAATCTGATCAAGGGCGACAAGGGCCTCGAAGCGAAGATCGGCATCGACCAATGGGCCTATCAGCCCGGCATCCCGGCCAATGCGGTGCATGTGAAATCGGATGCCTTCCCGGCGATCGACGCGGCGGCCAAGGCGTTCGCCGATGGTGGCGCGGTGGCGGCGGTGCCGGGCGGGGTGACGACGCAGGAGACAATGCGCTTCATCGCGCAATTGCCGCGCAAGCTGTCGGCGGAGCGGATCAAGGCGCTCGACGATCGCTTCGCCTGGTCGGACACGGGCAATAGCGAGATTCGCTTCGTATGGCTGCAACTCGTGCTACCGAACCGTTATGCGCGGGGCGAGAAATCAGCCGAGCAATTCCTGCTGGCACAGGGGCGGCGCAAGTTCGTCGCGCCCCTGTTCACCACCATGATGGCCGATGGCGCGCATGGTCAGGCAGTGGCAAAACGAATCTATGGCGAGGCGCGCGCGGGGTATCACCCGGTAACAACCGGCACTGTCGACAAGATTGTAGGTTGGAAACCAGCCGCATAGCATCGTTCATCTGGCAGTCATCGCGCGGTCAACTCGTTTCATCGGAAAAGGTTCCATCGGGTGTGGCCATGGGGTTCCCACCATCGCCGCGACCTGCTTTGGACGATCCAACGAATGGTCGCGACCTTAGGGGGTCACATGAAATTCCGGGCTTTGGCAGCGCGTTTTGCGCTGGTGGTAACGTGCGCGCTGATGACAGCGACCCCGGCAGCTGCCCAGTTCTGGCAGTGCGCGCCCTACGCTCGTGAAATCTCCGGCATCAATATCCATGGCAATGCCAACACCTGGTGGGGCCAGGCCGCCGGCCGCTACGCACGTGGCCATGCGCCCAAGGCTGGCGCCGTCCTCTCCTTCGCCTCTAACGGCCGCATGCGCCTTGGCCATGTCGCGATGGTTTCGAGCATCGTCAGCGATCGCGAAGTCCTGCTGACCCATGCCAATTGGTCGCGCCGTGGCGGGATCGAGCGCAATGTCCGCGCGGTCGATGTATCGGCGGCGGGCGACTGGAGCCTGGTCAAGGTCTGGTTCGCCGGCAATGGCGGGCTCGGCACGACGGCCTATGTCGCCAACGGCTTCATCTATTCCGGCGATGCGCCGAAGGGCGGGGAGACCCCCGAAACGCTCCCACCGGTCACGCTTGCGTCGAATGGCGTTGGCAACACCGACGGCACGATCGGTGTACTGTCGCTGGTCGATCGGGTCGCTTTTTAAGCTGTTTCGCTAGGCCGGCCGCGTTCCGGCCTTCGCCGGGGAAGTCGCTGGTCAGGCTGGTGACTCGGCGCGCGGGGGATGCTGGAACTGGTCCGGTATGACGGCGGGTTTGGCCTAAGCCTTGCCCGCCTGGAAAGTCATCGCGACACCATTCATGCAATAACGCTTCCCGGTCGGCTTCGGCCCGTCGTCGAACACATGGCCAAGGTGCCCGCCACATCGGCGGCAATGGACTTCGGTCCGGCTGAAGCCGAGCGTGCTGTCGCGCCGGTTGCGCACGGCGTTGACGAGTGGCGCCCAGAAGCTCGGCCAGCCGGTGCCGCTGTCGAACTTGGTCTTCGATGAATAAAGCGGCAGCGCGCAGCCGGCACAGGCGAAAATTCCCGCGCGATGTTCATTGTTGAGCGGGCTGGAGCCGGGGGTTTCGGTGCTTTCATGGCGCAGCGTCTGATAGGCGGCGGGGGACAGTTTCGCTTTCCACTGTGCATCGGTCAGCCTGTATTCGAACGTCTCAACCGCGCCAGCGGTGGCGCGGCGGCAGCCGAACAGCGCGAAAGCGGCAGCGCCGCCGCCGGCGATGGTCAGGAAGGTGCGTCGATTGTGGGTCATACCGTTCTCATTCGTCTCGAGTGCGGATTTAGTTACGGCGCTCCGCGATTAAGAGATGCATGACGCTCGGGAACTCTCGCCGGTTCCGCGCGCTTAGCGCTTGAAACCGGAGCGACGTGATGTCTTTTCAACAACTTGACCCGCCACTGCCCGTCCATGTGCTCGATAAGGGCGCGGGCTTTGCCTTTGCCGTGATCGATTATGGACAGGAGCATAATTTGATCTGGGTCACAGCGATCAACGACACCGGAGAGATATGGTGCGCCCCCAACCCGCGCGTGCGCTTGCAGGCGAACTGGACGATGGGCCGCAAGAAACCGCCCGCCGTGGTGGCGCGGGAAAATGGCGATTGTTCGGGTGAGGGCGAGGCGGTGCAGGCCGAATTGGTCAAGCCGAACTAACCCGCTCAGCCCCTACCTTTCAAGGGAGAGGTTTGGGGGGTGCGCGCGTCCGCGCGCTCACAAAGAATCATTTCCTCAAGGTCCGTAGCGCCGCAACGGGCATAGAGCCCGTTCCGCAGCTGCCGCACCCCAAACCGCTTCCCTGAACGGGAGGGGCTGAAGACGGTTCAGTATTTGCTGATCTGCACCGGCAGCTTGCGATACCCGTGTACGAAACACGCCGCGACTCGCTCCGGTTCGCCAACCACATTCACCCGCATGCGCCGCTTGGCCATTTCCTCCAGCAGCATCGCGATCTGCAACTCCGCCAGGCGTGCGCCGACGCAGCGGTGGATGCCGTGGCCAAAGGCAAGGTGGCGCCGCGCATTGGGGCGATCGACGATGATCTTGTCGGCATTCTCGAACACGCTCTCGTCGCGATTGGCCGAGAGATACCAGAGCGCGAGCTTGTCGCCCTGCTTGATCTGCTGCCCTTCCAGCACCGTGTCCTGCGTCGCGGTGCGGCGCATATGGGCAAGCGGCGTCTGCCAGCGAATGATTTCCTGCACACTGTTGTGGATCAGCGACGGATCGCCCTCCAGCTTTTCGCGCTGGTCGGGGAACAGGTCGAGGCCATAAGCCGCGGCGGTCATCGAATTGCGCGTCGTGTCGTTGCCGCCGACGATCAGCAGGATCAAATTGCCGAGGAATTCCATCTGATCCATTTCGCGCATCGCGTCGGAATGCATCATCATCGAGATCAGGTCGGGCGTCGGCGGCTTGCCCAGCTTGCTGTCCCACAGTTTCTGGAAATAACCGCCGCATTCATACATATATTGTAGTCGTTGCAGCCGCAGTTCCTCGTTCTTGACCAGTTCGATATCGCCCGCCCAGTCGGACCAGAAGGTCAGCTTGCGCCGGTCCTCCCACGGGAAGTCGAACAGGATAGCGAGCATCTGCGTGGTCAGTTCGATCGAGACGGTATCGACCCAATCGAATTCCTCGCCCCACGGCAAGGCGTCGAGAATCTCTGCGGTGCGCATGCGGATATTGTCGGTCATCCGCACCATCTCGCTCGGCGTGAAGGCGGGGGCGACGGTGCGGCGCTGGCCGGTATGTTTGGGCCGGTCCATCGCGATGAACATCGGCATGCGCACATCGCTCCGTTCCTCGATAAAGTCGGCGATGGTGATGCCGCCGGCTTCGGAGGAATAGATATCGGGGAGCGATTCGACTTCGACGATCGGCTTGTAGGTCGACACCGACCAGAATGGGCCGAAGTCGCTATGTTCGACCTTGTGTACCGGCGATTCGGCGCGCAGCCGGCGGAACGGTTCGTGCCACGTGTCGTCGCGGTACAGCTCGGCGCGGCTCACATCGAGCGGATCGACCGCCTGGGGTGCCAATTGTTCGCTCGCCAGCGTGGCCATCATCGCTCTCCTTTTTTTCGAAGAAGAGCTTTAACTGACAAGACTGTCAATAGTATCCAATAGCGTTTTGCAACCTTTTGCGACGGGGCGAGAGGGAAGGGCGGCGCTTGCTCGCCCCTCTCCCATCGGGAGAAGGAGGGGCCCGCCGCGAAGCGGTGGGAGGGCGAGGGTGATGAGTCGCGCTACACTCGCCCTCACCCTTCCGCGCTTCGCGCTCCCCCCTCTCCCGATGGGAGAGGGAAAGTCACCTTCGTCGGAGCATCGCCTTGAGATTCATCTTGCCGCTGCCCGACTGCAGCACGCCGCGGCGGAAGGCGCGGGCACCGATCGTGATGACGATCGCGACCCACAAGGCCTGCCATAGCAAGGCGGCGATGTGCGGCCAGATCTCCGGCTGGTTGGCCGCCCGCGCCGCCATCGCGAAAGGTGAGGAGAGCGGGAAAATCTCGGCGAAGGTGGCGAGCGGCGTGCCCGGCCGGGACGCCGCGGTCGCCGCCAGCCCGAACATCGCGACCTGCACAATGGTGATCGGCAACGACAGCATCTGAATCTCGCGCATGGTCGATGCCTGTGCGCCGACGCTGAGGAACACCGCGCCGAGCAGCATATAGGCCATGGTGAAATAGGCGAAGAACAGGATGACATAGACCGGCATGCCGACCGCCGGGCCAATCTCCTGAATGGTGCCGGCCAGGCCGGGCGCGATCGCGCTGATCTGGCTGACCAATGTCCCCCAAAAGGCGACGAACAGGATCGCGACACCGAACATGCCGAGCAATTTGCCGAGGAACACCGATTCGAGCGGCACCGCGGCGGCGAGCACCTCGATCACCTTGTTGCTGCGTTCCTCGGCCATCGTGCCGACCGCCTGGCCGGCGAGCAACAGGGTCAGGAAGAAGATGCCGAACACGGTGAAGAACGCGGCCTGATTCTGTCCGCCAAGCGAAGCGCGCGCCCGCACCATCGCGGTTTTGGTCGGCGTGCTGAGCGGGGCGGTGCCACCGCTGCGTGCGGCGCGCAAACTGTCCTCGGCCAGTTGGGCGAGGTAATCGGCGGAGCGCGGACCGTCCGCGCCATACAGGATCACCGGCTTGTCGAGCGGGCCGTAGAGCACCGCCTTGGCATCGAAATCCTTTGTTTCGAACAGCGCGCGAGCCTGTGCTGCCGGGTCGGCGGACGGCATTTCGACCAGCAGTTCCGGCGGTTTTTCGGATGTGCGGAACACCCGCCGCAACTGCTGGTCGAGATCGGCCATCACCGTCCCCTGGTCCGGTGCGGCGATCGCGACGATCCGGTTCTTGCTCTCGCTCCCTTGCGCGACGCTCATCGCGCCCAGGCCGCCGATCGCGCCGAACGATCCCATGATCAGCGGCGCGAACAGGAAGATCAGGAAGGTCGGGGTGAACACCGTGGCGATGAAATCGCGCCGCGCGATCGTCATGGTCTGGCGGATCAGGCGGCGGGTGTTGCCGATACGGGGGCTGCTCATGCCGCCTGCTCCAGCGTTTCGTTGCCGGGCTGGTCGTTCAGCGCTTCCGGGCCAACGATGCGCACGAACGCATCGTGCAGGCTCGGCCGTTCGATCGAGAGGCCGGAAATGCCGAACCCGGCATCGATCAGTTTGACCAGCAACGCCTCGATTCCTTCGTTCGGCACGGTGAAGCGCCACCCGTCGCTGCTGCGCGAAGCACCGGCGGGAAGCAGCGCGGCGATGCCGTCACCGTCATGATGGGGCACGTAATGCGCCTGCATCGGCAAGGTGCCGCGCGCTTCGTTGACGGTGCCCTCGAAGCGTCGCTTGCCGCCGGCGATGATCGCCAGCCGGTCGCACAGCCGCTCGGCATGCGCCATGACATGCGTCGAGAAGAGGATCGTCGCGCCGCGGTCGCGTTCGGCGAGGATCAGGGCTTCGAGCCGTTCCTGATTGACCGGGTCGAGGCCGGAAAAGGGTTCGTCGAGCACCAGCAGTTCGGGTTGATGCACGACCGAGCCGAGCAGCTGGACGAGCTGCGCCATGCCCTTGGACAGTTTGCGGATCTTGGTGTCGATCGCATGGCCGAGGCCCGCCGCTTCGAGCAGCGCGACCGCGCGCTTGCGCCCGGTGTTCCGGTCGAGCCCACGCAATGCGCCGAGAAAGGCGATCGCGTCCCTGGCTTTCATCGCCGGATACAGGCCGCGTTCCTCGGGCAGATAACCGACCTGGTCGCTCGCCTCGCGCGGGCGGTCATGGCCGAGGAGCGAGCGGCTGCCGCCATCGGGCTCGATGATGCCGAGCAGCATGCGCAATGTCGTCGTCTTGCCCGCGCCATTAGGGCCGAGCACGCCATAGATCACACCGCGCGGCACCGCGATGTCGATGCCATCGACCACGCGGCGGCCACCGAAATTCTTGATCAGCCCGGTTGCGCTGATCGCGAGGTTCTTGTCGGTCGTCACGCTACCTCATTCCGTTCGGTTCAAGCTCGGGATTTTAGTCGAAGTCGAGAATTCTTATCTAGCGGAGATTAACTCTCCCCCACGAGTGACCCGTGCGAACGGTATCTCGACGTCGCTCGACACGAATGGGGCTCCATACGAATGAGGCTCCATACGAATGGGGCTCCATACGAACGGGGGAGGGTAACGATCCTTGCCCGACCGTGGTAGCTGGTGCGCGTGCGCGAAGACAAGTCATTCAAGGATCGCCCGGCGGCGAACGGGCAATTCACCGATCGCCTGAAGGCTAAGGCGGCCGAATTCGGTTTTGCCGCGTGTGGCGTCGCGCGCGCCGATGCCGCGCCGCGCACCGCCGAGCGGTTGCGCCAATGGCTCGCCGAGGGCGCGCATGGCGAGATGATCTGGATGGAGGCGCGCGCGCATCACCGCGAAAGCCCCGCCGCGCTATGGCCGGAGGTGAAGAGCGTGATTGCGCTCGGCATGAGTTACGCGCCGGCGAGCGACCCACTCGCGCTGGCGGAGCAGGGTGATGTCGGGCGAATCTCGATCTATGCGCAGGGCGGCGATTATCACGATGTGGTGAAGCGCGCGTTGAAGGCGCTGGCGCGCTGGCTGGTCGGCGAACTCAAGGACGCGGACGTCAAGGTGTTCGTCGATACCGCGCCGGTGATGGAAAAACCGCTGGCCGAGGCGGCCGGCCTGGGCTGGCAGGGCAAGCACACCAATCTGGTCAGCCGCGACCATGGCAGCTGGCTGTTCCTCGGCGCGATCTACACCACCGCCGATCTTGCCACCGATCGCGGCGGCAGCGACACGTGCGGCTCGTGCGACGCGTGCCAGCAAGCCTGTCCGACAGATGCGTTCCCCGCGCCGTACCGATTGGATGCGCGACGCTGCATATCCTATCTGACGATCGAACATGCCGGGCCGATCCCGCTCGAATTCCGCGCCGCGATGGGCAACCGCATCTATGGCTGCGACGATTGCCTGGCGGTGTGCCCGTGGAACAAGTTCGCCGCGGCGGCCCATGCGAACATGGCGTTCGCGCCGCGCGCCGAGCTGGCGGTGACCTATCTCGCCGACCTGCTGGCGCTCGACGATGCTGGGTTCCGCCAGGTATTCGCGGGGTCGCCGATCAAGCGCATCGGTCGCGACCGGATGGTGCGCAACGCGCTGATCGCGGCGGGCAATAGCAGGAAGGCTGATCTGGTCGGTGTTGTGGCGGGCCTGATGGATGATCCGTCGGCGGTGGTGCGCGGCGCGGCGGTCTGGGCGCTCTCGCGGCTCGATCCGGCGCGCTGGTCGGCTGAGCGGGACGAGCGGCTTGTTGCCGAGGCCGATGAGAACGTCCTGGCGGAGTGGGCGTGATTCCAAACGCTTTTGGGCTTAGCTCACGGAAAGAGGTGATTCCGTTCCACCCATAAGCGCTCTGGTTTGAACCGTCGCGTGACGGTATCCGCTTTCGACCATTTCGCCGCTCGCGGACGAGCGAGCCTTCAGGACGGCAGCGTGTCGAGTGATGCACCCGGCACGGTAGGCCGGTAATCGAGATATTATCGCGAGTCCGGTTTCCGACCCGGATATCCGAACCGGCTGCTTTCGAACGACACTGTGGCCGCCGCGCTATCGCCAAGGGGAATTTCAGCCGTGCCATAGACGCTGCGCGTGCCATGCGTGCCGATCATGACGCCCATCTCGCCATGGATGCCCCGCCCGGCGCGCTCCGATCCCGCCATTTCACCGCGGGCGGCAGCGGCGCTTTCCTCGGTGTTGCTGTTCAGTATCGCCCAGCGCTGCTCGTCGGTCAGGCGAATCGTGTCGTCGGTCGAGGACAGCGCGGGCTGTGTCGTTGCGGGTGCCGGTGTCGGTGCCGATTGCGCCAATGACGCGGTCGACCAGCAGCAAGCTCCAGCGACAAGGGCAATCGCGATCGGAAGGGCACGAGAGTGCGGTGGCATCAAACGGGTCATCTCCGCCTTATAGGCTGGATAAGCCTGACCGCAAAATGAACGGAACGGGCAATTATATGCGCCTTCCACATGGCTTGTGGAAGCGGAGAGCCACCTCAACCATTGCCTCGATTTGTCCCGCGTTCGGCGATGTCCGCAAATATCGCCCTGGTTCCGCGAAGCGGCAGCACAACGGCGGCCATTGTCACGAAGCGCTCCCTGTATCGGGCGTGGTGCCCGCCGCCGGCGAAGCGGAACGTGTCGTGTCTGCTGCCGCCCTGAGATAGGCTCTCGACAGCAGGCAAGCCTCTTCACGAAGCCTGGCCAAGACATCCGGTCCCGAAACCAGGCTCCCGAAGCTTCCCCGCGACACTCCGGCCAAGGCGGAAAGGAGTGTGAATGCCACCCTTTCGACATCATCGAAGGATGCATCGGAGGCATTTTCCAGCACCTTGACCACAGCGGTTTCCAGTCTTTGGTACACGCCGGCGGACAACCTGAACTGATCAATCGCTCCCGCGACGCGGTACAACGCCGTCGTCGCATCGGGACGAGCGATCTTCACGGAAACATAGGCGTCGGCAATGCTGTCAGCCAGACTGCACAGCGGTTGTCGAAGGCTGCCGATGCCGAGGCATTCGATTGCCTCCGCCATTTCTTCGAAATGACGCAGCAGGATGGCAAAGAGCAAAGCCTCCTTGTTGGGAAAATACTGATAGAGTGTGCCGACTGAAACGCCGGCGCGCTCGGCCACGCGAGTGGTCGTGAGCCGGGCCAGGCCGTCCGCAAGCAAAACCTGAATAGTCGCCTCATAGATGGCTTCGACCGTCGCTTCCGATCGTGTCTGGATCGGCGTTTTCCTTGGCTTCAGGCGCTGCGGAACAGTTGAAACGACGCTTTCCAAGATGCGAATACCTTACTGAAGGATTGTTCAGGTATAGTTTTGAACTGACCCATTGGTCAAATGAGAGTCCGCGTGGAGGCCATGGCCCCCGCATCAGTTTTGAACGGGAACGTCGGGCAGCACCGTGGATCGAGGGTGGCCGGAAGCTCCCGTACGAGAAGCGCCGCCGCGTATGTTCACGCTATCCCGCCACCAGCAAGCGAGAGAATATCGAGATGATTGAAGACGGCAAAAAATCCGCTGGAAACACCATCAGCCGCAGGGTGTTTCTGGCCTCCGCGACCGGCGCGGTCGCATCCGCGTCGTTGCTGCCGAAAGCCGTTGCGCAAGTGACGACATCGTCATCTCGTCGCATCCTCAAATATAGCGACCATGAACCGTTGGGTGGGATGCGCACCCGGTTCCTCAAAGACGTCCTCTTTCCAGCCATCGAGAGGGAATCGCAGGGGCGTTTGAAAATCGAGGATCATTGGGGTGGCGAAATTGCAGCCGCCTATGACGCCTTGGGTGCGGTCGGCAAGCCGGGCGTTGCAGACATGGCGAGTGTCGTGCCGGAATATACGGCGAAAGAACTGCCGCTGCACCAGATTTTCAAAAGCTTTCCGACCGGCCCGACCGGCGACAGGCAAATCGATTTCTTCCGCCGCGTCTATGCGGAGGTTCCGGCATTTCCGGCGGAGCTAGAGAGAAATAACATCGTTCAGCTGTTCTTCGGGACCGGATATCCAGTGGCGTTCTTCAGTATCGCGCCGCTGGCCAATCTGGATGCGCTGAGCGGCGGTAAGTGGCGCTCCGCCAGTTTCTGGCATCAGGATTTTCTGCGCAATGCCGGCGCGACTCCGGTCACCATGCATTGGGGGCCGGAAATCTATGACGCGTTGAAGGCGCGCGCGCTGGATGGTCTCATGGTGAATGTTGACAGCGGGTACATGCTAAAAGTCCACGAGGCTGCGCCAAGCGTGCTGGTTTCGAAGGATATGTGGTTGGGGCACGTCTATCTTGTGGCGATGAACAAGGACGTCTGGGGCGGACTTGCGCAACAGGACAAGGACGCCATCCAACGCGCCGGCGACACATCCTACCGGACCTTGGGTTCAGTGATGGATAGCAGCTTCGACACGCAGCTGGACGAATTGAGGAAAGCAGGCGCGAGCGTGCGGATCCTCAATCCCGCCGAATCCAGGCATTGGGAAACCGTCACCAAATATCGCGAAGTACAATTCGCCTGGGCAAAAGACCAGGAAACCAAGGGGGTTGCAGATTGCCGCGCCGCCCTGGCAAAGGTTACATCGATAATGGGCGATATGGCGGTGTGAGTTCGCCGTAAACGGCCAGCTGCCGAACGCTCCAGATGTTTGACTATCCGCGTCTGTAGCTCAGTATAACCGCCTGACCCGGTCAGGCCGCGCTCACTTCCCCTGCGCCTTCATCGATAGCGCCGCAACGCAGCTTGCGCGGTCGACCGGGCTGCCGTCGCTTTGCCGCGTGTCGATATAGGTGACGACCGGTTCCGCCTTGCCTTTGGGATAGAGATAGGCGTCGAGCACGCAGGTGCCGCTCTCGAATTGCAGCTTGCGTGCATCGCCCTCCAGCAGGTCGGCGCCGGGTCGGCCGAACATCGCGACCAGGCCGCGGGCATTCTGGCCGATCACATGGCCCAGGCCGACGGTGTTGGTCGGGATCGGCACGAACGGCGGGCGGATATGCCCCGGGGCAGGAGTGCCGGTGGTCGCGCAGCCGGCGAGAAGGAGGCCGAGCGAGGCGGCGACTGCGAATTGTTTCATGTCTTGCGTCCTTGATGGAACCCCGATTTTTGATGGAACCTCGATTTTTGATGAAACCAGTGCGTCGCCATCGCCGCGCCGATGATCGGCGCGAGGATCGCGACGATCGGCACGACGAACAGGGCGGTGCCGATCAGGCCAAGCGCATAACGGCTCGCCCAGGTCGATCCGCGCCATTCCGTCATCGCCTCGGCCGGCATGTGCCGCGCCGCGACCATATCACCCAGATCGCGGCCGAGCAGCCAGCCATTGACCGCGAAGAACAGGATCGGCGTGCCGACCCCGGTAACGATCAGCAACAGATAGGCGGGCGACAGAATCGCGTTGTAGAGCAGGGTGCGCCCGGCCGAGCCGAACCCAATCGCGATCGAGCGACCAAGCGGCACGTCCCTGGCTTGCGCCAATGCTTCGGGATAATGTTTCTGCTCGACCGCGAGGACGACCTCGTCGGCGAAGATGCCGATCACCGCGATGGCAATGGCGCGGAACAGCAGCCACGCGGCGAGCACCGCGCCGATCGCTGCGGCAAACCCCGCCAGGCCCGCCGCACCGGCACTGGCGCCGAGCCAGGCGAACAGCGATTGCGCGCCGAACCACAGCCCCGCGCCGATCGCGGCGAGGATCACGCCGGTCAGCGCGAGCGACTTCAGGAACACCAGGATGATGCGCTTGTCGCCGAGCTGGCCGACCGACAGGAAAAAGGCGCGGATCATCCGCATGTGGTGCGTCGTACCGGGCCCCACGTCAACGGCGGTTGCGCCGGGGCCATGCGCAAATTAGGGCGAACGCTTCTTCGTTCGGGCCGAGCCCCGTGTGCGAACCGCTTTTTTTCCGGAGACCTTATTTGACCAGCCCAGCCTATGACCCAATTTTTGATGTGGTCGCGATCGGCAACGCGATCGTCGATGTCCTTTCGCAGACCGACGACGCCTTCATCACGGCGGAGGGCATGGCCAAGGGGTCGATGCAA
This sequence comes from Sphingomonas sp. UYAg733, assembly GCF_054057355.1. NCBI lineage: Bacteria > Pseudomonadati > Pseudomonadota > Alphaproteobacteria > Sphingomonadales > Sphingomonadaceae > Sphingomonas > Sphingomonas sp. UYAg733. The sequence continues at coordinate 168,602 of NZ_JBSRZE010000006.1, forward strand.
TTGATGTTCTCGCCCGAGGATGCCGATGCGCTCTATGCCAAGATGGGCCCGGGGATCGAGGCGAGCGGCGGCTCGGCGGCGAACACCGTGGCCGGCATGGCGGCGCTCGGCGCGCGTTGCGGTTTCATCGGCCAGGTCGCCAATGATCAGCTCGGCGAGGTGTTCGCGCATGACATCCGCGCCACTGGCGTGACCTTCGGCACCATCGCGCGCGATGGCGCGCCGACCACCGCGCGCTGCCTGATCTTCGTCACGCCCGATGGACAGCGCACGATGAACACGTTCCTTGGCGCGTCGCAGTTCCTGCCGGCGAGCGCGCTCGACCGCGACCTGATCGCGAGCGGCGCGATCCTCTATCTCGAAGGGTATCTGTGGGATCCGGAAGAACCGCGCCAGGCGATGCGCGCCGCGATCGACGTCGCGCGCAAGGCGGGGCGCAAGGTCGCCTTCACCTTGTCCGACATATTCTGCATCTCGCGCCATGGCGGCGATTTCCGCAAGTTGATGGCCGACGGGCTGATCGACATCATGTTCGCCAATGAGGCCGAGATCCTCGCGCTGATGGAGGTCGAGGATTTCGACGCGGCGGTCGCGGCGGCAGCGGCGCAGGTGCCGATGCTGGTGGTGACGCGCAGCGAACGCGGCGCGATCGCGGTATCGGGCGGCACGACCGTGTCGGTCGCCGCCGAGCCGATCGCCAAGGTGGTCGACACGACCGGCGCGGGCGATTTGTTCGCGGCCGGTTTCCTGACCGGCCAGGCACAGGGCAAGTCGGTCGAGCAGTCGCTCCGTCTCGGCGCGATCTGCGCGGCCGAGATCATCTCGCATATCGGCGCGCGGCCGATGGTGGATTTGAAGGCGCTGGCGGCGAGCAAGCTCGGCTGACCAGTCATCCGATTAACAAAAAGGGGCGCTGTCCGGCTTGGACAGCGCCCCTTTTTGTTGAGATACAGGCCGATCAGGTGCCGGGAACGCCCGGCTCGAGGTCGCTGATCAGTCCCTCGTTCACCTCGTCCAGGCCGCGCCCGACATGGCTGCGCGAGCGGCTGTAGAGGAAATAGACGAGCAGGCCGATGCCACCCCAGATCGGCAGGACCAAGATCGCAAGCCACGGCAGCGATACGTAAAGCCCGATACAGCCGATGATCGCGAGCGGCGCGATGACCCAGATCGCCGGCGTGCGGAACGGCCGCTTGCGCGACGGATCCTTGACCCGCAGCACCATCACCGAAATCGCCACCATCATGAAGGCGAACAGCGTGCCCGAGTTGGAATAGTCGGCGAGCTTGCCGACCGGCAGGACCGCCGCCGCGATGGTGACGACGATGCCGGTGACTGCGGTCACGACATGCGGTGTCTTGAAGCGCGGATGGACGCTGGCGAGCTTCGCCGGCAACAGGCCGTCACGCGCCATCACGAAGAAGACGCGGGTCTGGCCGAACATCATCATCAGCACGACCGACGGCAGCGCGAGCACCGCGGCAAGCCCGACCAGCCTCCCGATCGAATGCCAGCCGATCGTATCGAGCACATGAACCAGCGCTTCCTTTGAGCAGACCAGCGGTTCGACCGCACCGCCGCCGACGATCGATGCGCAACGTCCGGCCATTTCGGCCGATCCCGGCGCCAGCACAACGCCGGCCAGCGACGTAACCGGCTGCGCGCCGATCGCGCCGATCGCGCCGCTCGCGACCAGCAGATAGAAAAGGGTGCAGATACCAAGGCTGGCGATCAGGCCGATCGGCACGTTACGTTGCGGGTTCTTGGTTTCCTCGGCGGCGGTCGAGACCGCGTCGAAGCCGACATAAGCGAAAAAGATCGAGGCTGCGGCGCCGAGCACGCCGGTGGCGCCGGTCGGCGCGAAGGGGGTGAAGTTCTCCGCCTTGAGGACCGGGATGGTCAGGAAGATGAAGGCGGTCAGGGCGACGATCTTGATTGCGACGAGCACCGCGTTGACGCGTGCGCTCTCGGTCGTGCCGAGGATCAGCAGGCCGGTGACCAGCACCGCGATGATCACCGCGGGCAAGTTGAAATATCCGCCGACCTGGGTCGCGGTAATCAGATCGGGCGTTGCCGCCGCGCCAAAGGCGATCTGCACCTTGGCGATCAGTGCGTCGCCGTTACTGATGAAGGCGGGCACGTGGAACCCTAATCCATTGAGCAACCCGACCGCGTGATTGGACCAGCCGACCGCCACCGCGCTGGCGCCAACCGCATATTCGAGGATCAACGCCCAGCCGACCATCCAGGCGAGGATTTCGCCGGTGACGGCATAGGTATAGGTGTAAGCGGAGCCGGACACCGGTACCATCGAGGCCAGTTCCGAATAACACAGCGCGGCGACCGCGCAGACGAAGCCGGCGATCATGAAACTGATCAGCATGCCCGGGCCGGCTTTTTGCGCCGCCTCCGATGTCAACACGAAGATACCGGTGCCGATGACGGCGCCGACGCCCAGCATGGTCAGCTGAAACGCACCGAGCGACCGGTGCAAGCCTTTCTTCTCGGCCGTAGCGAGAATGGCGTCGAGTGATTTTACCCGCCCGAATATCATCAACAAATCCCCTGAAAATCATAATGCCGGCGTTGGCCGCCGTGCGAAGCGCCGGAGCCTAGTGGCAAAACCGCCTCGTGCAATCCCCTATCGCGCGAGGATCGGCGCCACCTATCGGACGAGCATTGGGCCAAGTGGTTTGCCAGCAAAGACATGAACATGCAGGTGCGGCACCTCCTGACCCGATTCGCCCCCGGTATTGGCGAGCAGCCGGTATCCCGGTGCGACCAGCCCGGCGCTGCGCGCCACTTCGCCCACTGCACGCACGAAGCCGGCGATCTCGCTGTCCGATCCGCGCGCGCTGAAATCGTCCCACGAGACATAAGCGCCGCGCGGAATCACCAGAATGTGCGTCGGCGCCTGCGGGTTGATGTCGAGAAAGGCGATCGCATGCTCGTCCTCATAGACGCGCTTCGACGGGATTTCGCCGCGCAGGATCTTCGCGAAGATATTCTGGTCGTCATAGGGTTTGGTGGCATCGATCGGCATATCTGTCCTTTCGGTCCGCATATGGTTGTTATCCGAAAAACCGTTCGTTCTCAGGCCCTGTTGGGCACAATAGGTTATTTCGGCCGCGCCGCTTTCTCATCGATGCCGGACACACCCTCGCGCCGGATCATCTCGGCACGGATGTCGTCAAGGCCGAGGCCGGCATCGGCGAGCAGCACGAGCAAATGGAACATCAGGTCGGTCGCCTCGCCGATCAGCTCGGCACGGTCGTCGCGCATTGCCGCGATGACGGTCTCGACCGCTTCCTCGCCGAGTTTCTGCGCGATCTTCGCACGCCCCCTGGCGAACAGGCTGGCGGTATAGGAGGTCGCCGGGTCGGCGCCGCGCCGGTTGCGGATCACGGTTTCGAGTGTGGTCAGGAAATCTTCGGCCATGCGGGCTGGCTGGCGCAGCCCGGCCTTCAGGTCAATCCTTTGGGCGCCTGGCGAAACGCGCGCGCATCGCGCGGCGCACGAAATAGACGCCGATCGCCGCCATCACGAACAAGGCGATGTCGGACAGTTCCGGCCCGGTGCGGATCTTCGGCACGCCGGTATGGGCGGCGAAGGCTGGCGTGGCGATAAGGGCGAGGATCAGGAAGCGCATGCCGGGAGGTGTAGGAGCGAGCGGTTAAATTACTCGTACCTCTCTCCGTTCGTTTCGAGCGAAGTCGAGAAACCTTGCGCAGCGCTTTGGGCCTGTTCTCGACTTCGCTCGAAACGAACGGTCGGGCAAGCGCTGCTACGCGGTCACCGGCCGCCGCACCGGCACGCCCGCCGCCGCCAGCGCGGCATGGGCGTCGGCGATGCTCGCTTCGCCGAAATGGAAGATCGAGGCGGCCAGCACCGCGCTGGCATGACCCTCGCACACCCCGGCGACCAGATCGGCAAGCGACCCGACCCCGCCCGAGGCGACGACCGGCACCGCGACCTGGTCGGCGATGGTGCGGATCAGGTCGAGGTCGTAACCGTCGCGCGTGCCGTCGCGGTCCATCGATGTGACCAGCAACTCACCCGCGCCGAGCCGCACCAGGTTGAGCGCATGGGCGACCGCGTTGATGCCGGTCGCGCGCCTGCCGCCATGAGTGAAGACTTCCCATCCATCCGCGACGCGGCGCGCATCGACCGAGGCGACGACGCATTGGCTGCCGAAGCGGTCGGCCATGTCGGCGACCAGTTCGGGCCGCGCGACGGCGGCGGAATTAACCGCGACCTTGTCTGCGCCGGCGAGCAGCAGCGCGCGCGCATCGTCCGGAGTGCGCACACCGCCGCCGACGGTCAGCGGCATGAAACACACCTCGGCGGTGCGCCGCACCACGTCGAGGATCGTGCCCCGCGCTTCATGCGTCGCGGTGATGTCGAGGAAGCAAAGCTCGTCGGCACCCGCCGCGTCATAAGCGCGCGCCTGTTCGACCGGATCGCCGGCATCGCGCAAGTCGACGAAATTGACGCCCTTCACGACTCGGCCGTTGGCGACGTCGAGGCAGGGAATCACGCGTGCGCGAAGGGTCATGGCAGCGGGATCCCACAACATCCGTTCGTTTCGAGCGAAGTCGAGAAACAAGCCATAAGCGCTGTGCAAGGTTTCTCGACTTCGCTCGAAACGAACGGAGGGCTGAAGTGCGAATTGGATATCGTCACGGACAGAACCCTCAAGCCGCCGCCGCCACGCTCAGTGCCGCCGCCAGGTCGAGCCGCCCATCGTACAGCGCCCGTCCGGTGATCACGCCCTCGATCCCGTCGCGCGCATGCAATGCGAGCACATGGATCTCTGCGATGCCCTTCACGCCGCCGCTGGCGATCACCGGGATACGCACCGCGCGCGCCAGATCGACCGTCGCCTGCACGTTGCACCCCTTCAGCATCCCGTCGCGCCCGACATCGGTGAACAACAAGGCGGCGACACCGGCGTCCTCGAATCGGCGCGCCATATCGACCACTTCGACGGTCGAGACATCGGCCCAGCCGCGCGTCGCGACCATGCCGTCCTTGGCGTCGACCGCGACGACGATCCCGCCGGGAAAATCCTTCGCCGCCTCGCGCACCAGCTCCGGGTTCTCCAGCGCGGCGGTGCCGATCACGACGCGCGACACGCCAAGGTCGAACCATTTCTCGATCGCCGCGCGGTCGCGGATGCCGCCGCCAAGCTGCACATGGCCGGGGAACTGGCTGACGATCGCCGCGACCGCGTCGCCATTGACCGAGGCACCGGCGAATGCGCCGTCGAGATCGACGACATGGAGATAGTCCGCGCCTTGTCCCGCGAAGATCATCGCCTGTGCGGCGGGATCGTCGCCATAGATTGTCGCGCGGTCCATATCGCCCTCGGCAAGGCGGACGACCTGCCCGGCCTTGAGGTCGATGGCCGGGAAGACGATGAGAGTCATCAAATCCTCCCCGGCACGGGGAGGGGGACCAGCGAAGCTGGTGGAGGGGGTGGGCCGGCAACGTTACGCTTGGGGAGAGCCCCCTCCACCGCGCGCTGAAGAAGCGCGCGGTCCCCCTCCCCGTGCCGGGGAGGAGCGGAAATGCTCATGGCCGCCATGATAAAAACCTCGCTAGGAATGCCAGTCCATAAGCCTGGCTCTTTTCGGGGTGGAACTGCACGCCGATCATATTGTCGCGGCCGATCGCGGCGGTGACCGGGCCGCCATGGTTGGTCGTCGCCAGCACATCGGCGCCGGCGAACGCATAGCTGTGCAGGAAATAGGCTTCGCCCGGTTCGATCAGCGCGTGGGGGCGGGTCGGCACGACATCGTTCCAGCCCATATGCGGAACCTTGGCAGCCGGGTCGGCAGGGGTGAGGTGGCCGACGCTGCCGTCGATCCAGCCAAGCCCCCGGTGCGTGCCGCGTTCTTCGCCGGTTGCGGCCATCAATTGCATGCCGACGCAAATGCCGAGGAACGGTACGCCGTCACCACGCACGCGCGCCTCGATCGCATCGACCATGCCGGGCACCGCGCGTAGCGCAGCCGCACAGGCGCCGAACGCGCCCACACCGGGCAGGACGATACGGTCGGCCTTTGCCACAAGGTCCGCATCGCTGGTGATGGCGATGCCGGTCGCACCGGCGGCCTTCAGCGCGTTGGCGACGGAATGGAGGTTGCCCGCGCCATAGTCGATCAGCGCGATGTTCATATCAGCAGGGCGGCAAATCGATCCGCTGCCATGCTCGCGCCGAACTCGATCACTTCGGCTTCGGCCACGCCCGACATGACGAAGGGGTCGGTCGCGACGATCGCCTCGACGTCGTGCTGATGCCCGCGCGACAGGATCACGCCACCGGTGCGCGGCGCGCGGCGTCCCGAAACGATAAAGATACCCTCGGCATAGCCTTTCTCGAGCCATGCCACATGCGCCTTCATCTGCGCATCGACCTGATCGAGCGGCGCCAGATAGCGCAGCAGGATCATGCACAAGGGCGCGTCGGGCCGTGCCACCACCTTACAACATCCCCTTGGTGCTGGGGATCGCATCGGCTTTGCGCGTGTCGATCTCGACCGCGGTACGCAGCGCGCGGGCCAGGCCCTTGAACGCGGCCTCGGCGATGTGATGGTTGTTCTGCCCGTACAGCGTCTCGACATGCAGCGTGATGCCGGCCGCCTGCGAAAAGCTGTGGAACCAGTGTTCGAACATCTCGGTGTCCATCTCGCCGAGCTTTTTCTGGCTGAATTCGGTCTTCCACACCAGAAACGGCCGGCCCGATATGTCGAGCGCGACGCGGGTCAGCGTCTCGTCCATCGGCGACAGCGCGTCGCCGTAACGGCGGATGCCACGCTTGTCGCCAAGCGCCTTGGCCACCGCTTCGCCGATCGCGATGCCGGTATCCTCGACCGTGTGATGCTGGTCGATGTGCAGGTCGCCGATGGTCTTCACATCGAGGTCGATCAGCGAATGGCGCGACAGCTGTTCGAGCATGTGATCGAAAAAGCCGATCCCGGTCGATATGGTGTAGACGCCGGTACCATCGAGATTGACGGTAACGTCGATACTGGTCTCGCTGGTCGAGCGGCTGATCGTGGCGGTGCGCATCATGGCGTTCCCCATAACGCGACGCGCCACGCATGCAATCTTGGCGCATCCTTGAATCCAATTTGATTTGCGCAATCTTTCCATGAATCTTGACGAGTGCCCAAAGCCCGCTACCCAAGGCGCATGAGTGATGGATTGCCCGACAGCCTGATTCCTTATGACGAAATCGTCCAGGAGGCGTTGCGTGCCGTGGTCGGGCGCGTGCTCGGTTCGGTCGCGGCCAATGGCGGCCTGCCCGGCGAGCATCATTTCTATATCACCTTCAAGACCCAGGCCGCCGGCGTCGATATTCCGCAGCGGCTGATCGAGCGTTTTCCCGACGAGATGACGATCGTGATGCAGAATCGCTATTGGGACCTGATCGTCGATGACGAGCGCTTCTCGGTCGGGCTGAGCTTTAACCAGGTGCCGTCGAAACTGGTCATCCCCTATGCCGCGGTGACGGGCTTCCACGACCCCTCGGTCAATTTCGAACTGCGCTTCCAGGCGCAGGATGGCCCCGACGGCCCCGATCCGCATGAAGAGGCAGAGAATGACGGCCCGACCGTCATGCCGGTCGAGGACGGATCGAACGTCGTCGCGGTGGATTTCAAGCGCAAGAAATAGCTGCCGTCATCCCGGCGAAGGCTGGGATCTCGTGCCGCAAGGTCGCGCTCGCGGCCTGATATCCCGGCCTTCGCCGGGATGACGGAGAAGAGCGATGACTGAGCAAACACGCACCGAGACCGACTCGCTCGGCCCCGTACAGGTTCCCGCCAACGCATATTGGGGCGCACAGACGCAGCGTTCGATCGCGAATTTCCCGTTCGGCGCGCAGGAACGCATGCCGATCGGCATCATCCACGCGCTGGCGCTGGTCAAACAGGCGGCGGCGCGGGTCAATCGCGCGCACGGCCTGGATGCGAAGATCGCCGACGCGATCGAGGCTGCCGCCGCCGAAATCGTCAGCGGCGAGTTCGACGATCAGTTCCCACTGGTCATCTGGCAGACCGGCTCGGGCACGCAAAGCAACATGAACGTCAACGAAGTGATCGCCGGACGCGCAAATGAAGTGATGACCGGCACGCGCGGCGGCAAGGCACCGGTCCACCCGAACGATCACGTCAATATGAGCCAGTCGTCCAATGACAGTTTCCCGACCGCGCTGCACATCGCGGCGGCGATGGCGGTGCGCGACCGGCTGTTCCCCGCGCTGGAGCGGTTGCAGGCGTCGCTGCAAGCCAAGGCGGATGCCTGGGCCGATATCGTCAAGATCGGGCGCACTCATTTGCAGGATGCGACACCGCTGACGCTGGGTCAGGAATTTTCCGGCTATGCCAACCAGGTCTATCGCTGCGGCAAACGCATCGACGGCGGGCTGATGAACGGCGTCGGCCGGCTTGCGCAGGGCGGTACGGCGGTCGGCACCGGCCTGAACGCGCCGGAGAATTTCGCCGGCGAATTCTGCGCGGCGCTGGTCGGCATCACCGGCCAGCCTTTCGTGCCGGCGGAGAACGCGTTCGAGGCGCTCGCGTCGAACGATCCGCTGGTGCATCTTTCGGGCACGTTCAACACGCTGGCGGTCGCGCTGACCAAGATCGCCAACGATATCCGGCTGCTTGGCTCGGGGCCGCGCTCGGGGCTGGGCGAACTCGACCTGCCGGCGAACGAGCCGGGTAGCTCGATCATGCCCGGCAAGGTCAACCCGACCCAGTGCGAGATGTTGACGATGGTCGCGGGTCAGGTGATCGGCAATCATGTCGCGATCACCATCGGCGGCTTGCAGGGGCATCTCGAACTCAACGTGTTCAAGCCGCTGATCGGCGCCAATGTGCTGCGCTCGATCGCACTGCTCAGCATCGGCATGGAGAGTTTCGCCGAACGCTGCGTCGACGGACTCGAGCCCAATCGCGGGCGGATCGCCGAACTGGTCGACCGCTCGCTGATGCTGGTCACCGCGCTCGCGCCGGAGATCGGTTATGACAATGCGGCGAAGATCGCCAAGCACGCGCATGCGGAGGGGCTGACGCTGAAGCAGGCCGGCCTGGCGCTTGGGCTGGTCGATGCGGCGACCTTCGACCGCCTGGTACGGCCAGAAAAAATGGTGTGACCCAATCCTCCCCGGAACGGGGAGGGGCAGATGGAACTCCACGGTCCGCCAAACGCTTAGCGGACGAACCACGGAGATTTCAGGCATGGGTGCTACGACCATTGGCGCGCTGATAGGCGGCGCGATCGATTCGATGAGCGGCGATGACGGCGCGGCGGACGGCGCGATCTACGGCGCGATCACCGCGAACGTGTTGAAGGTCGTGGTGCCGCTCGCGGTGACCTATGCGGTCGGCTGGGCAGTGCTGCGCGGTGCGGCCGAGTTGAAGGAAAAGGCGTTCGGCGCACCGGAGAAAGCGGCATGATTCGCGGTCTCATCGGTGCGCTGCTCGGCGCGGAAATCGATCGTCGCGACGGCCAGGGCGGGTTGAAAGGTGCGGCGATCGGCCTGATCGCGAGCCGCGTGATCACCCGGCTCGGGCCGATCGGGCTGGCGCTGGGCGGCGCCTATGTCGCGAAAAAGGCCTATGACCGGCGCAAGGCCAGCAAAGCCGGCTGACCTCAGCCTGCCGATTGCCAGGCGCGCACCGCATCGTTCGGCGCGACCAGCATCCATATATTGAGCGTCAGATTGTCGCGAATCACCCACAGCGCGAGCAGTTCGAGCGCAATCGCCAGCGCGACGCTCACCCACCAGGGCAGCTTTCGCGCGACCAGGAATCCGAACGCCATGAAAGCGATGTCGGATGCCGAATTGAGCACGCTGTCGCCGGTATAACCGATCGCGATCGTCGCCGCGCGGTAACGGTCGATGATGATCGGTGAGTTTTCAAGGATTTCCCAGCCGGATTCGATCAGCACCGCCAGCGCCAGCCGCAGGCCGACCGGCCGGCTGCGCAAGGCCAGCCAGGTCAGACCATAGAAGATCAGCCCGTGGATGAAATGGCTGAGCGAATACCAGTCGCTCAATTGCTGGCTGTTCTCGGGCGAATTGACCTCGCCATGCCACAGCCTGATCGTGCCGCAGGTGCAGACCGGCGTGCGCCCCATCGCGAGCAGGATCAGAACCGCGATAAGTGCGATCAGCCCCGCCGCGACGAACCAGCTTTTGTCGCGATCCCATCGCCCGTGACTTGACGCCTTCCCCATTGCGCCGCCATTAGCGCCCATGCCGTCCTCCGCAAAGCCATTCGAGTCCGCCGACGACCCGCACGGGTTCAAGCGTCGCGGCGTGCTGTTCGTCCTGTCCTCGCCATCGGGCGCGGGCAAATCGACCATCGCGCGTAAGCTGCTCGCCGCCGAGCCGGAACTGAGCATGTCGGTGTCCTACACCACGCGCCCGCCGCGCCCCGGAGAGGTCGATGGCGTGGACTATCACTTCGTCGATCTCGAAACCTTTCGCGAGATGGCGGCGAACCATGAATTCCTCGAATGGGCGCATGTCTTCGACCATCGCTACGGCACGCCCAAGGCGCAGGTCTGGCACGTGCTCGAGGAAGGGCGCGACATATTGTTCGATATCGACTGGCAGGGCGCGCAGCAGCTCCACCAGTTGGCCGGCGGCGACGTGGTTCGCGTCTTCATCCTGCCGCCATCGATGCCGATCCTGCGTGACCGGCTGGAAAAGCGCGCGACCGATTCGGTCGACGTGATCAACGCCCGCATGGCGCGCGCCGCCAATGAGGTAAGCCATTGGGACGGTTACGACTATGTCCTGGTCAATGACGATGTCGAACAATGCTTCGAATGCGTGAAGACCATCCTCGCGGCCGAGAAGCTCAAACGTTCGCGCCAGACCGGGATCATCGGGTTCATCCGCAAACTGCTGCGCTGATCGGATGAACCGCGGCTGCAAGGCGCATTCGGCATCGGTTCACGACGACTCGTGCAGATACGTCGGCAAGCTGCACGAACCGACGCTCCGACCGGAGGTCATCGAGGCTGCTCTTAAGGAGTAGAAGCAATGACGACCATGTTCACCAAAGCAACGCTCGCCCTCGCGCTCGGCGCAACGGCCCTGACCGCCGCCGCACCTGCAGAGGCGCAGCGTTACGGCGGACGTCACCGCGGCAATGACAATGGCGGCATCGCGATCATCGCCGGGATCGCCGGTCTGGCGATCGGCGCCGCGATCGCATCGAGCGGCAATGATCGCCGCCGCGGCTATGATCGCGGTTACCGCGAGGACAGCTATCAGCAGGGCTATGTCGACGATGGCTATAACTATAACGATTATCGTCGCAACGACCGCCGCTATGACGATCGTCGCGCTTATGACCGCAACAATGGTTATAACGGCTATGACCGCCAGGATGGTTACGGCCAGCGCGGTTATGGACGCTGCCATGTCGAAACGCGGTGGGACAATTATTCCGGACAGCGCACGGCGGTCCGCGTCTGCAACTGACCGGTTCGAAACGGCGCGAAGCAACAGCCTCGCGCCGTTTTGCTGTCCGGAACCCAGGGGGCGAACGGGGGGTGGATCGACCCCGACTGAAACCGCTTAAGCGATCAACTCCAGGAACCGCACACCAGCATAGAAGTCCCGCCGCCGCGATTCGAGCGCGGCGAGGGAGAGGTCGTCGCGGCCCCATTGTTCGGCCTGCCAATCCTCGTCGAGTTCGATCGCGCGCCATACGCTCCCGGCGGTCGCGGCATCCTCAATCAGCGCCAGGCCGGCGATCAGCGAGCCGCCGATCGTCACGATCGGTGCCAGCCCGGCCAGTTCCCAGTGCGTTCGCGCCGTGATCGCGTCGGTCAGGCGGGCGATCGTCAGCGCCGGTTGCGCGCGGTGCATGATCCCCGCGACCACCTCGAAATGCACATCGTAGCGGGTGCGCGCCCATTCGAGCAGCGGATCCCATAGCAGCGCCTGGCGCTCGACCAGCGCCGGCGGGTCTTCCGCGCGGTAACAGAGCAGGTCGCTTTCGGCGAACACAGCGAGGCCGGTCGCGAAGATCGCCGGGTCGGCGCCGATGCGTTCTATCGCTGCGTTGGCCAGGCCGGTCAGCGGCATCGCGCGCGGGTCGATCTCGCCGGTCACCGCGCGCCATTCATCGGCCACCGCTTCGGCGAGCGGCGCGAAGGGAATGGCGAGCGGCGCGCGGCCGGGCGTCCGCACCGGCTTTCCGTCGAGCGTGACGACGCCCCCGGCGTCGATCGCCACATCGGTCCAGAATCGCTTCACGTCCGGCTCAATCCTGGGGCGGGCTGCGCCAGCGCCGGGCGAGCGCGCGCGGCACGATCGCGACCATCAGCAGCGCCGACAGCACGATCGCGGTACCGAGAATTTTCTGTTCGAGGATCTGCGCACGGCCGATCAGCACCAGGCCGAGCAGCGCGCCGGCGACCCCGGCGATGCGCGACCCGGCGATCAGGAAATAACGGTTGCGGGCGGTGGTTTCCGGATCGGTCATTGCGGTGCCTTGGACGGGTGGGATATCACGGGGAAGGTCAGGCTTTTATCGTTTCCATATGCCCAGGCAAATCCGCGACCGCCTCGGCGATCGCATGCGCCCCGGCCGCAATCAGTTCGTCAGTGGGATGATAGCCCCATGCAACGCCCAGTGCACGGACATTGCCGGCCCGCGCCATCAGCATGTCATAGCTTGTATCGCCGATCATCACCGTCGTTTCGGGGGAGGCGCCCGCTTCGCGGATCGCAGTCTCGATCATCGACGGATGCGGTTTGGACGGGTGGCGGTCGGCGGTCTGGAGGGTGACGAAACGTGGCCGGATACCATGTTCGTCGAGCACGCGGATCAGGCCGCGATCGGACTTGCCGGTCGCCACGCCGAACACCCAGCCCGACTCTGTCAACATGTCGAGCGCCTCGATCATGCCATCGAACAGCGGCTCGTCGGTCAGCGCCCCCGCAGTGCGCAAGCGCAGGAATACATGCCTGTAATCCTCCGCCAGCGCGCGGTGCTGCGCATCCTCGGCATGGGGCAGGAGGCTGCGCATCACTTCGACCAGGCTCAGCCCGACGACGCGGCGGATGTCGTCCCGGCCGGGTGGATCGAGCCGGTGAAGCATAAATGCCTCCTCCATCGCCTGGCAGATATTGGCCTGGCTATCGACCAGCGTGCCATCGCAATCGAACAAGGCGAGGCGGTTCATTGTGGAATCTCGCGCGCAAGATCGGCATGGCCGCTGCGCTGTAAACCAGCGGCAACGCCGGCGCGGTCCGCAGCGGACTTGTTCTGGCTCAGCTTGCGCGTGCCGCGTACGGCGTCGATCTCGACATCGAACGCGGTGATCGCGCGCAGCATCGCGCGAAAGCGATCCTCGTCCATCTTCGCGCGCGTCCAGGGATTTTCCGGAATCACGCGCGGTTCGTGGATCGCGGCAAGCCGGTCGAGCTGTTCGATCAGCGCGTCATCGTCGCACACCCGCGCCACGCCATCGATCTCGACCGTGGTATAGTCCCAGGTCGGCACTTGCTGCGACGGCGCGACGTACCAGTTCGGCGTGATGTATCCCTGCGCACCCGCGACGCTGAGCAGCACCCGCGCGCCATCGAGGTGCGGCGCCGCACGGTTGGCGCGCGCGATATGAAAGCGCAGCCGCCGCTCACCGATCGCGACGATCGGCGCATGAACGACCATCGGCAAATCCGGCGTGGTCACGAAGATATGCGCGAAGCCGATCCCGACCACCCAGTCGAGCATCCCGGCCTCATCGCCGGGGCGGAATGTGGGATTGGGATGCATCGGCCTCGCGTGCCTAGCGCGAGGGGCGGGGCGCGCGGGCGGGGGCCTCGGTGCGCTCGCCGCGCCGTCGCCGCTCGCCCTTGCGGTCCTTGCGCATGTTCTTGGCGTGCTGTTTCGCTTGCTGCTTCTTCACCGCCTTGCTTGGCGGGGGCGGCGTATCGAGCGGCATCATGTTGCCGAGCATCTCGTCGAACCCGAGATGCTTCAGGCTCTCGGCGAAATGCGTCGGCAGCTCGGCCTGGATTTCGATCTCGCCGCCATCGGGATGGTCGATCTTGATGCGCCGCGAATGGAGATGCATCTTGCGCGAAATGGCGCCGGTCAGGAACGCGGCCTGTCCGCCATATTTCCCGTCGCCGACGATCGGATGGCCGATCGCCGAAAGATGCACACGAAGCTGATGTGTGCGCCCGGTATAAGGGATCAGCTCGAGCCAGGCGGTATTGTTTCCGGCATGCTCGATCACCCGGTACCGGGTGCGCGCCGGGCTGCCCTCGGCTTCGTCGACATGCATCTTCTCGCCGCCGCTGCCCGGTTGTTTGGCGATCGGCAGTTCGATCATCCCGTCGTCGATCGCCGGCACGCCGACGACCAGCGCCCAATAGACCTTCTTTGCGCTGCGCGAGGAAAAGGATTTGGCGAAGAACGCCGCCGCGCGCGTGGTGCGCGCGATCAGCAACGCGCCGGATGTGTCCTTGTCGAGCCGGTGGACCAGCTTGGGCCGGCTCTCGCCGTCAAACTGCAGCCCGTCGAGCAGGCCATCGACATGCTCATGCGTCTTGGTCCCGCCCTGCGTGGCGAGGCCCGCCGGCTTGTTGAGCACGATCGCCTGCTTGTCGCGGTGGATCACCATCTCGCGGATATAATCGGTCTGTTCGTCGCTCAGCGGCGGACGTTCGCGTTTCTTGGGCGCGTCCTCGCGAACCGGCTCGGCCGGCGGTACGCGGATCGTCTGGCCGGTGGCAATGCGATCGCCCGGTGTCGCGCGCGCGCCATCGATGCGCAACTGCCCGGTGCGCGCCCATTTCGCGACGGTGGTGAAGCTGGTGTCGGGCAAATGCCGCTTGAACCAGCGATCCAACCGGATGCCGTCATCGTCGAGGCCGACATTGAACTGGCGGACATTGTCCCCATCCGATTTGGCGCGGTCCGACTTGGCGCGCTCCGATTTGGCGCCGTCCTTGGCGGTTTTCGGGGCTTTGGGGGCTTTCGGGGAATCGGTCATGCTACAACTCTTGTCAGTGCGAGGCCGGCGAACAGTGCGGCGACTGATCCGATCACCGACGCCAGCACATAGATTGCGGCCATCGACAGGTCTCCGCGCTGGAGCATCAGCACCGTGTCGAGGGAAAAGGCCGAGAAAGTGGTGAATCCGCCGAGTACGCCGACCGCAAGCAGCAGACGCCAATTCTCCCCCGGTACTGAAAGCCGCGCAAGTGTGCCGACCAGCGCGCCCATCAGGAAACCGCCGATCAAATTCACCGCGAGCGTGCCCCACGGATAGGAGGGGCCGAACCAGGCGAGCGTCGTTCGCCCGGTCAGGAAACGCGCGCCCGAACCGATCGCGCCGCCGGCCATCACGAGAAGAAGGGAATTCATGGCGCCCGCGTTAGCGCGGATGGCGCGGAAAGAGAACCATTGTGGCGGGTGGCGTCTGTCGGACGGTGATCGACCACCTCCCCTCCGTTCGGGCTGAGCGTGTCGAAGCCCAGCTATCCGCAAGTGCATACGGTGGTTTGAGACTTGCCCTTCGACAAGCTCAGGGCGAACGGAGGGAAGTCAGCGGCCGTTATTCGCCACGATATCCACGTCGGTACCGCCATCGCCACGCTTGGTCAGGAACAGGGCGAACGCGCCTTCGTCGCGGGCGCGTGTCCCGCCCAGGACATGTTCGGCGCCATCCGCCTCATGCTCGGCCGAATAGCCGGCATTGGTGGTGCGCGTATAATACCAGTCGAGCACTCTCTGCAGCGACGCCGATGTGGCGAAGCTGACCGCGCGCAACGCACAGCCCTCGCCATCGGCGCCGGCCGCTTCGCTGACCCGCGCATCTGGATAAAGCGGCAGGTCGGCGGGCATGCGCTGCACCCAGCGCGTCGAATAGCGCATCTTGCTGGCACAGCTTGCGCTGCGCGGATCCTTCTGTCGCGCGGCGAGTGCGCCGAGCGTCAGCGATTCGCGCGCGGCGTCGCACTGTGCGCAGCCGCCGGCCTTTGGCGCGGGGGTGGACTTCACCGCTTCGCTAGTCCCGGTGCCGGTCGTCCGGGCGCCGGCGGCGATGCCGTCGGCGGGGACCGCGCCCGAATAAGGCTGGGCAGGGGGGCGGACGGCGTCGTTATTGGCCTGCGATGCGAGCGTCGGATCGACCATGATCTGGTCCTGCAGCGCGCTCATCAGGGCCGGGTCGCGCGTGTTTCCCGCCGAATTGCCGTCGATCAGCTCCTGGTCGAGCGAATCGAGATTGCGCTCGCTCTCGCGCGGCCCGCACGCGGCAAGCGCCACGGGCAGGACCAGAGCCATTGCCAAGAGATACCGACTGCGAACCATAAAACGCTCCCGCACAGGCTTAAGGCATTACGCGGAAGTGGGTTAAGATAGCGTTGGCGATAAGCTTGCCCGTCGCAAGATCACCTCTTGCGCAGGCCGCGCGCGGTCGTCATGTTCGCCCCATGCTCAATATCTTCTCGATCCTCATCGGCTTCGTCGTTCTGATCCTTACGCTGGTCGGTTTCATCCCGCTGCTCGGCTGGCTCAACTGGCTGACCATCCCGATCGGCATCGTCGGCATCGCGCTTGGCGCATTGTCGTCGAGCAATATGGGGCGCAACCTCAACATCATATTGGTGATCATCTGCGCGATCCGCCTGTTCATCGGCGGCGGCCTGCTCTGATCCCTTGCTGATTGGGTACGAAAAAGGCCCGGTGATCGCTCACCGGGCCCTTCGTTATTTCAGCGATCCCGCGTTTAGCGGCAGCTGACCTGACCGCGATCGATCGACCGGCCGAGCAAGGCGCCCGCGCCACCGCCGAGCAACGTGCCCAGCGTCTTCGACCCGCCACTCGCAATCGAGTTGCCGAGCACGCCACCGGCGATGCCGCCGATGATCAGGCCGGTCGTGCCGTCGTTGCGGCGGCAATAATAACGCCCGTTGCTGCCGCGATAAACACGATCGTTGCGGCTCAGCCGGCGCGTCTGATAATAACTGCCGTCGCGATAATATTGGTCGGCATAATAAGTGCGCTGACCGCGCTCATAGCGGTTATAGTCATAGTTGCGATACTGGCGCCAATCGCGCCTCGCGTGGCGGCGATCCTGACGAGCATCGCGCACGTCGTCGCGATATTCGCGACGCGCGTCGCGCACGTCCCTGCGTGAATCCGCATCGCGCACATCTTTGCGATAATCGCGCTGCGCATCGCGCACATCCTCGCGATATTCGCGATTGGCCTCGCGTGGGTTGGATTGCGCCAGCGCCGGGACGGCGGGCAGGGCGATTGCCGCGATGGCGGCGAAAATAGCGATACGCATGATGCGTTCCTTGGTCGTGAACATTGTGGTTAGAACGCGCACCTTGCAGTCGGGGTTGCGTGAACCGAAAACTACAGTCCGTTCATAAGAGCGACAGGGGGGGAATGCAGTCGGCGTCACTTTTTTCCTTCCCCCTCCCTCTTTATTGGTGGGTCGGGGGAGGGTGTGATCGCGAAGCGCATCGCCGAACGGGGCATCGAGCCCCGCCCGCCGCCGAGACCCTCGCCAACCCCTCCCATAAAGGGAGGGGCTATTAGATGAGTATTACGCGTTCAAACTATGCGTCAGCGTGATTTCCGCGTTCAGCACCTTCGACACCGGGCAGTTCGCCTTGGCGTCGGCGGCGATCTCGGCGAACTTGTCAGCATCGATCCCGTCGATCGTCGCCCTCAAATCCAGCGCGGACGTCGTGATTGAAAACCCGTCACCGTCCTTGTCGAGCGTCACCTTGGCTGTGGTCTCCAGCGTGCCCTCGTTGAAACCGGCACGGGCGAGCGCGAAGCTCAGCGCCATGGTGAAACAGCTGGCATGCGCGGCCGCGATCAACTCTTCGGGATTGGTGCCGGGTTCATCACCGAAGCGGGTGTTGAAGCCATAGGCATTGTCGGAAAGCACGCCCGACTGAGTCGAGACATGACCCTTGCCGTCCTTGCCAAAGCCTTCGTACCGGGCCGATCCGCTGCGTGTCGTCATGGCGTCAATCCTTTGCAGATACAAAAAGGGCGCGGCAATCATGCCGCGCCCCTGATGTGGTGTCGCTATGACTTAGCGGCAACGGCGCCTGCTGCCACCGCGATCGATCTCGCGACCGAGCAGGCCACCGGCGATCGCACCGCCCAGCGTGCCGACCGTGCGGTCGCCGCGCGTGTCGATCGTGCGACCGAGCAATGCGCCGCCGACCGCGCCGACGATCAGGCCGGTCGTGCCGTCCGCCTTGCGGCAATAGGTGCGACCGTCACGGCCACGCCATTCGCGATACTGGTGATTCTTCTTTCGTGCTTCCGCCTGGGTGGTCGGAAAAGCCATGGTGGCCGGAACGACGAGCGATGCGGCGGTAAGCGCCATGATGAAACTACGCATGATGTTTTCTCCCTTATCCTGAATCAATACCGGGTCCGTAACGCTCTGTTTCTAGCCGGGGTTGCATGAACCGAAAACAACGACCCGTTCATGTACGGCCAGCCGCTGCGCTTCGGTTCGGAATCGATCCACGTTATCCACGTTATCCACAACCGGGCAGTGTCGTTTCCTGCTGGCGCGACTCGGATTCGAATGACACCTTCATGACTGTAAGCAGGGGATGCGGAAGCGAGAAATCGCAGAAACATCAAGTGCTTATGTCGAAGGAGCGAACAGGTGCCGCAAGGAAACCATTGGCGAATTCGGCGGAGTGCAGGTTGAGTGCTCGGTCGAGCAAAGCCGTGAAAACGGTGGCGGTCGGAAAGAGGCGAGGCAGGTATTCCAGGCGTCCCTCGATGTCCTTGTGATGGAGATGGGCGTTGGCTGCAGGAAGGCCGGAAGATCGCGCGCTTGTCTTTAGGGATGAGCGAGACGGATCCGGAAAGAGAGTGGCCGAGGCGAGAGGCAGGGTTTCGATCCTGACTTGAGCTGGCCGCCGAGGTCGGGTTGCCGATGGTCGCAAGACTGTCGCATCCGGCCCCGGTGACCGAACCGCAAAGCCAATCGCTGTCCGCGGCGAGAGGTGGAGCGGGGCCGCCGAAACCGGACGGCGCGGGCATTCCTTCGGGAAAGCCGAGCGAAGCTAGGCGCGGCGACAGGGGGTCGGCAGCAATGCCGGCCCCTATTTGCGTTTCTGGGGCACGTGCTGCGCGCTGTCGTATCGTCGCTCCGAACTGGTTCAGCGCTTACCTCCCCGTGACGAGGGCGGGCTTCTCCTCCATCATCTCATCATCCCCGCTTTCGCGGGAATGACGGCGGTTGCTCTGTGGCAGAGGATCAGGTCCGGTGACGGACGCTATGGTGCTATCCCGACTGACCACGCTAAAGCCGGTCCATGCTCCCCGTCGCCACCCATGTCCTGCCCGAATTCGCCCCCTGGTTCGACATCGCCGGTTTGGCCGTGTTCGCCGCGTCCGGCGCGCTCGCCGCGGCGAAGCGCGGGCAGACCATGGTCACGCTCGCCTTCTTCGCGCTGGTCACCGGCGTCGGCGGCGGCACGGTGCGCGACCTGCTGATCGGCGCGCCAGTATTCTGGATGCACGACAGCCGGCCCGCCGCGGTGTGCCTGACCGTCGCCTTGATCATCTGGGCAACACCGGAGCGCTGGTGGAAGGGCGCGGCGCTCGACTGGTTCGATGCGGTCGGGCTCGCCGCCTATGCGGTGTTCGGCGCAGCAAAGGCGCTCGGCTATGGCATCCCGCCGGTCCCGGCCGTGCTGATGGGAGTCGTCACCGGCTGTGTCGGCGGCATCATCCGCGACGTGCTGGCGGGTGAGCCGTCGATCCTGATGCGGCCCGAACTTTATGTGACGGCGGCGGCACTGGCGGCGGCGCTCTATGTCGGCCTGGTGCTGCTCGGTACGCCGGTCGCCATTGCCGCGACGGTCGCCGCGCTAGCGGGCTTTGCGCTTCGCGCGGCGGCGATCCATTTCCGCCTCGGCCTGCCGGCCTATCGAGCGCGGCGCTAAAGCAGCGCCACCATTGGGTCCGATCCCGTCATACCCGCTCCTTTCTCTCAGCTCGGGGTAAGGCGGTCGGACCCAGCTTTCGTCAGGGACTGCGGCCTGTTTGCCTCATCGACCGATAAGCGCGAATGACCGAACAGCGGTAATTCGTTCCCGGTCCGCTTTGCAGGATTCGGTTGCGGATCGCCGCTATCAACACAAAAGGCAGGCCAAGCAAAGCACCCAGCTAATCGGATGTGCAAGTCGCGGCGCGCGTTTCCGACCTCAGCCATTCGGCAACGGCGACCACGGCGGGCGACGGCCGCTCTTTCAGCATCAGCAGGTGATGGCGGTGACCGGGCAGCAATGGCCCGAATGGCTGAACGAGGCGTCCGGCGGCGATCTCGTCAGCGACCAGTATCAGGCTCGTCAGCGCGATACCCTGGCCCGCCACTGCCGACTGGATCGCGTGGCTCTCGTCCGAGAAGCACAGGCGCGCCGGTGTGGGCGTCGCGTCAAGACCAGCGGCCGAGAACCAGCGTTCCCAGGTCGGATTGACCGGGTGGTGGCGCCGCCACTCGAACTCGATCATCGGCACCGTCTGCAGGTCGGCGGGTGAAATTACCTGCAACATCGGATTAACGACGGGTGCGAAGACATCGGCGAACAACTCCTCGGCCGCGACGCCGGGATAGGGCCCTTGCCCGTAGCGGATCGCGAGGTCGACCGCGGTGCGCGACAGGTCGATCGCCTCGTCCGACGCCTGGAGATGAAGGTCGATGTCGGGATGTTTGCGTTGAAACAGGGCGACGCGCGGCACGAGCCAGCGGGCGGTAAAGGCAATCGTCGCAGAGATCGTCACCTGTGGTCGGCTCCGGCGCTGCGTCAATCGATCGAAGACGGTGGCGAACGCATCGAAACCATCGCGAAGCACCGGGTAGATTTCGGCGCCTATGCCGGTCAGCACCACCTCGCGCGTGCGGCGCTCGAACAGGGTGAGCCCGATATACTCCTCCAGCGAGCGGATCTGATGGCTGATCGCGGTCGGCGTGACCGAAAGCTCTTCGGCCGCGCGCTTGAAGCTTCCGTGACGGGCTGCCGCCTCGAAGGCACGGAGCGCGGAAAGGGGAGGGAGTTGCCGGGCCATGGATAAGTTCACCTCATCCGTTAGCTGATAATTTCGAGTTTGTCGCGACCAACCTGCGCGACCATTTCTGACCTTCGGAAATTACGATGGTGAACCAGTTACGCCATCGATTTCGTGCAACGAAGGAGCAAAAACGATGTTGGAAAATGTGGTAACGAACCCCGACCATTATGCGCCTTTCCTGATTTCCCAGGGAATTCGCTTCGGCGACCTGCTCTTCGTCTCGGGTCAGGCCGGCACCGGCGAGGATGGCAAGATCGTGGCGGGCGGTTTCCTGGCGCAAGGCGAACAGGCGTTCGCCAACCTGCGCCGCGCGCTCGAAGCCGGCGGGTCAAGTCTCGATGATGTCATCAAGGTGACGATCCTTGTCACCGATATGGGAAACTTCAGGGATGTGGTCGAATTGCGCCGGCAATTCTTTTCCGCCCCCTATCCTGCCGACACGATCGCGGAGGTGAAGGCGCTCTACGATCCTGCGGTCATGATCGAGATCGAGGCGATCGCGGCGGTCTATGGCGGGAACAAGTGATATGACCAATGAGGCAATTTGGGAGCGGCCAGTGCCGGCCACGGCACCCCTGTTTGAGCCGCTCACCATAGCCGGGCTCACACTCAGTAATCGTATTGCGGTCGCGCCGATGACCCGGGTCAGCGCCAGCGACGCCGGCTGCGCCACCGCGCGCATGGCACAATATTACGGTGCTTTTGCGCAAGGCGGCTTTGGTCTGTTGATCACCGAGGGGATCTATACCGACGCCGCCTGGTCGCAAGGCTATCGGTTCCAGCCCGGCCTCGCAGAGGATCGTCAGCGCGATGCCTGGCGCCGGGTGGTCGACCGCGTCCATGCTGCCGGCGGCCGCATCATCGCGCAGCTCATGCATGCCGGCGCGCTGTCGCAGTATAATCGCTCGCGCAGCGATACCAGGGGGCCGTCCGCCGTGCGCCCTAAAGGGCAGCAGATGACCTTTTATCGTGGCAGCGGCGATTATCGCGCGCCGGTCGCCATGACCGGGTCCGAGATCGCCGAAGCGGTGGCAGGTTTTGCCGCCGCCGCGCTCCGCGCGCGCGAAGCCGGGTTCGATGGCGTGGAGGTTCATGGCGCCAATGGCTATTTGCTCGACCAGTTCCTGAGCGAGGGAATCAACCTGCGCGGTGATCGCTATGGCGATGGCGTCGCGGGCAGGTTGCTCCTGACGGTTGAGGTGGTTCAGTCCGTTCGGACGGCGATAGGCCCCGATTTCCTGGTTGGGCTGCGCAGTTCGCAGGGCAAGGTCAACGACTTTGCCCACAAATGGCGCGGCCCCGAAGAGGCCGCCGCCATTTATGAGAGGCTCGGACGCCTGCCGCTCGACTATCTCCACATCACCGAATTCGAGGCCTGGCAGCCGGCCTTCGCCGAAGGGCCGAGTCTGGCCGCGCTGGCAAAGCGCCACGGGCGGCTCCCGGTCATCGCTAACGGCTCACTGCACGATCCCGAGCAGGCGGCTGGAATGCTGAGTCGAGGGGAGGCAGATGCCGTATCGCTCGGGCGCGGAGCACTGACGCACGCCGACTGGCCGCGCCGCGTGGAGCGTAATCTTTCCATCGAGCAATTCGACGGAGAAATTCTAGCGCCAACCGCCGATCTTGCGAACGCGGATCGTCTTCGCACACGGTGAAAATCGTGCGCGTCTCGCGGGAGACACAATCTGTCGGGAAGCTGATCAAACGCCTGGAGCGGTCGAGCCTGATCGAGCGCAGCATCGGCGACGTTGGCGAAGTCGATGGTGGTGAGCTTTGCGACGCCTGTGGGGGTGGCGGACGGCAGGGCGCTTTTCCCGCCTCCGCACGCCGCCAGTGCCAGCGTCAAAGCGCCCACGACCAGCCCTCCCACGCTCCCCAAGCGCATCGCCACCCCTTTGTCGGTTGTTTCGTAACGCTGTTTTGGCGCCGGGGCGACGGCTTTCCCCAGCTGCGCTCTCAATCCGGACGCGTTCCGGGTGGCCTTTGCCGAATGGCGGGAAGGGGTAGCTGCTGTTCCGCAGCAGCGTCTTTTCGCGTAGTAGAAGCAGATGCACCCAGAGCATTATAGTGTCCGGATAGACGGCAAGCGAACCATCATTGCAGTGGTTAACGAGGCCAACTTGAGCGCAATAGCGGCTCGGCTTGGTGAACTCGGTGCGTCGCCACTCGGCCCATCTGCTTGGCTTTGCGACATAGCCGTCGCAGTCGAGCATCTCACCGCCGCAATCGGTGAGCTTGCTGCTGGCGAAGTTATCTACCTCGTTGCGCATGGGCCAGAGCGCTTGGATTTGGGATTTCTCGTCGCGCCTAAAACCGAAGGCGGGATCGTCGTAACGCAGCGGTGATTGGCCGCTACTGGGTCGATTATGATGACTTACGAATTCACACCCTGACCAGCCCTAAACCCGCACCACACCACTTCGCTGAACGGCTTAGGTTCGATCGGCGGCACGACCGCGTCGTTAAGTAGCCCCCGGGGCGCTGGTGCTGCTCGGCACGCCAGTCGCCATCGCCGCGACGATTGCCGCCCTTCGCCTTGCTCGCGACTCCGATCCACTTCCGGCTGCCGACCTATCGCGCGGCGATGAACTGTTGTGCTTGGGGACTCATTGCCACACCATGGCAGCGTGAGGCGCAATCCGGGGGCTGATATGGCGAATATGTTTGGAATTGTGTTGGCGGTCGCTTTGGTCGCCGGTTGCTCCGATCCGGTCCGGCAGGCCGGGGCACAGGAGGCGAAGGACGAAGTCGTCAAAGTCGCGCCCGATGATCCGGCGATGGAAGCAGCAAAGCGCGAAGGGCGGCGGACATTGCCCGAATTCTGGCAGCATCAGGTCAAACCTGCGCCGGACGAGACGATGTTCTCGCTCAAATACGACCTGCTGCCCGGGCCAGCAGTCGAATATGTCTGGGCATCTGTCGTGAAGCGCGACGCGCGGGGCATTGTCGGAGAGCTCGGCAATACGCCGGAGGCGCCGGGCTATACGCTCGGCCAGCGCGTCAAGATCGATGCGGCGGACATCATCGATTGGCAGTATCGCAAGGGCGCGCGCACGGAGGGCCATTACACCACGCGCGTGCTGCTCGATCAGATGCCGGCGGCAGAGGCAAAGGAATATCGTGCCTCGCTTGGTTGGTAGAGCGAGGCCGTCCGTATCAGATTCGCACCACGCCCACTTCGCTGAACGGCTTCGGCTCGACCGGCGGCACGACCGCATCGTTCAGCTCGCACTGCCAGAAACCGACATCGATCCACTGCCCGTTCTTGTAGCCGACCTCGCGGTACACGCCCGCGCGGCGGAAACCGACGGCCTCGTGGAGCGAGATCGATCCCTCGTTGGGCAGGGCGATCGCGCCGATCGCCTGGGTGAACCCTTGCGCGCGCAGCGTGTCGATCAATGCCTCATAGAGCAGCCGGCCCGCGCCCTGGCGCTGAACCGTGCCGGCGACATAGATCGAGGTCTCGACGACGAAGCGATAGGCCGGGCGGTCGCGGAAGCGGCCCGCATAGGCATAGGCGATCACGCCGCCATCCTCATCGCCATTGGTCGCGACGATCCACGGGTACAGCCCATCGGATGCCGCCATCCGGCCGCGCATCGCGCGCGTATCGGGCGCCTCGGTCTCGAACGACACGGTGCCGGTGAGCACGTGCGGTGCATAGATTGCGGCGATCGCGGCGGCATCTTCGGGCCGCGCTGCCCTGATCACGATCACTTGGCGAACCTCGCGAGCAACAGGTCCATCAGGCGAAGGTCGTCGCGGCTCGGCGCTGCCGGGCCCATGCCGACGCATTCGAGGCAGCGTGCCTGGATCGACGACGTTTTGGTCAACCGCCGCATGTCGCCGATCGCGCGCGCCAGTACCGCCTGGCGATCGGCGCCGATCCGCGCGAAGACGTCGCCATCCGCTGCGTCCTCATCGTCCCCGCCGCCCCAGTTCGCGACCAGTTTGGACAGCCAGCCGGGTTCCTTTTCAAGATAGACCGCATGGACCTTGGCCGGGTCGAGCTTGGCCAGTTTCGCCGCAAAGTCGATCGCGTCCTGCAAGGTGCCGAAGCGATCGACCAGCCCAAGCTGATGCGCGGTGCCGCCGTCCCACACGCGGCCCTGGGCGATCTCGTTGACGCGCTCGACCGTCATCTTGCGCGCGCCCGCGACGTTGTTGAGGAACTGGCGATAACCATGCTCGATCGCCGCCTGCAGCACGCGGTCGGTTTCCGGCGTGGTGCCGCCAAGGACGTCGGGCTGTCCCGACATCGGCGTGGTACGCACCCCGTCCGAGGTCACGCCGATCTTCGCCAGCGTGTTTTCGAAGGTCGGGATGATGCCGAAAATGCCGATCGATCCGGTAATCGTGGTCGGCTCGGCGAAGATCGTGTCACCCGCCGTCGCCACCCAGTAGCCGCCGCTCGCGGCGATCGATCCCATCGAGATGACCACCGGCAGCTTCTGCGCTTTGGCCTCGAGGATCGCGCGGCGGATCGTTTCCGACGCCAGCGCCGACCCACCCGGCGAATCGACGCGCACGACCAGTGCCTTCAGGGATTTCTTGGCGAGCCCGTCGAGCATTGCCTTGGCGATCGTGTCGCCGCCGGCGGTGCCGGCATTGGCCTTGCCATCGACGATCTCGCCCGCGACAGTCAGCACGCCGATCGCGTCGCCACCGGTCGGCAGCGGGTTGGCGGCGAGATAATTATCATATTTGATCGTGCGGAAATTGCCCGCGATCTTGCCCGTATCGGTCCCGGCAAGTTCGCCCACGCGCTTGTCGAAATCGATCCGCTCGGCCAGCTTGTCGACGATGCCGGCGTCGAGATTGGCCTTGGCGATGTCGCCCTGCGCCGCGGTGACCACGGCATCTGGGGTCATCAGCAGCGCGTCGAACCTGGCCTTGGGCCGCGCCTTGGCGATTGCCTGTTTCCACTGGTCGAAGATCACGCCGTACAGCGCCTGGCTCGCCTCTTTGGCCTCGGGCGACTGGTCGCTTCGCGTATAGGGTTCGACGAACGATTTGTATTTGCCGACGCGATAGATGTGCGCGTTGACGCCGAGCCGGTCGATCAGGCCCTTGTAATAAAGCTGCGATCCGCCCGGGCCGGTGAACAGGGTGCCGCCCATCGGGTTCATCCAGATTTCGCTGGCGTTGGCGGCGAGGCGATAGCCCGAATCGGTATATCCCGTGGCATAGGCGAGCACCGGCTTCTTGCTGTCGCGCACGCGGCGGATCGCGTCGGCGACTTCGTTCAGGCTCGCGGGATACCCGCCGGTAAAGCTGCTCAGATCGAGCACGACGACCTTGACGCGGGCATCGTCCTTCGCCTTGTCGAGCACACGCACCACGTCGCGCAGGCGGAATTCCTTCACCGGCGCACTGCCGCCGGCGAGTGCCGCGAAACCATCCGTCTCGGCCGGTTGCTCGACGATCGATCCGTTGAGCGCGAGCAACAGCGCGCCGTCGCGGATCGTCGCGGGGCTCGGCTTGGTCGACAGTGCGGCAAACAACAGGCCGAAGAACAGCAGCATGGCGGCGAGCACCAGCGCGTCCTTGATGCCGACCAGGATCTTCCAGGCGCCCCGGACCAGTTTCATTCGTGCGCTCCCTATGATGGCGCGAGATAGAGCCGCACCGCTAGAGCATGGCGGCACGGGAGTAAACGGCTGTACTATGGGTGCAATACGGCCCGATCGCGCCTTTTCCGGCGCGCGGCCGGACGGTGAGGCCCGATGGGCAGGGCGTGACGTGTCGGCGATTGCGCGATAGGGCGGCGGCGTGACGATGATCGCGATTCCCCCGCCGCCCGCCGGTATCGACACGCCGCACACGATGCGCGGCGAGTTGGGCGCGCTGTTGTGGCTGGCAGGGCCACTGGTCGGCGCCAATCTGCTGCAGATGGCGGTGTCGGGGGTCGATGTGATCTTCGTCGCGCGGCTCGGCACGGTCGAATTCGCCGCCGCCACGCTCGGCGTGTTCATGTTCAACGTCATCATGTTCGCGCTGATCGGCCTGACCAGCGCGGCCGCGCCGATCATCGCCGCCGAACTTGGCCGCCGCCGCCACGCGGTACGCGACGTGCGGCGGTCGTTCCGCATGGCATTGTGGCTCGCGCTGCTCGGCACGCTGCCCTTTCTGGTCGCCCTCGCGTATGGCGAAACGCTGCTGCTCGCGGCCGGGCAGGATCCCGTGGTGGCACGGCGCGCCGGCGCGTTCCTCGATATCGCGCTGTTCGCGCTGGTTCCCGGTATCGCCGCCGCAGTCATGCGCACCACCGCTGCCGCGCTGGGGCGGCCCGGCTGGGCCTTTGCCGTCACCGCGCTCGCGCTACTTGTCGCGGTCGCCGGCAACTGGCTGCTGGTGTTCGGCAATGCCGGCTTTCCCGCGCTTGGTCTCGAAGGATCGGCGATCGCCACGGTCGTCACCATGACGGTGATGATGCTGGCCTATGTCGTGATCCTGCTGACCGACCGGCATCTGCGCCGCTATCGCCTGTTCGGTCGCTGGTGGCGCACCGAATGGCCGCGCTTCTTCGAAATCGTCCGATTGGGCGTGCCGATCGCGCTGACCTGGACGTTCGAGGGCGCATTGTTCGGTGGGGCGGCGATCCTGATGGGGCTGATCGGTGTCACCGAAGTCGCCGCGCACGCGATCGCGCTCAACATCGCGGCGGTCGCGTTCCAGGTGCCGTTCGGCGTGTCGCAGGCCGCGACGATCCGCGTCGGCATGGCATATGGCGCGCGCGATCACCTCTGGATATCGCGCGCGGGCCGGGTCGCGCTGATCGTCGGGATCGGTTTCATGGCAGTCACTGCAACGCTGATCTGGGCGCTGCCGCGGCTGTTCGTCAGCGTCTATATCGATGCCCATGATCCGGCGAACGCGCTGGTCGTGTCGCTCGCGGTGCAATATCTCGCCATCGCCGCGCTGTTCCAGCTGGTCGATGGCGCACAGGCGGTCGCGGCGGGCATATTGCGCGGACTGCAGGATGCGCGCGTGCCGATGCTGATCGCGGCGTTCGGTTATTGGGTGATCGGCTTCGGCACTGCGATCCTGCTCGGCTTCACCTTCGATCTGCAAGGTGTCGGCATCTGGCTCGGTCTTGCCGCCGGGCTGCTCGCGGTCTCGGTCCTGCTGTTGTGGCGCTGGTCGGCGCGCGGCCGTTTTGGGCTTCTCCCGGCTTAAGGGCTGTTTGAAATTCGCTCTTCCACGAATTTTCAAACCATACTGCTCACAGACCTTTTTATCGCAAAGCCGGTTGACGATCGTAGGGACGCTACACATATGCGCCGTGCTGGCACTCACCAATGGCGAGTGCTAACACCGAATCACACGACCACAGTCAGAAGGACTATCGCGCATGAACTTTCGTCCGTTGCACGACCGCGTCCTCGTCCGCCGGGTAGAAGCGGAAGAGAAGACGGCAGGCGGGATCATCATCCCGGAAACCGCCAAGGAAAAGCCACAGGAAGGCGAAGTCGTCTCCGTCGGCACCGGCACCCGTGCCGATGATGGCAAGATCACCCCGCTCGACGTCAAGGCCGGCGACAAGATCCTGTTCGGCAAATGGTCGGGCACCGAGGTCAAGGTCGACGGCGAAGATCTGCTGATCATGAAAGAGTCGGACATTTTGGGGATCGTCGGCTGAACGCCACGAACCTCGACCTTCTTCAACTTCAATTCTGAAAGGGTAGCCTAACATGGCAGCCAAGGACGTAAAATTTTCGCGCGACGCGCGTGAACGCATTCTGCGCGGTGTCGACATTCTCGCCGACGCGGTAAAGGTCACGCTGGGGCCAAAGGGCCGCAACGTCGTCATCGACAAATCGTATGGCGCACCGCGCATCACCAAGGACGGCGTCACCGTCGCCAAGGAAATCGAACTGCGCGACAAGTTCGAGAACATGGGTGCGCAGATGCTGCGCGAAGTGGCTTCGAAGACCAACGACGTCGCCGGCGACGGCACCACCACCGCGACCGTGCTCGCTCAGGCGATCGTTCGTGAGGGCATGAAGTCGGTTTCGGCCGGCATGAACCCGATGGACCTGAAGCGCGGCATCGACCTCGCTGTCATCGAAGTCGTCAAGGATCTCAAGGCGCGCTCCAAGCCCGTCTCGGGCACCAAGGAAATCGCTCAGGTCGGCATCATCTCGGCCAATGGCGACACCGTCGTCGGCGAGAAGATCGCCGAAGCGATGGAAAAGGTCGGCAAGGAAGGCGTGATCACCGTCGAGGAAGCCAAGGGCCTCGAATTCGAACTCGATGTCGTCGAAGGCATGCAGTTCGACCGTGGTTACCTCTCGCCTTACTTCATCACCAACCCGGAAAAGATGTCGGTTGAGCTCGCCGATCCGTACATCCTGATCCATGAAAAGAAGCTGGCGAACCTGCAGGCGATGCTCCCGATCTTGGAAGCCGTCGTTCAGTCGGGCCGTCCGCTCCTGATCATCGCCGAGGACATCGAGGGTGAGGCTCTGGCCACGCTCGTCGTCAACAAGCTGCGCGGTGGCCTGAAGGTCGCGGCCGTCAAGGCGCCTGGCTTCGGCGATCGTCGCAAGGCGATGCTTGAGGACATCGCGATCCTGACCAAGGGCGAGATGATCTCGGAAGACCTGGGCATCAAGCTCGAGAGCGTCACGATCGGCATGCTCGGCACCGCCAAGCGCGTCACGATCGACAAGGACAACACCATCATCGTCGATGGTGCCGGTGACCATGACGCGATCAAGGGTCGTACCGAAGCGATCCGTCAGCAGATCGAGAACACCACCAGCGATTACGACAAGGAGAAGCTCCAGGAGCGTCTTGCCAAGCTCGCCGGCGGCGTTGCCGTGATCAAGGTCGGCGGTTCGACCGAAGTCGAAGTCAAGGAGCGCAAGGATCGCGTCGACGACGCTCTCCATGCAACCCGCGCAGCAGTCGAAGAGGGCATCGTCCCCGGCGGCGGCACGGCCCTCCTTTACGCCACCAAGGCCCTTGCCGGCCTGAAGGGCGCGAACGACGACCAGACCCGCGGCATCGACATCGTGCGCAAGGCGCTCGAGACACCGCTGCGCCAGATCGCCCAGAATGCTGGTGTCGATGGTGCGGTGGTTGCCGGCAACCTGTTGCGTGAAAATGACGAAACCCGTGGTTTCAACGCACAGACCGACACCTATGAGAACCTCGTCGAGAGCGGCGTGATCGACCCGACCAAGGTCGTCCGCACCGCACTGCAGGACGCGGCCTCGGTCGCCGGCCTGCTGATCACCACCGAAGCGGCGATCAGCGAGCTGCCCGAAGACAAGCCTGCCATGCCCATGGGCGGCGGCGGCGGCATGGGCGGCATGGGCGGTATGGACTTCTGATCCGAATGCGGCCTGCGCCAGCGCAAGCTGGCGCAGGACTCGCATCGGATCGGACGGCGGGTTTCGACCCTTCGAAATCCCGACCGACGACCGCGCGGGCTTTGCCCGCGCCGCTCGAAGCAAAAAGAAGAGGCCGGGGGAGCGATCCCCTGGCCTTTTTCGTTTGGCGGGCGGCGGGCGGCGGGCGGCGGGCGGCGGATCGGGCAATGTCCGGCTTGCCGCAGCGCGAACAGAAGCTATTGCAAATGCGCAATATCGAAAGGTCATCCGGGCACCGATAAATCGTCGGCCTCGCGCTCAAGGGATACGTATGAAAGACAGCCACGATTTGATGGGCCTCATCAAATTTTCCGGTCGGTCGCCCTGGGATGGCTATCTCGCCATTGTGATGGCGGATCATTTCGAACCCGCCATGGACGAATTCGGCATTGATGCCGACCAGCTGGGGGACATGGTCGGTCCCGGCTATCAGGGAACGCTGTGGGGATGCGCGTTCGAGGATATGCTCACCCAGAGCTTCGGACCGAACGACGAGAATATAGTCGATGATTATATCAAACGTCGCGGCTGGAATGAGAAAGGGCCAAATAAAACCTATATGAAGGCGCTGCGCCATTCGGTGATGAGCCTGTACGAAGTCAGTGAGATAATCCCGGGCCAATCCCTGCTGGCCCGCGATCTGCTGCGCGAGAGCGAGCCGATCCTGGTCATCGAGCACAGCGCGACGCGGACCTTGGGTCAATGGGATCGCATCGGCGCGCGAATAGTGTCATCCGGCGGGCGCAATGTTCTGGCGGGGGGACTTTTACCCTTTTCCCATCAGGCTGCGAAAGAATTGATCGACGCGTTCGCCGAAATCCTGGCGAACGACAATGGTTCGGGGTCCGACACGATCGATCCCGATGATCTGCTCAGCCTCCATGCGCCGTTGTTCACCGACATCTGGTTGCACGATTTGTTGTCGATGGCGACGGGCACCAATCGTCCCGACCTGCAAAATAGCGATGGTGACGACATCATGTTCCACGCCATCCGCTATCCGCTGGAAGGCGGCGTGACGCAAAAGGCGGTTGCTGAACGGGTCGGTCTTCTCAAGGAATTCAGCCGGGAGAACGCCAAATTCTGGAACTGGATCGGCGCGCCCCCCGCTAAAACCGGAAAATCGGCGAAGGGCGACAATGTCATGACATGGAACACCATGATGGATGATGGCGCCCTGGTTCTGGGCAATCTCGAACTTGAGGGCAGGTTTGTCATCCTGTCGGTCAACTCCGCCAGGCGCGCAAAAAAGGGGCAGGCCCTGCTCGACAAACTGCTCGCCGGCCTGGTCCGCTCTCCGCTGGTCGAAATCCAGACAATTGATCAGATTGTCGCCGCGAATGCCGATGCGGCGCCGGCGCCAGATCCGGATATCCCACCCGCCGAAGTGGAGCGGATCATCCACGACATGATTGATCGGCAGTATCGGGCAACGCTCGACGAGCCGGTCGGTATGCTGGGTGACGTAACGCCGCGCGCCGCCACCAAAACCGCCGCCGGAAGGAAAAAGCTGGTCGAATGGTTGAAATATCTCGAAAATGGCACGTCCAGGAGGGGCTCCGCCGAAGATCCCATGGCGACTTATAACTTTGACTGGATGTGGCGCGAACTCGGCATAGAAGAATTGCGCCGATAGGGAATATGAATCCGGCCTCGCGGAACGCTGCGATGCCATTTCGGATTTTGGTGACAGGTGCAATTACCCTGTCTCCAGAGATTCTCGCGCCGTCACCGCAACACAATGGCGGGATCATGCCCGACCGCAACCTTCGAGGACATCGGCGCCGAGGCAACCGTAAAAAGCCGAACAAATGCCGGGGTTTGCCCAAACGGATGATCCTGTTAAACCCCGTCGTCGTCAATTTCTGCGGACGGATCGATTCCATCCGCCGGGGACATGGCGACAAGCCTGATGGGAGCATCCGCCTATTTTTGGATGGAAGACCGAACGCGATGCTGATCCCGACGCACGCCCTGATCGGGGCCTGGCGGAGGTCGTCGGCACGGTCGCCTGGTTCGACCAGCCGGTCTGTCGCAACTGCGATGCGGCGCTCAATACGCCCTTTTGCGGCACCTGCGGACAAAAGGCGGCGACCCGGTTTCTTTGGCGCGATTTCGGCAAGGAAAGCTGGGAGCGGCTGCGCCTCTTCGAGTTCCGCTCGCTCAAAACCATCGCCCATCTTTTTCTGACGCCGGGTCGCGTCGCGCGCGACTATGTGATCGGGCGGCGCACCATATACATGCATCCGCTGACCTTGCTGATCGCGCTGGTCGCGGTGCTTGTGCTCATGCTTGCCGCAAATCGCTATTTCGGGCTGTACGGCTATGCTGGCGGTGACGGCGATGTCGACCGCATGGCGAAACGCGTATTGGCCTATGCCAATTGGAGTTTCTCGCTCGGCATCTTCGCCATTCTGCTTGGTTCCTGGATCGTATTTCGCGGGCGACTAGGCTATAATCTCATCGAACATGCCGTGCTCGCGGTGTTCTGTCAGAACATCATTCTCGCCATCATCATCGTCAATTTGGTCCCGACGTTGATCTGGCGCGGACCGGAATTCATCCTGTGGCATAAATGGGCGTCGCAATATTACATATTCGCCGTCAAGCTGCTGATCGTCGCTGCCGCTTACAAACAGTTTTTCCTGTTGAGATTACGATCGGATTGGCCACGGCTGTTACTTGCCTGCGGCATTTTTGCCGGCTTGAGTTGGGCACTTTTGCGGCTCTATGCGTTGGCCATCCTGTGGATCGTGACCCGCTGATTTAAGGAGCCGACATGTCCCGGACAATCGTTTCATCAATAATCCTGGCGATGGGCACGGCGCTTTTGCCCGGTTGCGATTCCGATAAAAGCGAAACGAAATCGACGCCGCTATCCCAGGCGCAAAAGGTCGAGGCGATCGCCTCCACGCTTCAGGCCTGCTCCTATGACGGCAGGCCGGTCACCGCGGCGCCCGCGGCGCTGACCGGTGCGGCGCCGCAGGAATGTTCGGTGGCGATCAACCGGATCATGGGCTTTACCGGACTGCCCGCCAATTTCGTCGTGGTCGCCGGACCCGTGGACAATGCGGCGGCGGTCATCCTGCTCGACGACAATCGCGTGCCGCGCCGGGTGATCGCCTTCAATCCGAAATTCATGGCGGCGGCGCAAACCGCATCGGGCAGCCCCTGGGGCCCGATCAGCGTGATGGCGCATGAGATCGGACATCACCTGTCCGGCCACACTATCGTGCCCGGCGGCAGCCGCCCCGAGATCGAGCTTGAGGCCGACAAGTTCAGCGGTTTTGTCTTGTACAAGATGGGTGCGCCGCTCGACGCGACGACCCGGATGATCGCAGCCGTCGGGTCGGATCATGCCAGCGTCACCCACCCCGACAAACAGGCGCGCACGGCGGCGATCCGCCAGGGCTGGATTCAGTCCTGCCAGCAATCCGGTCGCAGCGGCTGTGAGAATGGGGGCGGCGCGCAGGACGCCAAACCGCCGGTCGCTCCCGACTGGAGCGTGGCGCGCACGGTGCCGTCGCCGGGGTCGATCCCGTTCAAATATGGCCGTTTCATCATCGATGAAACCGGCAAGCTCGACCCGGCGCGCGCACGCGCGATGGACCAGCGACTTTATACGCTGGCAAAGGATGTGGGCGTTGAATTCACCTTTATCGTGGTCAACGACCTGCGCGGCATGTCGGCGGAAAGCTATGCCTGGGCAATGATGCGGCAGCTTCGCGTCGGAAAGCTCGATGTGGGCAATGGCGCGGTGGTGGTGGTCGCGCCCCGTCAGCGTCAAGCGGCGGTGGCGTTCGGGCCCGGCCTGGCCAAGGAAGCCGAATTCAGCAACCCCGATACTCAGTTGCTGCAATGGGTCGATGCCGCCTGGCGTGATTGCGACGACGCCGATGGCTGCAAGCTTTGGACCGGCAATCTCTTCGACATTTTTAACCGCACGCTCAACAACGCCGCGCATACCAAATGGACGATCCAGTACCAGACGCTGGGTCAGTTGCTCGATCACTACGACGCGGTCAACGCGGACCGGATGCGCAGCAAACGCCCGTTCAACGACCAGGCCGATCAGCCACTCGGCAATTTGCTCCGTCTGACCGGAAAGATCACCAGCCTTGATCCACCGAAGGGGATCGGACAGGTCAACGCCAATGTGGTCGGCGGCGAATTGGGCTATACTGCGGTCGGCATGACCACCGATGATGGCTATCCGGTCATCCTGTACGTGTCGCCGCGGCTTGCCGGGTTGATGCCGTCGGGCGGGCTGAAGGTGAGCACGAAATATACGATGGTCGGCCGGTTGCAGCGCACCGGCGATCGTAAAAGCCAGGCCTCGGCACTCTGGTTGTTCAGCTATGACCCGGTTTGATCGTCAAGATGACGTCGCGCAGGGGGCGCCCCTGCCGCGCGCATCGCTGCATCGGGAGCGCGAATGCGACAGCTCCTCATCGAGCTAAGCGCCTGGGGCGGTTAAGAGAGGTGCGAAAATCAGTGAGAGCTGGCCATCGGAATTGTGGGTTAAGTAAACTGGCACCTTAATCTAATCCTAGCGCAGGCGCGGGCGCACGGTAAACGCGGCGGCCGGGTTGGTGACCAGCAACGTGGTGACATCGGCGTCGGTAAATCCCTTCGCTTTTAAAGCCGGGAGGAAATCCGTGATCAGGATTTCGTAACTTCGCGGCGTCCCGCCATTCGGCTTGGCCATATCGTACCAGCCGGCGTCCTGCGAAATCAGTATATGGCCCAGCAGCCCCGCCTGTTTCATCGCACTGACAAGTTCGACATGGAGCGCAAGCGAGTCGCGGTCGATCCCGTCGAATTCGACCCAGGCGCCGCGCCGTGCTGCCTCGATATGCCGCATCGGGTCCTTCTCGTTCTGCGCGTGAATCCAGATCCAGGCCGAAGGGTCGATGCCCTCCTGCTCGAGAATGGCGAGTTGCTCGAACGCTGACACGGCTGGCCCGGTATGAGCACCGATGGTCAGCCCGGTCTTTCGATGCGTGATCGCGGCTGCGTGAATCAACTTCTGTTCCACCGCACTCAGCGAGCCACCATTAAAGCCGAGCTTGATGAAGGCAGGCCTGACCCCGGTGCCGCCGATGCCATGTTGCCACTCGTCGATCCACCGCGCTGCAAGTGCGGCCGGCGTAAGGTCGTAAACCCAAGGCGGCAGGAAGCGATATTCGAACGCCGCATAATTGCCCGTCACCGTCAGGATGTTCAGCCCGGACTTCTCGGACAAATGCCGCAACAGTGCGGGATCGCGCCCGAGATAAGCAGCCGTCGCATCGATGAAGGTGCGGACGCCCAGACCAGCAAGGCTGATAAGGCGCGGCAGAACGACAGCGGTAACGGCGTCGACCTCATAGGTGATCGGCCCACGGGTCCAGGATTCATAGCCCTGGAAATTGGCCAGGGCATGTTCGTGCACCAGCGTGGTGCCGAGCGTGGCAGCATCGATCCACCCGCGCACCGTCATTACCCCGTTGACCGGGACGGCAGTTTCCGATGCCCCGAGAGCTCCGCTTACCGGCAGGAAGCCGAGCGCCGCGATTCCTCCAACCGAGTTCAGAAAGTCACGCCTGTGCATCCGCGCCCTGCCCAAGATCATTGGTCAACGCGATGAGTGTATCTACACCTGCCTGATGAACACAAGCCAGGAGCTGGTCGAAACCGCCGGATGACAGCGCGGAGCCGCCGCTTTCCAACTCCAGCCGCGCGAGAAAGTCACGGTCGCCGACCGGGCGTCCGATCCCTCCCGCCACCCTCAGCCATCCTCGATCGCAGCCAGATGCCGCTCGATGATCGCACAATATTTCAACGCCTCGTCGCGCCTGCGCCGTGACCTGCAGTTACGGTGACAGTCCACTTTTCTTATCCCTGAGCTCGCGCGCTCCAAAAGTAGCTTTACGGTGCCACGTGCAATAACCCCTTTACTCGGATGAATACACCGCGAGCCTGAGCCAATCGTCCGATTAGCGCGCATCGTTCTTCCCGGCATTCCGCATCACGTGCGACCGGAATTCCCCGCCACGCGGCGGCTCAGGCTGCGCGGCGGCGGGCGAGCGGCCATTTACTGCGGGCGAGCGCGGTACGCATCAGGATGTTTCCCAGCTATTGGCGGGTCGCGAAGGGAAATCAGCGGGCGGGTCGGCGCCGATCCGCGATGGGCATCGGGGTATGTCCAGTCAGCCGCCGCCGGGTCGGCCGACCATGGTTGACCGACTTATCTGGCACCGAACTGAGCTTTGATCGCGCGGTACAAATGCGAGAGTGCGTTCGGGCGGGTTTTATCGCCCAGCGGCCGATGGCCGGTTTCCGGCAGCATGTCGTCAATCACCACGAAGCGGGGCGGCCCAGAATCGATGGGCCCAGAATCGATGGGCCCGGAGTCGATGGGCCCGACATCGATGGGCCCGGCTGGTCGCGCGGGCGTGCCCGCCGCGTCCGGTTTGACGGCAGGCGGGGTGAGGCTGTCGAGATAACGCAGATGCGCCTGCTCAAACGCTTCGTCGATGCCGCTGCGCAGATCATCCAGCGCGCGGGGGCGGCTATTCGCTTCAGTGGTACGATAGGTTTTACCCGTGAAGTCGATCAGCAAGGTGAAAACACCCCCGCGATCGAAACGGCGGAAATCCAGGCGTAAGCCGTTCGAACCGATCCATGCCGTCTCGGCATCCCAACTGGTACCCCACAGATCGAGCAGCAGCCGCCCTGTCGCGACCTCCGTTATGCGCGGCGCATGGGTCCATAACGAGACGCTCCATTCGCTGATCAGGAGGTCCAGCCGGATCGATTGGTCAGGCGACATGCGCGTATCGGAGGCAAGCGAGATCGGCGCGCGGCCGCCTTCGCCAGGGGTTTGCTCATCATCGGTCATGGAACCCACCAGTCGCGCGCATTCCGCCCGTACGCCGCGCGCGCCGCGATGGCGGGCCGGGCCATATCATCAGGCTCAGCAAGGATGATACGCTGCGTTGCATCAACTGCCGACTCAACCAGTGCCGCTATCGGGCGGACCGAAGAGAGGGTGGTTGGCTGCCGCGGCCTTTTTGCGCGACTTTTTGTTGGCTGCTCGATCATGATCAGCGTCGGCGCTGCGGGGCCGGGGTCGGGGTTGCAGCGGGCTGACGATTTGCTGCCGCCTGACCTGGCGCGGTCGCAGTGGCGATCGCCACGCCGAACAAGCGCCACCGGCCGCCGGCCCATTGATAGAGCATCTCGAAATTGACCGCTGCAGGGCGCAATCCGAAGCTGCCCTGCACCAGTAGCAAACCCTGCTGCACCAGATGCGGCGGGGTGCGAAACACCGGGATCACCATCATGGTTTGCGATAAATCGGTGCCGCTGGCTCGCAGAGTGGCGAAGATTCCCGCAAGCCGGGTGGTGTCGTTGGTGGCCTGGAAACCCGGTGCGGCGGTATCCCGCAGGACCGAATAATTGCCCGACATGGTGGCCCCGTCAACTGCCGCCATCGTGCCCCAGATCATCCGATAGATGTCGGATTGATCCGGCATGGGGGCCGTCGCCATCGCAGCCGGCGGGGCCATTGGCGCCTGTTGCTGCGCCCCGGCCGAAGCTGGCGCGAGCAGCGCGCTGGAGATGATCATGACGCCGATCATCAGCCTGATATGCTGGTAGAATCCCATCACCTGTTCCTGACGTTCATTGTCGCGGGAATGGGCCTGCGCGCCATATTGGGCGCGCAGGCCCATTCCCGCCGCGTTACATGCCGAAGCTGATGCCGATGCGGCCGCCGGCCGATCCCTTGACGGTCGATGCCGCGAACCCGGCACTGACATAGACCCTGGGCGAGAGCCGGCCGATCACCGATCCCGAAAAGCCCTGTTGGCCGCGATAGGTGGCGAGGTTGAACGAGATCGACAGGTTGCTGTCGGGCACGATCACGGCACCGCCCAGTGCCATCGCCGCCGCGATACCGCCATTGGCCGCCCGTGCGGCCACGCTGAGCGTCTGCACCTGTCCGGCAAGCGACGAGGTCAGCGTTTGCAGGTCGCCGATCTGCTTGTTCTGCACCGTATCGAGGATCTGGATCGCGCTGATCTGGCCGGCCTGCGTCGCCGATGCGGCCTGCAGCGTGCCGATATTGGCGGACTGCACTCCGTCCAGCGTCTGGATCGCGGCGATGCTGGTGTTCTGCATGGTGTTGACGTTTTCGACCGTCGTAGGGCGGCCGTCCTGCGTCGTGTTGACGTTTTCGACCATGGTGAGGCGGCCGTCCTGCACCGTGTTGACGGCCTCGATCGTGGTGAGACGTCCGTCTTGGGTGGTATTGACGCCTTCGATCGTGCTGAGGCGGCCATCCTGCACTGCCTGCCCGGCAATGATTCCCGATAGCGTCGTCGTATCCTGGCCGAGCGTACCATTGGCATCGATCGTCACCAGTGCGAGCGCGCCGGTCTGCGCGGCGGTGCTGGCGGCGATGTCGCCGATGCTGACCGAGCTGCCGCTGCCGCCGAGGCGTATTTCGCCGGCCCGCGTGGTGGTGGCGCCCGATCCGATCGCGACCGAATCGTCGAACAGCGCACTCGTCGCATCGCCAAGCGCGATTGACCGGTTGCCACCGGCGTTTGCGCCGTTGCCGATGGCGACCGCCGACTGGCCGTTGGCAATGGACAGCACGCCGATCGCGGTCGAATTATCGCCATTGGCCGCGGCGGAATTACCGAATGCGGATGACGACGTGCCGGCCGCGACCGCGCTGTTGCCCACCGCCAGCGATGCGGTGCCCGACGCCGCCGCAGAGTCGCCCAGGGCCGACGAACTGGCGCCAAAGGCATGGGCGCCGTTGCCCAGCGCTGTCGCGAATTCGGCGGTGGCGGCGGCATTGACCCCGAATGTCGATGCGTTGAGGCCGCTCGCCGCCGAGTCTCGACCAACGGTGGTGGCGCTGATGCCGGAGGCGGCGGCGTTGCGCCCGACGGCGGTCGCGTAGTCGGCCGAGGCGTTGGCGACGTTGCCAAGCGCGGTTGCCGAAAACCCTGTGGCGGTGGCCACGTCACCGATCGCCATGGCGTGGGATTGGCTGGCGATCGCCAGACGACCGATCGCGATACCCCAATTGCCCAAAGCGGACGCCCCGTCACCAGCCGCGAACGCGCTGTTGCCAAAGGCATTGGCGCTGATTCCGAACGCCGAGGCATTGGCGCCAGAGGCCTGCGACGCCCGGCCGACAGCGGTTGCATTGATACCCGAAGCCGCTGCGGACCGCCCTACCGCGGTGCTGTAGTCAGCCGTGGCACGGGCATCGTCGCCAAGCGCAGTCGAATAATCACCTGTTGCCGTGGCAAGATTGCCGAAAGCCGATGCCTCGCTTCCCAGGGCGACGGCGGCAACGCCGATCGCCGTCGAGCTATTGCCCTGGGCAAGGCTGCCATTTCCGAAAGCGGATGACTGAAAGCCTGATGCGGTGCTCGCCGCCCCCACCGCGGTGGACGCGGCGCCCGAAGCTGTCGAGTTGCTGCCGACTGCCAGCGCCAGGCTATTGGTCGCACTGGCATGGTCGCCGATCGCCCCCGATTGCTGGCCGGTTGCCATCGACAGCGCGCCGACCGCGACGGAGAAGGTGGCCGTCGCAGTGGAGTTGCTGCCGAACGCGGCCGAGGAGGTGCTGTTTGCGACCGCCGAGCTGCCCACCGCGACCGACGCCTCGCCCAGGGCGTTCGCAAGGGTGCCCACCGCGATTGAGTAATTCGCCTCCGCATGGGCATTGCTGCCAAAGGCGGACGAGTCGTTACCGCCCGCAAAGGCGGTATTACCGGCCGCGATCGCATTCGTGCCGGTCGCTTGGGCGAAGTCGCCAAAGGCCGAAGCTCCGCTCGCTGTGGCCTGGGCATGATGGCCGACGGCGGTCGCGTAGGTGGCCGATGCCGTGGCCTGTTCGCCCAGGGCGTTCGCATTGTCACCTGTCGCACTCGCCTGGTAACCGACAGCGGCGCTCCCGTTTCCGGTGGCTGTCGCACTGTCGCCTACCGCGGTGGACTGGGCGCCGCTTGCGGTCGCATTCACGCCGCACTCGAGCGAGAATGCACTCGAACCGACATTGCACGGCGCGGTGGCGTCCGCCCAGGCGGGCGCGGCGATCGAAAGCGCCAATATGCTCGCGCCGCCGGCGCCCAGCAGTTTCGTGATTCGGTTGAGCTTCATCATGATCTATCCCCAAGTTACGGATGATTCCGCGGCCATCGGGGAAAGTACTGGAACGCCTGCCACCCAATGATGGGCGACCAACTAGGGTATCGATCGATACGCCGGTATACCGCGTTTGCGGTAGTCCAGGGTTCTGGAATATGCTTTTTCCCTGGCCCTTACCTGCGATAAGGGACTTGTTCGGTGCGTTGGGGGGACGACATCATCATCCGCACGGCCATCATCGAGGACGATCCGACGATCATCGACCAGATCCGGTCGGCGATCGATCCGGCCGAGAATATCGAGATCGTCGCCGTTGCGCGCAACGTGGCCACCGGCATGCGGCTGATCGAGGCGGGCGGATATGACGTGCTGCTGTGCGACCTTGGTCTGCCCGACGGTAATGGCATCACGCTGATCCGCGCATCCGCCGAGCGATTTCCGGCCGCGGACGTCATTGTCATCACGATCTTCGCCGATCAGGCTAGGGTGCTGGACAGCATCAAGGCTGGCGCGCGGGGCTATCTGCTGAAGGACGAACGCTTCGCCGATTGCGTCGAGGGTATTCGCGACATTCGTAAAGGAGGATCGCCGATCAGCCCGATCATCGCGCGCCAATTGCTGATTCAACTCCGGCCGGCGGACAAGACCGTCAACATGCCGCTGCGCGAGGGGCTGTCGCCGCGTGAGCTCGAAATCCTGAACCTGCTCGCGCGCGGCTTCAGTAATGTGGAATCGGCGAACTGATCTCGATCTCCCGGTTGACGGTCGGCACGCACGTCAAGAACATCTATCGCAAACTGGAAGTGAACTCCCGTTCCGAAGCGGTGTTCGAGGCGTCGAGCCGCGGGATCATGAATGCGCATTGACCGGGCGGCCTGGCGCTGGGCCGGGATCGTCGTTTCGATTGCGCTCGCGGTGTTGCTGCTGGTCACGCCTCTCTCCGCACCGGCCCCTCCGCACCGGCCCCCTCCGCATCGGGGCGGCTACTCACCGGGAGAATCGACGCGCCGCCCGGCGATAGCGCGCCGGTCGTCGAATATATGGCGGCCGATTTCAGTTTTTCGAATTCCGCCACGATCCCTGTGACCGGGTGGCGGCGTGGCATCCTGCCGGATTTCAAGTTGTTGCGCGACGCCCGGGCGCATGGCCTCGATCCGCCCCGCTTCTGGGCGCGGATCCGCTTCGACCGCGCGACGTTCGGCATGCGTCCGATCGCTCTGTACAGCGAAATGGTCCGCGACAGCTTCGTGATCTATCTCAACGGGGCCGAAATCTATCGTTCGCGCGGGGACGCGAGCGACACGTCGTTCGGCTGGAACCACCCGCTGTTCGTACCCTTGCCGCCATCAATGCTGCGCGCGGGCGGCAACGACATCGTCTTCCGGGTCGAGACTCTGAAGCCCAATCTGCTCGGCCTCGGCTCGCTCCGCGTCGGTCCCGATCGGGTGGTGCGGGCGAAGTACGACAACCAGTATTTCCTCAGCAATATCGCGCCGCAGATTGTCAGCGGCTATATCCTGATTCTGACGATCGGTGCGATATCGTTCTGGATTCGCCGGCCCGGGGAACGCATCTTCGGATGGCTTGCGCTGGTCGGGGCCATGTGGATTTTCCGCAACCTGCATTATTTCGTGCAGGACGTGCCGGCCGGACGGGAATTGTTCTGGATCGCCAGCACCGACTCCATCTTCGTGCTCAGCGCGACGGTGTTCGGTTTCGCGGTCAATTATTTCGGGCTGTCCAGGGCCAGGCTTCTTTATGCGTTGATCTTTTCGGCCTGCGCGGTCGAAGTCGTCCTGCGCAATTTCCTGATCGGAAGCGGGCGCAGTGAACTGCCCGCCTTCCTGCTGACGGTCCCGGTGACGATCCTGATGCTGGGCGTGCTCCTCCGCGCGTGTCTGCGTGCCCGCAACGGACAGTATTGGGCGATGTTCGTCGCGATCACGCTGGCGATGTTTTTCGGGCTGCACGATATGTTCTTTTCCTTCAACATCTCGAAAGGTGCCGGCTTCTTCCTCCAGCCCTATGGCGGGTTGCTGATATTCGCCGCGTTCGACGTCGCGCTGACGACCAGGCTGCAAACCGCGCTGATCGATGTCGAGGATGTGAACCTCAAGCTGGAGGCGCGCGTCGCCGCGGTGACCGTGAGCCTGGCCGAGAGCGAGGCGGCGCGCGCACGGCTGCAGGTCGCGCATGCGGTCGATGGCGAGCGCGAGCGGATGATGCGCGAAATCCATGACGGCATCGGGTCGAGCCTGCTGACCGCACTGGCCCAGGCCAGGCACCGCGGCGATCCGCCTGATGCCATCGCGACGCTCAACCGATCGCTGACCGATTTGCGCATCGGAGTTGATTCACTCGAGCCGATCGGCGGCGACGTCGTCGCGCTGCTGGCCAATCTGCGTCATCGGATGGAGCGTGAGTTGAACGGCGCCGGCCTGACCTTTGTCTGGAAGGTCAACGCCGCCCCGCCATTGACCTGGCTCGACCCGGTCGGCGCGCTGCATATCCTGCGCATTCTGCAGGAAGCGATCGGCAATGTCCTGCTTCATTCCGGGTCTGAGCAGGTGGAAGTCCGATGCGGTCCGGCGAGCGATGCCGGTGTCGCGGGGGTCATGGTCGAGATCGCGGATACCGGCACCGGCTTCGACCTCACGCGGCCATCGCGCGGCAAGGGACTGGCCAACATGGCGGCACGCGCCGAAGCGCTT
The DNA here is from genome assembly GCF_054057355.1 of Sphingomonas sp. UYAg733. NCBI lineage: Bacteria > Pseudomonadati > Pseudomonadota > Alphaproteobacteria > Sphingomonadales > Sphingomonadaceae > Sphingomonas > Sphingomonas sp. UYAg733. The sequence continues at coordinate 211,967 of NZ_JBSRZE010000006.1, forward strand.
AATGCGAAATTCTCGGTCGAAAGCGCGGTCGGCGCCGGGACCACCGCGTCGATCTGGCTTCCGCTCGCCTATCCGCCGAGTGACTAGGCTCGGCCTGATGAACAGGCGCGTGGCAGGGTGCCGGCCGCATGATGGATTTGTCCATTTCCTGGACCGCCCGGACCCTGATGGCGGCGTTGTTCGTGACCCTCCGTCAAAGCGCGTTGGCGCCCGCCCGCCGCACCGGAGCTATCGGCTAGCGGGGGGCAGGATATCGCGTCCGAAATTATGCCGCGCGAAAACGGGAGTTTCGATCATTCCCTATCGGCTCGCTCGCTCGACAAAGTCTTGTATGGACGCTGGCGTTTTATAAGTTCAGGGATTGTTGCACTTCAACATTGACACAGGCCTTGGACCACGCCGCTTCGGCACCAAGCTCCCCGCCGCTTTCCAACTCCAGCCGCGCGAGAAAGTCACGGTCGCCGACCGGGCGTCCGATCCCTCTCGCCACCCTCAGCCATCCTCGATCGCAGCCAGATGCCGCTCGATGATCGCACAATATTTCAGCGCCTCGTCGCGCCTGCGCCGTGACCTGGTCTGGTCTTGCGGGTCCGTGGCGCACGCGGCCCAGCCCTCCTGCACCGCGGCGAACTGCCGTATCGCGGCATGTGTCCCGCGCAGGCTGGCTGGTGTCGCGCTCTGGCCGGCCGGCGGCGGCGTGCGATAGGTAACCGTTCCCGCTTCCGTATCCACGATCACTTCCTCGGGCGGCGGCACCGCCTCTCCCGGTTGAACCTCCAGCGTCGTGGCCGCTTCCCGCAGCTCCAGCCAGGCCGCGCGATAGGTGCTTGCCGCTGCCACGCTCGGCGTCGGCCCGGTCGCGATGCCCGCCACCAGCGCCGTCTCGCGTGCCGCGATTTCCGTCGCGGCGCCCGCATCGCCGGGATCGTCCGGCCGGTCGCGCAGCGCAGCCGCTTCGCGCGCGTCGATCGCCGCCCGCCGTTCGAGATAGACCTCATGCTCCCGACGATCATGCGCCGCCAGCGCGCGCAGCGACCGGTCGCGTGAGCGCTCGTCGGGGCCACGGTCGTCGCGCTGGATTTGCGCAGCATAGCGCTCGGGCAGGTACGCCGCGATCAGGTCGCGCACATCGACCCGCGCAAACCAGTCGCACCAGGCGCTCGCCTTGGCTGGACCCTCCAGCATCGCTTCGATCGCCGGACGCCGCGCCGGCAGCTCCGCGCGCAATTCGGCATGCCGTGCGGCCAGTCCGGCGAGCGACAATGTCATACCGGGTGCGGCACCCGGCCAGGTTGCGACGCCGCGCACCCGGCCGAGCGTCACGTCGTCGGGATGCGGCACCGGTGCGGCGATCTCGATCTCCTGCGCCGCCGCCTCGGTCAGGATTTGCGTCCACACCTCCTTATATTGCTCCGCCGCCTGATAGTCTTCAGACGGGGACGGCCGGGTCTGGCGCTCCTTCGCTGCCGTCGGGCTCGATGCGCTGCCTTGCGCCGGTGCCGGCTCCGCCTCGCTTTGCGCCGCCGCTTCCCAGTGCATCATCATCCGCGCGAGCGTGATCGTCGCCAGCCGGTTGCCGCGCGCCGCCTTCATCGCGATCTCCCGGAACGCCGCCTGCAGCGCCGGGATCTCGACCACGCGCCCGCCCGCCTTCACCCGCACCATGCGCGTTGCTTCGACCATCAGCATCTCGGGCACCGACCCGGCCGGCAGCCTGGGGACGGCATCCGCCGATCGCTTCACCTTGCGCTTGCCGCCGGGATTGGCGCGGTTGCCCTTTTTGAACTGGTGCGCTCTGGGCGGTTTGCCGCGGCCGACCACATAGTCGTCCGGCGCCGCGTCATGCCCGGTTCGATTCAACTCTGTCTCCGCCATCGTCATGCCTGCTTTCCGGTCCGCGCCAATCGCGCATCACGCTGAAGCCCATCCGCGCCCATGTTTGAATCGAGCAAAGCATGAATTTTGCCCCGTCAGTTCCCGCACTTCCCGCAGGCGCACCGCGTTTTTCCCATGCGCTCGTCTCGCCTTTCCCGCAGTTTTTCCCGCAGCTTCCCGCAGGACGTCCGAAAAAGCGTCTTCCCGCAGACCATCCCGCAGCTGCGCGAAACCGGCATGCGAAAACGGGGGCGAAAACGGGGGCGAACACGGGGGGCGAAAACGGGGTGCCTTATGGAATCGACACACCCCCTTCCAATTGCGCGGCGGGCGCGACACAGTGCGGGCAATCGCATCGCCAGCCGGGGGAACCCATGACCAATCTGACTCGCCGCGAGGCGCTCGCCGCTTCGACCGCCACGACACTCGCCGCCACGCTCGCCGGCGCGGTACCCGCCTGGGCCGTGGAAGGGCGCGCGCAGGACGCCGCGACCGCCGCAGCCCCGTCCGGCGGTGCGGCATGGGATCTGTCGGAGATATATCCCGACGACGCCGCCTGGGATGCCGCGCGCAAGCTCGCGCTCGCCGCGCTCCCGTCGCTCGGCGCTTTTCGCGGCAAGCTCGGCGAAGGCGCGGACACGCTTGCCAAGGTGATGGCCGTCGCCTCCGACATGGGCAAGACGATCGCGCGCATCTATGTCTATGCCAGCCTGAAGGCGGATGAGGATGTCCGCGTCTCCGCCAATCAGCAGCGCCAGGCTCAGGCGATCGACCTGTACACCGCTTATGGCGAGACGATTTCCTGGTTCGCGCCCGAGATCCTCGCGATCGGATCGGACAAGATCGAGCGGTTCATTGCCGCCAATGCGGTGCTCAAATCGCGCTTCGATTTCTACCTGCGCAACATTCTGCGTCAGGCACCGCACACGCTGAGCGCGAATGAGGAGGCGCTGCTCGCCGGCACCGCCGCACCGCTGCAGGGGCCGGAGGATATCCGCGGTCAGCTCGTCGCCTCCGACATCCCCTGGCCGACCATCACTCTGTCGACCGGCAAATCGATCCGCCTCGACGATCAGGGTTATACGCTGACGCGCGATGCGCCCAACCGCGCCGATCGCAAAAAGGTCTTCGATACTTTCTGGGCGACCTATGGTCAGTTCCGCAACTCGCTCGGCGCGGCTTATCTGTCGAAGCTCAAGGCCGATGTGTTCGACATGAAAGCGCGGAAGTACAAGACCTCGCTCGCCGCCTCGCTCTCGGGCAACGATGTGCCGGAGCCGGTTTATCGCACCCTGGTCGCCGAGGCGAACAAGGGCTTGCCCGAACTGCACCGCTATTTCGAATTGCGCCGCCGTCTGCTCAAACTGCCCGACATGGCCTATTACGATATCTATCCGCCACTCGTGTCGCTCGACCGCAAGGTGAGCGTGGCGGAGATGCGCACCATCACGCTGGAGGCGGTCAAGGCGCTCGGTCCCGACTATGTCGCCTTGATGGGCAAGGCGACGGCGGGCAAATGGATGGATCCGCTGCCGCGTCCGGGCAAGCGTTCGGGCGCGTATATGAACGCGGGCGCCTATGACGTGCATCCTTATCTGCTGCTCAACCTCGGCGAGAATTACGAGGGGCTGACCACCTATGCGCATGAATGGGGCCATGCGATGCACTCGCTGCTCGCCGCCAGGGCGCAGGTCTACGACAAGGCGGATTATCCGCTGTTCACCGCGGAGATCGCCTCGACCTGCAACGAACAATTGCTCGCCGCCTATATGGTCGGCCGCGCGAAAACGAAGGAGGAGAAGCTCTTCTATCTCGGCCAGCAGCTCGAAGGGATTCGCGGTACCTTCTATCGCCAGACCATGTTCGCCGAATTCGAACTGGCCTGCCACGACAAGGCGGAAGCAGGGGAGGGGCTGTCGGGCGAGGCGTTCAGCGCGATCTATCTCGACCTGCTCAAACGCTATCACGGGCCGAAGGTCGCGATCGATCCGGTCTATGGCTCGGAATGGGGCTATGTCCCGCATTTCTATTCGAGCTTCTATGTCTATCAATATGCCACATCGATTTCGGCGGCATCCTATTTCGCGCGCGCGATCCTGAACGGCGGCGCGAAGGAGCGGGACAATTATCTCGACGTGCTGAAATCGGGCGGGTCGGATCATCCGGTCGCATTGCTCAAGCGCGCGGGGCTCGATATGGCCTCGCCGGCACCCTATCAGGCGATCATCGCGACGTTCCGCGACACGCTCGACCAGTGCGAAGCCCTGATGTCGTGAGGAGAGAAGAGACGATGCGAACCCTGACCTGGCTGAGCGCGGCAACCGCGCTGCTCGCGCTCGCCGCTTGCGGTCCGGCATCACTGCCCGAAGTGACGTACGACAACGTCACGACTGAAGCGACGCCTGATCGCCCGGCCTTCGCGGTCGATCTGGACGGCGCGACCAAGCTGATCGACGAGGTCGGGGCACCCTGGAAGGGCGGCGTGACCAAGGACGGCATTCGCGACACGACCACCGGCGGCACGATCCGCACTTTGTCCGCGCCCGGCGGCAATGCGCAGATCTTCGCGCGGCCGGACGGCAAGGTCTGGCAGATGCGGCTGATCGTCAAACCGGTATCGGGGTGCAGCGAATCCACAGCACTCAGGCGCGGCTTGCCCAATCTGGTCAGCACGCTCGCGCCGTCCACGCCGTTCAGCGCGACGGATCGAGTTGCGATCGAGGACGACATGGTCTCGACCATGGCCAGGACGCATGACCTGGCGGCGATCCGCATCGTCGTGCTGGGCGGCTGCTCGCACACGATGACGCTTACCGCGCTGTGACCAAATGGTTGGGGGTGGCTAAAGCGAGATGAGGTTCAATCCACCCACCCCCCGTCATTCCCGCGAAAGCGGGGATCCCGCTTCTTCTTCTGAGTGTGGGGCAAGGCAGCGGGATCCCCGTTTTCACGGCGATGACGGACGAAGATATGCCTGAAATCGTCGTGCGTTAGCGCCCGATGCGCCGCCTGCTTCCCGCCCTCGCGCTGGCCGCGCTCGCCGTGATGGTGTTCGCGGGATGGATGCATCTCGGCGTGCTCGACCCGCGCAATGTCGGCTGGGTGATCGATGGCCATGACCGCGGCCCGAGCGCGATCGGGCTCGCCGCCTATCTGCGCGCCGGCGGCCCCTGGCCGTGGCTACATCAGCCGCTGATCGGTGCGCCCGATGGCATGGCGCTGTTGTTCACCGACAGCATTCCGCTGCTTGGCCTGCTGCTCGGCCCGGTCGCGCGCTGGCTGCCGCCGGGGCTGCAGTTCGTCGGCCCCTGGTATCTCGCCTGCATGTTGCTTCAGGCCGGTTTCGGCTGGGCGGTCGTGCGGCGTCACGCTCCGGACGGCGTCAGCGCCTGGCTCGGCGCGGCATTGCTCGTACTGATGCCGGTGCTGATCAACCGCTACGGTCATGCCAGCCTGTGCGCGCAGTGGCTGATCCTGTGGGGGCTATGGCTCCATCTCGACCCCGTCCGCGCGCGCCGCCCGCTATGGTGGATCGCGGTGCTCGGTCTGGCGGCGCTGATTCACAGCTATCTGCTGCTGATCGTCGCCGCGATCTGGGCCAGCTCGGTACTGCGCGCGCTGGTCGTCGAACCGGGGCGGGGGCGCACGCTGATCCACGCGGCGATCGTCGCCGTCTCGACCGCGCTGATCGTGTCGCTGCACGGCATTCTCGGCCAGCATTTCGGATCGACCGGCACCTATGGTAAGTTTCCGATGCCGGTCGATGCGCTGTGGAACCCGGGCAACCCGACCTATTCCGCATTGCTGCCATCCTCGCCGGATACCGGGCGTGGTTTCGAAGGGTTCCAGTATCTCGGCGCCGGGTTGCTCGCGCTGGTGCTGGTCGCGGCGATCCGGCTGGCGCTCGGTCTGCGTCGCGGCGCGGACGAGGAAGCGCTCCCGCGCGATTCCCTCCGGCGGCTCGCCTGGCTCGTGCCGGCGTTCCTCGTCTTCGCGGTCGTCGCAATCGGCCCGCAACCCTTGTTCGCGGGTCGGCCGATCGGCGGCATCCGCCTTGCGCCTGCGGTCATCGATCTGCTCGATCCGGTCCGCGCATCGGGACGGCTCTTCTGGCCGGTCACCTACACCATCGCGATCGCCGCGATCCTGATCATGTGCCGGATTAAGCGCGCGGCGCTGATCCTTGCCGCCGCACTCGCGCTGCAACTGGTCGACCTGATGCCGATGCTCGCCGCGGTCCGTACGACCAGCGCATTGGCCGATACGCCGGGCACCTATCGCCGCACGCCCGACCCGCGCTGGGACGCATTGATCGCGCGCGCGGATGCGGTCGATTTCCAGCCGCCCGATCCGTTCGGCGACCTTGTCGTGATGGAGGAGATCGCTTGGCGCGCGGTGCGCCTGTGCCGGCCCGTGCCATTCTTCTACGCTTCGCGCGAGACGGTGGCGACGCGCCGGCGCCTCGACGCGGCGGCGCGCGATTTCCGCGCCGGCCGGATCGATCCCGCGCGGCTCTATGTGCTGGTCGACGGCGCTGTGCCGCCGGCACTGGCGAACCGCGTGCGCCACCTCGACGGCATCGTGATCATCCCCCCGAGCGCGGCCGCCGGGCAACCGCGTTGCCGCCAGGCAGCGCAAATCGCGATCGATTCAAGGACTCTCGATACGGGATTAGTCGCTATTTCCGAGAGCGGGAACATAGATGACTCACAGCGGTGACGATGACCCGGGAAACATAGGCCACGCTTCGCGGTCGATGGATCAAAACTCAGCTCAGCTGTTCATCCAGACTGCGCGTGCGCGACGTCACCTCGTCCCCGGTATGCCTGGTCGAGGCTGGTTCGATCAGCAGCACCCAGCATTCCTCGTCCGCGACCGGATTGTGCCGGACACCGCTTGGAATGGTCAGGAAGTCTCCCTGCGAAAGCTCGACCGGACCATCTTCGAAATCGATCCGCAGCGATCCCTTGACGATGTAGAACAGCTCGTCCTCGCCGTCATGCGCGTGCCACACGAACTCGCCCTTCAGCTTGGCCGCCTTGAGCAACTGGTCGTTCACCCGGCCAATCACCTTGGGCGACCAATAGTCGGTCACGCGATCGAACGTGGCGGTCAATTTGGTGGGGGATAACATCGTCTTTCCTCCTGGATCGTCATCGATACTGATCGGCGCGGTGCAGCCCGGGCAAGCCGATAGCGCTTGTAACGGAACGCATATCATGACCATGGACGCCGCCATCATTATGGCGACCGGCGATCGGCCAGACGCCGCGATCACCTCCGACACGATTGGACTTTCCCATGGGACAGCTACGTACCGCCAACAAGCGCCGCAACCGCGCGCTCGCATATGCCGCCGCCAAGCCTGTAGCCGCCGCGCCTGCGCCAGCAAAGGCCAAGACGGCCAAGCCGAAGAAGAGCGCCGCCGCTTAACCCCGGTATCACGTCGCCCGGTACCGCATCGCCACGTCGCAGCGTTCATAGCGTGCGCCGAAGCCGCGCATGATCTCCGCGTCGTGCGCGAAGCCGAGTTTCTCGTAGAGATGGATCGCGGCGGCGCATTTCGCGCTGGTCAGCAGGTAGAGCATCTCCACCTCCATTTGCCGCGCGCGGCGTAGCATGGCGCCGAGCAGATACTCGCCCGCCTTGCGGCCACGCGCCGATTCGAGCACGCCCATCTTGGTCAGCTCGAATTGCCGCTCGCCGGTCTTTTGCCCCGTGTTCTGGAGGGCGCAGGTGCCGACGATGCCCAGGCCCTTCGCTTCGACGAACAGGATCACCCCGCCCGGATCGATGATCCGCGCGCGCGGGTTTTCCAGCACTTCGCGGTCGGTCTGTTCGATGCGGAACATCGACGCGATCCACTCGGCGTTGATGTCGTGGAAATCGCGCGCCAACTTGTCGGAATATTCGCGGATCATGAGGCCCGATGCCGGCCCGTCGAGCGCGCGCTGCTCGAGCGACTGGCGTTCGAGTGCGTCCTCGATGGTGGCGATCTGCTCGATCAGCGGTCCATCCAGCCCGTCGCAAAGCTCGAGCACCGCCGCGTCGATATGCGGCCAGACCTCGCGCTTCGATCGCGCCAGCGCGTCATGGCCGGCATCGGTCAGCGACAGCGACCGGCGGCGCTGGTCGCCCGGCGTGGTGATCGTCTCGATCAGGCCGAGTTCGACCAGCTTGGCCAGGTTGCGCGTGATCGCCGGCTGGCTCAGCCCCAGCTTCCCGGCCAGCGCGCCGACGGTCAACGTGCCGAAGCGGTCGAGCGCGACGAGGATCGGATATTGGCTCGGCTGGATCGCCAGCCCGGCGCGCTCGGCGATGCTCGCGACATCGGCCTGCATCCGTTCGGCGAGCCGCTTCAACCGGCTGCCGAGGAAGAGATAGCCCATTTCCTTCAGGACATCGTTCGCCATGCCATCGCTCCATTAACTCGATAGCATGTTATATACTGCGTTATGCGATTGCAATCTTATTGAGGTTTTGGGCGATCACATCTTCTCTCGCGCATAAGATTGCTTCCCCAGCGCAGGCTGGGGCCAGTGTCGGAGCAGAAGATAATTAGCGATATGCCCCGTACCGTCTGCCCGTCCGACTCGGCCCCGGCCCGCGCCAGGGAAGCGTATTTGGGGCGGCCAATGAGCAGCGGATCAGGAGTCCTTCATCGCATCGATCAGCTTCTTGACCTCCTGGCTGCGGCCGCGCGGCAGGATCAGGACGTCGTTGCCGCTTGCCACGACGATCAGATCCTCGACCCCGACGATCGCGATGCGCACGCCGTCGCTGCGTACCAGGCAATTGGTGGTGTCGATCGCGACGACTTCGCCGCCGTCATGGCCGGCATGGGCATGGCCATCGATATCGGCGCTGAGCGCATAGAGCGCATCCCAGCTGCCCAGGTCGCTCCAGCCCATATCGACCGGCACGACTGCGACACGCGCGGCCTTTTCCATCACCGCATAATCGATCGAATCGGCGGGGGAGGCGGCGAACGCCTCGGCATCGGGATAGATACGCTTGCCCTCATGCCGCGCCTTGTCCATCGCGCGTTGCGCCGCGTCCAGCATATCGGGGGCAAAGGATGCGAGCGCGCCGAGATACATGTCGGCGCGGAACAGGAAGATGCCGCCGTTCCACGCATGGTCGCCCGCCGCGAGCATCGCCTCGGCCTTGTCGCGCGGTGGCTTCTCGACAAAGCTGGCGACCTTGTTGACCCCTTCGGCGATCTCTTCGCCGACCTGGATCCAGCCATAACCGGTTTCCGGCGCGTCTGGCGCGATGCCGAAGGTGACCAGCCAGCCCTGTTCGACCAGCGGCAGCGCGGCGTGGATCGCGGCATGGAACGCGGCGACGTCGGTGATGACATGGTCCGACGGCATGATCAGCAACGGCTCGGGCCCGCCGCCCGCGGCGATCGCGGCAAGCGCGATGGCGGGCGCGGTGTTGCGGCCCATGGGTTCGAGGATCACCGCCTGTGCGCCCGCCGCGACCGCGTCCAGCTGTTCGTCGATCATGTCGGCGTGGCGCGCATTGGCAACCACGATCGGCGCGGCGAAGCGGTCGCCGGTCGCGCGCTTCGCGGTCAGTTGAAGCATGGTTTCCTCGGCGGTCAGCGCGAGCATCTGCTTGGGACGCTCGGGCCGCGACATCGGCCACAGCCGCGTGCCCGATCCGCCCGAAAGGATGACAGGGACGATCGGTCTGGAAAGCGGCATTCGAATCCTCCTGTGGTGCCTCTCCTTAGGGCAGGGGACGCACCAGACAAACTGTCCTCGATCAAGCGCGATCCCGGGCGTTCAACCTTTATTTGTCAATTTCTGCGACAGCCGGTTGCACGTGTCGGAAAAATTTACACGGCCACTGGTAAGGCGCGACTGATGATCAGGTTGTTCAAGCATTACATACCGCATGCCGTGCTGCTGCTCGGCCTGTTCGACATGCTGCTGCTGCTGGTCGCTGCGGAGTTCGGCTGGACCTATCGCGCCAACCAGATCGCGATGATCGTCGAACCGATCAATACGCGCATCCCGCAATTGCTGACCTTCGCCATCTCGCTCGAACTCGCGATGATCGCGGTCGGGGTTTATGGCGCGAGCTCGCTGCAATCGCTGCGCTACGCCTCGGCCCGGCTGGTCGTGGCGATTTCGCTCGGGGTGATCTTCCTCAGTGTGATCTTCTTCCTGATGCCGGCGATCACTTTCTGGCGTTCGAACCTGCTTTATTCGATGGGCGCGGCGATGGTCCTGCTCATCAGCCTGCGCGTCCTGCTCGGCAAGATGTTCGGCGGGCAGGCGTTCAAGCGCCGCGTCGTGGTGCTCGGCGCGGGGGCGCGCGCGGCGCGATTAAAGGCTCTGGCCGCGACGCCGGGCGCCGGTTTCGTGGTGGTCGGCTATGTCTCGATGAGCGAAGCCGCGCGAGTCATTCCCGAGGCGATCGCGCGCGACGCGATCTACAATCTCGCCGACCATGTCGTGCTGCTCAACGCCAGCGAAGTCGTGCTCGCGCTGGAGGAACGACGCAACGCGTTGCCGCTGAAGGATCTGTTGCGGATCAAGACCACCGGCGTCCATGTCAACGAGATATCGACCTTCCTCGAACGCGAAACCGGCCGGGTCGACCTGCAGAGCGTCAATCCGAGCTGGCTGATCTTCTCCGACGGCTTCTCCTCCGGTCGCATGCTGTCGAGTCTGTTCAAGCGATTGTTCGACATCGCGGCCAGCGCGTTGCTGCTCGCGCTGACCGCGCCGATCATCGTGCTCACCGCGATCGCGATCAAGCTGGAGAGCAAGGGGCCGGCTTTCTACCGCCAGCGCCGCGTCGGCCTGTACAGTGTCGGGTTCGATTGCATCAAATTGCGCTCGATGCGCCAGGATGCCGAGATTGGCGGCCAGGCGGTATGGGCGGAAAAGGACGACCCGCGCATCACCCGCATCGGCCGTTTCATCCGCAAGGTGCGGATCGACGAACTGCCGCAGACCTGGTCGGTGCTGAAGGGCGAGATGAGCTTTGTCGGCCCGCGTCCCGAACGCCCGCAATTCGTCGACGATCTCGAACAGCAACTGCCCTATTATGCCGAGCGTCACATGGTGAAGCCGGGCATCACCGGCTGGGCGCAGATCAATTATCCGTACGGCGCGTCGATCGAGGATTCGCGGCAGAAGCTCGAATACGACCTGTATTACGCCAAGAATTATTCGCCGTTTCTCGACATATTGATCCTGTTGCAGACAATCCGCGTCGTGCTGTGGCCCGAGGGCGCGCGGTAGTCGTCGATGGCGATGACCGTCATCCTGTGGGGCCATGCGCTCGCCGCATTGCTTTTCGGTATGCTCGCTGTGTCGCAGCTGCGCGACGCGGCGACCGCGCTGCCGCGCCTGACCTTCGTCGTCGCGCTGGCCGCGACCGCGCTGTGGGCGCTGGCGGTGGCGGGAATCGACCCGCGCGACGTAACCGCGCGAGTCGCCGAAAGCCTGCGTAACCTCTCCTGGCTCGCGTTCATGTTCGCGCTGGTGCGGCGCGACCCGAGCGTACCGCAGGGCGGGGCGGTGATCACCCTTTACGGCGTGGTCGTGCTGATCGTGTTGGCGAGCATCGGCCTGGCGGTGGCGGAGGCGACCTTGCCGCCGGCCGATATCGCGACGACCTCGATCGCATCGGCGCGTCTGTTGCTGCGCATGATGGTCGCGGTCAGCGCGCTGGTCCTGGTCCATCATCTCTATTCGGCGGTCGCGCCCCGTGCACGCGGCGGCATCAGGCTGGTGGTCATCGCGCTTGCCGCGATGTGGTGCATCGACCTGGCCATCCATGCCGTCGCCTATCTGACCAAGAGCTGGGGAGTCGAGCTGGTCGCGATGCGTGGCGTGGCGATGGCGTTGCTCGCGCCGCTGTTCGCGCTGGCGGTGATGCGCAATGGCGACTGGACGCTGAAATTGTCGCGTACCGTCGCGTGGCAATCGCTGTCGCTCGCCGCGACCGTCTTGTGGCTGGTAACGATGGTGCTGATCACCACCCTGATCGGGGCGTTCGGTGGCGCTTATGTGCGCATCACGCAGACCGCCTTCGTGCTCGGATCGGCCGCCACTACGCTGACCCTGGTTTCCTCCCCCTGGCTCAAGGCCTGGGCGAAGGTGAAGCTGGCCAAGCATCTGTTCAATCACCGCTATGATTATCGCGCCGAATGGACCCGCTTCACCGACACGCTGGGCAAGCCCGAGGACGCGGCGCCGCTCGACCAGCGCATCGTCAAGGCGGTCGCCGACCTGACCGATTCGCCCGCCGGGTTGTTGCTCGTGCCCGACGGCGCCGGGCTGGGCATCGGCGCGGCGTGGCAATGGGAGCGTGATGGGCTGCCCGTGTCGGGTGGCGACGATGTGCTGGCGCGTTACCTCGTCGCCAGCGGGCGGATCGTCGAACTCGACATGACCCGCAACGACGCCGCCGCCGGCGCCGAAGCGGCCAGCGTGCCGCAATGGATGCTCGACACCAACACGGCCTGGGCGCTGGTGCCGCTGGTCCATCTCGACCGGTTGCAGGGCGCGATCCTGCTTGCCCGGCCGCCGGTCGACCGTGCGCTCGACTGGGAGGATTTCGACCTGTTGCGCATCGCCGGGCGCCAGGCCGCAAGCTACCTTGCCGAAGCGCGCGCGCAGGAGGCGCTGGCCGATGTCGAGCGCTTCGACGAATTCAATCGCCGCTTCGCCTTCATCCTTCACGATATCAAGAATCTGGTGAGCCAGTTGACCCTTGTCGCGCGCAACGCCGAACGCCATGCCGACAATCCCGAGTTCCGCGTCGATATGGTCGCGACGCTGCAGGATTCGGCGGGGCGGATGAATGATCTGCTCGCGCGCCTGTCGCAGCATCACAGCGCCCGGGCCGAGGAACTCCGCCCGGTCGAACTGATGCCGCTGGTCGAACGCGTCGCCGCGCGCCGCCGCGCGCAGCATCCGGTCGCGGTGATCGGCGAGGGGCCGGGGCTGGCCCAGGCCGATCCGGCACGGCTCGAACAATTGCTCGGTCACCTGTTGCAGAACGCGATCGAGGCGAGCCCGTTCGCCGAACCGGTGACCATCGCGGTTTCCGCCGATGCCGAACATGTCGTGATCGACGTGATCGACCGGGGCTGCGGCATGTCGCCCGCCTTTATCCGCGACAAGCTGTTCAGGCCGTTCGTGTCGTCCAAGCCCGGCGGCTTCGGCATCGGCGCATTCGAGGCGCGGCAGCTTGCCCAGGCGATGGGCGGCGGGGTCGCGGTGACCAGCCGCGAAGGCGAGGGCACCCGCTTCCGCGTGACTCTGTCGCCCGCCCGAACCCGATCAATGGAGCAAGCGGCATGACCAGCCCAACCGCACCCCGTCCCAAGCTGCTGATCGTCGAGGACGATGTCGGGCTGCAGCGTCAGTTGCGCTGGGCATATGAGGATTATGACGTGGTCGTCGCGTCGGACCGTGCCAGCGCGCTCGACGCGGTGCGCGCCGAGGAACCCGATGTCGTCACGCTCGATCTCGGCCTGCCGCCCGATCCGGACGGCACGACCGAGGGTTTCGCGACGTTGCAGGCGATCCTGACGCTCAAGCCCGATACCAAGGTCATCGTCGCCTCCGGGCATGGCGCGCGCGAAAGCGCGTTGCGTGCGATCGCCGATGGCGCCTGGGATTTCTATGCCAAGCCGATCGATATCGACGCGCTCGGCCTGATCGTCGCGCGCGCTTTCCACGTCCATGCGCTGGAGACGGAGAATCGCCACCTCTCCGACCGTTCGGGCACCACCGCGCTGGGCGGGATGATCACCGCTTCGCCTGAGATGCTCAAGGTCACGCGCACGATCGAACGTGTCGCCGGGGCCGATGTGTCGGTCATGCTGCTTGGTGCGAGCGGCACGGGCAAGGAATTGCTCGCGCGTGGCGTGCATGATTCGAGCCCGCGCCGGAAAGGCGCGTTCGTCGCGATCAATTGCGCGGCGATCCCCGAGACATTGCTGGAAAGCGAATTGTTCGGTCATGAAAAGGGCGCCTTTACCGGCGCGGTCAAGACCACCGAGGGCAAGATCGAACTGGCCCAGGGAGGCACGCTGTTTCTCGACGAGGTCGGCGATATCCCGTTGCCGCTGCAGGTCAAGTTGCTGCGTTTCCTGCAGGAGCGCGTGATCGAGCGGATCGGCGGGCGCAAACCCATTGCGGTCGACACGCGCATCGTCTGTGCGACGCATCAGGATATCGATGCGATGATCGCCGACGGGCGTTTCCGCGAGGATCTCTATTACCGCCTGGCGGAGATTGTGGTGCGCATCCCGTCGCTCGCCGAGCGCAGCGGCGATGCCGGCCTGCTCGCGCAGCATTTCCTGAAGAAATACGCCAAGACGATGCACAGCGCGGTCACCGGCCTGTCGCCCGATGCACGCGCCGCGATCGACGGATGGGGCTGGCCGGGCAATGTCCGCGAGCTGGAAAACCGCATGAAGCGCGCGGTGATCATGGCCGAAGGCAAGCTGGTCACCGCCGCCGATCTCGACCTGGCCGGCGATGCCGAGGATGTACCGCTCAACCTGCGCAGCGTGCGCGAAGTCGCCGACCGCAAGGCGATCCGCCACGCGCTGGCCCGCGCCGATGGTAACATTTCCAATACCGCCAAGCTGCTAGGGGTGAGCCGCCCCACCCTTTACGATCTTTTGAAGAGCTATGACCTCCATGCCTAAGCCCTTTGACGCCACGATCGGTGCACTCCTCGCGAGCGGTGCCGCGATCGTTTCCGCCGGTTTGTTCACACTGGCCGCGACCATCCCGGCCCGTGCCGATGCCGGGACCGCGCGGTTGTCGATCGCCAGGAGCCTGGCGATGCTCGAGACCGGCAACATCAGCGCGGCGCGTAGCCATGCCCAGGCGGCGATCAAGCAGGATCCCAATTGGGGTCTTGCCCATGCCGTGCTGGCGCGCGCTTTCCTGTCGCTCGGCGACGGCCTCGGCGCCGAAGCCGAACTCGACCGCGCCAAGGCGGCCGGGTTCGACGCCAACCGCGCGCAACAGCTCTACGCCCATGCCTATCTGCTGCAGGGCGATGCCAAGCGCGCGGCGACGACCGCGGCGAAAGCGCAGCCGCGTTTCGCCGGTTATGCGGTCCGCGTCGGTGCGCGCGCGCTGGCCGCGCAGGGTGACCTGCCCGGTGCGCAGCGCGCGCTCGCCAATCTTCTCTCGATTGCACCCAAGGATAGCGCGGCGTGGTCGGATCTCGGCCGGGTGCGCTATAATTCGGGTGATGTCGCCGGCGCGATCGACGCGGCGATCAAAGCGACCGAGCTCGACCCCGCCAATATCGAGGCGCTGACCTTGCGCGGCGAACTGGTGCGGACCCAATATGGCCTGGTCGCGGCGCTGCCCTGGTTCGAGGCGGCACTGGCGCGCGATGCCTATTATCACCCGGCGCTGATCGAATATGCCTCCACCCTCGGCGATGCCGGGCGTTATGGCGATATGCTCGACGCCACCCGCCGCGCGCTCGCGTCGCGACCCGACAGCGCGCAGGCATTCTATCTCCAGGCAGTGCTTGCCGCGCGCGCGGGCAATTACGACCTCGCCCGCACGCTGATGCAGCGTACCGGCGGTGCGCTTGGCGGCCTGCCCGGCGCGCTGCTGCTCGAAGGGACGCTCGATTACCAGGCGGGCGGTTATGAACAGGCGATCAACAAATGGCGCGAACTGGTCGGCCGCCAGCCGATGAACATCACCGCGCGTCGCTTGCTCGGCGCGGCGATGTTGCGCTCGGGCGATGCGCAGGGCGCGCTCGATGTGTTGCGGCCGGTGGCGCTGCGCTTCGATGCGGATAGCTATACGCTGACACTGGTCGGGCGCGCGTTCGAGCGCACCGGCGAACGTGACTGGGCCGGCAAGTTCCTCGACCGGGCGGCGTTTCCGGCGCGCGATGTGTCCGCTCCGTTCGGCACCGACGACAGCCTGGCCGTGCTCGGCGGGCTCGCTAACGACAATCCCGACGATCCGGTGCGCCGCATGGTGTTCCTGCGCGCGCTGGTCGATGCCGGCGATAACGGCCAGGCGCTCGATCAGGCACGCGCGCTGACCCGGCTTTCGCCCGGCGCGCCCGCCGCCTGGCTCGCGGTCGGCGACATGCAGATGGTGATGAAGCGCTATGGCGAGGCCGCGGTCGCGTATCGCCGCGCCGCCGATATCCGCTTCGACGAACCGACCATGTTGCGCACGGTCGATGCGCTCGACCGTGCCGGCCACCGGCCCGAAGCGTCGAACGTGCTCGCGCTGTTCCTGTCGCAGAATCCGCAGAACATCGCCGGCCAGCGTCTCGCCGCGCATTGGCAGATCGCGTCGGGCGAATTCGCCGCCGCGATTGAAACGCTGGAGGGCCTGCGCCAGCGCGTCGGCAACCGCGACGCCGCGCTGCTCACCGAACTGGCCTATGCCTATCTCGGTGACGACGACGATGCGGCCGGCCTGTCCTATGCGAAGGCGGCCTATCGCCTTGCGCCGCTCAATCCGGCGGCGACCGATGCCTATGGCTGGGCGCTTTATCAAAGCGGCAACAATGGTGCCGCGGCGCAATTGTTCGAAAAGGCGGTCGCGATCGCGCCCGAACATGCGATGCTGCGCTGGCATCTCGGCCAGGTCTATGCCGAACTCGGCCGCGGCGCCGATGCGCGCGGGCAGATCGTCGCGGCGCTGACCGATCCGACCTTCGAGGACCGCGATGCGGCCGCCGCGTTGTTGAAGACGATTTGATCCGCTTGCCCCGTGCGGACTAAGGGGAGGGATGACCGACCCGCTCGACCGTATCGCCGCCGCACTAGACCGCATCGCGCCGCCCGCGCCGGTGCCGGCCGATCCGCTGGCTCATCCGGCCTATTTGTGGCGCGGTGTCGCGCTGGCGGCGGCGCGCGACTTCGCGGCGCTGCCGATCGATCAGCTGCACGGAATCGATACGCAAAAGACGACGCTGGTCGCCAATCTCGATCGCCTCGCCCAGGGGCAGGCGGCGCATGACGTGCTGCTATGGGGCGCGCGCGGCACAGGCAAATCGGCTCTGGTCAAAAGCGCGGTCGCCGCGATTCAGGAAGAGGGCAAGCCGCTCGCGCTGATCGAAGTGGTCACCACGCTGCTCGATACGCTGCCCGCCTTGTTCGCGGCGATCGCGCCGGTGCCGCGCGCCTTCGTCCTGTTCATCGACGACCTCGGTTTCAATGCCGCCAGCGATGCGCGTGCGCTGCGGTCGATGCTGCAGGGCGGGGCGGAAGCGCGGCCGGCCAATGCGCGGCTGATCGTGACCTCCAACCGCCGCCACCTTGTGCCGCGCGACATCGCCGAACAGGATAGCGCGATCAACCCGCGCGATGCGGTCGACGACAATCTCGCGCTGGCCGACCGGTTCGGGCTGGGCCTGGGTTTCCATGTCGTCGATCAGGACGGTTATCTCGCGATGGTGCAAGGGTATACCGATGCCTATGACCTGCCGTTCGACGCGGTCGACGCGGTTGGCTGGGCGACGCGGCGCGGCAGCCGTTCGGGGCGCGTGGCATGGCATTACATCGTCGATCTTGCCGGCCGGAACGGGCGGTCGTTGCGATTGTGACTGATTTGGATCAGGTTGTTGGCCAACGCGGCTTGACTTGATCCGCATGCCATTGCTGTTTCCGCGGCATGGCTCGTATCGGCGAACTCGACCTTTGTGATCGTCTCTCGCCGACCATTCCGGTCTGGGTGACGCAAATTGCCGTCGGGCTGATCGCGGCGGGCGCGGCGCGCATCCTGCGTCTCGGTTTCGACCTGATCGCGGGCGGCGCGGCACCGTTCGCGCTGATCTATCCGGCGATCATGCTCGCCACGCTGTTCGCGCGAGCGCTTGCGGGCACGGTGACCGCGACGATCATGATCCTGTATACCTGGTATTATCTCTACCCGGTGCGCAATTCGTTCCGGTTCGAGGACAGCACCGGGGCGTTCGCTGTCGGTGTCGTCACCGTTACCGCGATCATCACCATCGCGGTCGCCGAACTATTCCGTCGCTCCGCGCGCCACGCGACGCAGGAGCGCGACCGCGAGATTGCGGATCGCGACCTGTTCCTCGCCGAATTCGACCACCGGATGAAGAATAATTTCGCGATCGTCGCGGGCCTGCTCGACATGCAGAAACGCCGCGCGTCCGACCCGGCGACGGCGGAAGCGCTTGGCGTGGCGCAGATGCGCATCGACAGCATCGCGCGCGCGCATCGTCATCTCTATCGCGGTGGCGACCAGCCGGGCATGGTCGAGATGCGCGATTATCTGGGCGACCTGTGCACGGCGCTGTCGGAGGCATTGTTCCTGCGCGGCGGCATCACGCTGTCCTGCGACACCGACGAAGCATCGGTGCCGCGCGACCGCGCGGTGTCGATCGGACTGGTCGTCAACGAACTCGTCACCAACGCCGCCAAGCATGCCTTTCCCGGCCGCGATATCGGCGCGATCCTGGTGACGTTCCGCAATGGCAGCGGTGGTGGCTGGATCGTCAGCGTGTCCGACGACGGTGTCGGCCTGCCCGAGGCGCCGGTTGTTACCGGTCGCGACAACGGCCTGGGCGGCCGCCTGATCGAAGCGTTCGCGCGGCAGGCCGGTGGTGCGATCAGGACCGATAGCGATCGCACCGGCACGCGCGTGACGCTGGAGTTGAGCGCTTAGTGCGCCACGGCGGCGGTCCAGGTTAGCGCAGCCCCTCGACCTGCTCGGCGAGTTCGAGCCAGCGGAGCTCCGCCGCTTCCTTTTCCGCGCGCGCTTTGTCGATCACTCTGGTCAGCAGTTCGAATTTCGGAAGATCGCGCGAATAGAGCGCGGGGTCGGCGAGCGTCGCCTCGTCGCGCTTGATCGCGGCCTCGATCTCCTCGATCCGCTTGGGCAGGATATCGTAGTCGCGCTGGTCCTTGTACGTCAGCTTGACCTTTGGCGCAGGCGGCGCGGTCGGTTCGACCTTGCGCGGGTTGGGCCGCTTGCCGCCGCTGACGCGCAGGCGGCGACGCTTTTCCCAATCCTCATATCCGCCCGCGACGACATCGACCGTGCCCGACCCGTCGAGCCCGAGCGTGATCGTCACCGTACGGTCGAGGAAATCGCGATCATGGCTGACGATCAGCACGGTGCCGTCATAATCGCCGATCACTTCCTGCAGCAGGTCGAGCGTTTCCAAGTCGAGATCGTTGGTCGGCTCATCCAGTACCAGCAGGTTCGACGGCCGGGCGAATTCGCGTGCGAGCAGTAGCCGCGATCGTTCGCCACCCGACAGCGTGCCGATCTGCGCATCGACCAGGCCGGGTTCGAACAGGAACTCCTTCAGATAACCGATGATGTGCTTCTTGATGCCCTGAACCTCGATCCAGTCGCCGCCATCGGCGAGCACTTCGCGCACCGTCTTTTCCGGCGCCATCAGGCTGCGCTGCTGGTCGATGACGATGCGGTCGAGCGTCTTGGCGAGGCGGATATGCCCCGAATCGGGTGCCAGTTCGCCGGTCAGCAGCTTGAGCAACGTGGTCTTGCCCGCGCCGTTCGCACCGACGATGCCGATCCGGTCACCGCGCATGACGCGCAAGGTCAGATCCTTGATGATCGGGCGGTCCCCGAAGGATTTCGATACCGCCTTGACGTCGATCACCATCTTGGTGCGCGCATCGTCGGTGCCGATCGACAGATTGGCGGTGCCCGGCGGGCCCATCATCGCCGCGCGCGTGGCACGCATCTCGTGCAGCTTGGTCAGCCGGCCCTGGTTGCGCTTGCGCCGCCCGGTGACGCCGCGCAGCAGCCAATGCTCCTCCAGCTTCAATCGCGCGTCGAGCTTTTCGGCATTGCGCGCTTCCTCGGCATAGACTTGTTCGGTCCATGCCTCGAACCCGCCGAAACCGATTTCCGCGCGGCGCACCGAGCCGCGATCGAGCCACAAGGTCTGCTTGGTCAGGCGGGTCAGGAAGGTTCGATCATGGCTGATCGCGATGAACGCGCCGCGGTAACGGCTCAGCCAATCCTCGAGCCAGTCGATCGCCGCGATGTCGAGATGGTTGGTCGGCTCGTCGAGCAGCAGCACATCGGGGTTGAGCGCCAGCGCACGCACGATCGCCGCGCGCCGCCGTTCCCCGCCGCTCGCGCTCGCCGCGTCGCGCGACAGGTCGATGCCGAGCTGATCGGCGATCGCGTCCGCCTCATAGGGCAGGGGCGCCCCCTCGCGTTCGCCCTCGCCGTGCAGGACATAATCGAGCAATGTCGCATGGGCGCGCAGATCCGGTTCCTGTTCGAGCAGGATGACACGCGTGCCCGGCTGAATCGTGCGCCGGCCTTCATCGGCTTCGATCGCGCCGGCGATCAGTTTCAGCAAGGTGGTCTTGCCCGCGCCGTTGCGTCCGATCAGCGCAAGCCGATCACGCGGCTGGATATGCACGTCGAGGCCGCGGAACAGCCACCCCGATCCCTGAATGATGCCGAGATTTTCGAATGCGAGAATTGGGGCTGCCATGGATGTCCTGGAATTTTCGCCGTGTGCCCTGAAGTGCCGGCACGAACGGTCATTTGCAGGGGGCTGTAGGGAGGACGCCGGTGGCGGGCAAGTCGGGCTTGCCTGTCGCAACGATAACGGCCGCATTCACAGGCTGTTCAAGCCCGTCTCCCTATGCGAGGCAGATGAAGATGTTCGTATCACTTGCTTTGTGCATGTTTGCCGCCGGCGGCCCGGCCGTCGCCGATCCCGCGCAACGCCGTGGCGATCAGGCCGAGGCGTTCGATCAGGTCAGGAAGGGCAGATTGCTGCCGCTGCACGAGATCGAGCGACGCGTCGTGCCGCAGATGCGCGGTGCGCAATATCTCGGTGTCGAGCTCGATTCGCTCAGCGGCATTTACACGCTGAAATTCCTGCGCGATGGGACTGTCATCTGGGTCGAAGTCGATGGCCAGTCGGGCCGCGTCATGGGCCGTACCGGTAAATGATCCGCCTTTTGGTGGCTGGAGGGGAAAAATAATGCGCGTCCTGATCGTCGAAGACGAACCCAATCTCGGCCAGCAGCTCAAGAACACGCTGGAAGGCGCAGGCTATGCGATCGACCTCGCCACCGATGGCGAGGAGGGGCACTTCATGGGTTCGACCGAGAATTACGACGCGATCGTGCTTGATCTCGGCCTGCCCGAGATCGACGGGCTGACCGTGCTCGATCGCTGGCGCAAGGAAGGCCGCACCGCGCCGGTGCTGGTGCTGACGGCGCGCGACAGCTGGTCGGACAAGGTCGCCGGGCTCGACGCCGGTGCCGATGATTATGTCGCCAAGCCGTTCCAGTCGGAGGAACTGATTGCTCGCCTCCGCGCGCTGATCCGCCGTGCATCGGGCAATGCCTCGTCGGAACTGAATGCGGGCGATGTTCGGCTCGATACGCGCTCGGGCAAGGTCACGCTGGCCGGCGAGCCGGTCAAGCTGACCGCGCAGGAATATAAATTGCTCAGCTATCTGCTCCATCACAAGGGCAAGGTGGTCAGCCGGACCGAGCTGATCGAACATATCTACGACCAGGATTTCGACCGTGATTCGAACACCATCGAAGTGTTCGTGACGCGCATCCGCAAGAAGCTCGGCCAGGATGTGATCACCACGATCCGGGGCCTGGGTTACAGCCTCGAAGATCCCGATGCGTAACCATTCCGTCACCCCCGCGAAAGCGGGGGTCCCGCTTCTGTTGGACGTTCGAAAGGGAGCGGGATCCCCGCTTTCGCGGGGATGACGGAATTGGTGGCGGAAACGCCCAAAATCCCGGCTGTCGTTGCCGAGGAATCCGAAACCCCGCTCGGGCGCGGTTATGTCCGCACCACCGGTTCGCTCAGCCGGAGGATGATCCTGATCGCCGCGGTGTGGATCCTGCTGCTGCTCACCGGCGGCGGCTTTGCGCTCGATCGTGTGCTGTCCTCCGCGATCACGCGCAATTTCGACGACCAGCTGGGATATGTGCTGACTGCGCTGATCGTTACGGCCGAGATCGATCCAGACGGCGAGGTGGTGTTCAACCGCGAACCAGCCGATCAGCGTTTTCTCGAACCCTATTCGGGACTCTACTGGCAGGTCAGCACCAAAGGGCGCGAGGATTTCGCATCGCAGTCGCTCTGGGATGGTCGTCTTGCCTTCGGCTCGCAGCACACCGATCTCGGGATCCATAGCTACGATAGCATTCAGCTCAACGGCCAAAAACTGCGCATCCTCGAACGCGATGTGACGCTGCCGGGATCGCCGATCCGCTGGCGTTTCCAGGTCGCACAGACCCGCGAAGGGCTTGACGCACAGATCAGTGCGCTGCGGCGGACACTGGTGCGCAGCTTCGTGCTGCTTGGCGTCGGCTTGCTGGTGATGGCCGCGCTTCAGACCTTTTACGGGCTATGGCCGCTGCGTAAGGTGCGCGAGGAGATTGCGCGGATGCGTGCCGGCAAATCGCGCCAGATCGAGCGCGCGATGCCGATCGAGGTCGCGCCGATGGTCGAGGAACTGAACGGTCTGATCGCGCATAACGAACGCCAGGCCGAGGAAGCGCGCCGCCATGCCGGCAACCTTGCCCATGCATTGAAGACGCCGCTGACGGTGATCATGAACGCCGCGACGGCGCAGGCCGACGATCTCGGCGAGACCGTGGTGCGCGAGGCCCGGACGATGCGGCGCCAGGTCGACCATCATCTCGCCCGTGCGCGCGCGGTCGGCCGGCGCGGCTCGGCGCACAGCCGCGCCGATGTCTGGCCGAGCCTCGAATCGGTCGAACGCGCGGTGGCCCGGCTCTATCGCCATGTCCGCATCGACATCGCCGGCCCGAAGACGCTGCAAGTCCATGTCGAGCGCCAGGATCTCGACGAGATGCTCGGCAATCTGATCGAGAACGCCGCCAAATATGGTGGCGGCAGCGTGTTCGTGACGGTCGGCCAGCATTCGGGCTTTGTCGAATTCCTGATCGAGGATGACGGCTTGGGCATCCCGGAGGAGCAGCGCGTCCGCATCTTCGATCGCGGTGTGCGGCTCGATTCGGGCAAGCCGGGCACTGGCCTCGGCATGGCGATCGTGCGCGACGTGGCGGAGATTTACGAGGGTACAGTGTCGCTGGAAGAGAGCGAGGATCTCGGCGGCCTGCTGGTCAGGCTGAGGTTGCCCGCGGCGAACTAGCTCCTCCCCGTTCCGGGGAGGGGGACCATTTGCTCCTTCAGCAAATGGTGGAGGGGGCGTGCCGCACACGTTACGCTGCTTGGCACGCCCCCTCCACCAATCGCTTCGCTCGCGGTCCCCCTCCCCGTGCCGGGGAGGATTAGGCCGCGACTTTCAGTTCGCGCATCACCTTGGCGGTGATCTCCAGGCTGCGTTTGCGCGCGCCGTGATCGTAGATCGAGCTTGCCACCATGATCTCGTCGACGCCGGTGCGCTCGACGAACGCGGCGATGCCGCGCGCGACCGTGGCGGGGCTGCCTACCGCCGAACATTGCAGCACGTGATCGAGGATCGCCGCGCCTTGCGCCCCAAGCGACTGGCGATAGCCTGCGAGCGGTGGCTTCATCTTGCCCGGATTGCCGGTGCGCAGCGCAACAAAGGCCTGTTGCTGCGAACTGGCGAGCAGTTCGGCCTCTTCGTCGCTGTCCGCCGCGAAGATGTTGAAGCCGGCCATGACGTGCGGTTTCGCCAATGCCGCCGAAGGGCGGAAATCGCGGCGATAAATGGCGATCGCCGCATCCAGCGCGTCGGGCGCGAAGTGCGACGCGAAGGCATAGGGCAGGCCGAGTGCGGCAGCGAGCTGCGCACCGAACGTGCTCGATCCGAGAATCCACAGATCGACTTTCGCGCCGGCGCCCGGCGTCGCGCTGATCCCGGTCTTTCCATCATCGGCGAAATAGCTTTGCAGTTCGAGCACGTCCTGCGGGAAGGCGTTGGAGTCGGTCTCCAGCGTGCGCCGCATCGCGCGCGCGACCTTCTGGTCCGATCCGGGAGCGCGGCCGAGGCCGAGGTCGATCCGTCCGGGAAACAACGCATCGAGCGTGCCGAACTGTTCGGCGATCACCAACGGCGCATGATTGGGCAGCATGATCCCGCCGGCGCCGACGCGGATCGTGCTGGTCGCCGCGGCGACATGCCCGATCACCACCGACGTCGCGGCGCTGGCGATGCCGGTCATGCCGTGATGCTCGGCCGTCCAGTAACGGCTGAAGCCGAGCTTTTCGGCATGCTGTGCGAGATCGGCGGCGTTGGCGAGCGCCTGGGACACGGTGCCGCCTTCGACGACGGGTACGAGATCGAGCAGGGAATAGGCTGTCATGGGTCGGAGATGGGAAGTGGGCGGGCGGTTCGCCAGATTAGAAATTCTTCGGCATGCCGAACTTGTTTGGTGATCGCTTTCAATCGACGATGCGTCCCCGGCGGAGGCAGAAGTGGTGGGTCGCCGCAGCAGTTACCGTCTGTGTCCGGACTGGGTCCAGGTCTTCGCCGGGGACGCACATTCTTTGGCAGCCGCATCAAGCGAGCGGCGCGCCGCCTTGCCCCATGCCAGTCGCCAGCCTAGAGCCCCTCCGCATATGGACCCACGCCTTTCCCATATCCTCACCTGGATCTTCGATCTCGACAACACGCTCTATCCGGCGAGCGCGAAGCTGTTCGACCGGATCGATGTGAAGATGGGCGCCTATATCGCGCAGCGTCTCGGCGTCGATCTGGTCGAGGCACGGCGCATCCAGAAGGGTTATTTCCACGGTCACGGGACCACGCTTGCGGGGATGATGGCCGAACATGGCGTCGATCCGCACGAATTCCTCGATTTCGTCCATGACATCGAGATGGATGTGCTGGAGGAAAACGCGCCGCTCGCCGCCGCGATCGCGAAGCTGCCGGGACGCAAGCTGGTCTTCACCAACGCCGATACGCCTTATGCGTCGAAGGTGCTCGGCCGGCTCGGCCTGGGCGAGACATTCGAGGCGATCCACGACATCCACGCGATGGACCTCGCGCCGAAGCCGCAGGCTTCCGCTTATGCCGGGCTGTGCGCGGCATTCGACCTTGATCCGAGGCAGTCCCTGTTCGTCGAGGACATGGCGCGCAACCTCGCGCCGGCCAAGGCGATCGGCATGACCACGGTATGGGTCGATAACGGATCGGAGCAGACCATCGACACCGATCGCAGCTATATTGATTTCACCACCCACGACATCACGCACTGGCTGCAAGCCGTTCTGGAGGCCCAATGACCGACCATCTGCAATCCGTGATCGAGGCCGGCTGGGACGATCGCGACAATCTCGGCTTCACCACGGTCGGCGCGGTACCCAAGGCGGTCGAGGAAGCGCTGGCGATGCTCGATGCCGGCTCCGCGCGCGTCGCCGAGCCCGATGGCGCGGGTGGCTGGCGGGTCAACCAATGGCTCAAGAAAGCGGTGCTGCTGTCGTTCCGCCTCAACGATAACGTGCTGATGTCGAATGGCCCGGCCGACGGCAATTGGTGGGACAAGGTGCCGTCCAAGTTCAGCGGCTGGGGCGAAGCCGAATTCCGCAACGCCGGTTTCCGCGCGGTGCAGGGCGCGATCGTCCGGCGCGGCGCGTTCGTCGGCAAGGGCGCGGTGTTGTTGCCGAGCTTCGTCAATATCGGCGCTTATGTCGGCGAAGGGTCGATGATCGACGCCTGGGCGACGGTCGGCAGCTGCGCGCAGATCGGCAAGGGCGTGCATGTTTCGGGCGGCGCCGGCATTGGCGGGGTGCTCGAGCCGCTTCAGGCCGATCCGGTGATCATCGGCGACGGCGCATTCGTCGGCGCGCGCGCCGAAGTCGCCGAGGGCGTGCGCGTGGGTGAGGGCGCGGTGCTGTCGATGGGCGTCTATCTCGGCGCCTCGACCAAGATCATCGACCGCGCGACCGGCGAAGTGTTCCGCGGCGAAGTGCCGCCCTATGCGGTGGTCGTGCCGGGTTCGACCGGCGGTGGCGGCGACAAGCCCGGCCTGTATTGCGCAGTCATCGTCAAGCGCGTCGATGCGCAGACGCGGTCCAAGACCAGCATCAACGAATTGCTGCGCGACTGATGCGCGCGCTGCTCCTCGCCCTGGTACTTCTCGCGTCCGGCCCCGCCGTGGCGCAACAGGCGCCGGTCGAGGCGGCAAGGCTGGTGCGGAGTTATCCGCACGACCCGCGCGCTTATACCGAGGGCCTCTTCTATCTCGACGGCGTGCTCTATGAGAGCACTGGCGAGGTCGGGCGCTCGGGCATCCGCAAGGTCGCACTCGACAGCGGCAAGGTCCAGTCGAGCGTCGCGGTGGAACCACCTTTGTTCGGCGAAGGCATCGCCCCATGGGGCGGCCAGATCATCAGCCTGACCTGGAAGAACGGCATCGGCTTTCGCTGGTCGATCAACGGTTTCAAGAAGCTCGGCAGCTTCCGTTATCCAGGTGAGGGATGGGCGCTGACGTCGGAGGGATCGGGGGACGGCGCGAGCCTGATCATGTCCGACGGCACATCGACGCTGCGCTTTCTCGATCCGCGCAATTTTCGCCAGCGGCGCACACTGCGCGTCACCGCGAACGGCCTGCCAATCGAGCAACTTAACGAGCTCGAATATGTCGAGGGAGAGATTCTCGCCAATGTCTGGCTCACCGACCGCATCGCGCGGATCGACCCGAAAAGCGGCCATGTCATCGGTTGGATCGACCTTTCGGCATTGCACGAACGTGCCGGCGCGTTCGGCCAGAACCAGGTCGCCAATGGCATTGCGTGGGACGAGGCGCGCCGTCGCTTGTTCGTGACCGGAAAGGAATGGCCCTATCTGTTCGAGATCGCGCCACCCAAGAATGTTCGGGCAAAGGATGGTCGGGCTAAGGGCGCGCGCCGATCGCGCTGAGGCAGGACCACCGCTCCTGTCTCGACATTGCAACATGCGCCGCCTATCCGCGCGGTCAAAGATTCTAGAGGGAATTTCCATGACTACCACCGCCAGCAAGGTCCTCGACCGCGTCCTCGTGCTCGAAATGGTTCGCGTGACCGAAGCGGCCGCGGTCGCCGCTTCGACGCTGGTCGGGCGGGGTGACGAGAAAGCCGCCGATGCCGCCGCGGTCGAGGCGATGCGCGCCGCGCTCAACGAATTGTACATGGACGGCACCGTGGTGATCGGCGAAGGCGAACGTGACGAGGCGCCGATGCTCTACATCGGCGAAAAGGTCGGGTCGGCGATCGGCAAGGGGCCGAAGATCGACATCGCGCTCGACCCGCTTGAGGGCACGACGATCTGCGCCACCGCCGGACCCAATTCGCTCGCCGTGCTGGCGATCGCGGAAGAGGGCGGGCTGCTCAACGCGCCCGACGTCTATATGGAAAAGATCGCGGTCGGCCCCGGCTATCCCGACGGCATCATCGATCTCGACCGCAGCCCGACCGAGAACATCAAGGCGGTTGCCGCGGCCAAGGGCGTCGATCCGTCGCAGATCATTGCCTGCGTGCTCGATCGGCCACGCCATGAAAAGCTCATCGCCGAATTGCGCGGACTCGGCGTCGGCATCATGCTGATCGGTGACGGCGATGTGGCGGGCGTGATCGCGACGACCAACCCCGACACCACGATCGACATCTATATGGGGTCGGGCGGCGCGCCGGAGGGTGTGCTTGCGGCGGCGGCGCTGCGCTGTGTCGGCGGTCAGTTCAAGGGCCGGTTGATCTTCCGCAACGACGACGAGCGTGCCCGCGCCGCGAAATGGGGCGTGACCGATCTCGACAAGCAATATGACCTGACCGAGTTGGCCAAGGGCGATTGCATCTTTGCCGCGACCGGCGTGACCGACGGGTCGCTGCTCGCCGGGGTCAAGCGCAAGGGCGGCAAGATGACCACCGAGAGCGTGGTGATGCGCGCCAGTTCCGGCACGGTGCGCTGGGTGAAGGGCGAACACCGCATCTGATGCCGATGGTTGATCCGCTCAATTGACAGGGAATAGCCGCGCGCCTTTAGTCACCGCTCACATCTGGGGTGATGCATATGCGAATTCGCGGCTTCCTTTCGATCGCGGCGGTATCGGCCGCCATTGCTGCGCCTCTCGCCGTGGCCCGCCCCCAGGCCGCCGCGACGGCTGCGGTCCAATCACCCTTCACCTTCGAGGAGGTGATGATCCCGATGCGCGACGGAGCGAAGCTGCAGACCGTGATCCTGCGCTTGCGCGACGCCAAGGGGCCGCTGCCGATCCTGCTTCAGCGCACGCCCTATGGTGTTCCCGACGCCGCGCTTCCCGCCATACCGGGGTCTTTCCAGACAATGGCGCAGGACGGTTATATCTTCGTCTTCCAGTCGATGCGCGGGCGCTTCAAATCGGATGGCGTGTTCACCCTGTCCACCGCGCTCAAGAAAGGTGCGAAGGCGGTCGATGAAGCGACCGATGCCTATGACACGGTCGACTGGCTGGTGAAGAATGTGAAGCCCAACAACGGCAAGGTGGGCATGTGGGGCGTGTCCTATCCGGGTTTCGCCGCGGCGATCGCGCTGGCCAAGCCGCATCCCGCACTGAAGGCGGTGAGCCCACAGGCGGCGTGGATCGATTATTGGCAGAATGACGATCTGCATCGCAATGGTGCGCTCCGGCTGAGCTACGCGACCGACTGGGTCGGGTCGCTCCAGTTGAGCAAGACCAACGATGTCGGCCCGGAATATGACACGCTCGACACCTATGACTGGTTCCTACGCATGGGCACCGCCGAGGGCATCGACAAGGCGCAGTTCAAGGGGCGCTCGCCGATGTTCACCGCACTGCTCGACCACCCCAATCACGACAGTTTCTACACCGACCAGCGCTGGACCGATTCGCTCGGCAAGACGGTCGTGCCGACGCTCAACGTCGCGGGTTATTGGGACCAGGAGGATCCATGGGGGTCGTGGCAAATCTATGCACGGCAGAAACAGAACGACCCCGACCATCTCAGCCAGATGGTCGCCGGTCCCTGGGCGCATGGCGGGTGGCAGGGTAATACGTCGATGATCGGCCGCGTGCCGCTTGGCGGCGACAGCGGCAAGGATTTCCGCGACACGATCCAGGCGCCGTTCTTCGCTTATTGGCTGCACGGCAAAGGGCAGCGGCCGGATTTCGAAATGAAGAGTTTCCAGTCGGGATCGAACGCCTGGAAAGAATATAGGAGCTGGCCGCCGGCCGAAGCCACGGCGACCGACCTTTATCTCCATGCCGACGGGTCGCTGTCCTTCACCGCGCCGGTCGCCGGGGAAGCGTGCCGCGATTATCTCTCCGACCCGGCCAATCCGGTGCCGTTCCGTCCGCGCCCGATCTCGAAAACCTATCCGCGCCCCGAATGGCGCTGGTGGGAAGCGGAGGACCAGCGCTTCGTCGATCATCGGCCCGATGTGCTGAGTTATGTCAGCGCGCCGTTGCCTGAGAATCTCACGGTGACCGGCAATATCGTCGCCCAGCTGATGGCCGCGACTACCGGCACCGACAGCGATTTCGTGGTCAAGCTGATCGATGTGCTGCCGGACGATTATGCGCCGTTCGACAATAGCGCGCCGCTGGGCGGCTACACACAGCAACTGGGCGGTTATCAATTGCCGATCGCGATGGAGGTACGGCGCGGCCGGTTCCTCGCCAGCGGCATCGACCCGAAACCGCTCGTGCCGGGCAAGGTGATGGCGTGGGACGTGCCGCTCAAGGACCACGACCATGTCTTCCTCAAAGGGCACCGGCTGATGGTGCAGGTCCAGTCGAGCTGGTTTCCGGTGATCGACCGCAACCCGCAGAGTTTCGTGCCCAACATCGCGCGCGCCAAGCCAGGCGATTTCGTCAAGGCGACGCAGAGCGTTTGCGCTGGGTCGAAGGTGGTGCTGCCGGTCGTCAAGTAGGCCCCGGGAGGGCGCGCGTCATGCACGTTCTTGCATCCGCGCTTATCGCAGCGCACCACGCTAGGCGAATAAATCCTCCCCGTGTCGGGGAGGGGGAACCAACGCAGCTGGTGGAGGGGGTGGGCCAAGCAATGTTCCGCTTGGGAAGAACCCCCTTGTATCTAGACGAGCACGGCTCGTTTCTGCTGGAAGCGACTGAGCGCCGGGGTGGGTGGCCACCCACCCCGGCGCGGCGGCGATGTCGCC